>JBBQLL010000092.1:0-1533 GCA_038327865.1 Chitinophagales bacterium | reverse complement strand
AGTTCGACCAGGGTAGACCACTCAACTTTGTGCTACGGCTAACTGCCTCGTGAAGGTTCGATCCCTTCCCCTACAGCAAATTTAAAAAACCCTTGCAGATGAAAACTTGCAAGGATTTTTTGTTTAATAAATATCCTATTTGTTGTTTTTGTTTACCACCTCAAATTTTTTTGAAGAGTTTATCATTGGCTTACCCCATACTTGTACACTATTATACTTGATACTTTCGGTTTTAAAAGCCATTACTTCGAAAATTATTATGCCTATGGCACTACTATTGCTTAATACTTTTATTAAAATCATTATTTTAAACCTTTTTGTCTATAATTGTTGTAGTTTATAATTTATAGAAATTTACTACACAACAATAGTCAATATTTGCAGTTAGTATGTAATAATACTTTAATAATTGGTAATTTGTCATTTTCGAAAAAAGCTATTAACCCATAACCTTAAAATGATATTGAAGGATTTCAGGCTTAACGATTGTAACCATTTTATTGCATTACAAAACCACGGATTATTTACAAAAAGTATTTACTTAGTAATTACAATTAATGATATTATCGTTGGGCTCGAACTTAACAATAAAGTAAGCTTAGAGAATTCAACGCGGCTAGGTAATTTGTTTGCCGATATTGAGTTGGCGCAAGAAAGAGGTGATGAAAAAAATCCCTACTCATATATAAAAAAGACTGCACTAAAAGACATAGAGAAAACAAATGTGTTTAGCAAAGAAATTTTTCAGATAAATAAGAATAATTTTAAAATAGATAAAATACACATACAAGAAATTATATTTATTGGCATCGAAAACAAAAAATACATTAATTCGGGAAATATTGTTATAGAAACAAAAATTGAGACCAAATACCACCCAAACCCTAACTTGATCGTCCCAAAAAGAAAACTAACCTTGTTGGGTATACAAGATTATGAAAAAATATTAGCCTATTTTAATGCTGGTCCATTAAGCTGATACATGTTTTGTGGGTAACATGCATACATTACAAATTGAAATTAAAAATTTGTAGAATTACTTACTTGTCATTTGTAAATCTAGTTCATAGCTGTCCTCCAAATAAGGCTCTAAGGCTCTATATTTGCCGTTTTTAAATACCATAAATGTCGCATAAAAAATTAATCAGGTTTCAGGCCATTAAAACATTTAACAATGTGTTAGAAAAACCTGAAAACATGATCGGTAACTGGCATATTTACTTTAAAAACAAACACCCCATTACTTTAGAATTGGCATGTGGCAAAGGCGAATATACCGTGGGCTTGGCAAGATTAGATGCCACTATTAATACAATAGGTGTAGATATAAAAGGTAACCGCATTTGGCGTGGCGCAAAAACTGCACTGGACGAAGGATTGCACAATGTGGCATTTTTACGTACAGAAATTGATAAATTAACCAACTATTTTGCTCCCAATGAAGTAACCGATATATGGATTACGTTTCCTGACCCACAGTTACGGTTATCTAAAGCCAAAAAAAGACTTACACATCCTAAATTTTTAAGATTG
>JBBQLL010000091.1:0-1603 GCA_038327865.1 Chitinophagales bacterium | reverse complement strand
AGAAAAAAGTTATCAACACCTTAAACCTGAGTGGCAAACGCTTTGGTGGGATAAAATTTCTAAAACCGTGCCAGAAAATATTTCTCCCGAAGAAAGTTATACCATGCGTGCAGGAATTTTGGCAGAATTCGGAAAAATAATCTGTATTTCTACTGCTTTTTTTTATGAAGACGAGCATCAGCAAACTTGTTTAAAAATGAAAAGTGTATATGGTGATGATGAGCGTAAATTATTGCAAGACTTTGTTGCCCTTTGTGATAAAATGTACCAGCATCAAAAACAGTTTCAGTTTGGTGGGCACAATATAAGAGAGTTTGATATCCCCTTTATTTGCCGCCGATTACTCATCAACAATCTGCCCTTACCTTACTATTTACAGCTGCAAGATAAGCGACCATGGGATGTAAAAATGTTTGATACTCTTGCATGGTGGCGCTTCGGCGACTATAAAAACTATATCACCCTACACTTATTAGCCAACGTTTTAGGTATACCAACATCTAAAACAGATATCAATGGCAGCATGGTACAAGAAGTGTATTACAAAGAAAAAAACTTGCAACGCATAGTAGATTATTGCCAACGCGATGTGGTAGTAACGGCAAATATTATTTTGCGATTTAAGAATTTGCCAATACTAGAAGCTAAAAATGTGGTGATTGTTAAGTAAAACACTATTTTTTACAAAACTTATTATCAAAATTCCTAAAATATAAATTTTACTCCTTAAATCACCATCGGTATTAATTCTGGCGAAATGATTTCTGGTAATATTGGTTCTTCAAGTTTAAAATGCTTAGACTATACTGTAATTGTTGATGTTGTAAATACAGCACCAAGGCTACAATCTGTAGCAACCGAAAATCAAATTGTGCTCAATGAAGCTTACTATCAGCGGGTAAAAGAATTGTTTCGTTGCCAAAAAATTGGTAACATAATCTTAAAACATGAGACTGCCGAATAGGTAATTTATTAACCATTTTTTTATATTTACACATGCAATATGACAAGGTATATACTCTTCTTATAAACGAGTTGGAAGTAGGTTTATACAAGCATCTTTTTATCATAATATATAACATACTAACAATGTAATTGAGGCTGCTATAAGTTCGGCTACTATAGAAAATATTGTTGGTGACGAATTACTATTACTGAAAACTGCTGCTTTGTTTCATGAAGCTGTTTTTTTTACATATACTAATGGTCATGAAGAAGTATCTTGCCAATTAGTCAATTAATATCTGCCAAAATTCGACTATTCATCAGAGGTTATTGCTACCATTTGTAATACTATACTTGCTACTAAATTTCACAAACACCCACCACGAAATTAGCCGGGATACTTTGGGATGCAAATTTATTTTGGTATAGATAATTATGTTACACATACTATTAACAATGTGGTTGTAGGTTTGCAAGCATTTACAGACGTTACCATTATTTCTGGCAAAAGCGAAGCCATAAAATTTGCTTTGGTAAATGGTTTAGGCAGAGGCATTACCGTGTACAAAGGCGAGAGGGGTTTTTTACCAGGGCAGTTTGAAGTAAGCAGCGAATGTGATATCATTTTCACTGTTATTACAAGGTTAGAAATGCGCAA
>JBBQLL010000090.1:0-1620 GCA_038327865.1 Chitinophagales bacterium | reverse complement strand
TCCTGTGCACCAAGAAGGTACCATTTTTCAAACGCGTGTGTGGAATGAATTATTAGAAATAGACTTTGGCAAAACCATTAGCTATTTAGATCTTGCAAAGCGCCTTGGTGACCCAAAATGCATTCGTGCAGCAGCTACTACTAACGGTAAAAACAAAATTGCCATCATTGTGCCTTGCCACCGGGTTATTGGTACTGATAAAAGTTTAACTGGCTATAGCGGTGGGCTTTGGAGAAAAAAATGGTTGTTACAGCATGAGTTTAGGCTAGAACATGGTGTGCAAACCCTATTTTAACTTTTTTTCTTACCACATAGCCACAATAGGCACAAACAAAGCCATCTAACGTCTATCATTCATACATCAGCCACCAATTTTTTTAGCCCACACAATTAATGTTTTATAAATACAAAGCAACCCTTACATTTGCAGCGGCAGGCCTTACACGACCAGCTCCTGTTGAACCTCCCCAGGGTAGGAATACAGCAAGGATAAACGGTTGTAGCGGTGCGATGGAAGTAGTCTGCCACTTTTTTTACCCTTATCCTTTAAGGGCAATGTTTAGAATTCTGATGGTATCTTTCAAATTCTCAAATTATACTCCATGAAATTTTTTATTGACACAGCAAATCTTGCTCAAATTAAGGAAGCAAACGATCTAGGTATTTTGGATGGTGTTACTACCAATCCATCGTTAATGGCTAAAGAAGGCATTAAAGGCAAAGCTGCCCAAATGCAACATTATAAAACCATTTGCGAAATGGTAGATGGTGATATTAGTGCCGAAGTATTATCTACCACTTATGAAGAAATGGTAGCAGAAGGCAAATTATTGGCTGCTATTCACCCAAATATTGTGGTAAAAATACCCATGATTAAAGATGGTATTAAAGCCATTAAATACTTTACCGATAATGGCATTAAAACAAATTGTACCTTAATCTTTAGTGCTGGGCAAGCTATTTTAGCAGCAAAAGCTGGTGCAACCTATATCTCTCCATTTATTGGCCGTATTGATGATAGCGGTTGGGATGGCGTACAATTAATTGCACAAATTGCTAATATTTATACCATTCAAGGTTTTGATTCTCAAATTTTGGCAGCCTCTATTCGTAGTGCTAACCATATTATACAATGTGCAGAAGCAGGTGCAAATGTTTGTACTTGCCCGTTAGAATCGATTTTAGGTTTGTTAAAGCACCCATTAACCGATATTGGTTTGGCTAAGTTTTTAGATGACGCTAAGAAAAATGTATAACGCATCTTTTTGATGCTACGGAATATGATAGTTGAAGCCACCTCGCTTTTGAGGTGGCTTTTTTGTGGCTCACATTTGCCAATTTGCGTTAATGGATGTTTCGTTTTCTTACGTCTGCTTTACTAAACTTTCAGTTTTGTAAACTAAGAATTTTTTATGTAACCAACGTTTGGTACAACTATTATGCTTGGGTTGCGTCACACGTTGTACGTTCTTATCGCTTTGAGACCGTTGCAAGACTACTTGAATCAATTTAAAAATAAACTATGTCATAATAACTTGATAGTCAATATATTAGGTTAAAATACGTATCTTAGAGGCATGGAAAAGCATAGCAAACAACTCAGTTTTTCGTCTTTATCAG
>JBBQLL010000089.1:0-2137 GCA_038327865.1 Chitinophagales bacterium | reverse complement strand
CGAAGGAACAGAGTTGTTTAACAAAGGCGACCTTTTTTACAGCAGAAGAATTGGTGGGCAACCCATTCATTATAACGATGTATATGGCAGCACTTCAGCCAGTGAAAAAGTAATAAAAAATCCCGGGCAGAGTAAACTTATAAATGCTACCAAAATAAGTGGGCGTACTCAAAAAGGATTGGGCGTAGGGTTTTTAAATTCTATTACAAAACCGCAGTATGCCATTGTGGAAGATGCCAATAACAATACAAGAAAATTTGAAACTGATCCACTCACAAATTACAATGTGTTTGTGTTGGATCAAACGCTTAAACACAACAGCAGTGTATCTTTTGTAAATACCAGTGTATTGCGTAATGGTAAAGATTATGATGCGGATGTTGCCGCCGCACTTTTTAATATTAACGACAAATCCAACACTTGGAATGTTAGTGGACAGGTAAGCATCAGCAATATTATTGAGACAAACAGAAAAATCACTACGGGCTATTCACACAATCTTTCGTTTGGTAAAACGAGTGGTAAATTTAATTTTAGCCTTAATCAGGAACTTACAAATGCCAAGTTCAATAAAAGTGACCTCGGTTATTTTACCAACAACAATTCTTTAGAAAATAATGGTTTCGCAGGCTATAACTGGAATAAACCAAAGGGGTGGCATAACAGTATTAATATGAATTTCAATGGAGGCTACAGCCGCTTGGTAACGCCTATAGATATTTTCAAAAGAAAAGAATTCATGTATCAGACAGGTAGAATCAATTACAATTTTAATGCGCAAACTAAAAAGCTTTGGCAGCTTGGTATTGGGATATTTTACCGTTTTGCAAGTAATGATTTTTATGAACCTCGGGATTTTGGCAGGGTAGTAAAAAATAAAGGTGGCGGAGGTATATATAGTTATGTGGGTAGCAATGATGCAAAAAAGTTATCGTGGAATATAAGCGCTTCCACCCGGTATGGAGGAAACTTCAATCGCAAATCATTTAATTACGGGCTTGGAGGTAAGATAAGATTCAACAGCAAATTTTCAATTGAAGAAAATATTGGAGTAGAAAATAATAAAAACGAATCCGGCTGGGCAAATACTATTTACACAGGTAGTGTAGCCAATGACACTATTATATTTTCTCGCAGAAATATAAATAATGTAGAAAACTTATTTAATTTGAAATACAATTTTAATAATAAAATGGGGCTGTCTTTTAGAGCCAGGCATTCATTTGCAAAAGTTAATCCTCAACAATTTTACCGGCTCGATATCAATGGAAATTTAAATACACCTGATCGTCCCTTCACCAAAAATGTAAACCAGAACTTTAATTTTTTAGCAGTAGATATGCTTTACAACTGGCAGTTTACCCCTGGTAGTTTTGTTTCAGTTGCATGGAAAAATATTGGGCAGAATTTTAGCCGTTCTTTTGAGAAAAATTATTTTAAAAACGCACAAAATGTCATTGCGGGTAATCAATTTACAAGCTTTTCTTTGCGGGTCATCTATTTTTTAGACTATATCACATTTAAAAATAAGCTGAAAAATCGCAATTAGACGTCGCTACTCAATTTAAGTAAGGTCTTTGTCTAGACTAACATTTAACATTACCACAATATCAACTTCCATCTTTCACCTTGTCATCCCGTATAATTCCCGTACTTTTGCACACTCAAAAACAGCTCCGTAAAAGTGACGGGGCAATAAATTTAATAAATGAATATTCGCAACATCGCAATTATTGCACACGTAGATCACGGTAAAACAACGTTGGTAGATAAGATTCTTCATTCTACTAAAGTATTCAGAGACAATCAGGATACCGGTGATTTAATAATGGACAGCAACGACCTTGAAAGAGAGCGTGGTATTACTATTTTTAGTAAAAATGCTGCTGTAGTGTACGAAGGCTACAAAATAAATGTTATCGATACACCAGGTCACAGTGACTTTGGTGGTGAAGTGGAGCGTGTACTTAAAATGGCTGATGGCGTGGTTTTGCTGGTAGATGCTTTTGAAGGACCAATGCCGCAAACACGTTTTGTATTACAAAAAGCTTTGGCGCTTGGCTTAAAACCAATTGTTGTAATAAATAAGGTTGACAAACCAAACTGTCGTCCTGATGAAGTGCACGATGCCGTTTTT
>JBBQLL010000088.1:0-2312 GCA_038327865.1 Chitinophagales bacterium | reverse complement strand
ATTCTATCCTGCACACCATTTAACTATGGGTGAGGGTGGTGCAGTGGTAGTAAATAACCCCGAATTGGTAAAAATAGCAGAAAGTTTTAGAGATTGGGGGCGTGATTGTTATTGTGAGCCTGGTAAAGACAATACATGTGGGTGTCGATTTGGGCAGCAATTGGGTTCTTTACCTTTTGGTTACGATCATAAATATACCTATTCGCATATTGGGTTTAACTTGAAGGTTACCGATATGCAAGCTGCTATTGGCTTGTCACAATTACGAAAAGTAGATCGTTTTATAGAAAGGCGAAGAGAAAACTTTGCAGCCTTATATGAGCGTATGAAGCAATTTGAAGACATTTTTATTTTACCAGAAACAACACCCAATAGTAACCCTTCATGGTTTGGATTTTTATTAACCTTACGTGACGGCGATGCCAGCGATAGGCATATGATAGTGCAACATTTAGAGGAGAAAAAAATTGGGACAAGATTAATGTTCGCTGGTAATTTATTACGTCAGCCGGCTTACGCTGGTATTGAACATAGGGTGGTTGGTGATTTAACCAATACCGATATTATCATGAATCGATCATTTTGGCTAGGTGTTTGGCCAGGTTTAAATGGTAGCCATTATGATTATATGGCTGATGTAATTAAAAATTATATTAGTTAAATAAATATTATTATGAAATACTTAATTACTGGTGGTTGTGGCTTTTTAGGGTCAAATTTGGCCGCAGAAGTTTTAAAGAAAGGCGATGAATTATTTGTATTCGACAATTTATATCGAACTGGCACTGAAAAGAATTTAGAATGGTTAAAAACGCTTGGAAAATTTAAATTCTATCATTCTGATATTCGTTCGTATAATGATGTAGAATACGCTGTAAGAGACTGTAAACCAGATATTATATTTCATTTAGCTGGCCAAGTAGCTATGACTACTTCTTTAGATAACCCTCGTTTTGATTTTGAAGTGAATGTAGTAGGTGGCAATAATGTATTAGAGGCAGTAAGAAAATTTACGCCACAAACAATAGTTACCTATTCATCAACCAATAAAGTATATGGCGATTTAGAGTTTATAGAATACGAAGAAACCATTACGCGTTATAAACCAATAGGCTACGAAAATGGATTTGATGAATTATTGCCACTTGATTTTCAATCGCCTTACGGTTGTTCAAAAGGGGCAACAGATCAATACATGTTAGATTATGCTAAAATGTTTGGTTTGAAAACCATTGTATTTAGGCACAGTTCTATATTTGGCGGTCGTCAATTTGCTACACCAGACCAAGGTTGGATTGGGTGGTTTGTAAAACAGGCATTAGATACAAAAAGTGGTGCATTAAAAGAGCCATTCACTATTTCTGGAAGCGGTAAGCAGGTAAGAGATGTACTTTTTGCCCAAGATTTAATAAACTGTTATTTTAAAGCTATTGCAAATATTGATGTTACCGCAGGGCAAGCTTATAATGTTGGCGGTGGGCAGGCTAATAGCTTGTCCTTGCTAGAGCTATTTATCTTTTTAGAGAAAGAGGTAGATGTGTCATTAAATTTTAAAATGTTGCCTTGGCGTTGTTCTGATCAAAAAGTGTTTATTGCAGATGTATCAAAAGCAACTAAAGATTTTGGGTGGGTGCCAGAATTATCTTATGATAAAGCATTAAACGAAATGATTGAGTGGGTGGTTAATATGTAAACAATTTATATCTTATGAATGCTTTAGAAAAAAAGTTGACAATTGCTATACCAACTTATAACCGTGCTGTTTTTTTGAAAAAACAACTTAATTCTATTAATAAAATATTTGCCTCATATACTAATGAAATTAATCTATTAGTTATTGATAATGCTAGTACCGATGATACTAACAATTTTTTACAAGAATTTACTAGTACAATTTTACTTCAAAAAATTAGGAATGAAAGTAATCTAGGTATGATTGGTAATATTCAAAAATGCTTTGAATTATCAAAAACAGATTTTACATGGGTAATTGGTGATGATGATAAATTGGATTGTTTAGATGTACAAGGGTTAATTAATGAACTTAATTCTGTAGATATTTCTACAAATTTGCTTCATTTTGATTGCAATCAAATTGATGCAATAAATAATAGGATAATAAAGGAGTCGGTATATAATGTGTACGATAATATACAAATTACTAATTCTGAGTTCTGTAATAAAATCAAGAATTGCGGTTTTTCAATTGCCATGTGGATAAGTGGAAATATAGTTAGAACGAATAAAATTAAAGTAGCTATAGGTATATCTCACGAAGAAGATGTTATTGCTATTCCTCTTTTTTGGTACTT
>JBBQLL010000087.1:0-2365 GCA_038327865.1 Chitinophagales bacterium | reverse complement strand
CGTGCAAGAGCAGTACTCGCCTTGCCAGTTATGAAACTGTATAATTCCCCTCTTTTAAATTGGTTGTTGAGCATATAGTTGTTTAAACAACTATCTAAAGATAAACAATGATTTTAAATTGCAAAAAATTATTTTTGTTAAGGTTGAGTATTAGAAGTTGGGACAACAAACAAATCGTAGTGTGGGCTAAAACAGCAGCTATGCCCATCATAGTTGTGTCACTTACTTGTACGGCATACCATTATTGAACAAATATTTTAACGTGTATTATATAATTTTATCTCTTTTCTTATTGTGGCTTTTTGCTTTTATATCATTTTTATTAATGAAAAAAACGAAGAGAAAATTTATAAAACAACTTAGCGAAGATTGGGGCAAACCAAAAATTAACTATCGTAATTTCGATTTAATAGAAAACTACGCTGGCATAAATAACAAAGTTCCCTTTCATAAACTCACTGCACAAACAATAGGAGATATAGATTTCAAAGAGTTATTTGCTTTTCTTGATAGGACAAATAGTAAACCCGGGCAACAATTTTTTTATAATACACTTACCGAACCTACCAATAATTTAGCGGATTTAAAAGAGTTTGATGTGCAGATAAATTTCTTTACAGAAAATAAAACTGAAAGAGAAAACGCACAGTTTTTGTTATCGCAATTAAACAATGACAACGCTTATTACATTGCCCCATTAATAAAAGAAACCGCATTAGAAAAACCGCAATATGCGAATTTATATTTATTAGATACGTTAGTTGTAATACTCATGCTAACCTTATCAATTAAATTTCCTGTATTGCTTATTTGGCTAATGCTGCCGATAACAATTAATGTGGTGTTGCACTACATAAACAAAAAAAATATAAACAAATATTTAATTTCATTTCCACAACTTAATTTACTTATAGATATTTCAGAAAAGTTTTCAAAAAGAGCTATTCCATTTCAGAATGTAAAAGTCAAAGAAAGTATTTTGGCTCTGAAAGAATTTAAAAGAAAATTTCTATTACTAAATTTTGGTAGTTATGGTAATAACGAGTTAGTAGAATTATTATTAATGTTTTTTGAAATAATAAAAGCATTTTTTCTAATTGAAATCCATGCATTTTATGGTGTAATAAATACAATTCAAAATAAAAAACAGGATATTGATTTACTCTTTAGCTATGTGGGCAATATTGATGCAGCACTTTCCGTAGCATCTTTACGAAGTGGCGCAAATAAATTTATAAGCCCCGTTTTTAAAGAAGCAAAAAAAGAATTAGAATTAAAAAATGTATATCATCCACTTGTACAAAATTGTGTAGCAAATTCTATCTGTGTAAAAAATAAAAGTATATTAATTACAGGCTCCAACATGTCGGGTAAATCTACTTTCATAAGGGCTGTAGTTATTAATTCAATCTTAGCGCAAACAATTTATACCTGCTTTGCAGATAGTTTTGAAACGCCCTTTTTAAAAGTATTTTCATCAATACGTATATCAGATAATTTATTGGAAGGAAGTAGTTATTACTTTAAAGAAGTAACAGCAATTGGCAACCTAATTGAGGAATCAAAAAATGATTGTCAGCACTTATTTATTTTAGATGAAGTTTTTAAAGGTACAAATACGATTGAACGGATAGCTGCAGCAAAATCAATTTTATCTTATTTAAATAAAAAAGGCAATATTGTTTTCGTTTCTTCGCATGATATAGAGTTGGTTTCGCTTTTACAAACGGACTATGATTTGTACCATTTTGTAGAAGATATAAAAAACGACGAATTGGTTTTTGACCATAAATTAAAACACGGCGAACTCAAATCCCGTAATGCAATTAAAATTTTACAATTATCAAATTACCCGACAGAAATTATTAAAGAGGCAAATAAACTTGCAGGTAAAAATTAATTAATGAATATTTTTTTAATTATAGCATTAATACTTTCAGCACTTTACTTTTCTATAATTATATACTATCGTTTTGCTTTCACAGCGATTCCCACAATCAATCAATCAACCAATCAACCAATCAACCATACCCCAATAAGCGTAATAATCCCCGCCCGCAATGAAGAACAAAATATAAACAACTGTCTACAATCAATTCTACAAAACAATTATCCATCACATTTATTAGAGATCATTGTAGTAGACGACCATTCAGAAGATGCAACAGCCAGCCTTGTAAAAAGCCATGCAGCACAAAATGTAAAACTCATTTCATTAAAAGAATTTGTAACAGAAAAAATAAACAGCTATAAAAAGAAAGCAATTGAAATAGCGGTAGCACAAGCAAGTGGCACATTAATAATCACAACAGATGCAGATTGTATCGTTCACCCAAAATGGTTACACACAATAGCTGCATTTTAC
>JBBQLL010000086.1:0-2501 GCA_038327865.1 Chitinophagales bacterium | reverse complement strand
GGAATAACCCAAATAAAAGGGCAAGAAAGCCCTCTTTTAAAGGTTAAAACAATAAAATGGCATAGAATATATAGTTATAATGACAGAAAAAATGTTAATCTATCGTAATTTGAGATAAGAAGCGTTTTGCAACGGTCTCGTAACAATAATTTTCTTAATAACTCCTTGATTATATAATTTTAGTGTTTGTATAAATCTATCGCTTGCTTCATTAAAATAACTTTTACCGCTTCTATCAGAATCAGTTAATCCACCTAAAATAATGCCTGCTTGGTACTGCTTGCCAGCTTTTAATTCTGATTGGTTTATTTGCCAAGCATGTAGTGCTTTGTAAAAAATATAAGGGTTTGAGAAAATGGTTATTATTACTACAATGCTTATTACTAATTTCTTTTTTAACTGCTTATTTTTAATAAATACGGCAATAAAAAAAAGTATTACCACCCAATTAAAAGGCACTATAAAGAAATAGAAAAGTTTTGAAAGAATAAAAAACATGAACTTGCTATTTTGTACTAAATATCTTGCTTACTTGTAATGCTTTGTTATCGGCAAGATAAGTGTAAAATCCTTCGCCGCTTTTAATGCCTAGTTTGCCTGCCATTACCATATTTACTAGCAAGGGGCAAGGTGCATATTTGGGGTTGCCAAAACCATCTTTTAATACGTTTAAAATACTTAAGCAAACGTCTAAACCAATAAAATCAGCTAATTGCAAAGGCCCCATTGGGTGGGCCATTCCGAGTTTCATTATGGTATCAATTTCTGTAACACCAGCAATGCCCTCGTACAAGCTATAAATAGCTTCATTTATCATTGGCATTAAAATTTTATTGGCAATAAAACCTGGATAATCATTTACAACGCAAGGTACTTTTTGTAGTTGCTTACATAGTGCAACAATGGTTTCTGTAACCGTTGTTGCAGTAGCATAACCATTAATTATTTCAACCAATTTCATTACAGGTACAGGGTTCATAAAATGCATACCTATTACAGCTTCTGGCCGTTTTGTTACACTCGCTATTTTAGTAATAGAAATAGACGATGTGTTAGATGCAAGAATGGCTGTTGTGGGTGCAAATTCATCTATTTGCTTAAATATTTTTAGCTTTAAGTCACTGTTTTCTGTAGCAGCTTCAACCACCAATGCTGCATTTTTTACACCAGCTTCAATACTATTTTGTGTGGTAATATTGGCTAGTGTTTGAATTTTTTCTGCTTCAGTGATAGTACCTTTTGTTATTTGCCTGTCTAAGTTTTTTGTAATGGTTGCAATGGCTTTGGTTAGTTGCGTAGTACTAACATCAATTAAGGTTACTATAAAACCATGTTGTGCAAATACGTGTGCAATACCATTACCCATTGTACCAGCACCAATTACCGAAATGTTTTTTTCTGTCATACAAGCAATTTTACCGCAGAGTTACAAAAGTTTTTTTTATTACTACCATTAGGTTGTAAAAAAGTAACAGCGTTATATAAAAGTATGATGGTTAATAACAACAAAAGCAACCATTACGGTTGCCCTTGCGTTTTAAAGTGCATAGGATTAATTAGCTAAATAAGCCACCTTTCTTCAATGTTTTTGTGCCTTCACCTATTTTAAATCCGTTATGATAAATCTGAATTGTATAGTCACCAGTTTGATAGCTAGCACCTTCTTGCTTCCAATCAAAACTTACAGGTTTTCTTTTACCTTGCTCGTACATTACATCTATTTTTTCAGTATAAGTTTTTTCGCCAGCGTCTCTTGTTGTAAATGTGGTTCCCTTAGTTATGGCTTTACCATCAGGACCTATTACAGCAATATAAATTTCTTTATTACCACTTGGTGCTATTCGGTTTTCATCTAAATCGAAAGAAAAACGTAACAAATTTGCACGTTTGGCAGTGGATGTTTCTTTTTCTTTACCACTATTTTTTATTGTAAATGCTGCAATTGCTAAATTTGATGCGTGAAGTGTGGATGCTAAATCTTCTACATTTTTCTTAGCGGCATCAGTAGCTGCAAGGTTATCAGCAATGGCTTGTTTTTCTACAGATAGCTGCTGCTTATCTGTACTTAATTGTGTGTTTGCAACTGTTAATTGTTGATTTTCTGCTTTTGCTTTTTCTAAGTCTGCAAACAAATTATCAATCTTGCCATTTAACTCAGCAATCATACTTTTAGCTTGTTTCAACTCAGATGCAGTGGCATTTTTATTACGTAAAATACCATTAATATTTTGCTTTAATTTAATAATATCATCATTTTTTTCAGCTAATGCGCCTTGTAATTTTACGTTAGTGCCTGCCATTGAATCTAATTTTGCAGATGCCAAATTAAAATCTTGTTGAATAGAATCTTTTGCACTAGTAGCACTTACAATTTGCATTTCCTTAGCGGCAACTAATCCTTTGGTTTGGCTCTTATCATAAATAATGTAGCCCCATGTTATTAATAACGCTGCAACCAGCACACCGTATATTACTTTACGGCTATCTTTAGGCTGTTGCTG
>JBBQLL010000085.1:0-2673 GCA_038327865.1 Chitinophagales bacterium | reverse complement strand
TCGATAAAACCAAGAAAATAATTGAGGCCACCTTTAGTTTTAATGCTTTTAATCCTATACAAAATGCTACTGTAAATATCACGGAAGGTAGTTTTCGCCTGAAATATTCTGATTACTAAAAACTAACAAAATCACACATTTCCGAGCGCTTATAATTCACCCCGGCTTACGCCCGACCTAATAGATAGTAAAATAGATACCAAATGAAATTCATAAAAAAGTCTTGAATAATATTATAAACGTTTGTATATTTTTCTTTAACTCTATGTTTAAAACAAAACCACGTCAAACCAAAGGTAACCGAACAGATGCTGATGTAAGCCACAGCATTCGTAACACTATATTTACGATTACTACATTGCCCCCATCCTTTTAATTTTTTAAAGATTATTTTAAGGTTTAAAAATTATACTTACAAAATCACTTGTTATTTTATTTTGGTTATACACATTTTTTTGCTAATGCAAAGAAGGATATATGCCGTTTCAACCTATTTTTTATTAAAATAAAATGGGTAATATCTTGTAACAAGCCCTCGTAGAAGTAAAAATTAATTTATAAATAATAAAATTTAAAAAAAATGAAGATTCTATTAATTTTTATTTTGTCTTTTATACTGCTAAATACTAACTGTAAAAAAGACCATTTACCAACCTTTTATTTTCAATGTAAAGTAGATGGAGTTTTGTATGAACCAGATAATTGTGCTAATTGTAGGACAACTGAACTTTTCGGAGATTCATTGTTGCTTTTGGGTATGAATGTTTCTACCGGGGGTATCGGTATTGCTATAAGGAAACAGGCAATCTCAACGGGTTCATATACTTTTAAAAAATTACTATTAGATAATAACTCAACAGGTTCTTTTGATAACACAATTGGTAATCCTAGTGACATTTTTAGAACAGACTCGATAAGAACAGGCGCAATTAATATTACTGAATTGGATAAGACAAATAAAATCATCGTGGGTACATTCAATTTTGATGCATTTAATATTCCACAAAACAAAACAGTAAGAGTTACAGAAGGTAAGTTTAGGCTTAATTATAAAATTTAATTTCATTCACATATTAAAAATTTAAAAAATGAAAACGCTATTAATTATTATTTTTTCTTATATACTTCTAAATACTAGTTGCAAAAAAGACCATTTACCAACCTTTTATTTTCAATGCAAAGTAGATGGTGTTTTGTATGAGCCCGACAATTGTGCTAATTGTAACACAAAAGATTTCGTTGGAGATACTTCACTGCTATTAGGAGCAAATAAAGGAAATGAAGCATTAGGAATTGGATTAATTAAGATACCTAATATTAATGTCGGGATATATAATTTAGGAAACCCTAATACAAAATTTAGTGCTCTTTACGATAATACAATTGGTAATCCTAGTGATATTTTTAGAACAGACTCAATAAGAACTGGCGTAATTAATATTAATGAATTGGATAAGACAAATAAAATCATCGTTGGCACATTTAGTTTTGATGCATTTAATATTCCACAAAACAAAACAGTAAGAATAACAGAAGGTAAGTTTAGGCTTAACTATAAAACTTACTAATCTTTTAAAAACCTTTAAAATATTTATGATGAAAAAAATTATAGTCACGATAGCAATTATATATAGTGTTATTCTTACGCCGTTTAGTACAGACGCTCAAACAATAAATTGGGATACATTACCATACATTCAACAAGCCGATTACAAATTAGCTCAACTAAACAAAACTTTTATTACAAGTAATATTTTGTATGACAGGGTAATGCCTATTGCAGATATTGAACGCTTTAAAGCACAGGAAAATTTAACTGACACTTCATCCCCGAGGCATTTGGTACAAGCCTATTACGAGTTATACAATTCAGCCTACAATAACTCAACTTGGCTAACGCCGGAGTTATTAGATAGTAAATTAAATACCAACAAAGCAGAGGTAAATGCCATACCAATCGGGCTGCTTTTTTATAAATACAATACGCTAGATAGCAATGCTTATGTAGATGGCTTGGTAGATTCTTTACAAAATGGGCAACTTACAGATGTTGCAAACAGATCACGCAGCCCCTATTTTGATCAAACTACATTTATAGCATCTCCAATAATTGCAGACAATGAATTATTTGTAGAAGGAGAAGATTATACCTTTTATTTAGACCCAGCTTACTTTCTTAAAAATTCAGCTTTAACTATTACTCAAATTAGAATTGATTTTGGTGATGGGCAAGGGGAATGGGTGGTGAATGACCCCTTTAGTACAACTGCTCAAGCAAGGGGATTTTTTTCTAAAATTATAAAAAAAGTAGGCAAAACATTAATTGGTAGAATAGTGGTGATAGGTTTTGATGTTATAGGGCATTCGATTAGGTACGGCAATCCTTTTAAGATTTTAGCTAAAACAAAAAAAATAGAATATCCACTCACTGCCTGCAAAGGCGGTAAAGGCGGAGGTCGTAAATGGGTGATAGACCCAGACCCTGTGGCATTAGCTCAACAAAATGCCATTTATGGTAACCCACCAATAAGCTACCAGCAAAAAGTAAACAGAACTTATATTGATGTAAAGGATACCGCCTATTTCTTTTTTAAAGACGATGGTAATAATTGTACAAATAAGGTTGTAAGGAGACCAATAATTTTCATAGATGGGTTTGACCCGAATAACGAC
>JBBQLL010000084.1:0-2723 GCA_038327865.1 Chitinophagales bacterium | reverse complement strand
AATTATGATACTGAAGGAATTGTAGAAATTTATTATAGTTGCAACATTTGGAAGAAGATTTTTCTTAGCCCCGATTATCAATTTGTAAACAACCCTGGAAATAATAAAGATAGAGGCCCTGTGCATTTATTGGCATTACGGCTGCATGTAGAATGGTAAATAACTTTGTTAAAATTTTACAATATTTTATCCTTAATTCGAGTTATCATTTGTTTTACCGATAGAAAACCTTAGTTCACAATAAAATTTACATTGTATCTATTCTTAAACTAAGGATAAAAAATTTTGTCTATTATATGGCACTATATTTTCTTATAAAATATTAAATTATTTTAATCACCCTTAATATTAGCTTTATGAAAACTTATTTAAAAATAGCTACATATTGTTTAATGATAGCTATTGTTGGTACGGGTTGTTATGCTACCCAATCCAGTACTTCGCAACAATACAATCAACCACAACAATATCAAGATGAACCATCAGTGAGTATGGATGTTTTTTATAACGAATTAAGCCCTTACGGCCGTTGGGTTGATTATCAAAATTATGGCCGTGTTTGGGTATCTAACGAAAGAAATTTTGCACCTTACCGTACAGGAGGGCATTGGGCTTACACAGATTATGGTTGGACATGGGCCTCGGATTATGCTTGGGGCTGGGCACCTTTTCATTATGGTAGATGGATAGAAGACCCTTTTTATGGTTGGGCTTGGGTGCCTGGTTACGATTGGGCGCCTGCTTGGGTTAGCTGGAGAAGAAGTGATAGCTATTATGGTTGGGCACCTCTTGGGCCTGGTATTAGTATTAATATTGGGTTTGGTTCAATACCTAATAACCATTGGAACTTTGTGCCTAACAGATATATCAATAGTCAAAATGTTAGTAATTACTATATAAGGAACGACCAAAATACAGTCATCATTAACAACACCACAATTATTAATAACACTAATGTTTATAGAAATACTAAGTATATAAGTGGCCCAGAAAAGCAAGATGCAGAACGCTTTACTGGTAGCAGGATAAATACTATTAGGGTAAATAACACTGCAAGACCAACCAATAACATTGATAATAGAGGTTTTAATATTTATCGCCCCAATGTAAGAAACAGCAATAACCCAATAGCACAACCAAATACCAATGAGAATCCACGTGGTAATATGGTTGGTGACTATAATAAACCTGTAAATAATATGCCGAATAGACAGCCAGAAACTGCCGAAAGACCTGACGGGAATACGATAACAACACTAGATAACAAACTACCAATTAAAGGCAACAATGGAAACGAGAATAAGGGTAATGTAGGAGATATTAGGAGTAATCGTCTCGGTAATAAGATACCAGATCAAACACCACCACCTAGAGGTGAAATAAAACCAATGGTAATACCACCTGCCCAAAATACCATACCAATTAAACCTATAAACAGCCGTAATTGGGGTAAAGATAGAGATGGACGACCAAGCACTTCACCGTCACAACCTAAAAATGATAAACGAGGTAATTTTCCGCAAACACAATCAGAAAAGAGACCTACAAATAATCAATTACCACAAACCGAAAATCGACCAATACAGCAATTACCACACAAAAGGCCTACCGAAGTTTCGAAACAACCTTAACAAATATTGGCAAAATTTTAAGTTATAGACGACATATTTAAATATAAAATTGAATCGAATGTCATCATTCTAGTATTTATTTACACCCGCTTTACAAATCACCTACTACACTAGCGGGTGATTTGTATTTTAGTAATAGGCGAATGTTTTAAATGCCAATTAGTGCAAGAAGGAAAATATAACTGCTTTTATTGTTACAGTAATCGGATAAAGGTAACACACCTTATTTTTGCCAATCTTTTACATTCTAGCATTTACTTTTTAAACCATGGCAAAAATTTCAATTAATATAGCAACAGGTAGTTTGCAACAAGCAGAAATGATTGTTGGGATAGATTTAGGAACTACCAATAGTTTGGTAGCAATTATTCATCCAGAAACAAAACAGCCAGTTGCATTAAAAGAATTTAATACGAGTAGTTTAGTGCCAAGTATTATTCATTTTGATAGTTTAGGCAATGCAACAGTAGGCGAGGAGGCAAAATTATTTTTAGAAACCGAACCGCAAAATACCATTTTTAGTGCCAAGCGATTAATGGGTAAAAGCTATAACGATGTAAAGAACAATGCGGTTTTTTTTACATATAAAGTGATTGATGATAATACCGATAGCTTGGTAAAAGTGCAGGTTGGTAGTACGTTTTATTCGCCTATTGAATTGTCGTCTTTTATTTTAAAAGAACTAAAGCAACGTGCAGAGCATATTTTAAAAACACCTGTCACCAAAGCCGTTATTACTGTGCCTGCATATTTTAACGATGCACAACGCCAAGCTACAAGAGATGCGGGTAAATTGGCTGGTTTAGATGTGTTGCGAATAGTAAATGAACCAACGGCAGCAAGCCTTGCTTATGGCTTAGGATTAGCAAAAGATGAAGAGAAAACCATTGCTGTTTACGATTTAGGTGGTGGCACATTTGATGTATCGATTCTTAAAATTACCAGCGGAATTTTTGAGGTGTTAAGTACCAATGGCGATACCTACTTAGGTGGTGATGATTTTGATAGAACCATTGTGCAGTATTGGTTACGACAATTAGGTATGGCTGAAAATGCTTTGCATCTTAATAAACAATTGTCACAAACATTGCG
>JBBQLL010000083.1:0-3122 GCA_038327865.1 Chitinophagales bacterium | reverse complement strand
CTCTTTATTTTCCATTGAAACGCCAGGGTGATGAAATTCAGGAGTTTCGTGTAATACGTCATTATTTAAACCAAATAAGTTTTGAACCACAACAAAACGCTTTTTTCTGGTTTTGCGACGTTGCCAGTCTAACGATTTTGTGATAGCAATGCGGTACAACCATGTAGATAATTTAGCCTCGCCTTTAAATTCTTTAATAGATTGGTGTACTTGAATAAATACTTCCTGCGCAATATCTTCTGCTTCTTGGTGTTGTTGAACAATGCCTAATGCTACATTAAATACCATGTGCTGGTAGGCATTAATCAATTGGCTAAATGCACATTTAGCACCTTCTTGCAAGGCTTTTATAAGCATTTGTTCGTTCAAATGGGCTTTTACTTTTGTGATATGACGAGATTGGCAAATGAAACCTTTGGTGATTGTTAAAAAAGAGTAACAACACTATGGTTTGTATAAGTTTAACGTAACTAATATGTCATTATTATTCATTTATTCAGGTCTATTATAATACTGTGGTTGTAAATAAGTAATTTCATTGCCTTATTTGAAATTGTTGTATGAAGTGTACAAAATTATTTTTACTTTTTATTTTACTTTTTATTGTTTGTTATGATAGTACTGCTCAGGTAGATACTTCTTTTTGGTTTGCTGCACCAGCTGTAACTCCTGGTCATGAAAATAAGCCGATTGTTTTTAGGATGGCCACTTATTCTCAGCCAGCCGATATCGTTATTTCGCAACCATCTAACCCTAACTTTATACCTTACACAACGCATTTAAATAGCAACTCGGCCACCACCATAGACGTTACTGATCAAATAAATAGTATAGAAAACAAACCAGGTAATACTATTACCAACTATGGTTTAAAAATTACAGCAACTGCCAATATTTCTGCGTATTATGAAGTTGGACAAAAGTATAACCCAGAAATTTTCCCCTTAAAAGGTAAAATAAGCCTTGGTAATGCTTTTATAATACCAGCTCAAACAAGGTTTGCAAACAAAACACCCTTAACACCTATGGCGCACAGTGGCTTTGCAATTGTAGCTACTGAAGATAATACTAATATTACCGTTACACTAACACAACCAGATTCTATTGGCCATGCAGCAGGTGTTCCATTTACTATTACTTTAAACCAAGGGCAATCTTATGCAGTAATTGCTGCAAGTAGTGCTGCTGGGACTCACATGGGTGGCTCTATTGTAAAATCTACAAAACCAATTGCAGTTACTATTTATGATGATTCTTTATTGTTGGGTACAAATTTAGATTTGATAGGCGATCAGATTGTACCCGAACAAAATACAGGTAGTGAGTTTATTATTGTTAGAGGAGCTTTGAATTATTCAGGTTATCCTAATGTTGATTTCTTTTACATTTGGGCTACTATAGATAATACGCAAATTTCTTTTGATGGCAATGTAGTTGCAAATATTAATCGTGGGCAGTCTTATGAAGGAATTTTAGCCAATGCTACAGCCTATATTACAACCTCAAATCCTGTTTATGTGTTGCAGTTCACTGGTATTGGGCAAGAAGTGGCAGCTACATCATTGCCAAATATTAAATGTACAGGTTCTTCAACGGTATCATTTGTAAGATCTACCTCAGAAACATTTTACTTGAATATTTTGTGTAAAACCACCGATATCAATGGTTTTCAATTAAACGGGCAATCAGGTATTATTACGCCAAGTTTGTTTTCGCCCGTGGGTGGTACAAATGGCATTTGGCAAGCCGCTAGAATTTCAATAAATAATTTACCAAACTTAAATGCATTAGTACCTGCTGGTGTGGCTACACAAGTAAACAATTCGTTAGGTTTATTTCATCTTGGCTTTTTAAACGGAGGTTCTACTACTGGCACAAGACTAGGCTATTTCTCAAATTATGGTATTGCAGCGCTAACTCCTTTGGTGGTAAATAATATTTGTAATGGTAACAATTTGCAACTACAAGCCAATTTAATTTCTAATACCAATTATGCATGGTCTGGTCCTAATGGTTTTAATAGTAATATTTATAATCCAATTATTCCAAACGCAACTGTAGCAAATTCTGGTACTTATTATGTTACTGCCAATGTGCAAGGCTGTGGTAGTTTTACCGATAGTTTACCTATTACTATTTATCCTACTGCAACAGCTATTTTTGGTGCAGATGATACCATTTGCAATGGTAGCTCTAAAATATTAAGTATTACTCTTACTGGTAAAGCTCCGTGGACTTTATATTACAACGATGGCATAACAGCCGATACGGTTAGTCAAATACCATCGTCACGTGTTTTACTGATGGTATCGCCAAAAGTTACAACTACCTACGTCATTACTAAAGTTACAGATGGTACACCTTGTTCAAGTGGTACCTCTAATAAAAATGATTCAATAAATATTGTTGTAAATCCTTTGCCTACGGCTAGTTTTAGCGGTGGTGATACCTTGTGCATAGGTAAAACTAAAACCTTAAATATATCATTAACAGGTAGAGCACCTTGGGCAATTGTTTATAATAATGGTATAGATACTTTTAAGGTAAATAATATTCTTACTTCGCCATATATTTTTACAGTTTCGCCTTCGGCAAATGTTACTTATACCATTACTACTATTACCGATGCCACTGGTTGTTCAAATACCCAACCTATTAGTTATATGGTAAAAGTTTTTGCTAGACCAATTACTGGTTTTTCTATTTTGTTTGATGGCTGCTTATCAGATTCTCTGCGATTTAATGATGAAACGAATGCTAATAACCAACCTATTACCAATTGGTTTTGGGATTTTGGAGATGGCACATTCAGTACATTGCAAAATCCTGTAAAAAAATTTACTGCTGCCAGTACTTACAATATTGCTTTGTATTCTCTAAATAATGCTGGATGTTATAGCGATACGGTGACAAAATCCACGGTTGTGAACCCTTTACCGAGTGCGGGTTTTAAATATGCCGCTAATTTTTATTGCGCGACTAGACCAGTCACGTTTACCGATACGAGCAAAGCCGGTGCGGGCAATTTAAACAAATGGTATTGGCAGATGGGCGATGGCAGGGTAATAGACACCACCAATGGTAATCCTTTCAACCACAGTTATGCAGCTTATGGTACCTAC
>JBBQLL010000082.1:0-3379 GCA_038327865.1 Chitinophagales bacterium | reverse complement strand
CCTATTGTTTCGTAATCGTATATATCATCATTAAACACACCATCGCCATTACAAAGTATGGTAGCACTTAACATAAATTCAATTTTTTTGTCGGTATCTATTACGTAGGCAACATCTGTTAAAAACCCATAGGCATCACCCACTTTATTAAAGACCCTAATATTGGGTGGTAAGCTGCCTTTGGCACTACCAAATAGTAAAAACTTGCAATAGGCATCCCAATGGTTGGCTGTGTCGTAATTAGGATAAGCACTTTCTCGTGGGTATGCACTCATCCACTGTTTTACAAAATTGTAATCGGTAGGTGTAAAATTAAATTGTTGTTTGGCTGGTACATATTGTGCAAATAATACACTTTGCAGTATATGATGTAAATCTTGCAAGTACACCCTGTTCTTATCGTTAAAACTAAATGGCTGATTAACTAATTGGTTGCCTTTGTAATAGCCTTTACCAATAGCAACATCCAAGTCTGGAAAAATGGCATTACTATATTGCCCATCTTGGTGGTACAACAACCTGCCCGTTGTATCGTAAAAGTTAATAGGATTAGTGGCTTTGTTTTGGGCTTGGGTTAAACTTATTTGTAAGCGATGCCTAATGGTTACATCAGCGAACCCTTTGCGTGCTAGCTTTTCTTTTATATAAGCCTGACCTAAAAACTCGTACAATCTATTAAACGCATCGTTATCGCTTACCAAAAAAATCTGCTTAATATAATTGGCCATCGTTGCTCTGCTATCTTTTGCAGTTGGGTTGGTGTATACTTTATCTTGCCCATAAAAATTACTATCTGTTACCATTAGCGTGTTCATATCAATACCATATTGTTTAAGGCTGTTTAGTTTTTCTAACGCCAAAAAAGCTATAGGCATTTTTACAGTACTAGCAGGGTAGAAGTAAGTATTGTTATTTAAGTTAAAAATATAATCTGTAAAAGTTGGTTTGTTTCTTTTATTTCTATCTATTTTGGTATACACAATTTGCACCCGCAGACTATCTTTTTGGTTAATGATTTGCTGAAATTGTTCGGGTTTAGATTGCATTAATTGCTCTAATAAATTGATTTCCGTTTTTGAAGGCTGTTTGTTTTGTGCAAATGCAGACATCGTATAAAAACAAATTAGTAGCAGTAAATATCTCATGCTTCAAACTTAATAAGAAAATAGCGTTCAGGTACAGATAGTTTTTTGATATATAAATTATAAATCCCAAGCAATTATGCTTAGGATTTATAGTTTAACTAAAATAGGAGTATATTAGTTAATAACTGTAACTGGTTGTTTTGAAGTAGTAAGTGCTGTTACAAAAACATTTTTTGTAGAGTCATTATTATCTTTAAATGTTGCATAATTTCCTCTGCCAACTTCAATATAAGAAGAGCTGTTTAATATTAAATCTTTTAAGTCGTTGCTTGTTAATGTATAACTGCCAGTATCATCTACTTCCTTTTGTAATATAATAATATCTTTTTCTGGCATTGATGGGTACACTAATCTTGAGGTATAAGCGTTATACATTATCAAGATAATTACTTTTTTGTTTGGGCTATTAGGGTCAGGATTCCAACTAATTTCCTGCCCAGATTTACGTAAGGTTACCAAACTATTTTCTGCATAATTAATTTGTATAGCCGATGGTATATATAACTGACCTGTTGCACTAGTAATACTGCCAGTATTGCTACCAGTGCCAGTACCAGTAGTTCCATTTGTGTTGGTGTTATCTATGTTTAAAGTAACGGTTCTGCCCCAAAGGCTATTTAACCATTTTGCTGTATCGTTACGTAATCCATATTGGTCAATACGGTAGCCAAGACCAGTACTTTTTATTTCTTTACCATCAATTATAAGTTTGTTTACTGATGTAAAAATGTTAGGTAGTCTATTTTTATAAAAACCAGCAGATACACTTTGAAATGGAATATTCTGGTCATTTTTATATCTTGCAAATGTTTGGTCTTGTATACTTAAATTAATATTACCATCTGTTGGTTGGGTACTTTTAAACATAAAATCACCAATTATTGACATGTAAATTTGAGACTGTTCAATAGTTTGTACCTCTTTTTTACAACCATAATAAGCTGTTATGCTAATTAACATTATTGTAAAAAGTGTAATGCATTTTAATAAATTTGTATTTGTTTTCATTTGTTTTTAGATTTAATTTTATAATTTAATAACACATGGGCAAGAAGCCTGTATGCCAGGTGTTCTAGCGTCTCTGGTTGCAAATAATGATATACTGTTAGTTCCGAGGTCAAATTGATTAACTACTCTATAAGCAGACCAATATGGATATCCATTATCAATTTGATAGAATACTTTTTGACCATTTTCAAAAGTCTCCATAATCTTTGGGGTACATAAGGCCTTATCACACAAACTACATTCTTTACCGTCTATAAATGCGGTTATCTCAAATGCTACGTCAGACGGTACCTTAACATTTAAAATGTCATAAGGATCTTTAGTGTTAATGTTAGGCGAAGTAAAATCTTTGCTACTATAATTGCTTAGTGTGCCACCATTATTAACTTTTACAATTATTTGTCCTGAATAACTAATGTCTGCACCTGTAGAACGGTTGCCAACTTGACAATCACCAATAAAATTAGAAATTGTAACTGTGATAAATCTTTCTGGATGGTTATAAGCATCTAACGGATTAGGACCGCAACTAGAAAAGAATAATAAGAAGCTAAACCAAACTAAAACTCTAGTGTGTTGTGGTGAGGTGAGGTGAGGTGTGGTGAGGTGAGGTGAGGTGAGGTGTGGTGAGGTGTGGTGAGGTGTGGTGAGGTGTGGTGAGATAAATTTCTGCATATTTGATATTTTTATAGCAAGTTAGATTTTTCTTTTTAAATAACAATGGTTTATAAAACTTTTTTCTAAAATTTAATTTGCAATTATGTTTTCATTTATCTTTCCCTAGTATAAAAAGTCTATTTATGAGAATATTAGTTGTGACAGTATTGTTAGTAATGGTTAATGTATTAACTGCTCAATCATTTACCCCAACAGAAATTAGCCGTTGGCAAATGCAAGCCAAACAAGTAAGTATTATTCGTGATAATTATGGCATTCCGCACATTTATGGCAAAACCGATGCTGATGCCGTTTTTGGTTTATTGTATGCCCAATGCGAAGACGATTTTAAGCGTGTTGAATTGAATTATATAGAAAAATTAGGCAGATTGTCTGAAATAAAAGGCGAAGCCACTTTATATGATGATTTATTGATAAAATTATTAATTGACTCTACCGAGGCTGTGGCAGATTATAACAAAGCACAACCATGGCTTAAAAAATTACTAAACGCTTACGCTGATGGTATTAATTTTTATTTATACAAACATCCAGCCGTGAAGCCAGCC
>JBBQLL010000081.1:0-3554 GCA_038327865.1 Chitinophagales bacterium | reverse complement strand
ATCTTTTGGCAATAGCCGTCCTGCAAATGCTTTGAAGAAAGCAGCTGCTAAAAAAGCAGAAGTAGTAGCAATAAAAGCATCTTAATCAAACTTTGTATTAATAGCTTTTTGTAACGGTTGCATTTTTGTAGCCGTTTTTTTTTAATAATATTATCCCATAAAGAATAAGCCATTTATTTTTATACAATACCATAGGCATAATGGATTTAGTAAATAAGCAAATAAAAATTTACAAATACAGCTTTTTTTTTCCTACCATATTGTGGTTTTTATTAGCTACAATAGCTGTAACCTTGGAGCTAAGCAGAGGTTTAGATTCAGTTAACAACTATCTCATTTATAAGGGTGTTTTTGAACACACGTTACAGCAAAAACTTTTATATATTCAATATCCAGCAGAGTACGATGATGCTAATCATTATGGTCCATTATTTAGTATGGTAATTGCCCCATTTGCTTTTTTTAATAATTATGTAGGTTGCTTTTTGTGGTCCATAGCCAATGCTGCATTTTTATATTTTGCTATCAAAAATTTGCCCATTACGAGCCATCAAAAAAATGTAATACTATTAATTACCGCTGTAGAAATGATGACCTCAACACATAGCGTTCAGTTTAATCCTATGCTTACCAGTTGGATATTGCTAGCATTTATTTTAATAGAAAAAGAGCAAGATATTTGGGCTACATTATTTATTGTAGCTGGATTTTATGTAAAGCTTTATGGTATTATTGGCTTGGCATTTTTCTTTTTCTCAAAGCATAAAATAAAATTTGTTATCTCTTTTCTAACTTGGTTAATCGTGCTTTTTTGCTTGCCGATGCTTATTTCTTCGCCAAGATTTATTATACAGTCATATCAGCATTGGATACAATCGCTAGTGGCAAAAAATATTCAAAATACCGATAGTTCTATTACTATGAATCTGCAAGATTTATCGGTGTTAGGTATGATACGTAGATTATTTAAAATAGAAAATCTGCATAATTATCTTATCACTATACCAGCTGCCATTATGCTACTATTACCTTATATTAGGGTACAGCAGTTTAAGCATTTGTATTATCGGTTATCTTATTTGGCATTATTGCTTATTAGTGTAGTCATATTTAGCACGTCAGCAGAATCGCCAACGTATGTAATTGCAGTAACAGGTGTTGCGCTTTGGTTTATTGTACAAAAAGTACCAACCGCCAAATGGGTGTATGCTCTTCTAATTTTCGCCATGATTGTAACTACTTTTTCTGTTACAGATTTATTTCCACAATATTTAAGAGTAAACTTTTTTATTGCATATGCTCTAAAATCCCTGCCTTGTTTTTGTGTGTGGTTAGTGCTGTTGTATCAATTGTTATTTAAAAAATACGAGTTACAGCCTATATAATGCCTTATAAAATACCAAAAAACTATCCTATAAAAGCCTTGTAAAAGAATTTTGGATAAGATATAAATGAAAGTTGAAGTGAAAAATAATTATAATTAAATAGCTCCCATTTTTAAGCGGATAACACATATTTATTTATTAAATATCAAGTTCTTAACATTACATATTATTGTTTTGCTGCCCAAGCATCCATTTTAGTTTCTAGTATATTTAATGGCATTGAGCCGTCTTTTAAAATAGCATCATGA
Organism: Chitinophagales bacterium; assembly: GCA_038327865.1. Lineage (GTDB taxonomy): Bacteria > Bacteroidota > Bacteroidia > Chitinophagales > Chitinophagaceae > Parasediminibacterium. Next base: position 1,921 of record JBBQLL010000081.1, on the reverse strand, counting down.
AACTTGGCGATGTTGAATTTACTACCTAATTGTGTGGTGTATTTGCTACGCAATTCTTTAATTTTTAAAGCCCCTATTTTATAGCCTAATGCCTGCCCAGGAATAACCATATAACGCTCTATTTCAGCAGTAGCTCCAGCTTCGCTAATTGGTTCGTTAGCCACCATGTATGTAATGGCTTCCTCACGGGTCATATTTTTTGTATGCAAGGCCACATCTACCACCAAGCGAATGGCACGGTGCATTTCATCGCCTAATGCACCCATATATTGATAAGGGTTGGTGTATAACCCCAACTCTTTACCAAGGCTTTCGCAATACAAAGCCCACCCTTCTACATAAGCATTATTACTAACGCTATACCTACGAAACTTTGGTAGCAACGTATCTTCTTGCTGTAACGATATTTGGTAATGATGCCCAGGAATGGCTTCGTGTAGAAACAGGCTTTCCATACCACTGGTTGTATTAAAAGTAGTGGCATCTAAAATTGGCACATAAAAAATGCCGGGTCTGCTACCATCCGCACTACCTTGATTGTATTCTGCACTGCTACTTGCCGCCCTAAAAGCTTCTGTTTGCCTAATTTCAAACTTAGTTTTTGGAACATTAATAAACATTTTTTTTAAGTTTGGTTCCATTGTTTTATGAATGGTCTCAAACGCTGCCAATACTTCTTGTGGTGTTTTGTACGGTGTAAATTGCTTATCCGTTTTCATAAACTCGAAGAAGGATGCCATATCACCTTTAAAGCTTACCAATGTCTTTACTTTTTCCATTTCAGTTTTAATACGCGTTACCTCACTTAAACCAAGGTTGTAAATATCCTCTGGCGTTTTATTAGTTGATGTATTTAACCGTACCAAATAATCGTAGTAATTACTGCCATTTGGTAAGGCATTAATACCAGATGTAAGCCTTGCTTTAGGCAAGTATTCTTGCTGCAAAAAATTATATAGTTTTTGGTAAGATGGTATAATATGTTGCTGAATAGCAGCCGTGTAGTCGTCTGTAATTTTTTGCTTATCAACACTACTAAAACTAGCAGGCAATTTAGTAATAGGCCCGTAGTAAAGGTTTTTAGTAACATCTGCTGTAACCATATCTTGCAACTGTGGCAACATTTTTACCACAATGCTTTTAGGTAATACCACATTGCTAGCAAGACCTTTTTTAAAATAAATAATGGCACTGTCTGTCCAAACACTAAAAGCTTTCATGCGAAGTAACCAGTTACTGTAATCTTGCACTGTTTTAAAGGGCTGGTTGCCTTCGGCACTACCCAATTGCCCAAGCGATATTGGCAAACCATAAAACTGATTGGCAGGCATATAATTATCATTAAAACTTAGCCCTTCAATAGTCATTTCTAGCTCGTTCGTAAAAATTTCGTGGTTAAGTTTATCGCTCTCGTTTAGAGTATTTGGGGCAAATTTCTCAGCATAAGTAAGGTAACGGTTACAAAAGTCGCTAAGCTTTTTGCGATAGCTGTCTGTAAAATCTGCATACAGTTTATCGTTGTACTGGTTGTCGCCAATGGCTGTTGCTTCTAAAGGAAATATTTGCAGGCGCTCTTCGTAATACTTTTCAAACAAGGCCGATAATTCGGTATTTGGCATATCGTGTTGGTTGGTATTACTTAGTTTGCAAGCAGAAAAAAATAACATAATAGCAATGAAAGAGGTAAGTGTATATTTCATAAAACAGGTATTACAATTTAATAAATAAATCTATGGCTAATTAATGATTTATAGGGTACTATATTTATCCATATATTGCCAATTGTGTGGCTTGCTTGCTGCCATAGTTGCTATGGCTTTTGCAACTTTTTTGCGGCCTCATTTAACCGCATGGCTTCTTTTATGAAGGCAATAATTTGTTTGGTTTTTGGTAAATCTTTTAAGGCTGTTATTTTACCAAA
>JBBQLL010000080.1:0-3731 GCA_038327865.1 Chitinophagales bacterium | reverse complement strand
TGATAAAGACGAAAAACTGAGTTGTTTGCTATGCTTTTCCATGCCTCTAAGATACGTATTTTAACCTAATATATTGACTATCAAGTTATTATGACATAGTTTATTTTTAAATTGATTCAAGTAGTCTTGCAACGGTCTCGTTACAGGTGGTAGTGGCCTATTGGTAGGTAATGAACCAGTAGAAGGTAACGTATTGAAAGAGGAATTTTTAAAAAATAAGGTTAATCCTTCAGATTTAATTATCGAAAATAAATCAAGAAGTACATACGAAAATGCCATTTTTACAAAAAAAATTCTTGATAGCTTAAACATGAGCGATACAATGGTTTTAATAAGTTCTGCATCACACTTAAGGCGCTCAAAAATGGTATTTAAAAATGCAGGTTATAAAATAGTTGCTTACCCTTGTGATTTTGAATTTATAGACCAATTTTATACTGTCTTAAATTATGTTTGGCCTAACTTAAATGCATTTAATGGCTGGGCAAAACTGATAAAAGAAATGATTGGTACTGTTGTGTATAGTATAACAGGTAAAGCTTAATATCTTTTAACATCTACAGTATGCAAGTCTTTTAGCTTAGCTAATATCTCTTCTAATTTTGCTTTAGGCACACCAGTTTGTACCATACAAAACAGTTGATTATCTTGTTTAAGAATAGTACATTGATAGTGTTTTAAAACAACCATTACATCATTCATTTTGGTATAATCAAACTGTAACTCATAATTAATTTCTACTGGCTTTTTTACAAAAGGTATCACTTGCAACGCCATAGCGGTGGCAGATTTATATGCAGTTATTAATCCAGAAACACCTAATAAAGTGCCCCCAAAATAGCGTACAACTATTATTAATACATTCGTAAGTTCATTACTATCAATCACATTTAAAATAGGCTTACCAGCAGTGCTACTTGGCTCACCATCATCACTAACTCTAAACGTATTGCCATCTAATCCTAATCGATAGGCAAAGCAATGATGTACTGCTTTTGGATGCTCTTTTTTAAGCACTTGCAAATGCTTTTTAAAATCATCACCCTTGGTAATTGGATAGGCATAGGCAATAAATCTACTACCCTTATCCTTAAATTCTGCAAAAGCTGCTTTGTCTATCGTGTAGTAATATAAGTCGTTACGCATTAGGCTTTATTACCAATATTTTTATTAGAAAAATAAGTGATGGTATCATTAAAAACTGAATCTTTTTTTATGATGGCATGATGGCTTAAAATGGGCGCATGTAAGCCTTCGTCTACAATCAAATTATCGTTTACAATTACCCTTGCTTCATCCCACAAACTACTATCAATAAAAGATTGTAGCAATTTGCAACCGCCTTCAACTAGTAGACTTTGAATATTTAATTGATAAGCAGCTTGTACAATTTGTTCAATCAAATATTGCTGTGTATTTAGTAAATAATAGGTTATATTTTTCTGAACAGATTGCCTAATTGTATTAAATATAATGGTTGGGATTTGTTGGTTAAATATTTGCAAATCAGTTGGTAATCTTAATTGCATATCAACTACTAAACGTATAGGGCTTTTGCCATGCCATAGCCTATTTTTTAGAGATGGATTGTCTAACATAGCTGTGTTAGTACCCACTAAAATTCCAGCTTCCTCATGTCGCCATTTATGCACCAATCTATTTGAAAAATCATTACTAATTAATAGTCGTTCGTTTGCATTAGCCGCTATATTTCCATTAGCCGTTTCTGCCCATTTTAAAATGATATATGGTCGTTTATTTTGATGAAATGTAAAGAAGCGTTTATTTAAATTTTTACATGCTTCTTCCAAAACACCCACTGCAACATCTATCCCATTTTGCTGAAGTTTTTCAATGCCTTTTCCATTTACCTCTTCATAACTATCTCTACAGCCAACTACAACATTTTTTATATTAGATGCAATAATTAAATCGCTACAAGGGGGTGTTTTACCAAAGTGCGAACAAGGCTCTAGACTTACGTATAAGGTTGATTGGGGTATTAAATGCTTATTCTCTTCAAGTACACTATTAATACAATTTACTTCTGCATGTGCTTGCCCATATTGCTGGTGATAACCCTCACCTATTATTGTATCGTTATACACTAAAACACTACCTACCATTGGGTTTGGCGCAACATTGCCACAACCAAGAACTGCTAGTTCAAGGCATCGAAACATAAAAATTTGGTCGTTGGTCAATGGTGAATAGCTATTAGTGAAAGGAACAAAAATAACCGAAATGATAGTAACATTGCAGCATGACAATCAATACTGCCTATCAGCAATTATTATATCAACTATATGCGTTGTACGATAACCGTGAAGCAGCCAATATTGCCAATTTGGTAATTGACTATATTACTGGCCAAAAGCGTATTGATAGGATACTATATAAAAATATCCCACTAAGCAATGAGCAAGAATTACAATTAATCATTTTCACTAACCAATTATTGCAACATCAGCCCGTGCAATATGTTTTAAATGAAGCTTGGTTTGCAGGTATGCGATTTTATGTTGATGACAGTGTATTGATACCTAGACCAGAAACAGAAGAGTTGGTTGAATTAATTTCAAATTTCAAATTTCGAATTTCAAATTCTTTACAAATATTAGACGTTGGTACTGGAAGTGGTTGCATACCAATTGCACTAAAAAAAAAACTACCAAACGCTAATATTACGTCCATTGATATTAGCGACAAAGCGTTAGACATTGCTAAGAAAAATGCTGTTGTATTACAAGCCGATATTCTGTTTAAACAAGTAAATTTTTTAGATGAGACTTCTTGGGATGACTTGGGGCAATTTGATGGTATTGTTAGCAACCCGCCCTACATCAAACAGTCAGAAAGTAGCACCATGAGTATGCATGTAACTGCTTACGAGCCAAGCATAGCCCTGTTTGTAGCAGATGATGATGCGTTGATATTTTATAAAAAAATAGCCATTTTTGGATTACAGCATCTTATTGAACTTGGACAAATTTTTGTTGAAATAAATGAAACCCTAGGTAATGAAACCAAGTCAATGTTTAACAGCTATGGCTATAAAACAGAGCTAAAAAAAGACCTTCAAGGTAGGGATAGACTAATACATGCTTGGCTATAATAACCGTTAATTAAAAAAGCAAAAACTATTCATTCTGATTGGTGTAGTAGCTATTTCAATTCATCTAAAATAGTGAACATTTTGTTTACGACATTACTTGCAGAACCATCAAAATTATTAACAATAATTGCTACCGTATAATTTACACCTGTCTTACTTGTATGATAACCAGCAAAACTTTTTGTACCACCAATTGTGCCACTTTTCAATGTCATATTATTGTACAATGGCAAGGCATTATAAAAGGACTTAAACCAAATTTTATCTTTTGCATATTGTAATACTTTTACCAAAAAATCAGTAGTAACACGGTTTTGAGGTGATAAGCCACTACCATCTATGATATGAATAGAGCCTTTATCAATTCCTCTTTCTTGCCAAAATTTTTTAACAATATCTATCCCTTTTTCTGTTGAACCAATACCAGTTTTTTCGTTCGCTATTGTTTTTAATAATGCTTCGCCATACAGGTTAATACTCTTTTTTAAAAACCAATAGTTTATACTATCTAACGATGGCGATAAATGTGTTTGAAGTAGTAATCTTGGCTTTTCAATACTGATTTTGTCTTCAAGCAATGCTACATCAGTCATATTTTTAAAGCTAATTTTTTCTA
>JBBQLL010000079.1:0-4039 GCA_038327865.1 Chitinophagales bacterium | reverse complement strand
CCGTAATGCCAATAAATGCACAGGGCCTCTATCTTTATTATTTCCAGGGTTGTTTACAAATTGATAATCGGGGCTAAGAAAAATCTTCTTCCAAATGTTGCAACTATAATAAATTTCTACAATTCCTTCAGTATCATAATTTAGTTTACCATCACCAATTAAAAAACCGTAACCTCCATTTTGCAGATATTGTTTGTGAATATCCGACAAATCGTTTCTAACATAAGCAATACCAAACGCATCTTTTTTCCGCTTCCAAATATCTCCATCAAATCTAAAACCTGTGGCTATGCTTTTATCAATTTCAGTGAAGGCCCAAGTTTCATTGTCGCCATCGTTATAGCTATGTTTTACAAAATGGTGCACTTTTCCAAAATGGTTATCAAGGCTTATGTAGTAGCCATTTTTTTTACGACCATATTGTCTACTATCTTCAATATTAGGTGCCGTAAAAGTTTGTAGACCAGTGTTTATAGATGCGGCATAATTGCCCATATGCGCTTTATTGCTATAGATACCAATGCGTAAGCTATGATAATGGTCAATGGCTTTATTTTTAAATAATTGAAAGCGCTCAACGCCCAATTCAATTACTTGACCAGACGCATCTTTGCCTTTAAACTGCAGTTCAGCTCCATTTGCTTCAATTGGTACTGCAGTATTGGCATATTTTAAAGTAAAGCCTTTGTAAAACGCTTGTGCCACCAAACCCATTGTATAGCCTCTTGTATTGGCAGGATAATCCCAAGCCCCATTACCAAAAAGGCTCCAATTCATAAATTGTGTACGTGGGTCATTACTTATTTGGGTATCATCAAAAAAGTCAGGCAACGAAAATTTACCAACTATAATAGATATATAATCTTTGTGGGTTGTTTCGGCAATTTGGTTTAAATCATCTTCTGCCACAATAATTTTTTGGGTTAATGGAAAGCGTTGTTCAGCATACAGCCTAGCAATAAATGGTTTAGGTTTTGGGTCGCCAACGCGATATACTTCACCATTTGGAAACCCAGCAATACCTTGTGTTTTACTTAATCCCTTACCGCCAGCGGCTTCTGTGTTAAACACAAAATACGTATTTTTAAAAGGCTTATAATTAATAAAAAGCGTAGTAGTAAATGAGGTGGCTATCGGTTCGCTAGGTATAAAACTTCTATCGCCAGTGTAAGGTGCTGAAAAGTCAAAATGATACTGCGGTATTAAAGTGGCTTGTAAATGTAGCGATAGTTTTTTTTGCTGGTTGCCCGTATTATCTTGGGCTGATACAAGTATTGAAACCATTAAACTTAAACCAGCAAAATATTTTTTCATGACGCAAATATATAATTTAGATTAGTCTAAAAAAATAATTTTATAGCTCTAAACAAAATTGAATGATGGGTAAAAATACAGGCTAATCTGTTTTAAAATATATATTTAATTGCCTATTATTATATAATGTTTAAATTTTTAGGTTGATGATTTAGCCTGTAAAAACAAATTATTTTTGCGGATAATGATATATTGTAAATTTATTAGAATGGGCTGATTTTATTTCTATCCAACTACATTTGCCGTAATATTAAATTGTTAAGTGTATGTTTTGGTATGAGGAAGATATTAAGCGTTTGGAATTGATAAAAGAGACCGTAACCCAGCAACCAGAGCTTATTTTTTATGGTAGTTCTTCTATAAGAATGTGGCGAGATATGAGTACAGATTTTGGTAAGTATCATCCAATAAATCTTGGGTTTGGTGGCTCTACAATGGCGGCTTGCATTTGGTATTTTGATAGGGTTATGTCTGGTTTGCATCCAAAAGGGATGGTATTATATGCTGGCGATAACGATTTAGGTGATGGCAGACATCCTGAAGAAGTTTTTATTTTTTTTAAACAATTAATTGCAGATATAAGAAAACAATATGGCAATATACCTGTAGCTTATATTTCTATAAAACCAAGTATCAAACGTTTTAATATTATTGAACAAATAAAGTTTACTAATAAAATTATTGCCGAAGAAATAGATAAAATGGGTGATGCAACTTTTTTTGTAAATGTTTACGATAAAATGTTAGATGCCAATAATTACCCAAGAAGAGATTTATTTGAGGCCGAAGGTTTGCATATTAACGATAAAGGCTATGCTTTGTGGAAAGCTATAATTGATGAAACGCTTGCCAGTAAGTCGCTTCATTTAATTTAAAACTAAATAAATAGTCATGTTAACTAGTACTAACAACACGATGCAAAGGCAATATCATAAATGGTTTAGCCCACATTTGCAACGCGACATGGAATTGTTGGTTTTTGGCACTGCTGGTAAACCCGTGATTTTTTTTCCTACCCGTACCGCACGGTTTTATGATTACGAAGACTGGAAAGTAATTGATGCTTTAGCACCTAAAATAGCCAATGGTGAGTTTCAAATTATATGCGTTGATAGTGTTGATAAATACAGTTTTTACAACACGAGTATTCATCCATCCGAAAGAATAAAAAAACATGAATTGTTTGAACGCTATATTTTAACAGAAGTATTACCATTTGTTAAACAAAGCAACAGCAACCCCTACATTATTGCTGCAGGATGTAGTTTAGGGGCTTATCATGCTGTAAATATTGCCTTTAGGCATCCACAATTGTTTAAAAAAGTTGTAGGTATGAGTGGCAGGTATGATATCACCATTAAGCTACCTCATTTTCAAGACTTATTTGAAGGCCACTTTGATGAATTGGTTTTTTTGCACCAACCAACCCAATATTTACCCAATATACATAGCGAGCAATTTTTACGGTTAATAAAAAAATTAGAGATAATAATTGCTGTGGGAGAAGAAGATGCTTTTTTGCAAAATAATGTATTACTAGATAAAATATTGACTGAAAAAGACATTACACATGCGTTTTACCTTTGGAAAGGTGAAGCACACAAAGCACAATATTGGAGACAAATGGTACAGATGTATTTTTAGTTGCCAAAACACAAAGCTACAAAGTACGCAAAGCAAACAAAGCAGATTGTATTACATTAGGGTTGCCAACCTTTTGAAGGTTGGCAACCCTGCTTTATATGGTTATCACTAAAACATTTAATTTAGTGCTATGCCCATACCAACAAAATATCTAGCAGAATTTGCACAAGGACATCTCTATCATGTGTATAATCGTACCAACAATAAAGAGTTGCTGTTTTTAAATGACGAGAATAAGCGTTATTTTCTACAAAGATTTAGGGAGATTCAAACCTCATTGATAGATACTTATTGTTGGTGCTTATTACCGAATCATTTCCATTTATTGATACGTGTAAAAACAGAAAAAGTAGTCAGTGAATGGCTTAAAAGTAAAGAAACAAAAGACCTTACTATAACCGAAGAAAGGTACTTATTAGGTTTAGATAAGGTTACCAATCTTTCACTATCACCTACTTATTGCGAACTAATAGAAAAAACATTTAAACGTTTCTTTCAAGCGTATGCATTGGCATTTAATAAACAACATCAAAGACGTGGCAATTTGTTTTACAAACCCTTTAAAAGAGTATTGATAGAAAATGATAGCCAGTTCACAATGACTATCATTTATATTCATGCCAATGCTATGAAACATCGCTTGGTAAAAGACTTTACCACTTATCAGTGGAGTTCTTGGCATACCTTATTATCAAATCAGCCCACACAATTGGCTAAGCAAGAACTGCTTGATTGGTTTGGCAGCTTAGATACTTGTATAAAAGTACACCAAGAACTAAGTGACTATTATTATGCGTGCGACACTGCTATTGAAGATGAATAATGATATGACTTTTATAAAGGCTAAACATTAGGGTTGCCAACCATTGCAAAAGCTATAATATATCAGATTTACCAACCTTCAAAAGGTTGGCAACCCTAAAGCCGAATATTAATTAAGTATTGAGACCGTTGCAAAACGCTTCTTATCTCAAATTACGATAGATTAACATTTTTTCTGTCATTATAACTATATATTCTATGCCATTTTATTGTTTTAACCTTTAAAAGAGGGCTTTCTTGCCCTTTTATTTGGGTTATT
>JBBQLL010000078.1:0-4874 GCA_038327865.1 Chitinophagales bacterium | reverse complement strand
CATCAACAACATAGCAGCATTTGTTCGGGCGGGAAAAGCATCGCTGAACATTAGTTCTTATAATTAACTTTATCAAAAGCCAGGCAGCGGTTACGGGCGGACGGGAATTCTAATGCCACACCTGCCACAAAGCCCTATCGTTGGCAGAAATAAACACGCATTATAAACAACTATGGAACTTGCAATTAGACTACGCAAAATAAGAGAGGCATATAAATTAACTCAAGCTGATGTTGCAAACAAAGCTGATATAGCTCCTCAAACTTATGGAAAAATTGAGCGCCGTGCTAGCAAAACTAAGTTTGAAACTCTGGTAAAAATATCAGAAGCAATAGGCGTTAGCATTATGTTTCTTACAGATTTAAAAAATCCAAATTATATCCAAGAAAAAAACAGTCTATAGACTGTTTTTTTTTAAATATATATAAAATATATTTATATAATCAAAGATACGGCTGATGTTTGCAAATTTTATTAGTTCCAAAAGATAATATAAAAAACTTTTTACAAAACTTTTAAAAAAATAGTAAACTCTAATTCGGTTGAAAATTACTGTTGCAAAACAAGAAACGTAAACAGGAAAACAAAGTAGTTATTTTTGCTGACGGCAATTATTCCCGACAACAGCGTCTAATTCTGAAAGGTAAGGCACATAGTTAAAATGTATAAGTTGGCAGAAATATGCGACACCCCACAGCTAAGAGAGCAATAAAGTATATAAATTATTACTAAGGGTAAAACAGAAAAGAGTATGCTAACAAAAGGCTTGAATAATTTCAGACAGCTTTGCCTCATATTAAGTTATGGAAAATAGTTAGGTATGACACTTCAATTTGTATGAAGCAAATTGAAGTGAATTCACTTCAGAAAATTAATATTTTTTACAAAGAAAAAATTCATTTTTAGTACAATTTTTTTAATGGCTGCATTTTTCTCATTTGCAAGCAATTCAAAACTGAAGAAAATTGTTAATGCCCCAAAAGTACAAGCCCAATTATCTAAACAAAAAATTGTAAGTGAAGTTCACATGTCGGGAACAATGACTAGTTCTTGTGGAACTACTTGGAACATGACTTACGACTGTTATTCGGGTTGTACAGCATTGGGAACACTTAATAACTTAGCAACAATGCAAGCTGCCATAAATGGAGCTTGCTCATCAGGTGCTTCTAGCTTTTCGTGGGAATTTCCTAACTCATAATTTTATCACTCAAAAGGGTACAAATATTTTGTACCCTTTATTAAAAAATAAAAAATGAAATATTACTTTTTTTACTTGTTAAACTTTTTTTTATTAATAAATTTAGCAAAAGCACAAATACCGAATAAAGAATTTACAACTTTTAAGTATAACGTAATTTTAAAATCCAAAGATTCTATAATTATGTCAGATGAATGTTTACTTTATAGAAATGACAACACAAGTTTTTTTTATTCATTAAATAAAATAACATACCAAAAAAAAATGATTGAAAAAATTGAATTCGCAATGAGAAATGGAGGAAAATTAAATTTGGGTATGAATGACGGAAAAATGCTTACAAATTTTTTACCTTTTAGTGTTATTAAAAATTACAAAACTGATAAAATTATATTTATTGAAGAAATTGACGAACAGTCTTTCGGCTATATAAAAGATAGCAGTTTGAAAAAAAAATGGGTATTAATGGGTGATACTGCGACAATTAATAATTTATTTTGTCGAAAAGCTATTTATAATAGTAAAAATTCCGAAAATATAGCTTGGTATTGCACAGACTTTCCTATTGCAGACGGTCCTTTTGGTTATTGCGACCTACCGGGTCTAATAGTTAAAGTTGAGAATAATTTTGGTTGGTCAGCAATTCTTACAAATATCTACTATAACGTATCAAATAATAATGTAGAAAAGGTACCAAATTATATTTCTACAACACAAAAAGACTTAGCCAAACTAAAAAAACGAAATATTGATAACCTTTTTGGAGACAGAAATGGTCAAAAAATAAGTTTACAAAAAAAAGATGATTAAGTGAAAAAAAAAATTTGTATAGTATTAATGGTATTTATAAATATTCATTTTGTAAAATCACAGGTATTTATTAGTGGAAAAGTAATGAAGGATCAAAACAGAATTTCTAATGCGACAATATTAATATTTAATGATAAAGACCAAATAATAGAGTATACGCAATCAAATGAAGTCGGTGAATACAAATTCAAAAAAATAATTAATGCATATAAACTTACAGTTAGTCATATTTCTTTTGAATCAAAAACCATAATACTTGAATCAAAGAACTATGAAAACTTAATTATACAACTTAATTTACGAAATACCCAATTGCCACGAGTTATTGTGAAGAATGTAAAAACTTTAATAACTCAAAAAAATGATACCATTAGTTATGATATAGAATTATTAAAAAATTCAAAAGATAGAGTTTTAAAAGATATGTTAGAAAAACTACCCGGTATTACAGTGAGTAGCAACGGCACAATTTTATATCAAAATAAAGCCATTAATAAATTTTATATTGATGGCAATGATATATTAGATGATAGATATAATTTAGCTAGTAATAATCTGCCAATAGATGCAATTGATAAAATTCAAGTTTTAGAAAACCACCAGCCCATAAAAATGTTTGATAATATTATCTTTTCTGATAGGGCAGGTTTAAATATAAAACTTAAGCAAAATGCTAAAAATAAAATTTTAGGTAGAGGAATTGCAAATACTGGAGCCTATCCTAATTTATTATATGATGAACAAATTTCTTTATTTAGTTTTAAAGGAAAATTGAAAATGGTAAATTCGACAAAACTAAACAATATTGGCTCTTTATTAGAAGATGAGATTATATCTTTAAACAACGACAACACTTTACAATTATTAGAGAGTAATAGCATAAAACAAAGCCATGTCGATTTAATTGATATACAACCACCAAAAATAAAAAAGAATCGATACAGCTTTAATCAAGACATTTTACAATCTACAATTTTTTCAATTAATTTAAGTACAAAATTAAAATTGAAATTATTTGCTGCATCTCTATTTACAAGAAACAGTATGGAAAATTTAAATATAAATAGTTATTATTTTCCAAATGATACATTTTCAATAAAAGAGAATATTAAAAATAAAAGATGTTCGAATAATTATTTTCTCACAGGAACAATAAATAAAAACACAAAAAATGTTTACACTAATAATATTTTTAATTTTAAATATTCTTCAACAAATGATAACGGGAAAGTTGAAAAGTTAGATACAGTTTTAGAAAAATTAAACCAACCCTTTTTCAACATTAATAATAACTTCCAATTGTTAAAGAAAATTAAAAATAATTATTTTAGCATAAACTCTTTTCTAAGTTACACAAAAGAAAGACAAGCGTTACAAATTCAGAAAGGTGTATTTGAAAATTTACTGAACAACAATAATTCTTACAATTCAATCACCCAATTTTTTATCAACAATACGATCTACGTAAATAATTACATTTCAACAACTTTTAAAATTAAGAAAGTAAATTTATCAAGTAAATTAGGAATCATATTTCACAAACAGAATATCCAATGTTTTTTAGAGAAATCAACTTCAAATATAGAAAGGTTGGCTTCTCCATTTATTACAAATTCTAGATTTATGAATTTTAATCCATACTTAGAAAATGGCGTACTATATAATCATGGAAAAATCAATTTTGATATTTCTAGTAATATAAATTCGCAAAATATAAGATATGATACAATTAATTCATTTGGAAAAATAAACAATTCCAGATTATTTGCCAATTACTCATCCTCAATTAGATATAAATTTTCTAAAAAAATTGCTATTAGTGCTAATCATCAAAAAAATAATTATACATCAACGATTATTGATAATAAAAATGGTTACTTTTTAGAAAATTATAGAACAATTTACCGAACAGGTAATAACCCACTAGAGGAAACAACAAACTCTATCCAGTCCATTTCATTAAATTATAAAAATATTTTAAAATCTTTTTTTGCAAATTTTATATACTCAAATAATAAAACGTCTTCAAATTTATTGTATAATACTATTGTTGAAAATAATTATTTGATTAGAGTAGGATTATTAATTAACAATAATAGATTAATGAAATCAATAAATCTAAATGTGTCAAAATATTTTGATATACTTAAATCGAGTTTATCCTCAAATATAACATTTCAATCATCGAACATTACGATTTTTCAACAAAATGAAAAAAGGGAGTTGGAAAATAATTCTTTCATATTTAATTTGAAAGGTCAAGCAAATATTACTAAAACAACTTTTTTAAATTATTTAATAGATTATAATACAAATTCAAATTTTGAAACTAATCAAAAAAAGAATATTGCATCATACAAATCATTATCACAAACTATAAAATTCGATAAGCAGATAAAATCTTTGTTAATAGGATTTTGCTTAGAACATTTATATAATAACAAACCAAGTAAGCAAAATAATTATTTTGTTGATGTAAATTTAAATAGAAAACTTACTAAAAGAAACATTGATATAAATTTAAATTTTCTAAATTTATTTAATAATCAAAATTATAATATCAATATATTCCAAGAATCAAATTTTCAAACAACAAAATTATATTTAAGACCATTCAGTATTATGGGAGGGGTGAAATTTAGTTTCTAAATTGCTTGAGAAAATTACTTCTGCCAACAATGGGTTTTGTGCAAGTGCGGCTTGACGTTGTAGCAATCAACATCAGCAATATGGCAGCATTTGTTCGGGCAGGACAAACATCGCTGAGCATTGGTTCTTATTATTTATCTTTAGCAAAAGCCAAGCAGCGGTTACGGGCGGACGGAATTCTAATGCCACACCTGCCACAAAGCCCTAACGTTGT
>JBBQLL010000077.1:0-5693 GCA_038327865.1 Chitinophagales bacterium | reverse complement strand
TTGGATAAATGAAAGGACACAAATTCAAAATGCTTCAAAGGTAAGGTCGGAAAATGGACTGAAATTACACCTCTATGGTAAAATAGCAGTAGCACTAATGTTGTTGACTAACTTTTAACCCTTGATTCGCATAATTTATATTAAGAGGTCTTAATATCGAGGAATCAAAGGCATCCATTATTCTTTCATAACCTTTAAAATCTTTGCTATATCCCCCAATATTTTTACTCTTGTCAAAGACACATATTAGTTTAATAATTTTATATGTGTTTAATTGATTATCAAGATTGGCTTGTTCAAACTTTAAGTCATACTGAAAATAATTTTTATTATTTCTAATTTCAATTTCAACGTAAAAAGTAGAAGCAGTTTGATTGTCTCCAGTAGTATCTTTTATTTTAAAAAAAATATCATTATTAGTGCTTGATAACTTATTCATATTTTCACTAAACTGACTGAAATTACCAAAGTATTGATATTTCTCAATAGGCTGATACGTTGAGCTAATGCCACTAATAAAATATATAAAAACGGCAACAACAGTCACTAAGGATAATATAACCGCAGTTAATAGTATTTTCTTGATCATTTAATTATATTAAATCTTCATTGATGTTCCTAAATCGTTAAAAAAAACAGCTATTGCTCATTTTAATTCAGTTTTACTCAACCAGATACAAGTCTCCTGACCTGTGCTACGTTATTACTTATTTTTTAGCTAAAACTATTTATACTCAAGTAACACGTCAACATAGTTAGGTGATACTGCATTGTCGCACTCTTCATTTCTACAATAGCTGTTACAATTCGTATAATTCGTTCAAATTCGTCTCATCCAAAAACTTAAATCCCCAAAATCTTCCTATTCGCAGCGTCATCTGTACCGCTATTTGCAAAATCATCAAAGGCTTTTTCAGTGACAGTTATAATATGATTTTTAATAAAAGCAGCACCTTCTGTAGCACCTTGTACACTATCCTTTATCGCACATTCCCATTCTAGCACTGCCCAACCTTTATAATCGTATTGAGCCAGTTTTGAGAAAATACTTTTAAAATCAACCTGACCATCACCCAAACTTCTAAACCTACCGGCACGGTTGGCCCAACTTTGATAACCCCCATACACACCTTGCTTACCTGTTGGATTAAACTCAGCATCTTTTACATGAAACATTTTTATTTTTTCGTGATAAAAATCTATGTACTGCAAATAGTCTAAACACTGTAACACAAAATGCGAAGGATCGTACAATAAATTTACTCTTTTATGATTGCCTGTTGCCTCTAGAAACATTTCAAAAGTTACACCGTCATGTAAATCCTCACTTGCATGTACTTCATAGCAAACATCTACACCACACGCATCAAATTCATTTAAAATTGGTAACCAACGCTTGGCTAATTCTTCAAAACCAGCTTCTACAATTCCTGCTGGGCGTTGTGGCCAAGGGTATACAAATGGCCACAACAACGCACCACTAAACGTGGCATGAACATTAATCCCTAAATTTTGAGAAGCCTTTGCTGCATATTTTAATTGCTGAACAGCCCATTGAGTTCTGGCGGCACTATTGCCATGCACTTCTTTGGGTGCAAAGCCATCAAACATTACATCATACGCAGGATTTACTGCTACCAATTGCCCTTGCAAATGCGTAGATAATTCAGTAATTTCTAAACCATAAGACTGCACTTTCCCTTTTAGTTCATCTGCATAAATTTTACTTTCTGCGGCTAATTGAAGGTTAATGCAACGGCTATCCCAAGTAGGTATTTGAATGCCTTTAAAACCAAGGCCAGCTACCCATTTACAAATACTGTCAAGCGAATTATATGGTGCTTGATCACCTAAAAACTGTGCTAAAAAAATGGCTGGGCCTTTAATATTTGTCATACTGAAAGTATTTATTTTACGAGGTTGAAGTAACGTATTTTTTAGAGAAGCTAAAAGTATTTCGTACAATTAATATTTCAAATAAAGAAACGAAAGAGACTAAATGTACAAAGGGCAATAAAATTTGTAAATTAATGTCCTTTACTTTATATACGGTGTGAACGCTGTATCCTTCGTTCCTTTGTGTGAACCCCTTCATCGCCTTATCTTTACAACTTATGATTGATTTTAGAAGCGATACAGTTACGCAACCATCCGAAGGCATGTTAGATGCGATGCTCTCAGCCAAAGTTGGTGATGATGTTTTTGGCGAAGACCCTACTATTAACCAACTTGAAAATATGTCGGCCGAAATGTTTGGCTTAGAAGCTGGTTTATTTTGCCCAAGTGGCACCATGACTAATCAAATTGCCATTAAAGCCCACACACAACCAGGTGATGAAGTAATTTGTGATGAGCTATCCCATATTTACCAATATGAAGGTGGTGGTATTGCTTTTAATAGTGGTTGCTCTGTAAGATTATTACATGGTCCAAATGGCCGTCTAACTGCGGATATGGTTCGTGAAGCCTTACATAATCCCGATGATGTTCACAAACCAATTAGCCGCTTGGTAAGCCTTGAAAATACAGTTAATAAAGGCGGTGGCTGCTGCTACAACTTGGCTGATATTGAAGCTATAAAAGCTGTTTGCCAAGAGAAAAATTTAAGCCTGCATTTAGATGGCGCAAGATTATTTAATGCCTTGGTATACAAGCAGCAAAAAGCCAGCGACTACGGCAAATTGTTCGAGACTATGTCTATATGTTTGAGTAAAGGTTTGGGTACACCCGTTGGTAGTTTATTGTTAGGACCAAAAGATTTTATCAAAAAATCGAGACGTATAAGAAAAGTATTTGGCGGCGGTTGGAGGCAAGCAGGCATTTTAGCAGCAGCGGGTATTTATGCTTTAGAAAATAATATTAACCGCTTAGCAGAAGACCATCAACATACAACGGATGTAGCAGCGGCATTAGCTTCCAAAGATTTTGTTGGCGATATTTTACCAGTAGAAACCAATATTGTTATTGCCACCATAAAAGGCCGATTTACACCCGCAACTTTTGTAGAAGCAATGGCAAAGCATCATATAAAATTATTTAGTGTTTCTAATACCCAAATACGGTTGGTACTACATTTAAACGTTACCAAACAAATGGTAGCTGAGACGATTAGCGTTATCAATAATTTATAAGCAACTACACAAATCATTTAATTACGTAAATAATTCAATCATCATTTCATGTTACCAAAAATAAACCCTACCAACACACAAGCATGGTTACTTCTCCGCAAACATTATGAAGACGAAATGAGCCGCAAGCACATGAAGGATTTGTTTGCACAAGACCCTGCCCGTTTTCAAAAATTTAGTTTGTGTTTAGAAGAAATTGTGTTCGATTACTCAAAGAATATCATTAACCAAAAAACACTACAACTGCTATTACAATTGGCAGATGATTGTAAAGTGTACGATGCTATTCATGATATGTTTGCTGGCTTAAAAATCAATGAAACCGAGCACCGTTCTGTGCTGCATACAGCCTTACGCAATTTCTCTGATAGTGCTATTTTAGTTGATGGAAAAGATGTGATGCCATCAATACAAAAAGTGCTAAAACACATGAAAACCTTTTGTGCCAAAATACATAAAGGCGATTGGAAAGGCTATACTGGCAAACCCATAAAATATATTGTAAACATAGGTATTGGCGGTAGCGATTTAGGCCCAGTGATGGTAACCGAAGCCCTAAAACCATATTGGGTAAGTGGCATACAAACGTATTTTGTAAGTAATGTTGATGCAACACATATTGCTGAGGTTTTAAAGAAAATTACCGCAGATGAAACCTTGTTTTTAGTAGCATCTAAAACCTTTACCACGCAAGAAACCATGACGAATGCCCATACGGCAAGAACTTGGTTTTTACAAGCTGCAATTGATGAAACCCATATTGCCAAACACTTTGTGGCACTAAGTACCAACGAAAAGGCAGTAACTGCATTTGGTATTGATAAAGTAAATATGTTTGAGTTTTGGGATTGGGTTGGTGGTAGATATAGCTTGTGGAGTGCCATTGGTTTATCTATTGCACTAACGATTGGTTATGAAAATTTTGAACAATTATTAAAAGGTGCTTACACTGTTGATGAACATTTTAGAAAAGAAAAAGGTGCTAAAAATATTCCTCTATTGATGGCAGTTTTAGGCATTTGGTATACCAATTTTTTTGGCTCACAAAGCGAAGCCATTTTGCCTTATGATCAATACATGCACCGCTTTCCAGCCTATTTTCAACAGGGCAATATGGAAAGCAACGGCAAGAGTGTTGACAGAAGTGGCAACTCGGTTGATTATGCAACAGGGCCTGTTATTTGGGGCGAACCAGGCACCAATGGCCAACATGCTTTTTACCAACTAATTCACCAAGGCACATTGGTAATTCCATGTGATTTTATTGCACCTGCCATTAGCCATAACCCAATTGGTGACCATCATAATAAACTGTTGTCTAACTTTTTTGCACAAACCGAAGCCCTAATGAATGGTAAGAGTGAAAACGAAGTTCGCGTTGAACTGATGAAAGCTGGCAAAGTAGATGAAGAGATTAAAAAACTGATGAATTTTAAGGTATTTGAGGGTAATAAACCAACCAATTCTTTCCTACTAAAAGAAATAACGCCTTATAGTTTGGGCAGCTTAATCGCTTTGTATGAACATAAAATTTTTGTGCAAGGTATTATCTGGAACATTTTTAGTTTCGACCAATGGGGTGTTGAATTGGGCAAGCAATTAGCGGGACAAATTTTACCAGAGCTAGAAAACGAAGACGTAATTACCAGCCATGATAGTAGCACCAACGCCTTAATAAATATTTATAAAAAGTTTAGAGCTTAATTAGAAATCACCACATAGGCGCAAAGGCACATAGATAAATAATCCTCTAAATCTATGTGGCTATGTGACTATGTGGTAAAAATAAAATCTGCGAGAACAACATATCAACATGCAAGCCATTACTATAAGAGATATTCAACCGCAAGACAATCCTTTCATCGCCAAAATTATACGTACAGCCCTTGAAGAGTTTGATGCTAATAAACCCGGTACGGTATATTTTGATGATAGCACAGACCATTTATTTGAGCTGTTCCAATCAGCCGAAAACAGCCATTATTTTGTTGCTTTGGCAAATGATATTATTGTTGGTGGTGGTGGTATTTACCCTACTGAGGCTTTACCAGATGGCATTTGCGAATTAGTAAAAATGTATTTGAATAAAGACTTTAGAGGTATTGGTTTGGGTAAACAAATGCTTACAACTTGCATAGCGTGGGCAAAAGAAAACGGTTACAACCAAGTGTATTTAGAAACAATGCCTGAACTAAAAAAAGCTGTTGCTGTTTATGAGCAATTGGGTTTTAGCTACCTAACCCAACCAATGGGAAACAGTGGCCACAATGGCTGCGACATTTGGATGATAAAAAATATATAATAATTTGTGGAAGCAGTTTTAGCTAAGTAACACGCCAGCACAGGTCGGCTATGCTACATTGCCCATTCTACAGACCTGCGCCAGTGGTGAACAACTGCCTAATTAAATAGCGACAATAACCTACTTATGGTTTAAAAAAACTGGTGATATTGCTATCAATAATACAGATAAGCATGTTCCTATTACATAAACCCAAAACACAATATCCATTTTCATTTTATTTTCTTTGGGGATAGTTTTAAAATCTATTAGGTAATGTT
>JBBQLL010000076.1:0-6395 GCA_038327865.1 Chitinophagales bacterium | reverse complement strand
CCTTTACTAGAAGATGTTATGGGAAAATATGGTTTTACTATAAATGATGATGAAATATTAAAGGTGGCCAATATGCTTTATGTACTGAAAAAAAACAGTAAGGTTGGTGTTAAGGAAATGGATATTTTAAAACACATTTATCAGCATGGCAACAATAAATATACATTAGCACAACAAGCAGCAATATCATCTACTATACTAGAAAATTCGAAATAGGGGTATTTGTTAAGCATCAAAATGTAGTCGCACCTACACTATATGGCTTTTGAAAGCCACACGCATGCAGCTTAGTTTTAAACAGGATTTACGGGGTGTTTTTTCATCTGGCCGTTTATACACTAAGCGGATTTTGCACGGCCATCGGATTTTGCGCTATTGTCTTTAATAGCTTCTTGTAAATTGTCAATGACTCGTTGCATCTGCAACTTATCTATTTTCAAATCTTCCACTTGTGTATGTAGCATGGCTATATACTTATCTACCATGTCTTTACCAGGCTCAGCAGCAATAGGCATTACTGGTTGTGTATTAACATACTGTAATAGCTCATCATCAGTAAACTGCCTTAATTCTTTACTGTGATCAAATAAGGAGTTGAGGTCAAATTTCTTGTCCATCAGAAATTCAATGTATTCCTCACTAATGCCTACTTTTTTCCCCTGCTCATAATTACTAATCACAGAGTGAGAACTTATCTGCATATAAGCAGCTAATTCTTTTTGAGACATGTTGCATATCTCTCTGGCTTGCTTTAACTTTTTGTAAATCAGTAGCATAAACATTAATTTAAAATAAATATATTATTTTGAGAAATTTAATTGGTAATGTATCGTTTAAATATATTACCTTTACCAAGTAAAACAAAATATTACAACGCAAGTATTATGGAAACATTATTACAAAACGAAACAGAGTTGCAAGATTTAACAAATAAGTTACTCAAAATGAGTACATATATTGACGAGGAAATGGTTATGAAGGGGGCTTTAAATGCTCGCATTAACTATTATACTGTTAAACGATATCTTAATGGCAACGTTAAAAAACTAATTGTTGCTAGAAAATTAGTCGCTTTTTATGAAGCTAATATTGTAAATGTTTCAAAATAATACATATGCCACAAACTAATTTCTCTAAAAGCTGGGGTGGTAAATTAATACCCGACTATTTTGGTACTGGACGTTTACGAGACGATGATAAGTATTATTTAGGTGCCGTACACGATATTATACTAGATGGGGTAAATATTGGCACAGCCAAAATAGTAGCTGCAAAAACCTTTCGCCTAGATGGTGTAAGAGATGTTTTTAGCTTTTTAGATGCCAATATGAACGCTGCTAAGTTTTGTGGCATGATGCAAACCATGTATAAAAATCATTTAAAAGATGGCGTAAAACCAAGTACCGAGTTTGTACATGTGGTGTACCAGTGGCAATACCGTAACTACCCAGTACAGGTTGATATGATTAGCGCTTTTATGGAACGAAAACTTCAAGAGTATAGAGAAGCATTACAAAATTAAATACCCCTTGTTTTATAAATGTGTGTTTGGCAGCGTGAGAAATCCAAATAGGATTAGTAAGTGTAGGGTGCCTCAGCCGAAACTGGGGCAATTTTTAACACAAAAAACCAATAACATATGGCATATACAAGTACCTACAGCAATTTAATGGCTATAGAATTAGACATCATTACCCAATCTAAAACATCAGCTTGGTTTAGGCATAGTAACCAAGAAAAAATGCGCCGCTTTTTTACCGACAATGCCGTACGTATTGCTATTGCTAAAAAAACCATTCAAGCATTAATTGAAAAGCACATCATACTAGATGACGATGGCAAGCCATTAAAAGACTTAGATAGTGTAAAATACATGTTTTACACACCAGAAGCCGAAACCGCTTATGCTGCCGAAATGAAAGCTTTTTTAAATACAAATATCACCATATGCTAAACTGCCATGAAACAAGATTTAATACTATACCTTTTATTAGTTGCCTTGGCATTAGCTGCTGCCTTGGTAGCATGGTTAGCTTTTATAGCATTTACTGATAAACAAGCCTTTAAAAAAAGAGAACATGAGCAACACTAGCCACATTGTTTACACCATTATTAGCCGCAGAAAGCAGTTTGTATTTAGTACTGGCAAAACGGCTGGCAATAGGCTACAAGTAGAATACTCTACTATACAAGTCGATGCAGAACGCTTTGATACTGCCAAAGAAGCCAAAGACTTTATAAAAAACCTACACAACCCATTTGAGCGTGA
The DNA here is from genome assembly GCA_038327865.1 of Chitinophagales bacterium. GTDB lineage: Bacteria > Bacteroidota > Bacteroidia > Chitinophagales > Chitinophagaceae > Parasediminibacterium. Next base: position 4,126 of record JBBQLL010000076.1, on the reverse strand, counting down.
GTTTAAAACAGAGGTGGTTGAGGATATAGCTAACGAAGTAATTTATCATCCAGATATAGATTTTAAAAACATCGATAAGCAAGCCATTATCAAAAAAATAAAACCATAAAATAATGACAATCACCGACTTTAAAAATGCAGTAGATCAGCAGTTACAAAGAATAGAAGAAAACCCAAAGTTTTACGTAGAAGTGCAACAATGGAGCCATCATGAGGCATAAGTTACACAGTATCTTTTTATAGCAATTCTGACAAAGGGCAAGCATTTGAAATTAATAATAGAACATTTCGATCCCCGAAAAGTGCTGAATGTACAATAGCGCAAGTGAAAGCAGCGGTTGATAATTTTATAGATAAAGCACCAGCGTTAGAAATATAATTTTTACCGCACCGTAGAGCAGTTGGTCAGCTCGCTAGGCTCATAACCTAAAGGTCACAGGTTCAAATCCTGTCGGTGCAACAGGGTTTAGTTTGGGATTTGAATTTTTAAGGTAATTCGTCCTGTTTCTACAGGATGGATTTTTTTCACATAAAAATTATACAACTATGCAAAAATGTTATATAGCTGGAAAGATTACCGGTTTAGTAGAATCAGAATATAAATCCAATTTTACAAGAGCAAAATAGGCACTTCTCTATATGGATTTAAACCCAATTTCCCCTATTGATTTACCACATAAACATATTGATAATTGGGCAGAATATATGAAAGAAGATATTATCGCCATGCTACAATGTAGTCATGTGTATGCTTTAAATAATTACAAGGAATCTGATGGGGCAACAATTGAAGTGGGTTTATCTATAAAGCTAAATATGACTATCATTTATCAACCTTAATTAAAATGCAAACTCATGCTACCATACTACAAATTTCACCCAACATAAATTCTTTAACGCCAGAAGAAACGCAACTCGTAGTGTACTGGTGACCCAGATGGTGATGTTGCACTCTCGTGCGGCGGTAATGGTAAATTCACTTTCACCATTCTTAAAGCCAAAAATCATTACAAACCATTCCTCTAACAGCTACTCACTTACTACAATGGATCAACAGACGACTTCTTATTACGAACAAAGGCTAGCATCGCTTGGCATTACACCAGAGAACAATAAAGTTGATTTAATATTTGGTACAGACGAAAAGGGTAATCAGGAAATGGATCCTGCAACGGGCAGTTTTAAAATTTATAAACGACCTGTTGAAATATTTAGAAAACATGACAAGGGTATTGAAATCATCGCCTATACCCTACTGCGAGAGCTGATAACTATTAAAACAGAAGCAAGCCGTTTCAGCCGCAATTGGTCAATTATTCGCCTTGAAAACCCTGTTGTAAAAGCAGATAAAAGCGAAATGAAATACCAAATGCCGAAAGGCCATGGTAGCTACCCGTTTTTCCCGCCATCGTTAGTAGATAAGTATGAACAGAAAGCAAAAATTGAAACACTGTTTATTACTGAAGGCTTTTTTAAAGCCTTCAAGGGTGCGATGCACGGTATTGATATTGTAGGGCTTGCATCTATCACACACTTAAAGAGTAAAGAGACTGGCGCTCTTCACCCTGAGATACTAAAACTGATACACGCTTGCGATATTAAACGTGTGGTGTGGTTGGTGGATGGCGATGTGCTAGACCTAAGCAATAAAGCATCTGATCCCAAAAACAAAATAGATTTATACAGACGGCCATCGCAGTTTTTTGCAAGCATCAATACCTTCAAGCAGCTGCTTGATGATTACGAAGTAGACAAATATTTCTTGTATGTAGATACCGATGGTATTTATACACAAGAGAATTTTTTGAAGGAGATAGACAAAAAAACACCTCGTGAAAACTTTAAGGGACTTGATGATATTTTAATAGAATGCCCTGACAAGATTACTGAAATAGTAGCTGATATTCACACCTTTAGTAAGCCGGGTTCATACTTTCAAAAATTTAATATTGACGCAGGTTTAAGCAAAGTAAGAAACCTATTCAACCTTGGTAATGTTGTTAATTTTTACTTGTACCATGTACAGAAAAACACTTGGTTAAAAAATACAGAGTTTCTATACAACGGTACAAAATTTCGGTACAATGAAGACAAAGGCGAATGTGACATCATTATACCTGGAGATGCATCAAAATACTTCAGAGTTGGCGATAATTACTATATGTGGATTACTAGAAAAAATATCCACAAAACAGAAGAAACCTATTTTAAAAGCCGTCAAAAATCAACCATTACCGATGATCATGGTAAAAATTTTTTAAAACATGTCGTAAAGTATCATGATTTTATAAATATACCAGACCATATAAATTATCAGCCCAATAGCGATGGTTGCTTTAATGTATATCAGCGATTAGATTATGAGCCAGATGCAGAGCCATGCACGGAGGCAGATTGCCCAACAATAATAAGTTACATGACGCACTTATTTGGTACGCGTGAAATTCATTTTACGCATCCAGTAACCAAAGAAAAAAAGTCCTATACCAATATAGACCTTGGGTTAGATTATGTGCAACTATTGTATCAAAAGCCGTGGTTAAAGCTGCCCATTTTATGTTTGGTAAGCAAAGAAAACAATACTGGTAAATCAACCTTCGCCCACTTATTGCGAATAATATTTAGTAGTAATTGTGCCATAGTTGGCAATCAAGATTTGGCTGGCGACTTTAACGCCCACTGGTGTACCAAGTTGATTGTGGCTTGTGATGAAACTAAAATTGACAAGCACTCAGTTATTGATAAGGTGAAAAGCTTAAGCACCGCACCTAAAATAACGTTGAATTCTAAGGGCAAGGATCAAAACGAAATTGATTGCTTTATCAAGTTCATATTCATTACCAATAACGAGGAAAATTTCATTTACCTAACCGATGACGACATAAGATATTGGGTAAATAAAATACCCGTATTAAAGCAAGAAAACCCAACCATATTAGATAGTATGACAGAGGAAATACCGGCTTTCTTATCGTTTCTTAACCAACGCAAACTGGTAACCGACAAGTTAAACCGTATGTGGTTTCATCCATCACTTTTAAAGACCGAAGCTTTAAAACGCGTTGTGGCCAACAGTGGTAGCACGCCTAAAAAAGAGATACTGCAGAAGTTGAAGGACATGTTTTTTGATTTTGGTGTGGAAGAAATAATGATGACCCGCAAAGCCATACATGAAGAATTTTTTAAAGGCCGTTACGAAGCCAATTATATAGAAAAAGTATTGAAGGACGAATTAAAAGTTGAACAGTACCATATAGTGGATGCTGTAAAAAAAAACCTATTTGGCGAGCCGATAAAAAAATACATACCCAAACGGCACAGTTACCCACGATGGGGTAAAAAAATGGGAGCTAACGGCGTAGACGAAAACATACGCGTAGATGTAAATGACAATGGCCGTGTGTATGTATTTAAGAGAGACGATTTTTTAACACCCGATGAAATTTCCAGTATCTCAGTAAGTGCTGAGGATACACACTTAAATGAAATGACTGTAAAGAGCAACGAAGAAATACCTATACCAGAACTACCCCAAAATGAAGAATTACCATTTTAAAACAAAATAATATGCCATCAATTTATCAAACAGAAACGCTAGAGCTTGTGTGGGAAGCTATTAACAACGATAAGAAACCGTTACGCCAAGTAGCTAATGAGCTAAACTGCGACATGGGATTAGTTAATAGAATTTACCAAGCAGCACACAAGCGGTTTTACAAAAAAGAAACCACCCATACCAGACGAGCAGAAGCCCGCAACAATAAGCCAGTTGGTAATACACCAATTCAAAGGCCACCAGCAGTATACAGCAATCGTAGTCCTTATGGTATTGCTAGACCAGGTATTCAATAAATAGAAAGCCATGAAATTACAACAAGCCAAAGCACTTGCAGACAGAGTAGTTGAACTACTAGCGCCACACTGCGATACAATAGAAATAGCCGGCAGTATTAGGCGAGAAAAAGCTGTAGTGAAGGATATTGAAGTAGTAGCCATCCCTTCAAAAGTTTTGATAGAAAATACCTTTCTATTTAATGAAGGCACATCAATGTGTATTCCTATTGCTTTTAGCCAAACCATAGATCGTATGGCCAATAAAATAATAAAAGGTAAGCCATCTGGCCGC
>JBBQLL010000075.1:0-7268 GCA_038327865.1 Chitinophagales bacterium | reverse complement strand
CATTGATTATCAATATTTTATCTAAAAAAAGATTGAAAATAGTTGACTTTTTTCTTGTCTAATTCAAATAAAAATTGTACCTTATAGGAAATAAAACAGGTGCACCGACCTGTATAAAAACTGGCTCATATTATGACAACTACGCAAAATGTAAAATCGTACAAAAACGAGGATGCAAAACTAAACAGTATTTTATTTGGTACTGGTAGCGACAGAGCCAAAAAAGTTTTTGAAATCTGTATGACCGCCAACGATTTTTTAAGTTGATATTATATTTAAATTTTGCCTCTCTCGTTAGCGGGTGGGGGCAAAATTTTTCGCTGCGCTTGTTTCTATCGTCACTCTCTCGCACAAAAAAATTTTGCTGAAAGCCATAGTGGTATTGCTGTTTTTTTGTCCTTTTCCCACCCTATCATAATTGCCACTTTTACCTTATGGCAATTAATCTTAAAGAAGCTTTGCATCTATTAGAAGGTTACGAATGGGTAAGCCTACGCTTCATCACTGCCAATATAGAAAAAGGTACTGGCGGCGAGGTTATTGAAACCCCCAAAACGCGTATTTGCCGCCATCGCCCAGCAGAACAGCAATTACAAAAAATAATTACTGAAGCTATTGCCACTCACGAGAGCAATGGCGGTAAGCCACCAAACCACAACCTACACTTTACCCGCAATATTGAGTTCCCTAATAAGCAGATAAGAAAAATTCACCCCGTTTTAATTACCCATATCAACCAAATAGAACTTTTATGAGTAGTGAGATACATATTGCCGGCCCTGTGGCTTACTTATCTGGTAGCAAATCAGCCGTTTATTTTTCTAAAACTGCTGCGGCAATAACAGATATGTTTGATGGTACAGTAAAAGGTACACCTGCACCAGTACAAAAATTATTAACGGCTTTAGAAGTAGCCTATTGGGGCGAAGACAACCGTTTTCCGCAAAATATTGAACACCAACTTAGCTATTGTGCTATTGGCAAACCTGCTTTAGACTGGAAGGCTAGAACCCTTTGGGGCAATGGTATTATTCCTGGTAAAGTAATTGATTACAAAGAGGATGGCAGCGAAATATTTAAGCCTTTAGATGCATCCAATAAAGTTGTTTACCAAACTATAAATGATAGACGATTATACCGTTTTTTTCTTGAGTACTTGCAAGATTGGACAACTTTTGGTAACTGCTTCCCAGAATTGATATTGAGTAAAGATGCTAAAACCATTACAGGGTTTGTACACCAGGAAAGCTGCGATTGCCGTTTTAAACAAATGGATGATGATGGCAATATTTCTAGCCTTTATTTATCCAAGCTTTGGGGTTTAGCAAAATACCAATATGCTCAATTTGACCCAAAAAAGGTAATGCCTTTCTTAATAGAAAATCCATTGTACCTCTACCAAGTTGACAATAAATACATCAAGCAATTAGATGTTATTGATCAATATGATGCGGTTGCATCGCTTAAAAAAATTGGTGAAAGTCAGTTTAGCACCCGTAGCCGCAATGGTTTAAAATCTGCTATTCTACCTGTTAATTATCCATCGGTAAATAAAACCTATTACCAAGTACCTGCTTGGGATGGTGCACGATTAGGCGGTTGGTTAGAGATTGCTTGCAAAATACCATCTATGCTAAAAACCATGTACACCAAGGCTTTTAGCATTAAATACCATATAGAAATTCCCGAAACATACTTTGAAGACAAGTTTGGCCACGAAGCTTGGAACGCTAAAACCGAAACAGAACAAATAGAAGAAAAACGGTTACTGCTAAAGCAAATGGAAGAGTTTTTATCGGGCGATGAAAACGCTTACAAATCCTTCGTGTCATTTTTTAAAGTAGATAGACACCAGTTTTCAGAGTACGGTCGCATTAAAATTTCGGTGGTTGAAGACAAAACCAATCTAAATAAAGAAATGATTACCCAATCGGCGGCAGATATACAATTGCTTACCGCAATGGGTGTGCACCCTACCCTTTTTGGTTCTGGCACCATTGGTACTGGCCAACAACGAAGCGGTGGTTCAGATTTACGAGAATCTTACCTCGTTTACCTAGCCGGCTTGCATTTAGAAAGACAGGTTTTACTTGAGCCATTGTATTTAATGCGTGATTATAACCGCTTGGTTGGTGGTATGACTGAGTGGGAAGAAGATATTGTTTTTCGTTTTAGAGATACTGTTTTAACCACACTAGATACTGGTGCTGGCACTGCTAAAAAAATGGGATAATGCTGTTTAAAGACAATAAAAAAATACCCGATTACGCCTCATTTACAGGCACTATTGAGTATGCGGCCATCAAGCCAACCTTGCGGATGATTGAGAATGACCATCTCGTAAAATTGTTGGGTAATGAGCTGTATAGCAGCCTAAATAGTGCCTTGGCATTAATTACAGATGAAACCTCATTATCACCAGACAATCAATTATTGCTGCACCAATGCAGAATGGTTATTGGGCCATATTTATGCTATTATTATACCCCAAAAGCCGAAATTGGTTTGTCTGCTTCAGGAGCAAGACGAAGCGAAACAGAAACGGAAAAAACTGCGTTTCAATACCAAATAACCAATTTTAGAGAAGTCAATTTGCGAGAGGCTGAAAAAGCATCTGAGCAACTGTTACAGTTTTTAGATGAAAACCAAAGCAGTTATAGCCAATGGGTTAATAGTAAAGCTTTTGCAGCTTACAAAAGTTTATTCATTGCCTCAGCGTCTGAGTTTGATGAGAACTATAAAACAGCCTCCCCATATCGTAATTATTGGGCCATGCGTTGGAAAATGTTTGATGTGGAAGAGTTACACATCCGCATAAAATTAGGCGATCCTTTATTTGACAGTCTTAAAACAAAGCTGTTAGCTAATACCTTATCAACCAAAGAAACCAAGTTACTAAAATTTGTAAAAAAGGCCATTGCATACTACACTATTGCCTTTGCCTTGCCCGATTTAAGTGTGCGATTAGATGATGATGGACTAACTGTTGTAGGCATTACCAGAAGCAGTAACGATAAGGATAGACGGCAAGATGCTACCGAGAATAAATTTTCAAACATTGTAAACAATGCACAAGCTGCTGGTAGCGAATGGTTGGTAAAAAGCATGGATTATTTAAAAGCCAATGCTACCGATTTTCCATTGTACCAACCCATTATTATACCACCAGAAGCACAAACACCCGGCAACGAAGGCTTAAAAGCAGCCTTTGGCTTGTACTGATTTTGTCCTTTAAAAAAATGGCAAGAATTACCAATTTAGTAGTCTTAAAATTAATAACTAGAAAAAACAAGCAATGTCAGACGAAGAAAAAAACGACTTCACCAAAGGCCTTAGCATTAATAGAATGGTGGTTGTAGCATCAACTATTTTTTCAGTGTTATCATTTTTTTGTGGCATTACCTGGGGCGTTTCAAGGTTCGAAGTTCAGTTTGAGTATATGAAAACAGCGGCTTTAAAACAAGAAATGAAGCTAGATGAAATATCAAATCGGCAGCAAATGAACGAAAATCAAATTAATCAAAATGCGGCTGACATTTCTTTCGTAAAAAAAGACATCGCAAGGCATGAGACATCCATTTTAAATTTAAAATAAAAAACATGAAAGCATTAATTGGTACAGTAACCATTACAGCATTAATAGCTGTAATGGTAGTATTATTAAGTTTTGGATACTTCTTTTTAGCAGGCAGCGGCGTTTTTAAAAGCCCAGAAAGCTTACAAACACAAATTACCCAAGGTTTATTTGGTATTGTAGGTTTAGTTGTAGGCTATTATTTTGGCAGCAGTAAAAAGGATCATCAACTAGCTACAACAGAGAGTATTACAAAAACCACTACAAATAACGAAATATGAGACTAGTCATTTTACTGCTTACTACATTATTTTTTTGTAACTGCAGTGTTATTAGAAAAGTTGATAAATCCAACACCAAAACAAATACCCAAGGCGATAGTGTACTGGTAAAAAAATCGGTAGAAAATTCACACTCAAAGCAAGATAGTAGCACTGGCGAAAGTGGTGCTAAGTCAAGCAAAAACAGTATTCAATTTACAATTGATACAAGTGGTAAAAAAACGATTATCAACAATTATTTGCCTTCGCCTAGTGGCAATAGCGGCATTGACTTTTTAAAATGGCTTGCTTCTAACAATATGCTTAAAAGTGGCTCTATTGATGCCGAAACCGATAGTACATACCAACGCTACAGCCGCTTACTGCAAGAAAATAGTTTGCTAAAAAAAGTAAACGACTCATTAGCGTTGCACACTACTATTCAAGCCGAAACTGATACAAAAAATATCAGTAAAACAGTATCATGGCAATGGTGGGAATTAGCATCATTAATGTGTTTTGGATTGCTTCTTTGGGAAGGGTTTCGGTTCGTAAAATCAAAATTTAAAATCGTTAAAATCATTTAGCATGAATTACACCCCAACAGAAATTGCCCGTCAATTTTTATTCGTAAGAGAAGCTGGGCAAAATAGCGGCAATAAAGTTGAAGCAATACAAAAGTGGTGCGGTGGTTTAAAAGGCGAAAGTTGGTGTTGCTACTTTGCAACAATGATTTTGGATTTGTGCTTCCAAGGTGCTGCACCAATACCACGTTTAGGTACTTGCCAAAGCGTGTACGACTTAGCAAAAAAGAACAGTTGGCTTACAGATAAGCCACTTAAAGATGATTTGTTTTTGTATGTTGATGATAATGACCATGCACACCATATTGGCATTGTAACGGCAGATGGTGGTTACTCAGGCATAAGCGGCAATACTAGTGAAGATGGCACAAGCAGCAACGGCGATAGAGTGGCTGAAAAAGCCATTATTACTAAGAAAATAAAATTTGTACATTATCCAAGATAATTAAACTTTTATGCGATTATTCAAATTTGTAACGTTACTGCTGATTACAGCTTTTAGCTTGTCCTTCACCCTCTTACAACAAGCAGCTACTTTAGCCGTATGTTACAAGTGTACATATATGGCACAACTGAGCAGGGCTTTTTAGACCTTCCCGCAGATGCCAAGCTAAGTATAGAAGGTCAAGCAGATTCATTTGATGAAAACCTGAGCATTGGCGAGTTTAGTTTACCAGTAGAAATACCGTGGACAGATAATAACCGTCGCTTACTTAATTTTAGTGAACGGCTAGAAAACAATGCATCAGCTATTACTTATTGGCGCGTTGATGTGCTAGATGACGACTGGCCAGAGCTTGTAAATGGCAAGTTATCAATACTAGAAAAAATTGGCAAATTCTCATACAAACGTGGCAAGTTCAACATTAGCATTAGTGCCACCAAAGGCTTGTTTGGTAGCCTTATTTACAATAAAAAAATGAGCAGCCTTAAGCTTGGTGGTACCATCAACTGGCCTACTATAGAAAGCAGAGCATTTGCCACCGATGTAATGAAAAGCTTGTACTCACAATACCCATATTTAGCTTTTGCACCAGTGGCTATAGAAAACTATTTTGATAAAAATCGGCCAGATTATCTACAAGAATTTTTGGTTAAAGACACGGTTAATAATATAATAATTACTGGTGCTGGTGCTGATGATTGGCAATTTGCTAGGCCTATACCGGCTACGCCTAGTATTCCAACATCTATTGGTCAAACCCAACATGCCGATTTTAGAACCGTGCCATTCTTTCAATTAAAATGGCTTTTAAAAAAAGTATTTGAAGAGTTTGGTTACACCATTGTTGGCGATTTGATAGACGATACTGATTTTGATGATGTGTATTTATTCAACAATTACTCGTTAGAAGCCTACCAACAATACCAAGACTTTAACCGCAACATTAACCCAGCTAACCATGTACCGAATACAGCCAATAGCACCTACATGCTTATTAGCGACTTTATAAAAAACACCCTTTCTTTTTTTAATGCCTATCTAGTTTTTGATGGTGCGAATAACCTGGTGCAAGTTCGTTACAGGTATAAAAATATTACCCAAAAAAATAGCTTAAATATTACCGACGCTGTAATAGATGATTTTGATAGTACCATAGATGTAAACAGCCAAAACAAGGGTTTTAAATTGGCTTTTGGTTGGGATGCAAACGATGGCTACCATAGCGATAGAGTGAAGGAAATTGCGGTTAAAGAGAACAACGAAACTTGGGTAGGCGAAAAATTACTTATTGCCACAGTAGCCACTTTTGCCAACTTGGTCACGTTGTCTATTACAGGCGTTACGCTTACTACCAGTTATTGTGTATTTGTTCAAGCTGATAATATGTATTACAGCGTAGCAGATGCCACAAGCACTCCCAAAAAATGGGATGCTTACGCCGAAGGCCTACAAGATTATGAGCAGCGCAATGCCAAGAAAGAAGACCCTGGGCGTACTATTACTTTAGGCATGGCACCAATGGCACATTATGTACAATTAAACGCAACGACAGGTTTATATGAAAAGCAACCATTTATTGGCACAAGAGGCACTGGCAGCTATGCCACCAACAAAGGTGTTAGGGTTAATACTCCCTTTGGACTAAGCGTTTTTTATATAAAAAAACAGGTGATTAATGGCAACAATATACCTACCAGCTTTACACATAACCGAGATGCTGCCAATAATACAATTGAAAAGTACAGTTTAAGCCTACAAGGCAATGATGGTATTGGTAAAGCCTTACACACACGGTGGCAAGCGTTACAAGAAAAAGCAGAAATTGTAAAAACTAGCATTACAGTAAGCAAAGCTTTGTGGCAGCAGCTGCAGGCAGCTACACAAGTAGAAATTGATGGTGTGGTGTACTTACTGAAAAAAAATGAACGTACCATACCACAATTAGAACCGATGGTGGTTTATTTGCTGCCGTTGTAGTATATTGCTTTCAAATTACTGTTATGAAGTACTTAGTATTATTTTTAATTGTTTTAGGTAGCTGTACAAGCAACAACAATAAACCAACGCAATATCTAGAATCAAATGTGGGCAAAGCATATGAAGATATTGCAACGCAAGAAAAAAATGTTTCAGATGCTACAATTGATTCAATAGTTAAAGCTAAAACTGCTGAAGCCGTAAAAAATTACAAACCTGATACAGAAGCGGCTTATGAGAAAATTCATGTAGTTTTTGAAGGTAATCCAGATGAAGAAGCAGTAAAGCCTTTACTAGAAGATGTTATGGGAAAATATGGTTTTACTATAAATGATGATGAAATATTAAAGGTGGCCAATATGCTTTATGTACTGAAAAAAAACAGTAAGGTTGGTGTTAAGGAAATGGATATTTTAAAACACATTTAT
>JBBQLL010000074.1:0-7903 GCA_038327865.1 Chitinophagales bacterium | reverse complement strand
TTTGAAACAATAGACCATTACCCAACGGTAATGCGTAAATAAAATAGTACTACTTAATGCAATAAAAGCTATCTCTTTAACAAAGGGGTAGCTTTTTTTATTGGCACAAATGCTACCGTAGGTACTAATTTAAAACCCTTTTTAAATAAGGCTAAAAAATATTTTATTAAATACTAAAAAGTATTTATTTTAGAGCCGTTGTTACACACCCCTACTACAACAACTATTGTAATTACGCATTTACCCTAATGCTGTAATTGCTACATGAGGCTGATAACTGTTTATATAATTAGTGAGAAATTTATAGTTTTTGGATTATAGAGATAAGATTGGACATAAAAAAAGCGACTTACGCCGCTCTAGACTTTTCACTACGGAATAATCCTTATTGTGATTTGCTAATACGAACATAAAACTAAATACTTAAAAAATGAAAAAAATCTTAGGACTTGACATTGGCACAAACTCAATTGGTTGGTCGTTTATTGAAAATGATATTAAAACACAAGAAGGAAGAATAATAGGTATTGGTAGTCGCATTGTGCCAATGGAAGGGCGTGAAAAAGATTTTGAAGCAGGTACTTCTGTGACAAAAACTGCTGACAGAAGGATGGCAAGAGGTGCTAGAAGATTGGTTCAACGTTATAAATTAAGAAGAAGTCGTTTAATTAAAACGCTTATTACATTAGGATGGTTTCCTGAAAATTTCCCAATGGATTTTAAAGAGTTAGATAAATTCAATATCAATGAGTTTGTTCCATATTCAGCTTCTACAATTGTGGAAGCAAAGGCTTTACTTGGGTATAATAATACTAAGACTGGCGAAAGAACCTTACTGAACGATTGGATAATTTATTACTTGCGAACCAAGGCTTTAACTGAAAAAATTTCTTTACAAGAATTAGCCAGAATGATTTATCACTTTAACCAAAGGCGTGGTTTTAAAAGTAGCAGGAAGGAAAATAAAGAGATTGATGAATCAAAGGAAATCAAATACCCTATAACTGAAAAGTATATAGAAATTGTAACCGTTACAAAAGTGGAGGAAACAACTGAAAAATCTAGAAACAATAAAGTATTCAATATTCATTACAAAACTTCAGATGGGCTTGCATTTATTGGTACTACAAAAAGAAACACAATGCCTGACTGGCAAGGCAAAGAAATTGAAGTTGAGATCACACAAATAACTACCAAAGACTTAAACTCAAAATTTGAAATAAGACTTCCCGACAGAAATGACTGGGAAAAAATGAAACTGGCTTTAGAAAAAGATTTAAAAGAATCAGGATTGTACCCTGGTCAGTATCATTTCACCCATATTATTGCTGATAGAAATTACCGAGTTAAAGAACGCATTATTGATAGAAGTTTTTATCAAGCTGAACTAAAAGCAATTTGGGAAACGCAGGCAAGATTTCATCCTGAATTAAATGATTCATCAAGATTGCAGCCTATTGCCTCATCGCTTTACCAGCATAATGAAAGCAAGCAAAAAGAGCTTGTTGAAAAAGGACTCTTCTATATCATCAATAACGACATTATCTATTATCAAAGAAGCCTGAAGTCTCAGAAACACTTAATTGCAGATTGTAGGTACGAACGAAAAAATTATACAGATAAAAATGGTAAACAACAAGCTTTCAAAGTAGTGTCTAAGAGTCATCCAAGTTTTCAAGAGTTTAGAATTTGGCAAGGCTTGCACAATTTAAAAATCATTCAATTAGAACAGAAAATCCAAACAGGTAAAACATTTTTTGATATTGATGTTTCTGAACAGTTTTTAACACCTACTGGAAAAGCAAAACTCTTTAAACTATTTGATGCAAGAACTAGCATTAGCCAAACTGCTATATTCAAGGAACTATCTACCAAAGAAAATCCTTTATCAGATAAAACGCATCGTTTAAACTATCCAAGCGATAAGGAATTTAAGGGCAACGAAACAAAGGCTTTATTTAGAAAGGTATTCAAGAGGCATGATTATGTTGAGCAGGGCGAAGCCTTGCTACAAAATAAAAAACAGCTGGATTTACTATGGCATATTATCTACTCTCTAACCGATGAAAAGCATATCATTAATGCTGTAAAAAAGAACTTTTTATTTGAAGATGATTTGGCAAAACACTTTGCTAAAATACCAGAGTTTAAAAGCGAGTTTGCTGCTTACTCACAAAAAGCAATAAATAAATTATTGCCATTAATTCGTTGTGGTGATTATTGGAACGCTGAAAATATAGATACCCATACGCTTGCGAGAATCGATAAAATAATGAATGCAGAGTATGATGAAAATATCAATGAAAAAACAAGAGAAGAAATAGCTAAAAAAAGTTTCAGACAAGTTCAAGATTTTGCAGCTTTGCCATTGTTTCTTGCAAGCTATGTTGTATATGGAAGACACTCTGAAAAGGAAAACGAAGAGAAGTATGAACAGCCCAATGAAATACAATTAATAGAACAAGGCGACCTTAGAAACCCAATTGTTGAACAAATTTCTAATGAAACCCTACAAGTAGTAAAAGATATTTGGAAGCAGCTAGGTAGACCAGATGAAATACATATTGAACTAGCAAGGGATTTAAAAAAGAACAATGAAGAACGACAAGAAATAACAAGGCAAAACACAAAAAACGAAGCAGAACGCAAACGGATTGTTGCCATTTTAAAAGAACTTCAAAATACAAATCCTGATTCTATTGGTGATATGGAAAGATTGCGGCTTTGGGAAGAAACTGGCAACGAAGATGCAAAAGCAAGTTTTATAAAATTTTCCAAAGAACCAACAAAAACAGAAATAGAAAAGTACAAATTATGGGGTGGACAAAATCACATATCGCCTTATACAGGTAATGTTATTCCATTAAGCAAATTGTTTACTGCGGCTTACCAAATAGAACACATTATACCACGATCAAGATTCTTTGATGATTCATTTGGTAACAAAACAATTTGCGAAGCTGCCGTAAATAGTTTTAAAGACAATAGCACTGCCATGCAGCTAATCAACGAGTATGGTGGAAGAGAAATTGAACATCATGGTGTTAAGTTCTGGTTATTAAGTCCAGATGAATATATTAGTCATATTGATAGAACATTTTGGGGTAAAAAGAAAAGAGTATTCAAAAGTGAGACGATACCAGAAGGGTTTATAGAGAGGCAACTAAATGACACACGTTATATTGGTAAAAAGCTAAGTGAACTATTATATCCTGTGGCTACTGATTGTGTGGTTTTTACATCTGGCAATATTACATCTGACCTTAAAGAAAAATGGGGCTTACACAGGGTCTGGAAAGGCTTATTAAAATCAAGGTTTGAAAGACTGGAAAAAATTACAGGTGAAAAATTAATAGATTTTGATGCCGAACATAACAATATCCATTTCAAAAAAGACTACAAACGAATAGACCACAGGCATCATGCCTTAGATGCTTTAATTATTGCCTCTACTTCACGCAGCCATATTCAATACCTAAATACCCTGAATGCACAAAGTACAGATAGCAATCAAAAAGGCGATTTCAAATATTTAGTAAAAGCCAAAGTGAGGGATTTTGTATTGCCCTGGCCAACATTTACCAAAGAAGCAAGAGAAGCTTTGGAGCAAATAATTGTATCGCATAAAAACAGAACAAGGTTAGTAACCAAAGGCTTCAACCTTATTACCAAATATGTTCAAAACGAAGAAGGGCAATGGGAGAAAAAAGTAGTGCAACAAAAACAAGGGCAATTACTCTCTGTAAGAAAATCCATGTTCAAAGAACCGCTAGGTAAAATATTACTTGCTGAGTACAAAAAAGGTATTGAGTTAAAAAAGGTAATTAAAATTCAGCTTGATTTTATACAGAAACATAATGGCAATTGGAAAAGTGAATACCCACGTATTGCTATAAGTGAATGGAGGAAGAAAATAGACATTATTATCAAGAATTGTGAATTTGATGAAAAAGTAACAATTAAATTTCTTGAACAGAACCCATTGTTAGATGATGAAGGAAACAAATTGGAAAAGTTGGACATCATGTCGTTTGTAGAGTATTCAGCTAAACGCAGAATAATTAATAAGGATTTCAAAGAATCTACATTAGAGTCAATTCCCTATTCAAATCATTTGCCTATTGCAAAAGCTATTAAACAACATTTAAAAGATTTTGAAAACGACCCTGCACAAGCATTTAGTGGAGAAGGTTTAGAAGTATTGGGTAAAAAAATTGGTAACCCAATTAATAAGATAACCACTTATGAAGCAGTTGGCAGTAAAATGAATTTCAAAGGGAAACTAGTAGAAGCAGATAAAGGCAGTAACCTATTCTTTGTCATTTATGAAAACATAGAAACAGGTGAAAGGATAATTAATGAAAAATCTTCAATACCACTTTTAGACGCAGTTGAAAGGAAAGCAAATAGATTACCAATTGCTGAAAATAAAGACGATTATAAAAGCATTGTTTTATCGCCAAACGATTTAGTATATGTGCCAGATGAAGAAGACTTGGAACGAATAAAAGCGAAACATTCAAATCCTATCAACTGGGACAATAAAAAAAGGATTGGCAAGAGGACATACAAAGTAGTTAGTTTTTCAGGTTCACAATGCCAATTTTTACTTCATAATATATCCGCATTAATACAACCCTACGATAGTAAAACTAAAAAAGGTGAGTTTGGCAGTTTGAATAAATCTGAAAAAACAATAGATACACAATATTCGATTAAAAAAGTTTGTATTAAAATCCAAATAGACCGCCTCGGTAACATCAAACCTTTTACAAACCCTAACTCAATCATTAAATAATCCCTTCCCCAACCAATACCCAACCTTTATGCATATTCACGCGCCACCCACCTTTTTATAGCCTACCAATTGCGGCAAGCTTTCATTAATTATGAAACATGGGCTAGGTTTTGCTGCAATTGCTCAGTAGCCATGAAACCTTGCCGAGCATTTGCGACTGCTTTTCATAACCTGTGAGAGTAATAATTATTTACCAAAACACGAGCATAACTTATGAAACCAAGTAAATAACTACTGGCTACTTTTCATAAATCATGATAGTGAGCAGTAACATTTTTTTGAAAAAATACTATTTATTATCCACCATTTTAATTGCAAACGATGATACATACAGTTAATTTAAATAACCTTCGTAATGCCGAATACCTACAATTTGGTAAAGATGCTGGCGCATTACTAAGCGATGCCGATGCCACCGCACTAGGCATTAATAAACCAAATACTAATTTTAAAAGCAGCATTGCCAGTATTGAAACGGCTTTTAAAACAGAACAGAGTAGCCCTTTAAGTGCTAAACTAGCTGAACTAGATTTTTTACGAGACAATGCTTTTTTGGGTATTTGGTACATTGCCGAGGGCTATTTACTACACTTTGAAGCGGCTGTAATAGCCCAAGCCCAAATAGTGAAGAAAAATTTAGTAACGTATGGCAGAGATACCATTAAAATAAGCTACCCTGCCGAAACAGCTAGCATAAATAGTATGGTGAACGATTGGGAAAACAAACCCGATTTAACAGCGGCCATAGCTGCCCTGCACCTTACAGATTGGAAAGTAGGGTTAAAGCAAATTAATACGGACTTTGAAACAACCTATACCGAACGTACCAAAAATGAAGGCGATGCGGCAGCAATAAATCCTGTAAAAACATTGCGCTTACCATCGGTAAAACTGTGGGAAAAATTGGCCACCACCATTAATGCACAATATATTTTGAACGACGAAGATGCAGTTATGGGGCCTAAATATTTATCGCTCATTAACAATATAAATGCCTTGGTAGATACCTATAAAAATATACTAACACTACGGCAAGCAAAAAATAAAAAAGCAAGTACCACCACCACCACTGCTATCAGTACACCACCTACTACTAACGGCTAATAAAAATCTAAAAAAGGGTCAGTCAATAAAATGACTGACCCTTTTTTAACAGTAATTACCATCCTAAAGATGCCAAGAAGCTACTGAACCTTTTACAGCCTATAAGATACTTTGTGGGTTAGCATAATAAACAGCTACTTCGTAATTCTGCCTTACAAATAACAACCATTTACCAACCCATTAATGCTTGTAAGCCATGATAAAACGTACCCTACAAATAGGCAGCCCCTGCCACTTAAAATGTAGCAATAGCCAATTGGTAATAAGTTATAGCCATGTAAAGGGACAGGAAGGTAAGCCAGAAAAAACTGTACCGATAGACGATATTGGGATGCTGGTGCTAGAACATCAACAAATAACACTAACCCACTATTTGCTAGATCAGTTGGTGGGTAACAATGTGGCCGTTATTACTTGTAACGATAGCCACCACCCAACAGGTATGTTGCTGCCACTAGAGGGCAATACCCTACAAAGCGAACGTTTTAGATATCAAATAGATGCTACCGAGCCACTAAAAAAACAGTTGTGGCAGCAAACGGTAAAAGCAAAAATTGCCAACCAAGCAGCAGTTTTTAGTAAATGGGGCCTAAATAATAAATTATTGGTCAACTTGTCTAACGGCGTTTTAAGTGGCGATACTGGTGGTTGCGAAGCCACAGCCGCCGCCCACTACTGGCAAAATCTATTGCCCCCAGCTTGGTTATTTTTTAGGCGGCGAGATGGTGTGCCACCTAATAATTTATTAAATTATGGCTATGCCATACTAAGGGCAAGCATGGCAAGGGCTATTGTAGGTGCAGGATTGTTGCCCACATTTGGTATTTTTCATCGCAACCGCTACAACGCCTACTGCCTTGCCGATGATATGATGGAACCTTATCGCCCTTTTGTAGATGTAATTGTTAGGGGTATAATAGATGAAACAAGCATTGTAGATACGCTAACACAAGATTTTAAAACCAAGTTATTGCAAGTACTTACAGCCGATGTGTTGCTAAATGGCGAGAAAAGCCCGTTGATGGTAGCCATGCAACGCACCGCCACATCGCTTGCAAAATGCTTTGCTGGTGAGCAGCGGAAGATTTCGTATCCAGACATGATTTAATTAGGAATTATAAATTATGGATTAGGAATTATAAACTACGGATTACGAAATGTAATTTAAAACCGGAATTCAAAATGTGTAACTCATAATTATATATTAGTAGCGCGTAATTTGTAATGTGTAATTTCTAATTATGACATCTGATCGTTTAAACGCTTATCGTATTATGTGGGTACTTGTATTTTTCGACTTGCCAACCGAAACCAAAAAGGACCGAAAAGCGGCGGGCGATTTTCGTAAGAAAATAATGGCGGACGGCTTTGCTATGTTTCAGTTTTCTATTTATTTACGCCACTGTGCCAGTATAGAAAACGCCACCGTACATATAAAACGGGTGCAAAAGCTATTACCCGAAAAAGGCCATGTAGGTATAATGACGATAACCGATAAGCAATTTGGTATGATGAAAATATTTCAAGGCAAAAAACCAGCCCTTGCTATGGATGTACCGCAGCAGTTAGAGTTGTTTTAGGCATCAGTTACTAGTTGGCAGTTGTTGGTTGATAGTTGTTGCCTTTAAGTGTAAGATATAGAACATACAAAAGCCGCTCAGAAATACTATCTGAGCGGCTTTTTAATTGATTTTTTCGTTCTAAGAAAACAGTCAAACTATTGCTACCATTGCGATACAACGTAAACTGTTGTTATCAAAGAACGTTAATCAATGAATTGAAAGCAAATCACAACGTATACAGACAATGAATTAATAAATCAGCCGTTGTTATCAAAGAACGTTAATCAATGAATTGAAAGCAAATCACAACTTATCCTATTGATCAAATCTTTCAAGCCATGTTGTTATCAAAGAACGTTAATCAATGAATTGAAAGCAAATCACAACGCATAAAAAAATTAGACGAAGATAAATTAAGTTGTTATCAAAGAACGTTAAT
>JBBQLL010000073.1:0-8178 GCA_038327865.1 Chitinophagales bacterium | reverse complement strand
GGTGCAACAAAACGTTTAAGTGCTGTACGTTGGGGTGTAACCGTAAACCTAATGTGGGCTTGGATTGTAACTATTCCTGTTTCTGCTTTAATGGCAGCTATTTTCTATTACATCATCACAATATTTATCTAAGCTATTTTTGGGTCGTAAGCATTTGTGGTACTATTATACTTATGTTGTGTCACTCACTTGTAGGTTCTTATGTCTATTCAGCTTTTATCAAAGTGTATTATTACGCACAAAATACTGTGAATAAAAAAGGTACAACCATCTTCAAATATTTAAATTCAACAACCTATAAATCTTCCCTATAAATCCATTTTTTTGTGCTAATGTTTTAAGCTAAATGCTTACTTTTCCACCTCAAAAAAATGTTATGGCAAAAATTTTGGTAACAGGTGGTTGTGGCTTTATTGGCTCTCATACGATTGTAGATTTATTAGAGAATGGCTTTGATGTAATTTCGGTAGATGATAACTCACGTTCTACCAAATATGCATTGGCTGGTATAGAAAAAATTACTGGCAGAAGCATTAAAAGTTACGAGGCTGATTTAAAAAATTTCGACGCTACAGAAGCCATTTTTAAAGAACATTTAGACATCGCAGGCATCATACATTTTGCAGCATTTAAAGCCGTTGGCGAGTCTGTAGAAAAACCATTAGACTATTACGAAAACAATTTGTTTTCACTAATTAATTTGCTTAAATGTGTGAAACAATACAATGTGGCACACTTTGTATTTTCCTCTTCTTGCACCGTTTATGGAAATCCTGATGCGATACCTGTTACAGAACAAACACCAGAAAAAAAAGCTGAAAGCCCTTATGGTGCTACCAAGCAAATGGGTGAACGCATTATTATAGATTATTCAAAAGTGGAAAAAGCATCTAGTATTTTACTACGATATTTTAATCCAGTTGGTGCACATCCAAGCAATCTTATTGGTGAGTTACCATTGGGCAAACCAATGAACTTGGTACCAGTAATTACGCAAACAGCTATTGGCAAATTACCAAAGATGATGGTATATGGTAGCGATTACGATACAAGAGATGGTAGCTGCGTAAGAGACTATATTCATGTATGCGATATTGCACATGCACACACACTTGCATTACAATATTTAATGGCTGGCAAAAACACTACCAATTGCGATATTTTTAATTTAGGTTCTGGTGATGGTACAACTGTACTTGAAGCCATCCATACATTTGAAGCCATTAGTGGTGTGAAATTAAATTACGAAATGGGGCCACGTAGAGGTGGTGATGTGGTTGCAATATATGCCAATAATGAACAAGCAGTTAATGGCCTTGGTTGGCAATTAAAATATGGCATTACAGATATGATGAAAACCGCTTGGGCTTGGGAACAAAAAGTAAAAGCAGAAAATGTTTTAGGTTAATTTAACCACATAGCCACAATAAAATTCTTAAAACTATAAGGCTATGTACCTATGTGGCAAAAATTATAGTGCCTTGTACACTTGCTTTGCAAAAGCATCCAAACTTGGGTCTCTTGCACCCATTAAAATTAATACGCAATCGTTGGTAAAATGTCTGCGTATTTCAGTTAATAAATCATTTCTGTTTTCTACAAAAAATGCTTGTTTATCATTCGCTTTTATATCCACAATTAAATCGTTGGCACTAATATCTTTTACGGCAGTGCCGCCAGCATAAAAAATTTCACTCATCCAAATTTCGTCTTGCGGACGTAGAGCTTTACAAATTTGTTCTACAAAGTCTTTACGTAAAAAACGTGTTGGTCCATAACCATGCGGTTGAAACCAAGCAATTACTTTACTAGCCAATGGCTGTACACCTAAAATAGCAGCAGCAACTTTTGCAGGATTGTGTGCATAGTCATCAATTACCCAAATATTGCCTTTTTTACCTATCACTTGGTTGCGCCTATAAATACCTTTATATTGTGCAATAGCCTGGCTACAAACATCTAAACTAACACCTAACTGATTGGCCACACATGTTGCCGCCAAGGCGTTTTCCATATTATGTTTGCCAATAGCATTTAGCGAAAATTCAACACCATTTATTTTAAAACTAATGCTTAATCCTTCCTGTAAAAAATGTGTTGCTTTGTAGCCAACATTAACATTATTAGAAGAAAAATCTTGTTGTAAATTTTGAGAAAATGGTGCAGCTAATTCATGCGATGCATTCACAATAAATGTTTGCGAATGGCTTTTAAAAGCTTCGAAAATAGATTGCAATTCACTTATCTCTTTGTGGTCTTTATCTAGGTTTAAAAGCAACCCAATTTCAGGATGATAATTCACTATAGAGCCATCGCTTTCATCAGCTTCAATTACTAGCAAATCACCTTTACCAACAAAGGCATTACCAATTTTTCCAAGCTGTTGCAAACGCACCAAACCCGCACCACTAATAATGCTTGGTTGTAAACCAGCATACTCTAAAATATCAAATAACATGGCTGATGTGGTGCTTTTACCACTTGTACCACCAACAGCAATAGTGCGTTTATCGTTACTAATTAATGTTAATATTTGCGACCTTGTAATGATGGGTATATTCAAACTTATAGCCTTCTGAATTTCTACATTTGTTTCTTCCACAGCAGTAGAAATTACAATCACGTCAGTAGCTGCTGTAATGCCGCTACCATCTTGTAAAAAACAGCTAATGCCTGCTGCTTCTAGTTGAATTTTTATTTCATTTGGTTCATTAAGATGAAAGTATCTATCGCTACCAGTTATTGTTTTTCCATTACCAGATAAATACTGTGCAATAGCACTCATTCCTGTACCTGCAACACCTATAAAATGACATCTTTTTACTTCACTCAAAACTACATTCTCATATATCATAAAATCATTTTCAAATCAACGTCATAACAAATCTTAAAATAGCCATTAATCAGCAGTTACACTACTTTTTCAAACCACCTACCAAAATGGCAATCATATTTTCTTCCAATTCTTTACCATTAATTTTTACCTTACTTCTATGCCAACTTTCAATACCACTAACCGCATGTAACAGAATTAAAACCGCCGTTGGAGCATCAATTTTTTTAATCTCTTTTTTCTTAATACCAAGTTCAATAATAGCGGCAAAACGTTTACGAAAAGTGCGTCGCTGACTTTGAAAATTTGATAAATAAGGCTCACTTAAATGTTTCCATTCTCTATCGCTTACGTATACTTCATCATATTGTAACACCATACCTGTAATTAAAAAACGCAATAATTTTTCTATCTTTTGTATGCTGGCAGTAGTCTCAACTTCAATCTCATCCATTGTTTGCATGTACCGATTGGCCACTTCAAAACAAATAATATGCAACAACTCGCTTTTGCTATGAATATGGTTATACAAACTTGCTGCCTCAACACCTACCACCTCTGCCAGTTCTCGCATACTAGCAGCTTTAAAGCCTTTCTCTTTAAACAAAACCGCAGCATTGGCAATAATTACTTCTCTACGCGTATGATTATTATCGGTTTTTATTCGTCCCATAAACCCAAAAATACACTAACACTTGTTAGCTGCATTAAACTTTTATGTTAGTTTTTAAATTTTAGGGCAAATGGTATAGTTTCGCCACCATAAAAAATAATTAAACGCAACAAAAAAACAACGTATGTCTTTAGTAGTAGTAGGGTCTATGGCTTTTGATGCCATTGAAACCCCTTTTGGTAAAAGTGATAAAATTATTGGTGGTGCTGGTACTTTTATTGCTTGGTGTGCATCCAACTTTGTACCGGTGAAACAAATAAGTGTTGTTGGTGGCGATTTTCCACAAGAGGAATTAGACATTTTAACAGCTCGAAATGTAAAATTAGAAGGTGTTCAGATAAAAAAAGATGAAAAAACATTTTTTTGGAGCGGCCGTTACCACATGGATATGAATACCCGTGATACATTAGTAACGGAGCTAAATGTATTGGCAGATTTTAAACCAGTAGTGCCAGAAAGTTACCAAGACTGCGAATTTTTAATGTTGGGCAACTTAGCACCATCGGTTCAATTAAGTGTTATTAACCAACTTAAAAATAAACCTAAATTAGTAGTGTTAGACACCATGAATTTTTGGATGGATATTGCTTTAGATGATTTGAAAGCAGTACTAACGAAGGTTGATGTGCTAATGGTAAATGATAGTGAAGCTAGGCAATTAAGCGGTGATTATTCATTAGTAAGATCTGCACAAAAAATCAGTACAATGGGGCCAAAATTCGTTATTATTAAAAAAGGCGAACATGGTGCTTTATTGTTCCATGAAAACAAAGTTTTCTCCGCCCCAGCATTGCCATTGGAAGAAGTATTTGATCCAACTGGTGCTGGCGATACATTTGCAGGTGGCTTTATTGCACATTTAGCAAAAACAAGAGATATTAGTTTCGAAAACATGAAAACCGCCATTATTGTAGGTAGTGCTATGGCAAGTTTTTGTGTTGAAAAATTTGGCACACAACGTTTAAGAGAAATAACTGCTGCTGACATTAAAGACCGTGTGCAACAATTTGTAAACCTATCTAGCTTTGATATTAATTTGGTATAAGCTATCATAAACTATTTACCCAATAAAAACACTTGCAAATGCAGGTGTTTTTTGTTCGTACGCATTTAGTAGCCATTTTACGCGTTCATGTAATTTATTTTTAGTAAAATTTAATAATTGTTACATTTAACAACATAAAAATATTTCTGTATGAAAAAAAACAATTCATTAATTGCATTGACACTTGCGTTTGTATTATTTAATGCCTGTAAAGAAAAGACGACTTCAGCACAAAAATTTATTGAAACAGCTAATATGGATAGCTCGGTAAAACCTGGTGATGACTTCTTTTTATACGTTAATGGTAAATGGATTAAGAACAATGAAATACCGTCAACTGAAGCAGGTATTGGGTCATTTTTAGATTTATATACACGTACAAAAGCCAACCTAAAATTTATTTTAGATGACGTTGCAAAAGGTGGGCAAACGGCAGGAAGTATTGAACAAAAAGTTGGTGATTTTTATGCATCAGGCATGGATTCTACCACAATAGAAAAATTAGGTTACGATCCTATAAAGCCAGCACTAAAAACTATTGAAAGCTTAAAAGATGCTAAGGATGTAATGGGCTTTCTTGGTAAACAATTAACAGAAAATAATGCGTTACTTTTTCAATATAACGTTGGTGCTGATGAAAAAAATAGCAGCATGAATATTCTGGTATTTTCTCAAGGCGGCTTAGGTATGCCCGATAGAGATTATTACTTAAAAACTGATGCAGCAACTACAACTATTCAACAAAAATATCAAACCTATATTCAAGATATCTTAAAGCTAGTTGGTACGGATTCTGTAACTGCTATCAAACAAATGACGGCAATTTATAATTTAGAAAAGTTACTAGCCATAAGCCATAAAACCAATGTTGCACTAAGAGATCCGCAAAGTAATTATAATAAAAAAGCTATAGCAGATTTACAAAAAGCGATGCCCGTTTTTGATTGGGTTAGTTTAACCAAAACTTTGGGTGTAACGGTAGACTCGGTAAATATTAGTCAACCTGCATTTTATGCTAAAGTAAATGAACTTTTAACCACTACACCAATTGATGTATGGCAAGCCTATCTTAGGTTTCACTTTGTGCACAACATGGCAAATGCATTAAGTAGCCCTTTTGTAAATGCCAAGTTCAACTACCAAAAAGCATTAAGCGGCCAACAAAAAAATAAACCTCGTTGGGATAGAATGTACCGCACAACTGACAATAACTTAGGGGATGCATTAGGCCAATTGTATGTAAAAAAATACTTTACAGAAGATGCAAAAAAGCGGATGCAGGATCTAGTAAATAACCTAAGTATTTCCTTTGAAAAAAGAATTGATACATTAGATTGGATGAGTGTAGATACCAAACAAAAAGCAAAGGATAAGTTACATGCTTTTTTAAAAAAAATTGGCTACACCGATAAATGGCGTGATTACAGTAAGGTAACCATTGATAGAAATAAATTTTACGAAAACATCAATGCGTGTGCTAAAAACGAATTTAAGTATCAAATAAGTAAAGTAGGCAAACCCGTTGACAAAACTGAATGGGGAATGACGCCACCAACCATTAATGCTTACTACAATCCTACATTTAACGAAATTGTTTTTCCTGCTGGAATTTTACAATTTCCATTTTTTGATCCTATGGCTGATGATGCCATTAACTATGGTGGTATTGGCATGGTAATAGGCCACGAAATGACACATGGGTTTGATGACCAAGGTGCACAATACGATAAGGAGGGCAACCTTAAAAATTGGTGGGCTAAAAGCGATAGCGTACAATTTGTAGCTAAAAGCAAGCGTGTAATAGACCTTTACAACAGCTTTAAAGTACTTGATTCTATACATATAAACGGCGCGTTAACTACTGGCGAAAATATGGCAGACATTGGCGGTATTGCCATTGCTTACAGTGCTTTTAAAATGACAAAACAAGGGCAAGACACTGTAAAAATTGATGGTTTTACACCAGACCAACGGTTCTTTTTATCATTTGCACAAATTTGGCGTAGCAAACAAAAAGATGAAACAACTAGGCAGTTAATTAATACCGACCCACATTCACCAGCATCATGGCGTGTGTTAGGGCCTTTAATGAATTTTACACCGTTTTACACAGCATTTGATGTAAAAGAAGGCGATAAAATGTTTAAGGCAGAAAAGGATAGAATTAAAATTTGGTAAAATAAGTTTTGGCATCAATTATATATCCTTCTACATTCGCACCACAAATGATATTTATAAAGAACATAAAAAGCATTAAGAAACCAATCCTAAACAAGAAGGCCGCTTAACTTTTTATGTATTAATAAAACATATTAACTGCCTTCCCAAAAATGGGGAGGCTTTTTTAATTATCAATCATTCATCAATTAAAAACAAACAAAAATGAAAGTAGCAGTAGTTGGTGCCACTGGCTTGGTGGGTACCAAAATGTTGCAGGTTTTAGCAGAAAGAAATTTTCCTGTAACAGAGTTAATTCCTATAGCCTCTGAACGTTCAGTAGGTAAAGACGTAGTATTTAAAGGCACTAGTTTCAAAGTAGTTAGCATGGCAGATGGTATGGCAGCCAAACCTGCTGTTGCCATTTTTTCTGCTGGTGGTAGCACTAGTTTAGAGTGGGCACCAAAGTTTGCCGCTGCTGGCATTACCGTTATTGACAATAGTAGTGCTTGGCGCATGGACCCAACTAAAAAATTAGTAGTACCAGAAGTAAATGCTGATGTATTAACTGCTGAAGATAAAATTATTGCCAACCCAAATTGTAGTACTATTCAGATGGTGGTGGCTTTGCAACCTTTACACCTAAAATATAAAATTAAACGTGTAGTAGTAAGCACTTACCAAAGCGTTACAGGTACTGGTAAAGCTGCAGTAGACCAATTATTTAATGAGCGTAAAGGTATAGAAGGGCCAATGGCTTACAAATATCAAATAGACTTAAACGTGATACCACAAATTGATGTGTTTTTAGACAATGGCTATACAAAAGAAGAAATGAAAATGGTAAAAGAAACCTGTAAAATAATGCAGGATGATACCATTAAAGTAACAGCTACAACAGTGCGTATTCCTGTAGTAGGCGGGCATAGCGAAAGTGTAAACGTAGAGTTTGAAAATGACTATGATTTAGCAGAAGTAATAGCTTTGTTAGCTGCTTCTCCAGGTATTATTGTAGAAAATGATGACGCTGCACAATTGTACCCAATGCCTTTAAACGCGCATGAAAGAGATGAAGTTTTTGTAGGTCGCCTTCGCCGAGATGAAAGCCAAGCAAACACTTTAAACATGTGGATTGTAAGCGATAACCTACGCAAAGGTGCAGCTACCAATGCTGTACAAATTGCAGAATATTTAATAAGCAAAGATTTATTGTAACACCACTGTTTCGGTGATAGATTTTATAAAATATCACAGAAACACTACCTAAGCTATTTTATTGCTATTAGTGTTTCTGTGGTATTTTTTTTAGTAGAAGAATTGCTCTTTTACAATTTTACCATCTTTTACTTTATACACGCAAATTTCGTCCATTTTACTTCTTCCCATACCTTTCATGGTTACATCCATGCCCATGGCAACACTAAAATGTGTACCTGCTACCACTGGCGCTTTTGAGTAACCACCATGCAT
>JBBQLL010000072.1:0-8334 GCA_038327865.1 Chitinophagales bacterium | reverse complement strand
TGATAGTCAAATAGGGTATTGCTAGTGGCTACTTTTAAGTATTTAAAAGTAAGAAAAGCTTGATTGGATTTTCTTTAGGATAATTGGATATTTTTTGTCAAGCTTTACTTTGGCCTTTCAAAGGATATTGATTTTAAGAATGTAAAGATGCGCCTGTAATTTTTGGTAGTAGCTAGTACTATCTATTACATATACTTACACAAAACCTGTCGTTTTGTAGTAGTTTGTTCATATGTTAACGATACATTCACCTAATAAGCTGTTGTGCTGTTACTATATTACTTGCCCTAATTAGGCTATATACAAAAGGCAAATAAAAAAAGCCAACTAAATTAGCTGGCTTCAATCTTTCAATAAGCGATTTAGGGGTATTTGTTTTACAGTTTAAAAAATAGGGTACATACTAGTTACTACAACTAATTTAAAATAAAATGGTCTTTAGGTATAATAATGAATACAAAAAGTTATAGGAACTCACCAGTTGTTCTAATAGGTATTGAATTTTTAGAAGCTAAATCCTTATTCTTCTTAGGTATTGGAATTTGATATTTTTCTAAAAGTCATTCTTGATTTTTCAACTTTAATTAGTTTCCTTCGTTTACTAATAATTCAAAGGCAATGCCGAAACGTAATTGGTTGATAATCAATACAATTTTTTTTTCATCATTAAAATAATTCTATTAGTTGGAAATAAATTCTATAATTTGGAGTTATATATATGATTTGCTGAAACAGTTTTAAAAGTTATTATTTAAAACATTGCTATGGGTGCATATAATATTTTTATTGTAGAAGACGATAAATGGTATGGCGAATTGCTACAATACCACATTGGCTTAAACCCAGACTATACTATAACCTTAATTGAAACTGCCAAAGACTGCCTAAGTAAATTATACCTTCAACCAGATTTAATTACTATTGATATTTCGTTGCCCGATATGAATGGTGATAAACTATATCAAAAAATAAGAGAAGTAGATAAACAAGTACCGGTTATAATCATAAGCGGACAAAAAGAAATTGCATTGGCAGTTAGCTTGCTTAAAATGGGCGTAAGCGACTATTTGGTAAAAGACGAAAACACTAAAGATTTATTGTGGAGCAGCATTGTGCAAATAAAGGAAACGCAAAGCTTAAAAAATGAAGTCGCACATTTACGAGAAGAACTCGGCAAGAAATTTTCGTTTGAAAAAACATTAATTGGGCAAAGTGATGTTTTGAAAAACATCTTTAAGATGATGGAAAAAGCAACTAAAACAAATATAAATGTATCTATAAGTGGTGAAACTGGTACGGGTAAAGAAGTAGTTGCCAAAGCGATACACTACAATAGCGATCGCAAGAAGAAAACATTTGTGCCCGTAAATATGGCTGCTATACCTAAAGAATTAATAGAGAGTGAATTGTTTGGGTACGAAAAAGGAGCTTTTACAGGAGCCTTTACTAGAAAAATTGGCAAGTTTGAGGAAGCAAACGGAGGCTCTATTTTTTTAGATGAAATAGCAGAATTAGATCCTAATGTGCAAAGCAAAATATTAAGAGTATTGCAAGAACGTGAGGTAGAACGAATTGGGGGTAATGAAAAAATAAAACTGGATATTCGCTTATTGGTTGCAACGCATAAAAATTTAGCCGAAGAGGTTAAAAATAATAATTTTAGAGAAGATTTGTACTACCGAATTATAGGCTTGCCAATAGAACTGCCACCGCTACGAGAACGAGGAAACGATATTTTAATATTAGCCAAGCATTTTGCCGATGAATTTTCTAAACAAAACAATTTAGGTAATATAACCATTGCACAAAGTGCCAAAGACAAGTTATTGCAATACAGTTTTCCTGGTAATATTAGAGAATTGAAGGCAATAATGGATTTAGCGGCTGTTATGTGCGATGGCAACAACATTGTAGCAAACGATATTACGTTTAACGCAACTAAAAAAGTAGACTCTTATATCAACGAAGAAAAAACACTTAAAGCATACACTAACGATATTATTAAGCTTTTTTTAAAAAAAACCAATAACGATGTAATTGCTACAGCAAAAATTTTAGACATTGGCAAAAGCACTATTTATAAACTGCTACAGGATGGTGAGCTAAACTAACCGTTTCTGAAATTAAGAAAATCATCCAAAAAATGGAATATTAGTTTACGCTAAGCTATATTTTTTAATTGATTTTCAACTAGTTATATCATTATTTTTTTAGGTACAATTTGTGTTATAAAAGCCTAAAATAGCAAAATAATTTATAAAAATTAGGGCATTTAAAAAGCAGACATATTGTTTTATAATTTATTATAAAATTGAGATATGTTCTTTAAATAAATAACTTTAAATCTTAAATTTATTATATTTTGACAGACCAATTCCATTTCGAAAAACCGCAGTTTAATAGATTATTCCCATTCTACATTCTTATAAATAGCAATTTAACCGTTGTAGATTATGGACATACACTACAAAAAATCTTTCCCAATAAGATCAATCAACTTTTTCAGGTGAACTTTACCTTAAAACGCCCGTTTGAGACACTAGTAACGTTTGATAATTTTAAAAATATAGCAGGCCAGCAAGTTGTTCTTGAGTGTAACCATAGTAATAAAATAATTTTAAGAGGCCAAATTGAATACTTATCACTTAAAAACGAAATTTTATTTTTAGTTTCCCCTTGGTTTGGCTCAATTGAAGAAGTGGTAGAAAACAATCTCTCTTTAGATGATTTTGCCTACCACGATCCTTTAATTGATATGTTACATATTTTAAAGACCCAAGAAATTACTGGTGAGGATTTAAAGCAAGTATTAAAAACACTTACTAAGCAAAAAAACGATCTTAAAAAGGCAAATAAAGAAATTTACGATATTGCCTTATTTCCACAACAAAGCCCAGATCCACTAATTCGCATTAATTTAAATGGGGATGTACTTACAAGAAATCTTGCTGCTGAAGTGCTTGAAACCTTTGAATATGATGATATTTCGTTTAATTATAAAGAGCTATTTACTTACATAGCTTCAAAAATTGATCCTACAAACGAACGCTGGGTATTTGAATGTACATCTAGCAATAAGGCCTTTTCATTTTTTTGCAAAACCTTGCCACTTGATGGTTATATTAATATTTATGGGAGAGATATTACACAGCTAAAAAAAGATCAAGAAGAGCTACACAAACTATCATACATAATTCAACAAACACCCAACCCTATAATAATAACAGATGCACAAGGCAAAATAGACTGGGTAAATAAAGGCTTTATACTAAAAACTGGCTATACCCTAGCAATGGTAATGGGCAAAACGCCTGGTAGCGTATTACAAGGGCCACTAACACACAATGATAGCATAGTATATATGCGAAAAAAAATGCGCAATGCTGAGCCATTTATTTGCGAAATTTATAATTACAAAATAACTGGTGAAGGCTATTGGACAAGAATAAATTCTCAACCAATATTTGATAAAACAGGTAAACTAATTCATTTTTTCGCTATTGAAGAAGATATTACCAAAGAAAAAGAAAATGAAAAAAAGCTTAAAGAATTTGATGAAAGATTGCATTTGGCCATGCAAAAAATGGGTGATAATGTTTGGGAACACGATTTCTTAACTAATCAAACTAGCTTTTCGCAAAAAGAATTTGAATTATTGGGCTATTCAGTTGATGAACATAATAGTAATGTTGATTTATGGTACAATTGTGTTCATCCCGATGATAAGAAAAGACTTAAAGCAAACGACATTTTATATAGACGAGGTCTTATTGCCAATCATTCATTAGAATACCGTATAATAGATAGAAATGGCGTAATAAAATGGGTGCTAGATAGAGGTGTTGTAATAGAAAAACGGCCAGATGGTACACCTTTGCGAATAATTGGTACACATACCGATATAACAGAAAAAAAAGCTATTGAAAAAGCTTTAGAAGAATCTGCAAGTCGTATGTCCTCACTAATTACCAACTTGCAATCTGGTATTTTGCTAGAAAATGAGGATAGAACCATATCGCTAATAAATAAACGCTTTTGCGAATTATTTAGCATGTCTATAGGTGCATCCGAATTAATTGGTATGGATTGCGGTGCAGCAACAGAACAAGCTAAGTACAAGTTTTTACACCCAGATGACTATATGAATCGGGTAAACGAAATTTTTGCAAATAGAGAAACCGTTATTGGCGATAAACTAGAATTAGCAAACGGAAAAATTTTTGAAAGAAACTTTATACCAATTTGGAATCAAGATGTATATGTTGGTAGTTTATGGATGTTTTCTGATATTACAGAAAAATTTGATGCAGCAAAAAAATTAGAAGATCAACGCGTTTTTTATGAAGAAATATTAGCCAATATTCCATCTGATGTTGCCGTGTTTGATACACAGCATAGATACTTATACCTTAATCCAAAAGCAGTAGAAGATGAAAATTTAAGAAAGTGGATGATTGGTAAAAAAGATGAAGATTATGTAGCTATTAAAAATTTACCACAATCTTTTTCCGAAAAGCGGCGAAGCATATTTAACAAGGCTTGTGCTACTAAAAATTTAGTAAGTTGGGAAGAAGAAGTTAAACAGCCAGACGGCACTTTAGTTTACAATTTACGTCACGTACACCCAGTTTTAAACGATAATAAAGAGATAAAAATTTTAATTGGTTATGGGTTAGATATTACCAATATAAAAACCATACAAAAACAAATAGAGCAAAGCGAAAAAAGCTATAGAGACCTAATTTATAATAGCATGGCCATCATTACCACACACGACTTAGAGGGTCGTTTTCTTGCTGTAAATCCAATGGTAAGTAAAGTGTATGGCTACAATGATGAAGAGATGTTAGGTCATCAAATTACCGAGTTTATGCTGCCAGAAGATAAAACTTTGTTTAACACAGTATATCTTGATAAAATGAAAGCAGAAAAAAGAGCGACTGGTATTTTAAGAGTGGTTCATAAAAATGGTGGTATCATTTACAACCTTTATAATAACTTTTTAAAAGAAGAAGAAGGTAAACCACCCTATATTATTGGTTTTTCTGTAGATATTACTGATAGGATAAAAGCAGAAAAAGAGTTAAAGCTTGCTAAAAAAATTACAGAAGATTTAGCCAAAACAAAACAAAATTTTCTGGCCAATATGAGCCATGAAATTCGCACACCTATGAATGCTATCATGGGTATGGCCAACCAATTAGGTAAAACAAAGCTAGACTCTAACCAACAATTTTATTTAAATACCATTAATTCTGCTTCTGATAATTTGCTGGTAATTATTAACGATATATTAGACATCTCTAAAATTGAAGCTGGTAAATTAAGTTTCGAAAGTATTGGGTTTGAACCCAAAATGGTAATTATAAATGCAATGCAAGTGCTTTCGCACAGGGCAATAGAAAAAGGTATAAAACTTACAAATAACTACTTTGATGAAACTGTTTCTAAATTTTTAATTGGCGATCCTTATCGTTTAAACCAAGTAATGTTGAATCTTATTGGTAATGCTATTAAGTTTACAGAACATGGAGGTGTAGATATTGCATTAAAAGTAGTTACCAATAACGAACTAACGCAAGTAATACAGATTGACATAAAAGACTCTGGCATAGGCATGGAAGAAAAATTTGTCCGCCATTTGTTTGAAAAGTTTAGCCAAGAGTACGAGTCTATAAGTCGAAAATATGGTGGTACAGGGCTTGGTATGAGTATTTGCAAAGATTTGGTGGAATTAATGGGGGGCAAAATTTCGGCCGAAAGTATAAAAGATCGTGGTACATGCATTTCGTTTG
Source organism: Chitinophagales bacterium (assembly GCA_038327865.1). GTDB lineage: Bacteria > Bacteroidota > Bacteroidia > Chitinophagales > Chitinophagaceae > Parasediminibacterium. The sequence goes on along the minus strand of JBBQLL010000072.1, from coordinate 2,539 downwards.
TACTAGAATTTAAAAAAGGAACAGAATCAGATATGTTAGTAAAAGAAAGTATAAAGTTTGAAAAGAATTTTCTTTTCGGTAAAACAATTTTAGTTGTTGATGATAATGATATGAATCGTTTGGTAGCTTCAATTATTATTAAAGCACATGGTGCAACTATTATAGAAGCAATAAATGGTAAGGACGCTGTTGAAAAAACAATTAGCAGTAAGCCAGATATTATTTTAATGGATTTACAAATGCCCATTATGAATGGCTTTGAAGCCACAACCGCTATTAGAGCTACCAAAAATAATACGCCTATTATTGCCTTAACTGCCAATGCCATAAAAGGCGAAAACGATAAATGCTTTGCCATTGGTATGAACGATTTTGTTTCAAAGCCATTTAAAGAAGAAGCGTTATTAAAAACGATTATAAAGTGGCTTGATACAGAAACAGGGGTTGTAAAAAACAAAGAAGTAGCAGTAGTTGAAGAAATAGAAGTACTATACGACCTATCTAGTTTAAGAGCTATGAGTGGTGGAAATGAAGTGTTTATTAAAAAAATGCTCACTATTTTTTGCCAGCAAACACCACAAATGGTAATAGATATGGTAGAAGCATACGAACATAAAGACCTGGAAAAACTAGCTGCAATGGCCCATAAAATAAAGCCAAGTATTGATAACTTAAATATTAATTCCCTAACACAAGTTGTGAGAGATATAGAAATTGCTGGTAAAGAAAATAAAAACACAGCGCATTTAGCAGAACAAATTGCCACTTTTAAAACAGTTATTGGTAAAACGATTAATAAAATGCATCAAGAGTTTCCAGATGTACAATAAGGTTGATGTCTTAGTTATTATTTAGTAATGAAGTTAAATTTTTAGTAAATAAGTATTCTAATAAAATATAATATTAATAAATATACTAATTTATAAAGTGTTACTTTTTGCGTTGAAGATTGCAAAATTTTACTACAATTTTCCATAAAACATGTAGCCTATTTATTTAAAATCATATCGCAGTATTAAAGAAAGAATGATGCCAACACAATCTGAAAAATTATATCATCCATTATTACAAAATCAATTAGCAACTATTGTTACCACCGATTTGTTGCAAAACCAGCAATTTCATGCGTTTATTTTGGCCGTAAACCAAGCATACGAAACGTACGAAAACGAAAAAAATGTATCGCAACAGGCCTACCAACTAAACCTTACCGAAACTAATAAAAAGCTTAAAGAGGCGTTTGAACTTAAAAACTTGTCCATTAAAAAGTTAAAACATACATTAAATAATATTTCACCCGAAGAAGTTACCGTTACTATAGATAATGATTTGCTAAAAATTGTTGATTTATTAAACAACGAAATATATAAACGTAAAGAGGTAGAACAGCAATTACTACTTGCAAAAGAAGAAGCTGAGCAAGCTAGCAAGGCTAAAACCGAATTTCTATCAGTAATGAGCCACGAAATTAGAACCCCACTTAATGCTGTGATTGGTATGGGGTATTTATTAATAAAAAACAACCCAAGAGAAGACCAAGCTATTAACCTTAATGCATTAAAAAAATCTGCCGATCATTTACTACTTTTAATAAACGATATTTTAGACTTTAATAAAATAGAATCTGGTAACTTATATATTGAGGAATCTATTTTTTGTTTAAAAAACCTCATCAACGATATTGTAACTGCCCACACCATTAGTGCATCAGAACACGAAAACATCCTAGAAGTAAATTTAGATGCATCTATGCCCGACTTTTTTATTGGCGATCCATTAAGAATTGGTCAGGTGTTAACCAATCTTATTTCCAATGCTATAAAATTTACACGAAATGGTACCATAACAATTAATGCAGCAGTTAACGAAGTAAACAATAAGAAGACCTCTGTAAAATTAGCAATACAAGATACTGGTGTTGGTATTTCCGAAGAAAAACTTGCAAGTATATTTTTACCATTTACCCAAGCATCTTCATCTATTACACGGCAGTTTGGTGGTACAGGTTTAGGATTGGCCATTACAAAACGCATTCTTGATATGCTAAATACTACCATACATGTTACATCACAATTAGGTGTTGGTTCTACATTTTTCTTTACTCTTCCACTAGAGGTAGTAGCTACAGATGATGCAAGTAAAGCAACTGAACTTACATTCAATTTAAAACAAAAACGCATATTACTTGTAGAAGATACGCATTTTAATGTATTATTTGCCACACAATTACTAGAAAGTTGGAACGCCGTGGTAGAAGTAGCTGAAAATGGCTTACTAGCAATTTATATGTTACAACAAAACAATTTCGATTTGGTGTTAATGGATTTGCAAATGCCAGTTATGGACGGTTACACAGCCTCTAAAAAAATACGAGAGTTCAATGCCGACATACCCATTGTTGCCTTAACAGCATCTGCAACAGCCAATGTACGAGAAAAAGTGTTAGCGGTTGGTATGCAAGATTATGTAACCAAACCCTTTAACCCAGATGATTTTTTTATAAAGCTAAAAAAGTATTTGGTGTTATACTAACTAAGTA
>JBBQLL010000071.1:0-9131 GCA_038327865.1 Chitinophagales bacterium | reverse complement strand
GAAATTTGACCATTATAAATTTTGTCAATAATGGTCAGCTTTAAATCAAAACCTACTTTTTGGTACCCTTTTTTTGGACAGGGCTCTTTGGTGGTAGATGTCATAGTGTTGCTAAAAGTGTTTAATTTTTAGTCAACCTATTTTAGGGCTTGACAATGATCTTAATAGATCAACACCGCTAAGTATTTGTGAGGCGTACCGAAAACAACCTGTTTTGTACAATTTGGCTAAGGAGACGAAGAATCAACATTTTTTTGTAGTTGCCAATAATGGAATTAAACACCAAAATGTGTAAAAATCATAGCAGTTTAAATGTCCATTACAGAAAAATATATTAGAATGGCTGCACCAATTGTCTTCAATTGCAACCAAAATTAAATGAGATAATATTTCAAGTTGCCTACTACGCCTAAACTTATGATGCTAGTCATTATCCTTGCTGCCAACTGTTCTTTGATTTTATATGCTGTACAATACTGTTTACAAAAGGTATGGAATCTCTACTTTCGTTGGGTGTAATTGTAGGTTTTGCATGTAGTGTAAAAATTGTATAGAATAATGGAATGGTAAGTGGCAACATTTCGAATTATGCATGCAATGTGGTGCATTATTTTTATCCAATATTATTTATAGTACTTATAAGGTGTTTCAGTTACTCATTTGTATTAGAGCGATTAAAAACAGTAATTAATTAATGGGATATTTCCTAAAAAATGAATTATAGCTAAAATATTAATTAACTCAAACAGCGTCTGGAAAGTTAAAAAAAATATTTTAGAAACCAACTGGTTGCGTATATATTTGCAACCGAATAGTTTCGTAATTAAAACATAAGATAAATGAGAAGAGACATTTTTCAAGCAATTGCCGACCCAACAAGACGAGCTATTATCGCATTAATTGCAATACAAACAATGACACCGAACGCCATTGCTGAAAACTTTAATACTACTAGACAAGCTGTTTCAAAACATCTTCGTATTTTAATAGAATGCGAATTGGTACAACAGGAACAAAAAGGTAGAGAAATTTACTACTCACTTGAAATTGAAAAAATGAAAGAGATTGATAAATGGTTAAACCAATTCAGACAAATTTGGGAAATCCGATTTAATCAACTTGACAAAATATTATTAACCATTAAAAACCAGAAAAAAAATGAAATCGAAGATTCACCAACACCAAAAAATCAATCATAAAGAAATGAATAAACCCAATTTGCCATTTGATTTTACCGTTGATAAAGCAACTAAAACGGTATATATAAACCGAGAATTTGCAGCTGAACTTTCTTTGGTTTGGGATGCTTTTACCAAACAAGAAATTCTTGACCAATGGTGGGCTCCTAAACCGTGGGTATCAAAATCAAAATTTATGCACTTTAAAGTGGGTGGCCGAAGATTTTATGCAATGGTAAGCCCAGAAGGCCAAGAACATTGGTCAATTCAGAAATATACAGCCATCAGTCCAACAACTAATTTTAAAATGTTCAATTCATTTGCAGACAAGGATGAAAACCCTGAATTGCCAGGTTCTGATTGGGATTTGAATTTCAGCGAACAAAAAGGAATAACAAAGGTTAGCATAACTATTAAACATGAATCCCTAGAACGGATGGAAAAGATGATTGAAATGGGCTTTCAGGGTGGATTTACTATGACTTTGAACTACTTAGAAAATCTGTTGGTAACTTTATCGCAGCGAGAGTAGAAAACAAACATTTCGCTTACCCTTTTTTTTATGGTAGGCAGTATATTCTACAATCAAGATTGGCAAATATAATAGGAATTACTACATTAGTTTTCTTTGTGAAGCCTCTTATATTGTATTCCACAATCACTTGTTTTATTGGCCTACCACAGCCCACTAAGCAATTATTTTTCGCTACTTTTTGGCAAAATAAAACAAAGCCGCAAACATGGTATCAGCCTTTGTCGTGTAGCCAATTAATATGTCCTGTTTTACCAATTGTAAGGATTGATTTTGCTGAAGTATAAAGTTAACCATTGTTTCGTTTTCTTGCTTAAAAACAGAACAGGTAATATAGAGAAAATAGCCATTTGCTACCAAGTGAGGCAATGTGTTAGTAATAATTTTTTGTTGAAGATTGGTATATTTTTCTATATCCTTTTGTCTGAAAAAATATAGCTGTTCTGGTGTTCTTCCCCAAGTACCACTACCAGTACATGGTACATCACAAAGTATAAGCTGATAGTTGGTAGTTGGTAATTGACGGTTTGTTAATGGGAATTGGGGAATTGCTGGCGAGTGACGATTATTGATTGACAATTGACTATTCACTGCCAGATCTGCCACAAAACTTTTATACATAATAATACCAGCCCTTGCAAATCTTGCTACTAAATTTTGAATAATTGATGCTCTAATATCACTCACAGTTAGTGTTATATTACCCAATATATCTACTGCTAAAATAGATTTACCCCCGCTGGCAGCACAGCAATCCCACACGGTGAGTAGCGAAACGGAAGTAGAGAGTTGAGAATTCGCAATAATAAGTTGCAGAAATTCAGCAATACGTTGCGATGAATAATCTTGTACAACTACTTCCCTATCAAGCTCTAAAACCCTATCAATTTTAGTATTATTAGGCAATGTTAAGCAGTTGTTTAATTGTGAGTAACTTATGGCTTCAGCATCTAACTTTTTTAAAACGGTGGCATTTTTATTAGGCCGTATTCTTAAAAATAAATCTGGCTGGATTAAATGTGAGATGCAAAATGCTGTATCATCTATCCCTTCGCTTAATTCATTTACCAAAGGAAAAATATTGGATACATTGAATTTCTGGTAAATTGATTGTATAAAACTAATTCTTTCTGTTTCAGTATCTCGCCAATTATTTTGCCATTCTTGCGTAAATAAGCTGGCGTATGCTTCTAAGCTATTTTCACAAATAAACAAGCCAATTTTGATTACTTCTTCAACCGATACCCCGTTTATAGCATTTACAACGCGGTAATACAAAAAACAGAAATGGGCAATTTGCTTTCTATCTTTACTACCATATTTTTTATTAGCTGTAAAATATTGCTTTAAAAAATTGCTAAGAGGCATTACACCATTGTAGTTTGCAATTAAAGTAGTTGCGTTTGCAATATGTTTGTCAGCGTACTTCATATATTATTTAAAAAATAAAGCCGCTGAGCAAACTCAACGGCTTTCAAACTATTTAAGACTATTTATTATTGATAAAAATAGGTAATTGATTGAGAATCTGAATTAAGCCCTTGAGAAGTTGCCTTACCACTTGCAAATGTAGGATAGCTATTAGAATTATAATTATAAGATAATACAAGTATAACTGTGGCAGCTTGCGGCGAGGTAATATTTAAAGTAAGCTTGCTAAGGTTATTAGCACCACAATATGTTTCACCTAAAGTAATCAATGCTTCATTTCCTAAAATTAAAGGCGATTTTTTTGAATCGTATTCAAACTTATAATCCCCTGCTATATCATTATTTAAAGGGTTGGACGAACTTGTACTTACTTTTATTGTAACTACATTACTATTAACATCATAAGTATAATCCTTAGTACTGCTGAATTGATAGCTATTAGATACAATATTAAACGTATAAGATTTAACACTTACTACTTTTTCTGCATTATAAGTATAATAAGTACTATCACGGTAGGTTAAACCGCCCGATGTTAAAGTATTAATAGAGTAATCGAATTTAATAGAACCAAAAGGATAATGAATAGTTGCATAAGTAGTATCATACTTATTTACATTTAAAGAAGAAGCAGAATAAACTATTTCAACTATGTTTGTTATTTTACTACTTGCGTCTCTTGTAAAAAAATAAGTATCATCCTTTTTATCACGATTAGATATACCTACACTAGTAACTTTAGTTAACTTTTTAGATGAATCATAAGAGAAAGATTGGGTAACAGTATCTGTTGTTGTAAGTGAAACAATTTTTGTTAACAAACTACCCGTAGTTCCGCCCACGCCAGGTACAATAATTGGTGTTGTTGGTGGCGTAAGTACCAAATCATCCCAAACAATACTTTTTTGGCACGATGATAAAATAAGTACAACCAAACTAATAAACAAGAAGCGTTTCCTCATACTAAATATTTTTATGTTAGATACTTATAACTCTAATAACGCTGTAACAGGATCTTTGCCAATTAATAATAATTCTGGTTTTTCTAATAACTCTTTTACACGTACTAAAAAAGTAACACTTTCTCTACCATCAATTGCTCGGTGGTCGTAACTTAAGGCCAAGTACATCATTGGTCGCACTTCTACTTTACCATCAATTACCATCGCTCTCTCCTGTATTTTGTGCATACCTAAAATTGCACTTTGCGGTATATTAATAATTGGTGTACTCATTAAACTACCAAATACACCACCATTTGTAATTGTAAAAGTACCACCTGTTAAGTCTTCAGTAGTTAGTTTACTATCTTTTGCTTTGGCTGCCAATACTAATACCGCTTTTTCAATTTCTGCCATACTAAGACTTTCTACATTGCGTATCACAGGCACCGTTAAACCCCTTGGTGTGCTTACTGCAATACTTATATCAGCATAATCATGATATTCAAAATTATCACCATCAATATATGCATTTACCGCAGGAAACTCGCCCAAAGCAATGGCACAAGCTTTTGCAAAAAAGCTCATAAAGCCCAAGTTTACACCGTGACTTTCTTTAAACTTATCTTTATACAGTTTACGAATAGCCATTATTGACGTCATGTCTACCTCATTAAAAGTAGTAAGCATGGCAGTTGTATTTTTTGCTTCTACTAAGCGTCTGCTAATGGTTTTACGCAGGTTGCTCATCTTTTCAACACGCACATTTCTTGTAAATAATTCAACACCAGCAAATGCTTTTTTACCTGGATTATTTAATGCATCTAGTACATCATGCTTCATTATTTTACCACCAAAACCGCTTGGTGTAATAGCACTTGTATCTACTTTTTTATCGGCAATAATGGCTGAAGCAACAGGTGTTGCTTTAATGTCATTAGGCACAGAAGCCACCGCTGTTGATTGTTGAGTACTACTGGTTATTGGTTGCTGAGTATTTGTTGCTGGTTTGGATTCTTCATTCGTAATTTCAACTTCTGGCTTTGTACTTGGTGTTGCCATTTCATCAATTTGCGCCAAAACTGAACCAATTAAAATGGTATCACCTTCATTAGCCAATTGTTTTAGTACACCAGCTTTTTCAGCATTTACTTCAAAGGTTGCTTTTTCACTTTCTAACTCCGCAATTACTTCATCACGTTCAACGTAACTACCTTCTTTTTTTGTCCACTTTAATAAGGTTACTTCACTTATCGATTCGCCAACTGCAGGCACTTTAATATCAATCATAAAATTTATTTCGTAGTTATATATTTTTGTTACCAGCTTTGGTAATTTATTTCACCATTATTGCGTCGCACACTTGTACGTTCTTATTATTTTTCAGCTTTGTTCACATTTTAGTTAAATACTAAATGCTGTGTCAATAATTTCGGCTTGCTCTTGTTTATGCACTTTTGAATAGCCTGTAGCAGTGGATGCACTTGCATGGCGACTAATTACCCCAAAGTTGATGCTCTTTAAATTCATTTGTAAAAAACTAGCTGCCCCCATATTTAAAGGCTCTTCTTGCACCCAGAACCACATTGCTTTATTATATTTTCTGTACAAAATATCTAATTGTTTGTAAGGTAGTGGATAGATTTGTTCTAACCTGATAATGGCAACATCTTGTCTGTTATCTTTTTGTTGCTTTTCTGCTAATTCAAAATATAATTTACCGCTACAAAACAATACTTTTTTTACAATACTAGCTTCACGAGAAAATACATCATCAACTACTTCTTTAAAACCTCCATTGGTAAACTCGCTAATATGGCTAAAAGTTGCAGGGCTGCGTAAATTGGCTTTAGGTGAAAAATTAATTAACGGTTTTCTAAAGTTCCACGCTAATTGTCTACGTAACAAATGAAATAAATTAGCTGCGGTAGTAACGTTTGTAATTACCAAATTCATTTCTGCACACATTTGTAAAAAACGTTCCATTCTGGCACTGCTATGTTCTGGTCCTTGTCCTTCGTAGCCATGTGGCAACAACATGACCACACCATTTTGTCGTTGCCATTTTTGTTCACCAGCGGCTATAAACTGATCTATCATGGTTTGTGCACCATTACAAAAATCGCCAAACTGTGCTTCCCAAATTACTAATGCATTTGGGTTTGCCATAGAGTAACCATATTCAAAACCCAAAACGCCATATTCACTTAGCAAAGAATTATATATTCTGCACTGGGCTTGATTTTCAGTAAAATGATTTAAGCGATTGTATTCTTCATTAGTAATTTCATCTCTTAAAACCGCATGACGGTGGCTGAATGTACCACGCTTCACATCTTGACCACTCATTCTAACAATATTACCCTCTACTACTAATGAACCGTAAGCCATTAATTCTCCTGTTGCCCAATCAATTTTTTGTTCGGTTTCTAGTAATTTAACCTTATCCTGAATTATTTTTTCAACTTTCTTTAAAGGCTTAAAATCTGCAGGCCACTTCATCAATCCGTCAAATAGTAATTTGGCAGTTGCTTCGCTTATTGCAGTAGTAGGTGATGTCTCAAAATCTTCTTGAGTAGCTTTTTTCATTTCTAGCCATGCCAATTCTGGTTGTTGATATTTATAAGGTAATGGATGTTGTTTAAGGTCATCTAAACGCTCTTGCAAATCGGCCCAGAATTTTTTCTCCATTTCTTTAGCCAATTCTTGTGCATCAGCTTCACCATTTTGCATCAAATATTGTACATACTGCTCACGCGGATTAGCATGCTTATCAATTAACGCATACAACTGTGGTTGTGTATATTTTGGATCATCCCCTTCGTTATGCCCATGCTTACGGTAGCAGACCATATCAATAAAAATATCGCTATTAAACTCTTGTCTGTATCGTGCAGCAATATCTGCACAACGAACAGTAGCTTCGGCATCATCGCCATTTACATGCAATACAGGTGCTTGCACCATGGCAGCTATAGATGTGCAATAGTCTGCACTTCTAGCATCTTCAAAATCGGTAGTAAACCCAATTTGGTTATTAATTACAAAATGAATGGTACCACCAGTGTAGTAGCCCTTTAATTTGCACATTTGCAATACCTCATACACAATTCCTTGACCAGCTAAAGAAGCATCACCATGTATTAATATTGGTAGAATTTTATCAAAATCGCTTTCGTACAACACATCTGCCTTTGCTCTCGCAAAACCCACAACTACTGGGTCTACGGCCTCTAAATGGGATGGGTTTGGCATTAATTTTAGGTGAATAGATTTATTATCGGCCGTTATTATTTCGCTACCATAACCCATGTGGTATTTTACATCTCCACTACCCATTGTTTGATCCATAACCGCGGTACCTTCAAACTCGCTAAATATTTCCTCGTAGGTTTTACCCATAATGTTGGCAAGGATATTTAAACGACCACGGTGCGCCATACCAATGACTACTTCCTGCACATTATTGTTGGCTGCAACGGTAATTATCTCATCTAAAGCGGCAATAGTTGTTTCGCCACCTTCTAACGAAAACCTTTTTTGACCAATATATTTTGTATGAAGAAATTTCTCAAACATCACACCTTGGTTTAGCTTCTCAAGTATGCGTTTCTTTTTAGGCAACCCCATTGGCTGAATGAAATTTTTCTCCATCTCAGTGGTTAGCCAATCAATTTTTTTCTGGTCGCTGATGTATTTAAACTCAACACCTACATGCGTTGCATATATTTTTTGTAAATAAGAAAGAATGTCTTTTAGCGTAGCAACACCTAACCCTATTAAATTACCTGCTTGAAAAGTAGTATTTAAATCAGCATCACTTAACCCAAAAAAAGATAAATCAAGGTTGGCACTTCTATCCTTCCGTTCACGAATTGGATTTGTTTTTGCTAATAAATGACCCTTATTTCTATACCCTAATATTAAGCGGTACACCCTAATTTCCTTCATCCAATCGGAATCGGCACTGCCTGTTACGTTTACTATACCTTTAGATGCGATAGCACCATTTGCTATCGCAAAATCGAATCCTTCAAAAAATTTTTTAAGTTCAACATCTACACTATTTGGGTCTTTCACAAAATCGAAATATAAATTTTCAATATAAGATGGATCAGAATTAGTGATGTACGAGAAATCCTTCATTTGATTTGTTTAGCGGACAGTATAAAAAATGATGGCAAATATCGTGTATTAAGAGTATAAACCAAGTAGGTTTTACAGGTAATATTCACAATTTTTTGTAATAAATTTTGGCGATCTGCGTAGTTTAAAAAAAAGACCTTAAAATATTTTGAATATTTGACTGAATGCCCTTACTTTTGCAATCCGTAAAAATTTTAATTGGAACATGGCAAATCATAAAGCTACTAAAAAAGATACAAGACAAGCGGCAAAACGCCGTGATCGTAATCGTTACTATGGTAAAACTACCCGTAACGCCATACGTGATTTAAAAACTGTTGCTGAACCAGCAGGCTACACCGAAAAATTGCCTAACGTAATATCTATGATTGATAAGTTGGCAAAACGTGGTATCATCCATAAAAATAAAGCCGCCAACCTTAAAAGTAAACTAGCAAAAAAGAAAGTTGTAGTTGCAGCTTAATTTTTTAAGTATTATATTTAAAGAACCGATTGATTAAATTTAATCGGTTTTTTTGTGCGTTAAACCTTTTTAAATGCTACTTCAAGGCAAGGTAATATTACTATAAGCTTTTGTACGGCTACTATAAGCATGTCTACATTTGAACTATTAAAGCTATGTTGTATTTTAGCGTTTTTTGAAGTGACCATGGTATGATGATTTTTTGCTACGGCTAATGTAGGGGGCTATTTTGAAAATGGAAGGGTCTGTGTATTTTTTTTGGAAAATATTTTTTTGATAGTAGTTGTTATCTGAACCGATTTAGAAATTAAACAAAAATTTCACTACAAATTGCCTTGGCCTAATGCCATAAATGTTTTCTGATAAATTATTGGCGGATAGGTTGATAACACTGTATTGCCTTGTATCTGCTATGTTCAAAACATCAAACAGAATGTCTG
>JBBQLL010000070.1:0-9239 GCA_038327865.1 Chitinophagales bacterium | reverse complement strand
TAAGAAAATGCTGCACTTATGTGCCCTAACAGCTATTAAATATTACCCTGAGTTTAGACAATATTTTGATAGAAAAAAAGCGGAAGGGAAAAACGGTATGCTGGTATTAAATGCTATCAGAAACAAATTGGTGCTAAGAGTGGTGGCCGTGGTGAATAAGCAGCTACCATATGTGGATAACCCTAAAATAGCAGCCTAAAAATAACCAAAAATTTATTTGTTTTTTCCATAGCAATCAAGCCCCACTATTGGCAATACTTATGTTGGCGGTAGTTTTTCTTCGGGTGCAATTTCTGATTTTATGTCGTCTATAAACATTGATGGATTTTTTCCTTTTAAAATACTGTCTAACCAAAATGTTTCTAAAAGACCCATTGTGAACCCAACTGCTGTTCCAACTGGTCCTGCAATTGCTGTCCCTATTGCAGCATTAGCACCGAACAGTGTTAGATTTTTCAACAATTTACCTTGTGTCCTTTCAAAAAACTTTGAGTCACCTTTTACTTGGTTTAAATATTCTTGTGAAACTTCTTGAGCGTTACTATTCTCGCCGACTTCATTAATCCATTTTCTATAATATTTTGCATTTGATAGATGTCTAATTTTAAAAACTGAATCAAAGTCAAGTCGCTCTGTTAAAAATAATTCTTTCAAATTAGGCACATTCTCTAACTTAAAAAGGTTGGCTGTGTTTTCCGAAATATTGTATGCTTTGCCAATATTTTCTAAGTTCTTCTTACAGATTTCATACGACTCGTAATTCTCGTAACTTTTTAAACCGTATTGCGATAAGATGGCGGTTTCAGTTACCTTATGACCCAAGTCCAAAAGTTTACCTCTTTCGTCAAGATTTAATTGTTCTGGTTCTTTGATGTAAGGCAGACCCAATGATTCCAAATTATTATTCTTGTATGCGTCAATAACTAAGTTGGCAGAGTCTGTACCGAGAATCATTCCATCAGGAACGCAGTAGTGTTTAATTGCTTTTCTTGTAAAAATTCTCTTTCTGTCTTTGTGAAGGTCAAAACGAGATAATGCGGTTTGTATATTTTTTTCTGGGTCTAAGTCTTCTTTTGAAAGTGAACCACCAACAATTGGTGGTTGTCCGTAAATTACCGATTCATCTATTGTCTTATCTTCTCTTTCTCTTCCCGTTCCTGTTACAATAATTGGTGACCACAGGATAAAATCTAAATAGCCTGCGTCAATAAGCCTTTCAACATTATTAATGCCAATTTTGTGTATTAAAAATATTAATGAAAAATTGAGTCTGCTTGATGTTAAAGTGATTTTGTCAAAAATTAATAATTGCTCAAAAATACCTGCAAGTATTGAAGCCTCTTGTACTTTGGTCAGCTCTGGAAATGCAAAAACATAAGGAGAACCAAGGGTATTATTTAGTACTGCACTTTTCATACTTAACTGTTAAACTTGACGGTATTTATATTTATAGAGATTGCTAATAAACCTTCCTTTTGATTCCGCACTCATAAAAGCAAAAAATACATTTTCAGGTACTTCATAATATTCATAAACACTTCCATTTTTAAATTCTACCTGTAAGATTTTATTGGCTTTGTCATAACCAATTGCAAAAATATTTGAGGACTTTACTCTTGTCCTAATAATATTTGCTCTATCTGCTTTGGAAGTCGTTTTTGATTTAAAATGCCTTTCTTCAGGCTTAGGAACTTGTTTTAATTTTAGTGGCTCGTAGTTTTCGAGAAGTTGATAAGCTTCTGCAATTTTGATAAATCTAAGATGTGCTTCTTTCCATTTTATCTCATCGTTGGAAAATTTGTCGGGATGCCACAACATACTTTGTCTTCGATAAGCTTTTTTAATTTCCTCCTTTGTTGATTGTCTGCATACACAAAGGATTTCAAAATGTTTGTCACTCAATAAAATTTTCAATTTGATTTAATTATGGAATTGTCTTGGCAATAGTCAAAGATTTTGTAAAGAAATGAGGTGTTCAATAAAATTACCGCCAACTCGTAAATAGCCGCTACTTATGAGTTTATTAAATATTTAAATATATATGTATAATGCATTGATAGTAATAAACTTTATAGCACAGATTGCCACATTTTAAAATACCGTACATTTTTACCGACAATACAAAATGTACGGTGTTTTATTAACTATTTTAACGCTTAAAAATTCTATACAAAAACTTTCTATCTTAACCACATTAAAGAAAGATTACAATTAATGAGCGGACATTAAAATACTTTTTAAAAAAATAAGCTTCATCTACAAAAGTTGATTTTATTTTTGGGCTATAAGCTTGTCGTTAAAAAATACCATTTTAAAACAACACTCAGCATTAGACATTAACGTCGAATTAAAAATACAAAATAATTTGTAATTAATTGTACTAATTCCGTTACTAATTTCGCTAAAAGCCGTTTATAGCGGCAAAGTTCATATTCTGTATCGGAAAGTAGCATACTTTAAATATTTTGATAATACTAAAATTTCTCAATCTAATTTTACTTTTTATTGTTAAATCTGTACTTTTTTTTGGTAATATCTAAAAAAAATATAAACTTCACAAAGTCAAATTAATGTGTAAAAAATACACATAATAATTTATAAAAAATATTGCCACATGAAAAAGGTTTTTACCCTTGTTTTACTGATTGTCACTGGTTTTGCAAATGCCCAGTTATTAAGTACATCACCTGCTTTTATTCAGGAAAATTCTACATCAATAGTTATTACCGCCGATGCTACGAAGGGTAATCAAGGTCTTAAAGATTATATCCCCACCACTGATGTATATGTACACATGGGGCTTATTACTAATAAAAGCACATCTCCTTCTGACTGGAAATATCTACCATTTACCTCATTTACAACGGCTACGCCTGGTGCAAATTGTACTTATTTAGGTAATAATAAATGGAGTTTTACAATTAATGGTGGCTTGCGTTCCTATTTTGGTGTAACTGATCCTGCTGAATCTATTAAAAAAATTGCCATACTCTTTAGATCTGGTAATGGGTCAAAGAAGTTAGCTAATGCCGACGTATCTGATATGTATATAACCGTATACGATGCCAGTTTAAATGTTCGTATTGATGCACCACCTAGCCAGCCTTTATTTACACCTGTTATAGAGCCAATTACTAAAGTGATAGGTGATGCCATATCTATTACAGCAAATGCTAGTCAATCATCTACCATAAAACTATTTTTTAATGGTACATTGCTATCAACAACATCTTCTGCAACAACTGCTAGCACGAGTGTAAATATTACGGCTACTGGTAATCAACAAATTATAGCAGAGGCAACTGCTGGTGCCAGTGTAAAAGCCGATACCTTACAATTTGTAGTGGCTGCGCCAAATACAGTAGCAGCCTTGCCTTCTGGTTTAAAAGATGGTATTAATTACGATGCTAATGATAATACCGCAGCTACTTTAGTGTTATATGCACCAAATAAAAGCAATGTATTTGTTGTAGGTGATTTTAATAATTGGATGCAATCATCGCAATACCAAATGAATATTACGCCAGATGGTTTGCGTTATTGGCTTAAATTAACTGGTTTGATTGCAGCGACAGAGTATGCTTTTCAATACGTTATTGATGGTAATTTAAAAGTAGCCGACTATACTGCCGAAAAAGTGCTTGATCCATTTAACGATAAATATATACCTATAACTACCTACCCTAATTTAAAAGCCTATCCATCGCAAACAAGCGGTATTGTAAGTGTATTGCAAACTGCAAAACCAGTGTATAATTGGCAAGTGCCTAGTTTTTCTAAACCAGATAAACGCAACCTTATTATTTATGAATTATTAGTAAGAGATTTTACGGCTGCACAAAATTGGAAAACCACAAAAGATACTTTAAGCTATTTAAAACGCTTGGGTATAAATGCAATAGAACTAATGCCAATAAATGAATTTGAGGGTAATAATAGTTGGGGCTACAATCCAAGTTTCTTTTTTGCGCCAGATAAAGCGTACGGCACTGATGTAGCTTTTAAAGAATTTATAGATGCATGTCACGCACAAGGTATTGCTGTAATAATGGATATTGCTATGAACCATGCTTTTGGCGAATCGCCAATGGTAAGAATGTATTTCGATGCGGTAAACAACCGACCTGCTGCAAATAGCCCGTGGTTTAATCAAGTTGCAACACACCCCTACAGCGTAGGTTACGACTTTAATCACGAAAGCCAAGCTACTAAAGATTTGGTAGATAATGTAGTAACACATTGGCTAACTAATTATAAAATTGATGGTTTTAGATGGGATTTGTCAAAAGGGTTTACTCAAGTAGTGTCTGGTGCCAACGTTAGTTTTTGGGGTAATTACGATCAAAGCAGAGTAAATATTTGGAAGCGTATATATGATAAAATGCAGGCTGTTGCACCAAACTCTTATTGTATTTTAGAACACTTTGCAGATAATAGTGAAGAAACTGTACTTTCTGATTATGGTATGTTGTTGTGGGGCAATTTAAACTACAATTATCAACAAGCTACCATGGGTTACAATAGTGGTTGGGATTTAAGCAACACAGTTGCAGCAAATAGAGGTTGGAGCCAGCCCAATTTAGTAGCTTATCAAGAGAGTCATGATGAGGAAAGGCTGATGTTTCAAAATCTAAATTATGGCAATGTAAACGGAGGATATAGTACCAAAGTTTTAAGCACAGCTACTAAGCGAAATGCAATGGCTGCATCTCTTTGGTCTATGATTCCTGGACCAAAAATGTTGTGGCAATTTGGCGAATTAGGGTACGATTACTCTATTAATTATTGTGGCAACGGTACCACTAGTAGTAATTGTAGAACTGATCCAAAACCTGCAAAATGGGATTATTACCAAGATGCTGATAGGAAAGCTTTATACAATGTATATTCTAAATTATTTGCATTAAGAACGTCCCCTTTATATACTTCTACATTTACTACAGGTACTATAGCTAACAATTACAGCCTTACTAGTTATGTAAAACAATTACGAGTTGTAGACCCTAATTTAAGTGTGGTAGCTTTTGGTAACTTTGATGTATCGTCTCAGTTTGCCATTATTTCTTTTCCTAATAACGGTACTTGGTACAATTATTTAAATCCATCAGCAGGTAATATTAATGTAACAAGCAACGGTATTGCTATTAATTTACAACCAGGCGAATATTATGTATACACAAGTAAAGATGCTAATACCGCTATTTTACCTGTTACATGGTTAAGTTTTGTAGCAGAAAAAGCATTAAATAATATTGTTAATTTACAATGGATGATTACCAACCAAATAAATAACGACCATTATGACGTAGAACGTAGTACTAACGGTATAAGTTTTACAAATATTGGTTCTGTTGTTTCCAACAATAGTACTCAGGGCACTATTACCTATAATTTTATTGATAAACAACCTATTGCAGGCACTATTTATTACCGTATTAAACAAGTTGATAAGGATGGTAAATACAGCTACTCAATAGTACAAACAGTTACTGTTGGTAATAATGAAGCAGCGCTTTGGCAAGTTTACCCAACAATTAGCACAAATGGCAATAGTAGTGCTTTACATTTAAAAGGTGATGTTGGTAAAATACAAGTAATATTAACTGATATATCAGGCAAAATAATTTACCAAGTTGTAAACAATACAACAAGCACTGGTCAGCAAATTAATATACCACTTAATAATTGTGCAAAAGGTATTTATATGCTTAAAATTATAACTGATAAAGCACAATCAACTGAAAAAATTATCGTACAGTAAATTTTTAATTTACATTAAACATACAAAAGCCTTACCATTTGTGTAAGGCTTTTATATATTTGCCTTATCCTATTTTAAATATAGTAATAATATATTATATGTAAATCGTCATTTAGGTAGTAACTTTTTTTATTAAAATCCACTATCTTTTCCAAACAATTGTAGCTTATTTTTTAATAAATGCAAAATGCGACACAGACAATTTTTTTTAATCAACATCACCGTATTTTTATTTGCAATTGCAGTTACGGCACAATCCAATAGATTACCCAACTGGGCTTTAGGTGGTTTTGTAAGAGCTAGTAATGGTGTCAATCCCATTATTTCACCTAATAAACAATCATTATTTTTCGATTCATTGCTTAATAAATTTGTTGCATGGGAGTCTAATGATGCCTTCAACCCAGCTGCCATAGTTAACAATGGTAAAGTGGTTGTTTTATATAGAGCAGAAGATACGTCTGGTGTGGGTATTGGCTTTAGAACCTCCCGTTTAGGCTATGCATCTAGTAAAGATGGGCTTCATTTTCAACGCAATAAAACACCAGTATTTTATCCTGCCAATGATAGTCAAAAAAAATACGAATGGCCAGGTGGTTGCGAAGATCCTAGGGTTGCAGTAACCCAAAATGGCACTTTTGTTGTTTTTTATACGCAATGGAATAGGGAAACTCCAAGATTAGGTGTTGCTACTTCAACAGATTTAAAAAATTGGACAAAGCACGGACCAATATTTGAAGATGCTTACAATGGAAAGTTTTTAAATATCCCTCACAAATCTGCGTCTATTCTTACAAAACTTGTTGGCGATAAACAAGTAATTACCAAAATAAATGGAAAATATTGGTTGTATTGGGGTGAATTACATGTGTATGCAGCCACATCTACCAACCTTGTAGATTGGCAACCTTTGGTTAATAAAAATGGTGCATTAACAGAATTAATGTCACCCAGAAAAGGGTATTTTGATAGTGAATTAACCGAGTGTGGCCCACCAGCAATTTTAACCAATAAAGGCATTGTTTTATTGTATAATGGGAAAAATAAAGCAGGTGAAGATGGTGATAATCGCTTTAATGCCAATTCATATTGTGCAGGGCAAGCTTTGTTTGATAAAAATAATCCTGCGGTATTAGTAACACGTTTAGCTGTACCATTTTTGCGTCCAATAGAAGCGTTTGAGAAAAGCGGCCAATACGTTAATGGAACTGTATTTGTAGAAGGCATGGCTTATTTTCAAAAAAAATGGTTTTTATATTACGGTTGTGCAGATTCTAAAGTTGCGGTAGCAGTTTATAATCCAGCAAATCCCGCTTTGGCTGATCCAATAAATTAGCTAGAAAAATTGTCAATAAAAAAACAAGAGATTTTATTGTTGCTGTAAGTATAAATGTCACTGATTAAAGTAAATATATTATAATATGTTAACCATGAAATTATCAATATAAAGCACTTCATTTTCTGTTTTGTTCTTCAAGAAAAGTATTCGGCTTTCTATTTGTGTAAATCACTGAAATCTATAAGACACTCAATAGTCTGCATTTAGTAGATTATTTTGTGCATCACATAACGTTTGTTGCTTAATATTTAAAAGGGTTATCCCCAGCCATTACTTCTTGTGTTTTTTCATCAAAAGTTACTTTTAAGCCTGTATGCACAGCAGCGTTGGTCATAATGGTAGCAATAGAGTGGCTATAACCAGCTTCTACTGTTGCATTTGGCTGTTTACGACTGCGTACGCAGTCCATCCAGTTGCGTATATGGTTTGATGTTAATCTGTCTCCGCCAGTATTGGCAGATGCAATTACAGGTTCTACTGCTGATAAGCTTATTTCTGGTAACAAATTGGCTTGCATTTTCATCTCGTCTGCAAACTTTTTAATTAACCCGCCTTTTGGCGATACTTGATTGGTTATTAAGTTCAACTCTCCACCGTTGGCATAGTAAATTTCTGCTGGGTTCTCATCACCATTGTGCATTCTTGATGAAAAATTTACTTGAAACCCAGTACTAGCATCATTAGTAGGGCCATAATCAAATACTGCTGCCATCGTATCCCAATTTTTACGGCCATCTTTCCAAGCATAAATACCACCATTTGCTACCACGCTTCTTGGGTGTTGCAAGCCACTAAACCAATGTACTGTATCTATTTGGTGGCTCATCCATTGCCCCGGTATGCCTGATGAATAAGGCCAAAACAAGCGATATTCTAAATACTTTCTTGCATCAAAATTTATGTAAGGTCGGTTTAGTAAAAAGCGTTTCCAATCGGTATCTTCTTCTTTTAATTGATTGAGTAAAGCGGGTCTGCGCCAGCGTCCAGGTTGGTTCACGTTCCAAGATAATTCTACCATAGTAATAGGGCCAAACTTGCCCGATTTTATAAATTCTTCAGCAGCTTTGTAGTTATTACCACTGCGTCTTTGTGAGCCAATTTGTACAATTCTATCACTTGCTTTAATGGCCTTAAAAGCCATTCTATTATCTTCCATCGTCTCGGCAAAAGGCTTTTCTACATAGGCATCGCAACCTGCTTTTACCGCCTCAGCAGCATGTATGGCATGTTGAAAGTCGGCTGTACTAATAAACACAGCATCCACTAATTTTTTGCTATACATTTCTTCGTTGTTTCTGCAGGCAATTATATCGTGTTGCATTTTGTCTTTCCACATGGCAGCACCTTGTTCTCTCCGTTGTTTCCAAATGTCTGATACCGCTACTACATCAAAATTCAATTCCTTATAGTGGTTCAGAAAGCAAGGCATGTGGGTGCTTCTATGCCTATCGCTAAAGCCAACCACACCCACTCGTACACGGTCATTTGCCCCAATAATTTTATTGTAACTACTGGCACTAAACCCAAGTTTTGAGAGTGCCATACCCGTAGTGGCCATGGCGGCTTGTTTAATAAAAAGACGACGTGCATTTGTCATATTGGGCAATGTTAAATTGTAAATGAGGTGTATGTAAAATCAAAGTAGAAATGTACAACAGTTTCTAATACCGCATTAGTTGGTAGTTTGTTTTTTTATAAATGGTAAGTTTTCGGTAAATAGTAATTACTTAACGATTTAATAATTTTTTATAAGCGTATTTGTTTAATAACTTTAGTCTATTCATTTAAAATATAAAACAGAACACAATGACAACACAAGAAGTTGCTGATCGCTTTAACGAGCTAGCGTAAACAGGTCAATGGCACACAATTCATGAAGAATTATTTGCAGACGATGCAGAGAGTATTGAGCCAGAACATTCTCCCGGTATGCAATCTGTAAAAGGCATGGAAGCTATTAAACAAAAGGGTGACATGTTTAATAGTATGGTTGAAGAAATGCATGGTGGTTACTCAAAAGCGCCAGTGGTAGCAGGTACACATTTTAGTGTTGCCATGGGCATGGATGTAACCATGAAAGGTATGGGAAGAAGTAAAATGGACGAAATTTGCGTGTATAAAGTAAAAGATGGTAAAATT
>JBBQLL010000069.1:0-9465 GCA_038327865.1 Chitinophagales bacterium | reverse complement strand
ACTACTTCCTAGTAATATTCCCTAACATTTCGACTTTTAAATAAGCACGATGCCTAATTAACCAATAAATGTGGTAATTGTATTTACTAACTCTTTTGCAACAAAGGGTTTGGTAAGGTAGGCTTGTGCACCAGCTTGTATACCTTTTAGTTTGTCGGTTACATCTGCCCAAGCAGTTAAAAATATAAACGGGATTGTCTGGGTTATTGGGTTGCTGCGTATTTGTGCTATTACTTCAAAACCGTTCATGCCTTCCATCATTACATCGCAAATAATTAGGTTAGGTAGGTTGTTAATGGCTTGTTGAATACCTGCCAAACCGGATGCTGCTTTTAATACTGTAAACCCGTACAACTCTAAAACAGTGCTAATATTTTTTAAAAGATTTTCATCATCTTCTATAACCAATATAGTTTTTAGGTGCGGCATCACTTACGATTTATTGTAAGGAATTTTTACAGAAAATATAGTACCTGTATTTATTTTGCTTTTTATAAAAATATTACCTCTGTGTTGACTTACAAAATATTTTACTACTACTAAACCCATGCCTGTACCAGCAATATTGGCCACATTTCTACCACGCGAAAAGGAGGCAAATAGTTTTGCAATATCATCTTTATGAATACCAATGCCTGCATCTACAATAGAAATAGTTACATACGTTTTACTGTACCTTAATCGTAACTGCGGCGTTTGTTTATTATTTGAATATTTAAAAGCATTGTCTATTAAATTCTGTAGAATATGGCGTAACATTTTAGTATCTACCGCCAAGTTTTGTTGTATACCTTTTATAGTAATAGCAAGGCTTCTACCATCTTTATAAGGTGCATAAGATGTAGTAGCCAATTCGTTTATAAAAATACATAAATCAGTTAGTTGTGGGTGAAATTCTATTTTACCAGCTTCTATTTTGCTTACCATTAAAAGATCGTTCATAAAAACAGTCATACGCTCAACCTCTGTAATAATTTGTACAGTATAAGCTTCAATTTCAGTGGCAGGCTTACCAACCGCCAACATCATTTGTATAATTTCGGCACCCGATGAAATAACGGCCAAAGGTGTCCGTAACTCATGCGATACCATGTTTACAAAAGCAGACTTTAAATCGTTTAGCTCTTTTTCACGCTTTACAACTTCTAAAAGGTTTTCTTCTAAAAGTACATCACTCGTAATATCGTTAAGTATTGCCACTATGCCTTTGTCGTTTGTATTGTTTGGCACACCTGCACCAATATTGTATTTAAACCATTTTTTACTACCATCTTTTTGTATTAAATGTATTTTACCACTCAATTTTTTAGAACCATCATTAAGCACTGCAAAAGCTTGTTGGTAAAACTCGTAATTTTTTATTGATAGTAAGTTGAAAATGCTATCATCAGTATTATCAATAAAATTATTATTCCAAGCCTTATTTAAAAAGTCAACTTTTAATTTATCATCCGCTAATATTACAAGATCGTTTAAGCTATTCAAAATATTGGCATAGTCTGCAATTGTTTGTTGCAATGCCACTTCGCTTTGTTTTAAAGCAGTAATATCAATACTGTACCTTACAACAACTATTTCTGATGTTTCTAGTAAGGATAAGGGATAAAAAATATGTTGTTGATGCGCTTTTAGCCCTTTTTTATCAACTGTTTCGGCTTCAAAACGTACTTCTTTTTGTTGTGCTAGTGCTAGTTTAAAATAAGTGGTTTGTTTGGAAGCAGCCTCAGTTGGCAGGTTATAATAATTGCAAAACTCACTATCCGTTTTGCCAATAATAAATTTACGTTTATCCGCATTTGGCAAACCTGTTTTATTAACAAACAGATAACGCTGATCTTGATTAAAAATTGCAATTGGCAACGAAATAGTTTCTAAAACTTTTTCGAAAATACTTAATAAACTACCGTTTATAACATTACTAAAAGTGGTTGTAGTTACTGCTTTATGCAGCCACAAATGCCCCGTAACTATATTATTAATTATTAGTGGAAAATAGTCTCTTAGGTAGGTAACACCATTGTGAAGTATTACTTTTTCTTGGCTTACACATACGGCTTCATCTATAATTTCTTCTACACGATAAATAAACTTAGACGGATTTTTAAATAGAAAAATAGAGGCAAAAGCTGCTTCTGTAGTGTTTTTGCCAATCATTTCTTCTGGCGAAAATTTTAAATTAAACAAAGTACAAAAACTTGGGTTTACAAACTCAATTGTACGGCTGGCAGTTTCAATTAATACAGCATCGGTAAGGCTATTAAAAATTAATTGCTGCCGTTTTTGTTGTAGGCTATTGTGATATGTATTAGATATATCCATTAAGTATAATAAACGCCTATTTACGCAACACTTTTGCTATTAACTCCGACTTGGTTCTAACACCCATTTTAAAATATACATTTTTTAAATGATCGTTAACTGTAGTTGATGATATGCCTAAAATAATTGCAATTTCTTTATAAGTTAATCCTTTTAAAAGCTCGTTTACAACATCATTTTCTCTAGGTGTAAGGTTGGCATTATTATCCTCAAAACGTTGTTGCGGTTTGCGAATTTTTCGAAACAGTTTTAATGCCACGTCTGGGGTAATTAACGCCCCACCATTTCGTATGATATCTATATTTTTTGTTAATTCAGCAATTTTAAAAGGCTTTAATAAATAGCCATTGGCACCTCGCTTAATACAGTCTAAAATAACATCATCATCATCGTTACCTGTAATTACTACAACATGTGCTTCGGCCCATATTTCTCGTAAAAAAACAATGCCTTCTAAGCCTGAAATGCCTGGTAAACCAAGATCAACAAATACAATAAATGGCTCATTTAGTGTATTACGCTTTTCTAAAAAATCTTCCATACTATTGCACGAAAAGGAGATGTGTAAATCCTTTTCCATATCAATAAATGCTTCAAGATTTCTACGTAATGAGCGGTCGTCTTCAATAATTCCTACTGTAATCATAATTTAAAATTAAGTAGGTTTTAAATAGGATTAATGAAATAAAGCAAGCTTATTTGTTTTTTTATTAATGCAAATAATTGATTCAATTAATAAAAAAATAGGCTTTCAAAGAATTGGATTTTGGATTTGATTTTTCATAGAAATAGGATACTCTATTATAATCAAATAAATTGTTGTTACTGCTTTAAACTCAGGATACTGGCTTTGTTTTTTAAGTTGGTTTAGGGTTATAAGTTTTCTTCAAATAATTTTTCTTAACGATATTGGATTTTAAGTTTTTAAAGCTTTTTAAAAGTTTGTTTTCATAGGGGTGCTTTTAAAACGAGCTTTATAAACATTGAACTAAAATTGCTGATCAGGCAATTGGTTTTCTGGATATTTAACTCTGTAAAAATGGATGCTATTGGGCTAATAAAAAACCCCTCGAATGAGGGGTATATGTTTTAAAGGCAAATAGAAAAATTATTAAAGCATTTCCATCATTTAAATACAATAGCTTTTACTTAAACAAGCGCCAGAAATCTAATCCTAAAGCATAAACCATTAAACTTAATAACAATACCATACCAGCTATTTGAGCGTATTCCATAAACTTATCGCTTGGTTTGCGACCAGTTACCATTTCTACAATACAAAACAACGCGTGCCCTCCATCTAGTGCAGGAATTGGTAAGATGTTCATGAAGGCCAATATAATTGAGAAAATACCCGTTAAAGTCCAAAAACGTTCCCAATCCCAAACCCCAGGAAATGTATTACCAATGCTAATAACACTACCTAAACTATCGTTAGGATTAACCTTGCCAGTAAATATTTGCTTTAACCCAGTAACATATTTATTTAGGGTTTCTTTGCATTTTTTAAAACCTACAGGTATTGCCTCACCAAGTGAATAAGTTTTTGTTATTGTAGTAAATAACTTATTAGGCAGTTTTGGAAAAAATCCAATTTTACCATCTTTTAATAATACCCGAGTTACAACGGTATCCTTACCTCTCAAAAAGGTAATATCCACAACAGAATCTTTATTTTTCTTAGCTATATCAACCACCTCGTTATAATAGATGGCAGGTTTGTTTTTAATAGCCAAAAATTCATCACCTTTTTGTATGCTACCCTTACCTATAATTACAGCCGAACCATTAAGAGAATCTACAATTGCAGGAAAACGAATAGCAATAAAATCTGTAGCACCTTTACCTTTTGCAATTTCCTTTGTAAGCCCTTCGGGAATATTGATTTTTAATATTTGACTATCTCTTTTAACTGTAAATGTTTTTGCATCTTTAAATACAATATCAGCAGTTTCATCGCCAAAATACTCTACGGTTCTATTATCAATGGCTACAATATTATCACCATCTTTTAAACCAATTTTTTTTGCTAAATCGTTAGTGGCGATACCATATTTTAAGTTTTTTATTGGCAACAATTCTTCGCCCCAATAAGCAGTAATACCAATAAAAATAATAATAGCCAATACAATATTTACAAATACACCACCTACCATTATTATTAAGCGTTGCCACGCAGGTTTACTACGAAACTCATAGGGTTCTGGTGGCAGTTTCATTTGCTCTTTATCCATACTTTCATCTACCATGCCAGCTATTTTTACAAAGCCACCAAATGGCACCCAACCAATACCATATTCGGTTTCGCCACGTTTAATTTTAAACAAACTAAAATAGGGGTTAAAGAATAAGTAAAACTTCTCAACCCGGCATTTAAATAGTTTAGCAGGAATAAAATGCCCCAACTCATGCAGCACTACCAATATGGAAAAAGATAAAATAAACTGTCCTGTTTTTACTAATACACTGCTCCACTCTATCGCTAATAATGTCATACCCCTGTGCCCCTAAAGGGGAAATTTTGAAATTTTTGCAATGCAAAAATTATTGTGATTAAAATATTTTTACGTTTCAATAAAGTTGAACAAATAACTAAATATACCAGTGTGCGACGCAACTAAAGCTAAATTGACATACAAATGCTCATCCCCAAAAAATACTCTCTTAAAGCTTGGGGTTACATCTGTATTAACGATGCAGCAAAAGTACGTGCCTCACCATCGCTATCAAAGTATTCCTGCAAGGTTGGTTTTTCTATAAACTTAACCTTTGTAATGGCTTGTTCTACCACTTCTGTCATATCTAAAAAGCCAATTCTATTGCGTAAAAAAGCATATACAGCAACTTCGTTGGCTGCGTTTAATATGCAGGGCATGTTGCCACCTTTATGTAAGGCCTCAGTTGCTAAAACTAAGTTTCTAAAGGTTCGCAAATCGGGTTCTTCAAAGGATAAGGTACCTGGTTTTCTAAAATCGTACCGGGGAAATTTGCTTGGAATACGTTGTGGAAAAGCCATGGCATATTGTATTGGCAACTTCATATCGGGCAGACCCATTTGTGCTTTTACGCTACCATCCTCAAATTGTACCATGCTATGAATGATACTTTGTGGGTGAATAACTACCTTAATTTGACTGGGTTGCAAATTAAATAACCACTTGGCTTCTATCATTTCAAGCCCCTTGTTCATAAGGGTTGCAGAGTCAACCGAAATTTTTGCACCCATTGCCCAATTGGGGTGTTGCAAGGCATGATCTCGTTTTACATTTACCAAATAATTAGGCTTGCGACCTAAAAAAGGCCCACCGCTTGCGGTAAGTATTACCTGCTCAATTTTATTGCGCCCCTCGCCTACCAAACATTGAAAAATAGCAGAGTGTTCACTATCAACAGGAATAATAGGTACGCGTTTTTCGATAGCTTTTTGCATCACTATATCGCCAGCTACAACCAAGGTTTCTTTATTAGCCAAGGCTATCGGCTTGCCACTTTCTATTGCTTTTAAAGTAGGTTTTAAACCAGCAAAACCAACAATGCCAGCCAACATCATATCGTAGCAATCCATACCAGCTACTTCTTCTAATGCCTTTTCGCCAGCAAATACTTTTACATTAGTACTTGCCAAAGCCTCTTTAACTAATAAGTATTTTTTTTCATCACCAATTACTACGCAATTAGGATTGAATTTGATAGCTTGTTTAATTAGTAATTCGTGGTTGCTTTGAGCAGTTAATACTTCAGCAGAAAACTTATCTGCATGTTCAGCAATTACCTCTAATGCTTGTGTGCCAATAGAACCAGTAGAACCAAAAATTGCGATGCGTTTTACCATGAGGGATGCAATATAATTAAAGTGGCAATAAAGAAGGCGTTAAGAATGGTTTTAATTCAACGGCCAATTTTCTATCGTTGCTTAAACGGGGTACTTTATTTTGCCCACCTAGCTTACCAACGCTTTTCATATAGTCTATAAACCCATTTTTGCGGACTTTAGTAATTTGCAATAGTTGCAGAATATTGCCGCTAATCAAATCATGGTAATACGTATTTTTGACCCTTAAATTAGTATCAATTTTTTGAGTAAACGCAGCCATATCAATAGGTTCGGTTTCAAATTCAATAAACCATTCGTGATAGCTTTTGCCCTCGCCTTGTTGAATAAAGGGTGCTACTGTAAACTCGGTAATTTTAACACCCTCTTCGTTGGCAGCTTTTAATAAAGCATACTCTACTTCCTCGCCAATTACATGCTCGCCAAAGGCAGAAATAAAATGTTTAATGCGACCGCTAACAATAATTTTATACGGATTAAGACTAATAAATCTTACCGTATCGCCAAGATTGTAACCCCACAAACCCGCATTACTATTAATAATTAAGACATAATTCTCGCCTAGTTGCACATCCTTTAGACTTAATCTGATAGGCTTATCGTTAAATATTTCTGCCGCAGGCACAAACTCAAAAAAGATACCACTATTGGTGTTTAGCAATAAACCCTCTTCTGTTTGGCTATTTTGAAATGCCACAAACCCTTCACTTGCAGGAAACAATTCTATAGTATCAATTTTTTTACCTAAGGTTTCAAACAACTTTGCTTTGTAGGGTTCAAAGTTTACACCACCTTGTACCATTACACTAAAGTTGGGAAATAACTCGCTAATTTTTTTACCGCTACGTTGTACTAACCTGTCAAAATACATCTGCATCCATGGTGGAATACCACTAATTAACGTCATATCTTGAGCCATCGTTTCGTCTACAATTTTATCCAATTTTGTTTCCCAATCCTCAATACAATTTGTTTCAAAGCTTGGCAATTGATTGGTACGTAAGTATTTAGGTATATGATGATTTACAATACCACTTAATCTACCTGTAGGAATATCTGCAATGCGCTCTAATTCTGGCGAGCCACTTAAAAAAATCATTTTACCTTTTACAAATGCGTTGTTACCCGTTTCTGACATATAACATAACAAGGCATTGCGGGCGGTTTCTATATGGTTAGTAATAGAATCTTTAGTAATAGGAATATATTTTACACCACTTGTAGTACCGCTAGTTTTGGCTAAATAAATGGGCTT
Source organism: Chitinophagales bacterium (assembly GCA_038327865.1). Lineage (GTDB taxonomy): Bacteria > Bacteroidota > Bacteroidia > Chitinophagales > Chitinophagaceae > Parasediminibacterium. The sequence goes on along the minus strand of JBBQLL010000069.1, from coordinate 2,059 downwards.
GCCTTTCCACAATACATTGTGTTTACCTTCTTTAATTTGGTTAATATACTCTTTTATTTGTTCGTAATCTCTTATGGGTACAGCTTGTATAAATTCGCTGTAGGTATTAATGGTATCAAATTGATGGTCTTTGCCAAAAACTGTGTTTTTACCAACTTTTATCAGTTCTTTAAAAATAGCTTCTTGGTCTTGAAGGGCTGAGTACGACTCTTTGGTTACTTTTTTATGGATATAATTGGCAAATGGCCGAGCAAGCAAAGATTTGAGATTCATTAGTTTTATTTAGCACAGCGAAGTTATGGCACACAGATTATCAGTATAGAAAAGATAAACCGTAAATTATATCTGGAAAACCTTGAGAATCTATGTTCTATTATATCTATTTTTTCTTAATCTTTAGTCATCATTGTAACAAAATCATCAAACAAATAACGGCTATCGTGAGGGCCAGGTGTGGCTTCTGGGTGATATTGCACACTAAAAGCAGGCTTGTTTTTTAAGCGAATGCCTTCTATGCTATTATCATTTAAATTTAAGTGTGTTACTTCAATATTAGCGTGATTTTTAACAGCGTCTGGATCTATCCCAAAACCATGGTTTTGGGTAGTAATTTCACATTTACCAGTAATGATATTTTTTACTGGGTGATTTAAACCTCTGTGGCCATTGTTCATTTTAAACGTAGGAATATCATTTGCCAAAGCCAATAATTGATGCCCTAAACAAATACCAAACAAAGGTTTTTCTTCCTGCAAAATATCTTTAATGGTACTTACTGCATAAGGCATGGCGGCAGGATCGCCGGGGCCATTGGAAATAAAATAACCACTCGGGTTAAATTCTCTTAAACGCGCCACCGATGTTTTTGCAGGATGCACCCGCACATGCGCACCACGTTCAACCAAGCAGTTAAGTATATTTTTCTTAACACCAAAATCTAACACCGCTACTTTTAGTGTTGATGTAGCATCTCCTAATTCGTATTCTTCTGTGGTGCTTACACTACTTGCTAGTTCTAAGCCATCCATGTTTGGACACTCGGCTAATAAGACTTTTAATTTGTCTACCTTTAAAATATCCGAAGAAATAATACAGTTCATAGCGCCTTTTTCTCGTACATGTGCTACCAACGCTCTAGTATCAATATCTTCTATACCTACTATTTTATTTTGTGTTAAGTAGTTTTGCATAGAATCTGTTGCCTGAAAGCGGCTAAACAATTCTTCTAAATTTCTACCTATTAAGCCACGTATTTTTACTGTATCGCTTTCTACATCGGTAGTTTTTACACCATAATTACCAACATGTACATTGTTCATAATTAAAACCTGACCAGTGTAACTTGGGTCGGTAAAAACTTCTTGATAGCCCGTCATGCCTGTATTAAAACATATTTCGCCAGTTGTTGTACCAATAAATCCAAAGGCTTTGCCATGAAAAACATGCCCATCAGCCAAAATTAGTATTGCAGGTTGTTGTATAGTAGCCATTTATGTTGTGTTGAATGTTTGCAAATTAAGCCCGATAATTTTAAACTATGGTAATGAAAGCGGAAAAGTTTTGCACTAAGGGGGGTTATTAAAGGTTTCTGTTAAAATACACTTGCTTTATTTACAATACACCTACAAATTTTTAATAATTACATAGTTATATGCAAAAACATCATCGTAATATGTAAAAGTTACAATTCAATTATTAATAAACACATAGTAATATGTAAAAATATCATAGCGATATCTATTAGTAACAATGCGTTTTGCAATATTACAGTTGTTATAAACAGTATTATCTATGCCATTTATACCAAAGCACTTTAGTAAATGCTTGTTACAGTAACTATTAAGAAAAATATAGTACCGCATGTACCCGTAAAAAAAGCCATTATGACCGTACATAGTGGCTTTACCAAGTAAATAGTTATTGGCTACTGCACATCTCTAAATTTTATGGTAGTAACCAATTTGGTTTTTGGCGATGTAGCCCCAAAAATACCCTTTACATATAGTTTTATTAGTTCTGCTAGTTTTAATAAGCCATCTTCTGGGTTGTACAATGCCAC
>JBBQLL010000068.1:0-9568 GCA_038327865.1 Chitinophagales bacterium | reverse complement strand
TATTCTTGCATTTTTAGCTTTTGCTAAACCCAAACAATTATGTGTACCCAAAGAGCCCACTTTAAGCGTTTGAATAGGAATTTTTAAATAATCTATGGGACTTGCTGGTGACGCAAAATGAAGAATATAATCTAATTCGCCGGGTATATGAATGTATTTAGAAACATCTTGGTGATAAAATTCAAACGCTTTTAAAGGAAATAAATGTTCAATATTTTTAAGATCGCCAGTAATTAAATTGTCCATTGCTATTACATGGTATCCTTCTTTTATAAACCTATCACATAAATGTGAGCCTAAAAAACCAGCTGCACCTGTAACTAATACACGTTTACCATTACCCTTAGCTCCTAAAGGGAAACTATTGGTGTTTGGTATATTTCCTGTACTCATTTTTATTTATTTTTTGTTTTTTGGGTTGTTGTCTTGCTTTCTTTTAGGGGCTGGGATTTAAGGTCTACCAACACTTTCATAATGGTATCCTAGTTGTTTCATTTGATTTTTGTCAAATAAATTACGACCATCAAATACTACTTTTTCGTTTAATTTAGTAGTAATAATATCAAAATCTGGTGTCCTAAATTCTGCCCACTCTGTTGCAATAATCAATGCATCTGCCTTATCTAAACAAGCATATTGGTTATTTACAAAAGCAATTTTATCGCCTACCACAGCTTTTACATTTGGCATTGCTTCAGGGTCATAGGCAGTTACAGTTGCACCAGCTTCCACCAAAGCGTCAATTACATACAAGGCTGGTGCTTCACGTATATCATCAGTATTAGGCTTAAACGCTAACCCCCACAAAGCAAAGTGTTTATTTTTTAAGTCATCCTTAAAATATGCTTTAATTTTTGGTAGCAAGTGTAATTTTTGCGCCTCGTTTACGGCTTCAACGGCTTTTAATATTTGAAAATTATAGTCTACCTCTTCAGCAGATTTAATTAATGCCTGAACATCTTTAGGAAAACAACTGCCACCATAGCCTATCCCCGGAAACAAAAAACGCCTACCAATTCTATCATCGCTACCAATACCACGGCGCACCATATCTACATCTGCACCCAAGCGTTCGCACAATTGGGCAATTTCGTTCATAAAAGATATTTTAGTTGCTAAAAATGAGTTAGCCGCATATTTGGTTAACTCAGCACTTTTTTCATCCATAAAAATAACTGGATTGCCTTGACGCACATAAGGGGCATACAATTCTGACATTACAAATCTAGCTCTGTCGCTGTTTACACCAATAACCACCCTATCTGGTTTCATAAAATCATCAACCGCAACGCCTTCTCGTAAAAACTCAGGATTACTTACCACGTCAAACTCACCAGTAAAGTTAGCTGCAATAGCAGCATGTACTTTAGCAGCAGTACCAACTGGTACGGTGCTTTTATCTACAATTACCTTGTAGTCAGTCATTATTTTACCCAAATCGTTGGCAACACCCAATACATATTTCAAATCGGCACTACCATCTGCACCTGGTGGTGTTGGCAACGCTAAAAATATAATGGCTGCATCTTTAACACCTTCTGCTAAATTGGTGGTAAATGTTAATCGCTTCTCGTTTAGGTTTCTTAAAAATATTTTTTCTAATCCAGGCTCATAAATTGTTATCTCCCCACTAGATAGTTTAGCAACTTTACTTTGATCAATATCAATGCATACAACTTTATTACCTGTTTCCGCAAAACAAGTACCTGACACTAAACCTACATAACCTGTACCTACAACTGCTATTTTCATAAATAATTATTGAATATGCTTTAAAAAATTATTAATAATGACCTCTTTTTTTAGATATATTAATGCATAAGCGTTGGCATTAGTTGAGATGGTTGCTTTTACATTATTAACTTGAGTGGGTATTTGTATCGTTTCTAAAACAATATGTATAATGGCGTTTTTAAAAGCTATTTCATTTTCTGGGGGGATTATAATGCCCATCTTGTTTTTAGTAATTACATCATATAACGTCGTATTTGGCAGAGCAGCTATAATACTTACCCCACCAACCGCTAAAATATTGGTGAGTTTAGACGGCAATAACAAATCGCCTACACTTTCTTTTTGTATAATTAAGTGGCAATAAGCATAGTTTAATAGCTGATTAAATATATCTATTGGCTGTAATGCAATAAACATAATATTACCAATACTTTTTTCAGTTACAGTAGTTTGTAACTTTTCTTTATAGGGCCCAGAACCAGAAATAACAAACAAAACGTCTGGACATATAACAGCCATATCTGGCGCCACTGAAAGTATTATTTCTAACCCTTGCTTTTCGCCAATAGCACCAGAATAGAAGACTATTTTTTTATCAAGAGGAATACCCAAACTAGCAATTGTAGCTAGGTTAGATTCTGTTACAAAGATTTTAGAATTGTCAACCCAATTTGGGAAAAGTACCACATTGGTAAGCTTAGTTTTCTTAGCCAAGATTTTTTTTTGCATCCCTTCAGAAATGGTAGACACAATAGTTGCTTGGTTTAAAATAAATTGCTCTACAGTAATTAGTAACTTTCTTAGCCAATTTTGATGAATAATATTTAAATCGATGGCCGCATCTATTTGTAAATCTTGAATATGGTAAATAAACTTAGTTTTAGGTCTAAAGAGTTTGAGTAAAATACCGTGAAACCCACACATAAAACTTGGAGATGGAATAATAATACTATCATATCTCTTAAAACTAATAATTTGCCAAACCACCATCACTAATGTTGATGTATAGAAACTTATTTCTTGCAACATACGTTGCGCACCAGTAGGGTTGGCAGGTATGTAAATTGGACAGCGAACAACTTCCACCCCATTAATTTGCTCTTTTTTATACCATTTATTTGCATAACCATTAAACACTTTCCAGTTCGGGTAGTAAGGGTAAGCTGTTATTACCTTTACAGCATGATTTTTTGTTACCAAATACTCACAAAGTTCTGCATTGTATTTACCAATACCAGTCAATTCAGGAGCATAATTATAGGAAATAAGAAGAATTGTTTGGGGCATTAATTTCGGAAGTATACTTTTATATGTTATTTTTCAACTTGCTTTCTCTAAGCTTAATTTTAATTAAAAACTCATAATAAGCCATATTTACACAATATACAAAACCTGAACGACCTTCCAAAAAACCAAATTTTACAATATATGCTTGAAAAAATCTGAGCAAAGGCCAACTAGGTATTTTAACAAGCCATGCTTTTAAAGCTTTATTCCTAATGCTTCCATGTTTCGAGAAAATGTCCAGAAAAGGTGGAATGTTTTTAATACGCTCTTTTGCCTCCAGTGTTGAATATAAATTGTGCCGTTCTAACCACAATGCCCAACCTTTTGAAAAGCCATAATGTAGATATGGTTCTTTTATATATCTAATTATTCCATTTACCTGCCCTTCTTTCTGACCGTGACCATAATCGGTAAATCTTGCTTTACCCAACTTTAAAATTCTAAACTGCCATTTAGGAAAATTATCACAGCGTTTTAACCAAACATGATCTAATATCATTTTCCAACAACAATAAAAGCCAGCCACAGACTCATCTGATTGCTCAATACTAGTAATAAAGTTATTATAAAACTTAGTAGTTACTTGTTCATCTGCATCTAGAAACAAAATCCAATCATACTTAAAAGCAAGATTGTCTAATGCAAAATTTCTCTGCTGACCAAAACTACTAAAATTATTTATGGCAACATTTGCACCAAAACTTCTTGCAATATCTACTGTTTCATCTACACTTCCAGAATCTAAAACATGTATATCATCACACCATGGTTTTATTGAGTTCAAACAGCTAGGCAGATCAGCGGCCTCATTTTTAGTTAATATAACAACAGATACCATACGATTTAACAACTTATAAAAATTATTTTACTAAAATTCTTTCTTTTATTGGTTTACATGGGTATCCTGTACAAACGGTCCATTTTGGTATATCTTTCACTACTACAGATCTAGCACCAATCACCGCACCTTCATGTATAGTAACACCTGGATGAATAAAATTTTCTGACGGAAAATCAATACAAACACCAACTAAATATTTTAACAAGTTTCATTACACTTTTTTTACAGGAATAGCTATTGTTATGTCAAGCATTTTTAAATTCTATTATTGAAATAAGGATGTATTATCTACTATATGCTTTTCATTGAACATAGAGCACAAAATAATTGAATGTGTAAAATCATTGGTAATTTTTATTAATTTTTCCTTTGGAGATAAAATATTGTTAGCCCCACCCTTAAATGGTGAGAATATAATATTCGGTGACATAGAATATTTTGTAACCACATAATTGTATTCATTAGCATTGTGCGATGTATTAAACTGCAATAAATCAAATCTGTCTAAATAATTAGAATGCAAGTTCTCTTGCTGATGCATAAAAGCAATTCCGAATGCTCTAATTTTACCTGCTAATTTAAGTTTATAAGCAACATTGCAAATTTCATCAATATTTTCAATTGAATTTAAAGGCTCATGAATTAAAAAATAATCTAGATAATCTGTTTTCAAAGCTCTTAGACTTTCCTCCAAACTTTTAACCATTTCAATCTCATTAATGCCAACCCTATCGTGAAATTTATCAGCTATAGTATTTGTATTTCTAACAAGTTGCTTATTAATTGTTGGTAAATTGTTTTGTTTAAGCTGTTTTTTTATATACCTAATTATTGGTTTAACTGGTGTAAGAAACCTAGCTTTATAATTGGCTCTGATGCCAAATTTGGATGCTAACACCATATCTTTCCTTTTAGCACCCAATATTTTGCCTACAAATCTCTCCGATTCGCCATAACCATAAGATCGGGCTAAGTCAAAATGATTTACACCATAATCAATTGCACATTCTAGCGCACGTTTAGATTTGTAGGCACCTTCAGCACCTAATATAGGTGCGCATCCAAAGCCAATTATTGATGATTGAATTCCTTTAACTAATTCGATTTTTTTCATTTATTTTACTTTAAATGATGCGCTAATTTCACAGCAAGAGCTCCAGTAAAAAATGTAGGATTAGCTTGACCTGATGTAGGCAATACAGAACAACTACATACATACACATTCGCAGTTCCGAATAATTGTAAATTTCTATCTACTACTCCTTTTTCAGGTGTATCTGCAATTCTTGTTGTTCCAGATTGATGAATACCATCTCTTGACATAGATTTTATTGCATCCAATAATTCATTTTTTTTATACCAATATTCTAGTTCACCACAATTAATACCTCGTAAGTAATCATCTAACTTCTCATGAACTTTTATTACTGATAAAGCATCAGCATCTAAAATGTTATAATCAATTATTAAAGTCTCATTGTCATCTGCCAAATACATTCTATTAGATGCATCAGGAATTTGCTCAGCATGAAAATGTAGGGCATATTTATTTTGTGGGCTATACAAAAAAATACCTGGTAGTTTTCGTTTTAACAAATAACGTTTGTAAAAAATAGTAGCAGGTGTAATTAAAGACTTTGGTAAATCTTTAATTATATTAAGTAAATGATACTTTAAACCTTCAACTTTGCCTTTTGTTATAGATTGTGCAATGGCTGGTGGTGCTAATCTTTTACCTAAGAAGGGGGTAATCATTGCCATGTACATAAAAGACATGGCACCACTTTTATGTTTAGGATTATGATATAAAGGATTATCTAACCAAATAGCTGTATTAAGTAGATTATTATCTACCAAGAAATCCTTTGAATACTGAAAACGACGTCTTAAATATACCCCATCCTCGTCTTTAATAAAGCCAAATTCCGTTTTTTGTGGGTTACCATAAAATTTTACAGATGCAATTTTACCTGAAATGTGCCCTTGATAATATTTTCCAAGCGCATCTGGCACTTTAGCCAAATTATTAAAAAGTTGTAGATTTTTTAATAACAATCGTGTTACCTCTTGTGTACCTGTTGCTATTACAAATAAAGATGAACTTACTGTTTTAATATCACCAGTTTCAACATGCTTTATTTTTAAATCTTTTACAATTCCTGAGTCATTGGGGACTGAGAAATTAATTGCTTCAAAACCTTCTAGTAAAATAATATTTTTATTACGCTGTATATCATCATGATAGCGATCACCAAATCTTGTAGGCATACTCCATCTTTCTACAATTGAATCAGTAACATCGCCTTCAACAAAACCTTCTGCAATTCTATCATCTTTAAATTTAGCTAAATCATTTAAATTAAACTTGGCTTCGCCACATTCAAAATATTCAGCGGCGGGTAAAAGATATTTTTCAACGTCTTTATAAAATGGCACATCCCAAGTACAGCCATTGTTTACAATTGGTCTTTCTATGAAATCAACTTCGTCAAAATTGACACAACGCCCACCCCAAGTTGCAGATGTACCTCCAAAGCCTTTGTTCGTACACTCATAAGGGGGATGATGATTTTTTAAATTGCTAATTTTTATACTATCGTCAAGAGCATTAGTATTTTTTATAGATTTATTTCCAAACTCAATTAAAATAATTTGCTTTTCTGGATGCAATTTAGAATATTCTAATGCTGTAATTAATCCAGAAGAGCCTGTACCAATCACACACAAATCAAATTTTTTTGTATTAAATATATCCATTTTATTTATAAAAGTTATCTCTTTTTTTAATTTCTTTCGCAGGATTACCACCATAAACTGTCCATGATTGTAAGTCTTTAACAGCAACCCCCCCCGCAGCTAAAACGCTCCCTTCAAAACATGTAATGCCAGGTAAAACAATACTTTTTGCGCATATCCAAACATATGGCTGCAATATTATTTTCTTCATTATATAGGTAAAGTCAATAACATTATAATCATGCGTTGCACCACATAAATAAGCATCTTGAGATAAAATAGTATGATGACCTAAAAAAACACCCCCAGGATTATAAATTTCAACACCAGGTCCAATTGTAACCACATCTTGTGTTTCGAGAAGCCAAGGCGCCCATATTTTGCAACTTGGGTATATAAAATTTGTAACCCCTAATTTAGCACCAAAAAATTGCAAAACTAAGGATCGCCAATGGTGTAAGGGAGCGGGTGTCCATCGGCAAAGTGAAAACCAACAAATTTGCCATATTAATCGTTTTAATTTATTTGTAATCGTAAAAACAGGTCTTTCGTAAGCATCACCACTATTACTATTATGAGAAAACATAATCAATATTTAATATTTTTTTATAACTTCTACAAACTTTTTACTTGTAGCTTCAGCTGTAAAATTCGAATAGTAAGTTTCATAGGCATTTGATCCCATTCTTTCTTTCTCAGTGATAGTTAAATTTACCCATTGCTTCAATGAAGCTAGTACCGATGTTAAGTTATCATCTGTTACTAATCCACCTTTCCCATTTTCAATCTCTCGCCATATATTTACTTTGTTGGTAATCAAAACTGGCTTTTTACAGGCCATCGCCTCTACAATGGCAATACCAAAATTCTCCTGATGGCTTGGCAATACAAATAACTCAGCGCCATATAAAGCTCCCCATTTGGCATTCCCTTGCAACATGCCTGGAAAATGTACTTTATTTTCTAATATGGGGTATTGATGTTGTAATGACTTTAATCCCAAACCATAGTCAGTATCTAAACCAGGCCCTGCAATTACTAAATCGGGTAGGCTAATATCATTATTTTGGCAATAGTCATAACATAATGCATAGGCTTTTAGTAAAATATCTACCCCTTTTTTAGGGTGTAATCTACTTAAAAAAATAAAATATTTTTTATTACTAACTGCTGGACATTTATTGTCAAATGCTGCCTTTTGTTCAACTGAAAATACTGGTGGTGCAATAATGCCGTAACTAACATTATGGGTAGCTTTTGGCGAATACCCATTAAAAGTTGTTTTGGCTAATTGAAGTTCTTCTTCGCAGGTAAATAAAATACCATCCGCACTATTAATTACTTCCTTTTCTATCAAATGCCAGTAAATAGTATTTCTTAAAGCTTTTAGTCTACGTTGGGATGTTTTTTGAAAATAGGGATCTAACATTCCATGCGGCATTAAAAATACCTTAGGTACCTTTTTTCCAGCTCGCTTTAGTTTTTTAATGGCTTTAGTAGCAGCATACCCATTATATAACCAAAGCCCATGTATTAATACCACATCGTAATTACACAAATTTGCCAACAACCAATTCATACCTTTTGGAACATACGCCCACGGATTTTTTACAGGGCCAATACCTATTATATTCTCTTGTACAACAAAATCCTCATCTGGTGAATCAAAACTTAAAATACTAGGCGCAATACCCAACTGTTTCCAAAAAGGTAAATTGTTTCTTATACCTTGAGCTGGCCCACCACTTGTGGGATCCATCGTTACAATAACAGAGAGAAGTTTCATATACAAATTACCTTGGTATTACTTAATATTGTCATCATGAACTTTTTTATATACCTGATAATACTTATCAGCAATTATATTGGCGTCAAACCTTCGTTTGTTTATCCTACCATTGTCAATTAGCGTCTCCCTATAAAATTCATCAGTAATTAGTTTTAAAAAACCATTTTTAATATCTACTACGTCTTTTGGATTTACTAAGCAAGCTGCATTGCCCGCCACTTCTGGCATAGAGGATATATTACTAGTTATTACAACCCTTTCTACCGCATTTGCTTCAATAATCGGCATCCCAAAACCTTCAAAAGTAGAAATAAAACTTAATATGTCGCAGTCAATATATTTTTCTAATAACCGTTCATTGGTGATATTGTATTCATTACTATAATCAATCCGATATTTATTTAATGCTGCTAGATGTTCATCATTCAACTTTCCTACAATTGTTAAATGACAACTTATTCCGCTAATTGCTTCAAAAAGACGCAGTATGTTTTTATTATAGCCTGTGCCAATCTGTAGAATAATTGGTTTAGAGGTATTAAATGTTTTATAAACTGGTTGATATTGTGGATTTACCGCTACTGGTATTACTTCAATTTTTTCAGATTTACAATTGGTGTATTGTATTATTTCTAGCTTGGTTTCTTCTGAAACTGCTGTAACAATAGTTGCCTTTGAAACAGGTAGTATAAGATACAGCCATTGTACCACTTCTTTAGCTATTCCCTCCTTCCGTCGCATCATACCACAATCATGAATGGTAAGTACTCCACGTTTTTTAGTCATTAATAGATTTAGATAATGTATTTCACCAGTTATATGATTTACGTGGTTTACATTCCTTCTTTGCCTAAAATAAGCCTCTATTATATTAATAAATTTTGTGAAATACCCATCATTAAAACACCTAGATATATAAACTGTCGCATTAATTTTATCTGCTAAGCGATGCCTAATATCTTCAAAAATATATTCTAAGCTAAAACTAAAACCCTTATGTGGCTTGCGTTGAAAGAAATTGACTATAATTTTTTTATCGGTCATTTGCTATTTCTTCATCTATTAATATTTTTAAAACATCAAAAAACGATACCTCATATTGCCAACCTAACTGCTGCTTGGCTTTTGTATTATCGCCATAAATATCTGGTATTTCTGTTGGTCTAAATAATTTTTCATCA
>JBBQLL010000067.1:0-9644 GCA_038327865.1 Chitinophagales bacterium | reverse complement strand
ACAGGTGATAGCTTTGGTGCTAACCTATATTGGTATTGGCATTGCCTACTTTGGCGAGTTACGTATTGACACCACCAATCCCAATTTTTTCTATGGTAGTTTCATGATTTTTTTATGTGCTGTTACGTATTCTATTTACCTAGTTGGTACTGGTAGATTAGTACAGAAAGTTGGTGCAACACGCTATACCGCTTATGCAATGTTATTTGCAACAGCTGGTGTTTTTTCACATTATTTTACTACTCGCAGCTTCAATGTGTTTCATTTTACACCAACTTTAATTAGCTATGGTATTGCATTGGCAATCATTGCAACGGTTATCCCCTCTTTTATGATTTCAAATGCCATGAAACGTATTGGCAGCAACAATGTATCTATCATTACCAGTATTGGCCCAGTTAGTACCGTTTTGCAAGCTCATTTTATACTACACGAAAAGATATTTACCGAGCAAGTTATAGGGACTATTATTGTGGTTGCAGGTGTTATTTTAATTAGCTGGAAGAGAGAAGTTATATAAAAAAGGCTGTCCCATTTCTGAAACAGCCTTACAAAAAAATTATAGTTTAATAATTATTGACCCATCGCTCTTTTTATAGCCTCAGGATCAGACAAGCCTGCAATACCTACAATAGCAATTAATAAAACCACAAGTAATATAAAAATTAGCGATAAAACTAATGCCACAATAGCACAAACCCTACCTGTTTTCTCGTTTTTGTAAGATGCCTCGGTGTATAATTCAGGGCTAGCAACATAAAGCTGCTTGTCTTTATTATAAAGCACCAAAGCAATAATACTACAAATTGTACCAGGTACACCATAACAGCAACTACCAACAATACTTAAAATGCCCAAAACCAATACGGCTGTTGCGTTTGGTAAAGGACGTTGTACTTGAAAATTTTGAAATTGAGTAGTTGGATTTGTTTCCATTAGCAGAAAATTTTTTGGTTTATGATTTTATAAATATAGAATGACAAGATAATAACTGTTATCAATATGAAAAAATATTTTATCGTTAACGCCCCAAAACTAAATTGGTATTTTAAATGCAGCATTGTAAATGCAATAAGTGTTAAAATTGGCAGCATGGCTGGGTACAATTGCAAGCTTTGTAAAACATTACCTTCTATTAATGCAAAAAAGCTACGTTGAAAACCACAACCCGGACATTCAATATGTAGCAGTTTTTTAGATGGGCAAGTGAACATAAACTCTTTCAGCCACTGAATTGTATCGTGGTAAGTTACCATAGTATAATTTTATTATATATTTTAACACAGAAAGGACATTTTATTCTTTAAAAAGTTCTTACAAATCTGTGGTTAAAACTACTGTGCCAATATGACTATGTGTTGAGAAAACTACATGTATTCTTTCTTCATTTTATCCTTAAAATATTTTTCTAGTTTTTCAACTTTAGGCTTGGCCACAAAATAGCAATAGCTTTGGTTTTGGTGATTGTTGTAATAATCTTGGTGGTAATTTTCTGCGGGATAAAAATTGTTAAAAGGTTCAATAGTTGTTACAATTGGGTTATCAAACACACCTGCATTATCCAATTCACTTTTATATTGTTCGGCTATTTGCCGTTGTGCTTCACTATGGTAATATATCACACTGCGATATTGTGGTCCAACATCATTGCCTTGTTGATTTATGGTAGTTGGGTCGTGGGTTTTCCAAAAAATTTCTAACAATTCCGCATAGGTAACTTTTGCAGTGTCAAACACAATTCTTATTAACTCAGCATGACCAGTTTTTTTATCACAAACCTGCTCATACGTTGGGTTTACAACATGGCCACCACCATAGCCGCTTTGTACACTTATCACACCTTCAACTCTTTGAAAAACAGCTTCTACACACCAAAAACAACCTGCGCCAAAATCGGCAATTTCTGTTGTAATATTTGAATCTGTAACTAAACTATTCATAATTGTTTTTTTAATATTTTTAGCCGCCGTATTTGCGATACACTAAGCAATCAAGCTTACAAAATTTAGACTACTTCGTTCCTCGCAGTGACTTACAATTTACTTAATTATCAAATTTTCACAATAGCACATTCGTATATCAGCACATAAAATAACATTATTTCCCAATACTATCTTTTACCTCACCACAAGTCAACATTTTTTTAGGCAAATATGGGTTTTTTATATCCGATGTTTTGCTTAACCAATTAGCACCAATATCGCCAAAAGCCATCGGACAGTTTTGTTGATATACTTTTATATTATCGTACTGCACGGTTCTCGCCAAATCAAATAATTGATCGCTAACAATTTGAAAAGACTTACGCTTATTTTCCAATGTTTTCTCACCTAGTAGCCCTTTTAAATCTGCTGAAATACTTTGCGCAAAAGACTTTGCAGTTATTACAACACTACTATCAGCTTTTAGCTCTTGTAGGTTTAAACTGTCAGCATCCATCATTAAGGCTTTTGCGTAAGCGGTAATGGTACTATCTTTTTCAGCAATAAAATTATCTTTCAAGCTAAAATAATCTTCCATCAATTTACCAAACTGATTATTAAAAGCCATACTATTTTTACTCTGTGCCAATGGTGTTTGTTTCACGTCTACAACTGCAGGTTTATCGCTACCATCGCAAGCCGACAAAGCAGCAATTAATACATATCCAATTACTATTTTCATTATTATTTGTTTATCCTTCAAAAGTAAAGTAAAAAACGCTCATCGTCAATTACCTTTGCGGCTCAAAAATTATTTGTGGCATGTTGATAGGTTTACAGAACGTTACGTTTGAATTTGGTGCAAGGGTTATTGTAGAAGATGCTACTTGGCATATACATCCGGGTGAAAGAATAGGTTTAATTGGCTATAATGGCACAGGAAAATCTACGCTATTAAAAGTTTTGGTTGGGCAATATTTACCATCAAAAGGTACAGTTGAAAAAGGCCGTGGCACAAGCATTGGCTACCTGCACCAAGATTTATTGAGCTTTGATACCAACGATAGTATTTTAGAAGTTGCTATGGGTGCGTTTGAACGTGTACGTGAATTGGAAAAAGAAATTGAAGCGCTTGGCCACTTATTAGAGCAAAAAGAGGACGAGAAATTACTGATAGATTATACCGATAAGTTGCACGAAATGGATGTATTGGATGGCTATAATATTCAATACAAAACCGAGGAAGTATTGCATGGCTTGGGCTTTACCAACGAGCAGATTATTAAGCCTTACAAAGAGTTTAGCGGTGGTTGGAGAATGCGGGTTTTACTAGCAAAAATGATTTTACAATCACCCGATGTGTTGCTATTGGATGAACCTACCAACCACTTGGATTTACCATCTATTGAATGGTTAGAAAAATACTTATTGCACTATCAAGGTAGTGTAGTAATTGTGAGCCACGATAAATATTTTTTGAATAGAATGGTTAATAAAATTGTTGAAATTTATCAGCAAGAACTACATATTTATTCGGGCAATTACGAGTATTACGAAGCTGAAAAAGCTATCCGTATCGACATGCAACAAAAGGCTTATGAAAATCAACAAGATTACATTAAACAACAGGAACGATTTGTAGAACGCTTTAAGGCCAAAGCCAGTAAAGCCGCTGCTGCACAAAGTATTGTTAAGCGTTTAGATAAAATTGAACGTATAGAAAATGTAAGTTTAGAAAGACCAAACATTAAAATTAATTTTCAGGTAAATAACCAGCCGGGGCGAGTGTTAGTGACGTTGAAAGATGTAAGCAAAAGATTTGGCGATAATATTATTGTACAAGGCTCGGTTGCTGAAATAGACAGAGGGGATAAAATTGCTTTAATTGGGGCAAATGGTAAAGGAAAAAGTACCGTGTTACGCATTATTGCTGGTACCGAAACGTTTGAAGGTGAACGTATTTGGGGCCACAATGTGGATAGTAGTTTTTACGCCCAACATCAGCTTGAAGCATTAGATTTAAACAATACCATTTTAGACGAAATGAGCGAATGCCGTAGTGGCAAAACCGAGCTAGAGCTGCGTAGTTTATTGGGTTGTTTTTTATTTAGTGGTGATGATGCCGATAAAAAAATTAAACTGCTAAGTGGAGGCGAAAAAGCCCGTGTAGCTTTGGCAAAAGTAATTGTAAGCAAAAGCAATTTCTTAATGTTGGATGAACCTACCAACCACTTGGATATGCACAGCGTTGAGTTGTTGGCAGAGGCTCTGAATAAGTATGAGGGCAGTTTGATATTAGTAAGCCATGATCGGTTTTTTGTATCTAAAACTGCTAATAAAATTTGGGAAATTATTGACCACGAAATCAAGGAATTTAAAGGGGGCTATACCGAATATTTAGAGTGGAAAGAACGTATGGCGAAACAAGCCAAGGAAGAAGGCAAAAAACAAGAGCCAATTATCAAAATACAAGAAGCAAGTAACAAGAGCCAAGATACAAGAAATAAGACACAAGAAAAGCCAAGGTTAGATAATACAGAACTAAAAAATTTACAAAAAAAGTTTCAAAAAATTGAGCAGGAATTAGAGGGTTTTAAAAAGCAAAAAGAAGCTATTGAAGCTGAATTGGGTAATCCTGATAGCTATAAAAACGCAGGTAAATTCGCTGAAACTGAGAAGAATTACAAATCTATACAGCAACAAATAAAACAAACTGAAACCGAATATGAGCAACTGTTTGAGAAGATAATGGACTTAGAAAGTGAAGCAGTTTAGTACTAAAACATGTTACATAAAGCGCTCAAGAATACAATTAAAATAAACTACATCATGTTATTTTCGTGCACAATGATTTTACTTAATTTTTAACGAAAAAGTATCTAATTATTCTTTTTTTATTCCACTCTTTTTTGGGCTGTGATTTTGTTTTTAATAGTTTTGTAAATTTTAATACTGGTACTGGTAAAATTTTGAAGCTGGCAAATTGTCTTTAGAAGATTTAAGCCAATATACTATTGATAATGGCGAACGTGTTAACATTAGCGATAAACAAGCATATTTAGAAAACATTATAAACAGATATATTTAAATAATTGGGCTGCTGAAAGTATGTTGCAGGTTAGGTATTATACTATAAAGAGGCGATTTCCATAAAGAAATCGCCTCTTTATTATTTATTAAAATACTTAATTTGTAGCAGTTAAACTAGCAGTTAGGTATTCTTGGTTTAGACGAGCTATGTTAGTTAATGAAATTTCTTTAGGACAAGTGGCCTCGCAAGCACCCGTATTGGTACAAGCACCAAAACCTTCTTTATCCATTTGCGCCACCATATTTACAACACGGCTTTTACGTTCCGGATCGCCTTGTGGCAACAAAGCTAAATGTGAAACTTTAGCACCTAAAAACAACATCGCACTACTGTTTTTACAAGCAGCTACGCAAGCACCACAACCAATACACATGGCAGCAGCAAAAGCAGCATCAGCATTGTCTTTTTTTATTGGTAATGAGTTACCATCTACTGCGTTACCCGTATTTACACTAATATACCCACCCGCTTGAATGATGCGGTCAAAAGCACTTCTATCTACCATTAAATCTTTTACCACAGGAAAAGCATTGGCCCTCCAAGGCTCAACAGTAATGGTATCACCATCTTTAAAAGCCCGCATGTGCAACTGACAAGTGGTGTTTGCTTGCCAAGGACCATGTGGTTTACCATCAATATACATGCTGCACATACCACAGATTCCTTCACGGCAATCATGGTCAAAGGCAACAGGCTCGCCATCTTCGGTTATTAATTGCTCATTCAGCACATCAATCATTTCTAAAAATGACATCTCATGCGAAATATCTTTCACCTGATAGGTTGCAAAATTGCCTTGTGCTTGTGTGTTTTGTTGACGCCAAACTTTTAAAGTTAGGTTCATGCCTTGATGTTCCATAAGCCCCACACCCCAAGAGGGGATATTTAGTTGTTATAAAATTAAATGTAAAGAACGATTTGAAGAGCCTCAATTTTTAATTCCCAATCATGGGTTAGAGGCGGTTACTTATAATTCCTTTGACTTGGTTTAATCACGTCATAATCTAAGGCTTCTTTATGTAAATTCCAATTACTATCGCCAGCATATTCCCAAGCGGCAACGTACATAAAGTTGGCATCATCTCGCAGGGCTTCGCCTTCTGGTGTTTGGTATTCTTCTCTAAAATGCCCACCACAACTTTCGTCACGGTTCAGCGCATCTTTGCACATCAGTTCGCCAAGCTCAATAAAATCTGCCACACGGTTTGCTTTAT
The DNA here is from genome assembly GCA_038327865.1 of Chitinophagales bacterium. Classification (GTDB taxonomy): domain Bacteria; phylum Bacteroidota; class Bacteroidia; order Chitinophagales; family Chitinophagaceae; genus Parasediminibacterium. Next base: position 3,417 of record JBBQLL010000067.1, on the reverse strand, counting down.
CTAATTCTGGGTTCATTTCGTTAATGCTACCTGGAATTCTAACATCGCTCCAAAACTCGGCTTTTAATGCTTGAACTTCAGCTATGGCTTGCTTTAAACCTTCCTCATTGCGAGCCATGCCACATTTTTCCCAAATTATTTTACCTAGCCGTTTGTGGAAACTTTCTACAGTTTTTGTGCCTTTAATAGACATCAACTTATTAATCCTATCAGACACCGCTTTTTCTGCTTCAGCAAAAGCAGGATGATCTGTAGATATGGCTTTGGCGTAAATTTCATCGGCTAAATAATTACCCAAAGTATACGGTACTACAAAATAACCATCAGCCAAACCCTGCATCAAGGCACTTGCACCTAATCGGTTAGCACCGTGATCGCTAAAGTTAGCTTCGCCTAATGCAAATACGCCTAGTAAGCTCGTTTGCAATTCATAATCTACCCATAAACCACCCATGGTATAATGCACCGCTGGGTAGATGCGCATTGGTACTTCGTATGGGTTTTCGCCTGTTATTTTTGCGTACATATCAAACAGGTTACCATATTTTTCTTTAACCACTTGCTTGCCTAATACAATAATTTCCTCAGCACTAGCATGGTCATTACCATGTTTACCCACTTCAATTTTACCGTAACGTTCAATTGCGGCGGCAAAATCTAAATACACTGCTTGCTTACTAGTACCAACACCAAAACCTTCATCACAACGCTCTTTTGCGGCCCTTGAAGCTACATCACGAGGAACAAGGTTACCAAACGCTGGGTATCTTCTCTCTAAATAATAATCTCTTTCTTCTTCTTGAATATCGTTTGCTTTTCTTGTATCGCCCTGTTTTAGTGGCACCCAAATTCTACCATCGTTCCGTAAAGATTCCGACATCAAGGTTAATTTACTTTGATGATCGCCACTAACAGGAATGCAGGTTGGGTGAATTTGTGTAAAGCAAGGATTGGCGAATGCTGCACCTTTCTTATGGGCTTTCCAAGTGGCAGAAACATTGCTGCCCATGGCATTGGTAGATAAATAAAATACATTACCATAACCGCCAGTACACAGTAAAACAGCGTTGCCAAAATGACGTTCTATATCGCCATTAACTAAGTTACGTGCAATAATGCCTTGGGCTTTGTTGTCAATCATTACCACATCTAACATCTCGTGGCGTGCCATCATTTTTACGTTACCTAGTGCCACCTGACGTTCTAATGCTTGATAAGCACCTATCAGCAATTGCTGACCAGTTTGCCCAGCAGCATAAAATGTACGTTGTACTTGTGTACCACCAAAACTACGGTTGCTTAATAAGCCGCCATATTCACGGGCAAAAGGCACACCTTGTGCCACACATTGGTCTATAATATTGGTACTAACTTCTGCCAAGCGATGCACATTGGCTTCTCTTGAACGATAGTCACCACCTTTAATGGTATCGTAAAATAAACGGAAAACACTATCACCATCATTCTGGTAATTTTTTGCAGCATTAATACCACCTTGTGCAGCTATTGAGTGTGCACGACGTGGACTGTCTTGAAAACAAAATGCTTTTACTTTATAGCCCATCTCTCCCAAAGAAGCAGCAGCGGAAGCACCAGCCAAACCAGTACCTACTACAATTATTTCTAATTTACGTTTGTTAGCAGGATTAACCAATTTGCAATGGCCTTTGTAGTCTGTCCATTTATCGTCTAATGGCCCTGCAGGAATTTTTGCGTTTAACATCTTATTCAATTAAGAATTAATAATTAAAAATGACTCATGAATTGTGGTATACAACTTCAACTTAATCATTAGCATCAACAAATTATTGCATTAGCAAATTAGTTCTATATCCAACCAAAATAAAAACTAATTGGCATCATGGCAAAAGTTAGTGCAATAACAATTGAGTAGCCATAACCAATAGTGCTTAACATAAGTTGGTAGCGTTTGTTGTGTACACCAAAAGTTTTAAAAGCACTTTGAAAACCATGCGCTAAATGATACCCTAAACTACCACAAGCCAATACATACAATAGCACAACAAATGGGTTTTGAAACACGTTCTTCATTTCTAAAAACAAGTTATGTTTTAGTTTGCCATCTAATTCTACTTCTTCTAAGGGCTTAATATTCCACATGCCACCAAAGCGACTAGGCGTCCAAAAATGATAGAAGTGCATAATTAAAAATAATAATAGTAAGCTACCTAAAATGGCCATGCTACGACTGTACCATTTGCTGCCTTTATTACCATAATCTATTGCATAGCCAACGTTACGTTTGCTTTTGTTATACAACGTTAATGAGTAGCCTTGTGCAATGTGCAAAATGAAGAATAAAATTAACCCAACTTCTAGCAAACGTGGGATGATATTACTACCCATAAAATGAGCCGCTCTATTAAACATTTCGCCGCCATCATTAGCCCAAATACAAGCATTTAAGCCAGCATGTACTATTAAAAATAAAATTAATGAAATGCCGGTAAGCCCCATTGTGAGTTTCATACCTAGCGATGTAGTGAAGACTTGTTTCCAGGTCATAAAGCAAAATTGTGGGTTTTATTAAATCAGTGCAAATGTAACGCTACTGCAAATGCTAAGTTGTATGTAAAAAATATTTTTACGGCATTGTTTGTTTCCATAACACTAAAGGCAATTAGATGGTTGTGTACGGGAAGATTTTTTATAATAAAATGGTAGCAATAGTAGCCAAAGGATGCGGTAACGAAACGGTGTTTTGTGTTTGCGGCTGTTTCTGGAAGGGCATAACAAGCGTGTGTTATTCTTGGGGATTATCACGGAAGGGCATTACGAGGGTGTTTTGTTTAGTGCTGTTCGAGATGTTAGAGCAGCGCATCTCGAACCACAGATAAAGCGGTATCTCTGATGCAATAATGTATAGTTTATGTATCTTCAAAGCAGATGTTATTTTGCGCTTGTGCTTAGTGAGATGTAAGCGTATTGCAGATGACACATCTGCTTTATCTACACTTCGGGATGCCCTGCGGAACATCCCGAAGAGCGGGGGGTTGTAATTATGCAAATAATAAAGAGTAATGCGATTAAATTTTTCATTTTGATTGGTTTGTTATTGTAAGCATTAGAATTTCATATCGAAGCGTCCGTCGGTAATCTTGATAGTATCGCATCCTTGCTTAGATAAAATAGCATTAAAAGTTCCTGAAATAATTCTGTTTGTTCGGTCTAGTTTTGAAATAGTAAGAGAACCAGAAACTTTTGTATCTGTATCTGTTGAAAAATAACTACAACTATTATTTTCAACCCTTATACTGAGACCGTTGCAAAACGCTTCTTATCTCAAATTACGATAGATTAACATTTTTTCTGTCATTATAACTATATATTCTATGCCATTTTATTGTTTTAACCTTTAAAAGAGGGCTTTCTTGCCCTTTTATTTGGGTTATTCCC
>JBBQLL010000066.1:0-9749 GCA_038327865.1 Chitinophagales bacterium | reverse complement strand
AGTTAGTCGTATCAAGTGTAAGTGTGTATCCAAACCCAGTAATGGATGCGGTACAGGTAAGCTTTAGGTCAGCGTCAGCTACAGTTACAACGATAAAGATTATGGATTTACAAGGCAGGGTATTGCAAGTACAAACTGTAATACCCATGTCAGCAGGTGCGAATGTAACAGCTACGTTTGATACAAGAAACATCCTAAGCGGCAGTTATATCATACATATATCTGATGCACAAAATGGCTTCCTTGGTACTAAACAAATATTGAAACAATAGACGGATAGAAGAAGAAGTTAAAGGCGATAGAAAAACAAAAAGAACAATCCCCGTTGCATTGCAACGGGGATTGTTCTTTTTATGTACAAACAGTATATTTCTGATATGATACCAAATAGGAAATAAACACAGAGCAATATTTGGTACTAAAAAATTATCGTCTATAGTTCTAAACAGATTTTTTGAGAGAGCTAATTCAGTAAAATAATTATATGTATATTTTACCGAACCTTCAACATGGTTCTTACTTGTTGCAAAGCCATATTTTGTAGTCTTGCATAATACACACCGGCTGGTAAAGCACCACTATTAAAAGTAATACTGTAAATACCTGCAGTAGTTATTTCTTTATCTACCAAGTTGGTAATTACTCTACCACTACCATCAATAATCTGTATCAATGTATGGCCGCCAGCAGTGGTATAAGCAATGGTAGTGCTACTTGTAAAAGGGTTGGGGTAATTGGTAATTAAATTAATCCCACTAGCATTAGGATTTACCTTGTTACAGCTAGCCGTATTTACCAATGGTAGTTGCTGATAATTCTTTAATAATAATTGCTGCAAACTATTATCATCAACGCATAACCAGTTTGATAATAACGTGCCATAAATGCTTCTAAAATCGTATTGAAAAGGTAAGTTATCAGCAACGGTTACATTAGCCGGAATATTGGGGGTATCGCCTAAAACACCACCCAAAACATTTTTGCCAAACACAAAGCAAGGGGCTGCTGCACCATGATCGGTACCACCACTAGCATTGCTTTTCATACGTCTGCCAAACTCACTAAACGTCATACCAACTACACGGTCTTCAATGCCTAAATATTGCAAATCATCTTGAAAAGCTTTTAATGCATCGCTTACATTTTTAAGCAAATTGGCGTGAGTACCAGTCGTTTTATCCAGTGCATTTACTTGATTAGCATGTGTATCAAAACTGCCATAACTCACCATGTATACCCTTGTTTTTAAACCACCTTTTATTAGCCTAGCTACAATTTTTAGTTGGTCACCAAGTGAATTGCTAGTTGGATAAATTACTTGTTTAGTAACAGCATTTGCAGCACTTTTAACTACACTTGCGTAGGCTTGTGTTTGCTGTGCCATTTGCCGAATAAAGGTCAATTCTTTACCAGCTGGTGTTGCAGGTGCAGTATCTGGTGTGCTGTTTAATAAGCTATAAAAACTTGTAGGATTACTAATACTCATGCCCATACTTACAGCCGGCCCTTGTAGGGTTAAAGAAGTAATTGAACCAATTTGTATAGCCAATGGATCACGCATAGAACTGTTAGGATAACCATTGGGGAAGTTTGGATACTCGTAGTTTAAATACCTGCCAGCCCAACCAGTATTTATTACATTATTACTATCGCTGCCAGTCATCCAAATATCGGTAGCTCTAAAGTGTGAGAAGCTTGGTTGTGGGTAGCCAACAGAATTTATTACCTTAAGCTTGCCATCATTAAACATCGTCTGAAGCCCTGTCATTGCTGGGTTTAAACCTACTTTATCGTAATTATTAAACTTCAATACCTTATCTTCTGGAATAAAAATATTCGGTCTTGCGTTTACATAGTTACTAAAATATTCTAGCGGAATTACCATGTTTAAGCCATCATTGCCACCTTGCAATTGTACTATTACTAACACATGATCTGTTTCGGTTGTTGGTAGCTGTAAGGCTCTCATTAAAGGCGAATCTGCTCCTAATGCTTTTACCGAAAACCCATTGATAAAAGATGGTATAATAGCACTTGATATAAGGCTCTTTTTTAAAAATTCACTTCTTTTCATGTAAATGATTTTACGCTAGTTGGTACTCTGATAAATCCATAAAATATTTATACAAATCCCTCACTTTATTTTTAACCGTGGTAGTATTGGCAGTGTTGGTTGGTGTTGCTATAAAGGTGTTCCAAGCATCCGTCCAATAGCCATCAGTAATTTGTCCGCTCAGTAAAATATCTTTCTTTATCTGTGCTTTTAGCGTTGCAGATAAACTAATGCGGTATAGATACTTTAAGCTATCATCTATTAGTGCATTTGGGTCACTAGGATTCGGTAATGTTTTGGCAAATTCACTACCATCAACTATAACTTTTTTACCATTATAAGTATAGCCATTTACAACCATAATATCGGTAAATTGGTTACGTTTTGGTAAGGTATCTGCATTAATCCAAATCTCGTAAAACTGCGGTGCTTGGTAGTAAGCTTTCCAGCCACTCACATCTGGCGGATCGCCAATACTTTGCTGCATATTGGTAACCCAACTTACCAAATAGTTGTACATACCATAGTTAGTTACATAATCTGTATCTGGTTGAAAAGCCACATTAAACTCTCTACACATACCTACCACTAAATCAACGGGGCTTTTTATTTGACTGCCTTTTGATAGTGTATCGAAGAAGTGTTCACTCTTTAGCAAGGCACTTAATACAGGTTTTATATCGTAATTATTAGTACGTAAAATGTTGGCTAAAGGTGTAATAATATTAGCTTCTACCGTGGCATCAATGTCATAATAAACAAACCAACGGTACAGCCTACGGCAAATATATTTTGCTACTTCTTGTGTGCTAAAAATCATGGTAAGCAAGGCATCAATTTCAAGATTACCAGCCGTTGTACCAGTTTTGCCTTGTATGATGGTATTGTTGTAAAATGCAGAGAACTGTTTGTTGGTGCTATCGTGTATAGATGAGGTAAAATACGAACTCATTACCGAGGCATTATTACGCCAGCCAGTCAACACTTTTGCTGCTGCTTTTACATCGGTTTCTGTGTATTGCGAGTCAATACCTTTGCCACAGCAAAATAATTCTTGTAACTCTCTACCATAGTTTTCATCCGGTGCATTAGCAGTATTGTATTGCCCATTTAAATACACTAACATTCCAGGGTCAGTGGTAACGGCTCTAGTTAATGTTTTAAAGTTGCCCAAAGCATTGGTGCGTAACAAAGTATGGTGCTTGTAACAGTAATTGCCATTGCCAATATTGTTGGTTTCAGTTGCAAAATGGTTGTGCCAAAACATAGTCATTTTTTCACGAATGCTTCTATCTTGATTAATTATTAGACCCATCCACCATTTCTTGAAACTCGCTCTACGTAAGCTTTGTATAGTGCCATCAATATTATAATCATTTACCCAAGTAGTGCCAGCAGCAATGTTTGTATCTGGCTGTGTGAGGGCGGTTGTATCTGTATATTCCTTTACTGGTGGTGCTGGCAAAGGTGCGGTAGGGTTTAGCAATTCATCAACTGCATGGCTTACTGTTTTTGTTTTAAAATAATCTATATCTGCTTTTTTTGCACCAAACATGGTACGTTTCAGTAAGTGAATTACTTCGTCCTCACCAAATGTACCTGTATAAATAGTTAAGCCAGTACTAGGCGTCGGTGCCGTAATAGTGGTCTGTAGTGTCGTTTTTTTGGGGAATAAAAACGCTCTTCTATCCATAGTTTTGTTTTTAAGGGTAACTAAATGTATGCTAAGAAAATTGAAATAACATATATGGTATCAATTTTTTAAATAAGAGTATTTTTATTCCATTAATGATGCTTATTGTGTAGAAAAATAGCCTAATATTTGTGCCATAGATAATTTAAAAATTAAATTGTATCAATAAAAAAAGCCATCCCAAATATTACTTTGAGATGGCTTTGTATGTTAAAACAACTATAGTTGCTTATTCAAATTTTAAATCTAAACCTAAGCCTCTTAATTCATGTACTAATACATTAAATGATTCTGGCACACCTGGTTTCGGTATATTTTCGCCCTTAACAATCGCCTCATATGTTTTTGCACGGCCAATAATATCATCAGATTTTAAGGTTAACAATTCTTGTAAAATGTTGGCAGCACCATAAGCTTCTAATGCCCAAACCTCCATCTCACCAAAACGCTGACCACCAAACTGTGCTTTACCACCTAACGGTTGTTGGGTAATTAAACTATATGGCCCAATTGATCGAGCATGCATCTTATCATCAACCATATGGTGTAGTTTTATCATATAAATAACACCTACAGTTGCTTTCTGGTGAAAACGATCACCTGTTTCACCATCATATAAATATGTGTGACCATTAAGCGGTATACCTGCTTGATTACACAAATCTTCAATTTCGCCAGTACTGGCTCCATCAAAAATTGGGGTAGCAAATTTCATTCCTAGTTTTAAACCTGCCCAACCAAGAATAGTTTCATAAATCTGTCCAAGATTCATACGAGAAGGTACACCCAATGGATTTAAAACGATATCAACCGGTGTGCCATCTTCCATAAACGGCATGTCTTCTGCACGTACAATTTTCGCAACAATACCTTTATTTCCGTGGCGCCCCGCCATTTTATCACCCACTTTCAATTTGCGTTTAACGGCCAAGTATACTTTAGCAAGTTTTAATACACCTGCTGGTAATTCATCACCAATAGAAATATTAAATTTCTCTCTTTTGTATCTACCTAGCTCTTCATTAAACTTAATGGTGTAGTTGTGTAATAAAACGTTGATATAATCATCGGTTTCTTTATCGCCTGTCCAACCCAAAGGATTTACAGTGCCATATTCAATAGAAGCTAAATTTTTATAATTAAACTTAGCACCTTTACCAATTAAGCTTTCGCCAAAGTTGTTGGTAACACCTTGAGAAGATTTGTCTTTTAGTAATGTTTGTAACTTACTTAACAATTGTTCTTTAACTTCTTCAACAATGGTTTGGTGCGTTTTTTCAACTTTTTCTAACTGTGCTTTCTCCTTAACTTTTGTGTTCTTATCTTTTTTTGCACGTTGAAATAGTTTCTTATCAATTACAACACCTTCTGTACCATTAGCAGCTTTTAAAGAGGCATCTTTTGCGTCACCAGCTTTATCACCAAAAATGGCTCTTAGTAATTTCTCTTCTGGTGTAGGATCAGATTCACCTTTTGGAGTAATCTTTCCAATTAAAATATCACCTTCCTTAATACTTGCACCAATGCGAATGATACCATGTTCATCTAAATCTTTTGTAGCTTCTTCAGAAACGTTTGGAATATCTGGTGTTAATTCTTCTTCGCCTAGTTTGGTGTCACGTACTTCTAATTCATATTCATCAATATGCACAGACGTAAACATGTCTTCTCTAGCTACTCTTTCATTAATTACAATCGCATCTTCAAAATTGTAACCTTTCCAAGGCATAAACGCAACAACCAAGTTTCTACCCAAAGCCAATTCACCGTCTTTAGTGGCATAACCCTCGGTTAAGAAATCACCTTCTTTCACTTTTTGTCCTTTTTTAACAGCAGGACGTAAGTTGATACAAGTAGCTTGGTTTGTTTTAATAAACTTGGTTAATTTGTAAATAATTAAATCATCTTCAAAAGATACTAAACGATCTAAATCATTTCTATCGTAGCGAACATGAATTTCGTTTGCATCTACAAATTCAACAATACCATTACCGTCTGCGTGAACTTGAATACGAGCATCACGAGCAGCACGACCTTCTAAACCTGTACCAACAATTGGCACTTCCATTCTTATCAAAGGCACGGCCTGACGTTGCATGTTAGAACCCATCAAGGCACGGTTAGCATCATCATGCTCTAAGAAAGGAATAAGAGAGGCACTTAAACCAACAATTTGGTTAGGTGCAACGTCCATATATTGTACTTCAGCTCTATCTAGAATTGGAAAATCACCAGTATCTCTAGATACAATTTTCTCTTCTAATAAATTACCCTTGTCATCAATAGGTGAGTTTGACTGGGCGACTTTTACATTTTCCTCAGCTTCTGCACTTAAATAAAACAAGTCTTTTACATTTACTTTACCATTTTCTACGGTACGGTATGGGGTTTCAATAAAGCCCATATCGTTAATTTTTGCGTGAACACACAAAGTAGAAATCAAACCAATGTTCGGTCCTTCTGGTGTTTCAATAGTACATAAACGACCATAGTGGCTATAGTGTACGTCACGTACCTCAAAACCTGCTCTTTCTCTGCTTAAACCGCCGGGCCCAAGTGCAGAAATACGACGTTTGTGCGTAATTTCTGATAAAGGATTTGTTTGGTCTAAGAATTGAGATAACTGGGAAGTTCCGAAGAAAGAATTAATAACAGAAGATAACGTTCTTGCATTAATCAAATCTACTGGAGTAAATACTTCATTGTCACGAACGTTCATACGCTCACGAATGGTACGAGCCATACGTGCTAAACCAACCCCAAATTGTGCATATAATTGCTCACCAACAGTACGTACTCGACGGTTGCTTAGGTGATCAATATCATCAATTTCTGCTTTGGCATTTGTTAAGCGAACCAAGTATTTTACAATTTCAATAATATCTGGTTTAGTTAATACCTTTTTGGTTAAAGGATATTCCAAACCTAATTTACCATTGATTTTGTAACGACCAACTTCACCTAAATCGTACCGCTTATCACTGAAAAATAATTTATCAATAATACCACGAGCAGTTTCATTATCAGGGGCATCAGCACCACGCAATTGGCGGTAAATATGCTGAACAGCCTCTAATTCACTGTTAGACGTATCTTTATTTAGTGTATTGTAAATGATGGCGTAGTCACCACCAACATCTTCTCTTTGCAAGAAAATGCTTTTAATTTCCATTTCAATAACAGTGTCAACGCCTTCAATATCCAAGATGCTGTCACGTTCCATGACAATTTCATTACGCTCAATAGACACGACTTCACCGGTATCTTCATCCACAAAATCTTCTACCCAAGTGCGTAATACACGTGCAGCTAATTTACGGCCAACATGTTTTTCTAATTCTTTTTTAGTGGCAACAATTTCATCGGCCATACCGAATAATACCAATATATCTTTATCTGTTTCAAACCCAATAGAACGCAATAAAGTAGTTACAGGGAACTTCTTTTTACGATCAATGTAGGCATACATGACGTTGTTAATGTCGGTAGCAAACTCCATCCAAGCACCCTTGAAAGGGATAACCCTTGCAGAGTAGATTTTTGTACCATTGGGGTGAGTTGACTGACCAAAGAATACACCAGGTGAACGGTGCAACTGAGAAACCACCACACGCTCAGCACCATTTACAACAAATGTACCACGAGGCGTCATGTAAGGGATGTTGCCCAAGAATACATCCTGTACAATGGTTTGAAAATCCACATGCTCTTCATCGTTACAGCTTAGGCGAAGCTTGGCTTTTAACGGAACAGCATACGTCAATCCACGCTCCATACACTCATCAATAGAGTAACGTGGCGGATCGATAAAATAATCTAAAAACTCTAATACAAAAATATTTCTTGTATCAGTAATTGGGAAATTGTCTTTAAACACACGGAACAAACCTTCCACGTTACGCTTATCGGGCGTTGTTTCTAATTGAAAAAATTCTCTGAAGGATTGTAACTGAATGTCTAGTAAGTCGGGTGTTTCTGCTAAGTGTTTAGTCTTACCGAAATTTACCCTGTTGTTCAAAGTTGTTGTTGACATAGTATTTTGTACACCGGTTTTGTCTAAATAATAAACTAGTATCCATTGCGGATAATAGCTTGCTTATGCTTTGAAAATCAATCGTTTATAAACAAGAATTGGCCAATATTTATAAACTTTATCGCTAATTAGCCTTAAAATAAGGGATGGCAAAGGTAAGGATAGAAATGAAACCTCAAAAACAAATTTTAAGCCAATGTTTCGATTGTGAAAAACAAAAGAAGTTGTTTGTTTTTCAGTTAATCATTAATATAAATTTCCGTTTAATTTCTTATAAAATCTAAATGAACAATAAACCCCTAAAGCTCATTGATCTTTTATAAGATATAGTTTAAATATTATCCTTTTATCTCCTTTACCGTAGCCATCACCTCTTTAGTTGCGGCTTCAATAGTGGCATAATCTTTCGCTTCAAGCAAAGCTTTACTTATCAATTTACTGCCCATACCTACCGCACAAACGCCCGCTTTAAACCATGCACCAATATTTTCTTTGGTAGTATCTACACCGCCAGTTGGCATAAACAAAATATTTGGAAACAATTCTTTAATAGCACTCATAAAATCTGGTCCTAGCATATTACCCGGAAATAATTTTACAAATGTTGCACCCAAGTTTTCAGCTGCAATAATTTCAGAAGGCGTCATAGCACCAGGTATCCACAATACATTACTTTGATCTGCAACTGCAGCAACTTCTGGAATTAAACCGGGCGAAATAATATAATCAGCACCAGCTTCTATAAAGTCTAAAGCTTGTTTAGTATTTTTAATAGTACCAATACCTAAATAAAAGCTTGGCATCTCTGCATCTACTACTTTACGTAATTCTTTAAAGTTGGCTAAAGCGGCTTCACCTCTGTTAGTGTATTCAACAGCTTTTACACCTGCACGGTATAATGCCCTTAAGACATCAATACTTACTTGGGTATCTTTAAAAAAATACAACGGCAAAATGCCTTGGTCTTTAATGGCTTGTAAAATGTTTAATTTTTTGCTCATATGATTTTATTTTAATTGTTAGAAAGTGCCAAAAATGTGTAACAAAAGAAGTTTAGTTTGCTGATAAAAAAAATCAATTTTATGCAAACGATGTCGCAATTTTTATTATTACTATGCGATGTTCAATAATACTTTTGAAAGCCAGAAGCGATGCTATCGCTTTTAAAAATTATTTTCAATCATTCATTTCCAATTAAAAATTAACTAATGATCATGTCTAAAAAAGTTGTAACTTTTGGTGAAATTATGTTGCGTTTATCAACGCCAGATTTCAAACGTTTTGTACAAGCAGATACCTTCGATATTACTTATGGCGGTGGCGAAGCCAATGTAGCTGCCGCTTTATGCAATTATGGGTTAAACGGAACTTTTGTTTCTAAAGTACCTAATAATCCTATTGGTCAGGCTGCAATTAACCATTTACGTCGTTATGGTGTAGATACGCAATTTGTTGCTCGTGGTGGTGATCGTCTAGGTATTTATTTCCTAGAAACAGGAGCGTCTATGCGTGCCTCTCAAGTCGTTTACGACCGGGCACATGCGTCTATTTCAGAAGTTGATGCCAGTGAATTTGATTTTGATAAAATATTCGAAGGGGCTGATTGGTTTCACACAACTGGTATTACGCCAGCCCTTAGCGATAAAGCTGCTGCATTAACTTTGGCTGCTTTAAAAGCTGCAAAAGCAAAAGGCATTACAACAAGTATTGATTTAAACTTCCGTAAAAAATTATGGACCAAGGAAAAAGCAAGAGAAGTAATGACAAAACTTTGCGAACATGTAGATGTTTGTATCGGTAACGAAGAAGATGCTGATTTGTGTTTGGGTTTTAAAGCAGCCAATACGGATGTTACCAAAGGTGAATTAAATCTTGATGGCTTTAAAGATGTGTTTAAACAAATGAAGGACAGGTTTGGATTTAAGTATATCGCTTCATCTTTAAGAGAAAGCCACAGCGCTAGCGACAAT
>JBBQLL010000065.1:0-10194 GCA_038327865.1 Chitinophagales bacterium | reverse complement strand
AAGCCGTTGTTTTGGGCTATTTAGTAAGTCAAAATGTGGATAACTAACTGTAAATATATTTAAAATAATTACAAATAAATTTGGTTTCTTGTAAATACGTTGTATATTTGTGTAACAAAAGCAAATAACATGACAACAGTTAAAGAAATATTATCAGCAAACAGAGAAAGCGTTATCAGTTCAATTAAATGGACTTGCAAAATTTGGAAGTCTGAAGATGTAAAATCTAAAATGGTTGAGTTCTTAGCTTACGCTGAAGAAAATGCAAGCGTAGAAGCTCTTTCAACTTCTAAGAAAGTAAAAACTGATTTGAAAAACTTAGTGGCAAGCATGGAAATGGCTTTTACCAAAAAACGCAACTTAGAAATTTACGGAATGGAACGCCCAAGACTTGCTGACATCATGGGTAGAATTGCTGAAAGAGAAGAAGAAGCTGGTAATTGTTTCAATCAAATCACTTCTTCATGGGAAAAAAAATCTTACAAAAATCAAATTTTTCATTAATTAAAAACTCAACAACATGAAATTAGCAACAACAACAATTTTTAAGAACGACTTTATAGAAGTTGTTTTTACAGGCACGGCTACAAAAGAAATATTAGTAAATGCAACAGCCGAAAATCCTGCTGATGGCAAAAGCTATTCTAAAAGTGCAGGTTGGATATCGAAAACCTGGTATTTGCATTCTTACGCAAAAACGCCTGGATACATTTTTGAAAAAGCTGCACAGGAATTTCACGACAATCTTTTTAAAATAGCTGAAAACCTGCTTACTCACTCGAAAAAATTGCATGAAAAAATGTATGCCGATTGGATTGAAAACGATTGTACAGAAGCTAATGCAGGAATGTTGGTTCAATCAAGAAGTAAAACTAAACATACTATTGAAATAAATGGAAGAGTTGAGCCAACATTTGGAATGTTCGATGTTTCCAGGTACGCTTACAAAACAATGGGTGAAAATTTAGAACTGATAAAAAACGAAATTGAAAAAAATACTTACAAGAAATTTCCTAAAGATGATTTTGAAAACAACACAAGAAAAGTAGCACGATGAAAAGAAAAGTATTACATCTCGAAAATAAAACAACTGGTGAGCATAAGTATTATGGCTCACTGGTTGCATTGTGCCAGGATAATGAAAACATTATTCCATCAGCATTTTATCACACCTTGAAGCGTTTAAAATTTGAACAGCCTTACGACAATGATATTTATAAAATTCGATTAGGTTCGTTGCTTACTCCGTCCGATGTGAAGGCTGGTAAAAATAACGGCTAACTCATAAATACACGCAATTCAAAAAAGTGAACCAATCGTTAATAGATACAATTTGTGACCATTTAAGCCATCGCATCATCAATGGCGAGTTAGCCAACAACGACTTGGTGCAAATAATTGAACACGTGGGTGGCTACCTAAACTTAGCTACAATTAGCAACTATGCTAAGGCTAATGATTTAAGCTACAACGGGGCAAAAAAATTTAGAGATGTGGTGGTAATTTTTGATACAAAATTTATAATAGATAACCAATGACCAATGAGAAGATTTTTAATAACCTCACCCAAATTCATTGGCAAAATAGAAGCAATTGCGATGCAATGGCTTATTGGATATACCGAAAAGATAGTTGTCATTGTATTTTGGGTAACATATTCTTACACACTTTTATATAAAAAACACATTTTGTAGAAAATATAATATATTTTCGTATAAACCCCTTCACCTGCAATGAAAGGATTTATACCCGTTGACATTCTCACCAAAAAATACATTAAAGCCTACTTGGTGTATCGCCTGGGCGAAAAACCTATCCTCTCTTCAGATAATTTGTTTGGCAACAAACTTTACGACTTGCTGTTGCATCAGACAAATCCTCATGCTGATCGGTTTGCTAATAAACGCTACGACGATATATTAAGAGTGTATATTCCCATGCATGTATTTAGAACTCGTGGGGGAAATTTAAACGAAGAGAATACTAAAAATTTCAATCGTTTTGCAGAGCAGTTGTTAAAGCAACGATATTACGAAGTAATGGATGACTGTATGGAATTGCTACCAGTATTTGTTGCCAACCTACCACAAGCCAGGCGCAAGTTGGGTATAGATATTGAAGCTTGGAGCGATGATAGCATGAAGAAAGATTATTACCGGTACCGCAAGCAACAAACTATTTCTGTACGGCAATTGTCCCGCTCGTTTTAAACGCAAAATATGTTTATCTGTACGGCAATTGTCCCTTTCAATTATTGCCAAATATGGTAGTTTAAGTTTGTGGCAATGAAGCCCTCTTATGCACCTATCGCCTTACAACCTGGTACACATCAAGCAGGTATTGTAAGTATACAAGTAGCACCAAAAGAGTGGCTTGATAACAACTTAGTGCAAGATTTTGCCACTAAAAATGTAGCAATGCTGCCGCTTAAAGCAGGTAAAACACTCATTAATCTAGACTTTACACATCCTAGTTACGAGTACAACGAAAAACCCAAGACAAGTAAAAACGGTGCATTTACAGAAGTAACGCTATCAGGTTTACTAAACTATACAAGTCCTGAAGCTGCCGCTAGTTTAGAGACATTAAAATACCACGAGCTTATTGCAGTAGTAACAGACAGCCGCCGCCAAAGGCGCATAGTAGGCGATAAAGACTTTGGTTTAACACTTAGCTTTTTTTCAAAAAATGGCAATACCGCCAATGCATCACACGCCACCGAGGTAATAATGACGATAGAGGTAGAAGAAGTGCCACCTTTTTACGGATGGGATATTACAGTGGCAGAAATACCGATACCATCTACAGGAGGACTAAATATGGAAGAGATAAATTATAACACTGGGGGCGATACTGTGATAGACATGACAGCTACGCGTATCTTAAAATTTGGCAACTTTCCTATCATTGAACTATGGAATTATAATGGCGATAATACATACTCATTAGGCAATATGCCAATAGATACTATTGGCGGTACACCGCCAAGCCAATTTATAGTGCGCAACGCAGGCGGTATAGGTAAAATAATTTTAAAGTAAAAAATAGTATAATGAAAAATATTTTCGTATTACTGGCCATAATAGTCGGTACCATTAGTAGCCACGCCCAAAGCGTAAACAAAATTGAAGGTGATACAATTAAGCTGCAAGCAAGGTTAGGCAATAAAACGGTGGTTGATATTATTGGCCGCTTGCAAAGCAACGGCACTATTAAACCAGGTGCAGACACAACCATTTACAAGCAAGGTATAGCAGCCATAAATGGTAAATTGTACATGGGCAATGGCACTTTTTTTACATTACTAGTGCCTAATACGTATACGTACGACAGCATCACAAGTAAGCCAGCCAACTTTACCACTACTTACGCATTAAGTAACGATGTAAAAGATAGCATACAAAACCGAGCATATAAAGATGGTAGCAATGCAACAGGTAAATGGCGTAATAGTGCTAATAGTGCCGATAGTTTAAAAGGTGGTTGGTACCACTATAGTTCATATTTAAACAATCCAAATTCAGTTGGAATTTATACTAATAATTGGAATATTGATCCTTATGGAAATTTTACTCTAGGTAGTGGGTATATTAAAAATTTGTCTTTGGATGGCGTTTCAGGAAATGGTTATTTAACTTCAAAAAATCAATACATCAATCCTACTGGAATTAGTAATTATAGTACACTCTATACTGGCAGCGACGGCAGGTTTAAATATTTAAAAGGTAATAGTGCTACTGTTTATGATATATTAACTGATAAGGATACCGCACCTTTTTTGAACAGAAAAGTAGATACCGCCCGATTTGCAGCAGATAGCATTGCTAAAAATACTGCCATTGCAGCCAAATACACACTAGACAGCCTTAGCCGTTTTGGTGGGTTAAAAACAATATTTAGAGCATATAGCGATAGCCTCGTGGCGGCAGCCCGTAGCAAAATAAACGCTGATAGCATTGCAGCACATAATGTAAGAATAGGTGCTAACACAAGCAATATTGCAACTAACACAGCAGCTATTGCAACCAAATTAAACACAAGCGATAGCAGCATTTATCAGTCCAAATTTAGAAGTGATACAGCACGCAGTAATATTTACAATCAATTTACATTAAAACTAGATACAGGTGCGGTTTTTATAAAAGATGTTACCATTACCAATACAGGCGTTATACACAACGCACCAAGCTACACGTATAACGCTGCTACGCATAGCTTTGGTATTACGCAAACTTTAGCAACACAAACAGCCAACACCGTATTTGGCACAGGCAACGCAACCGCTACGCCAACTTTTAGAAGTATTGATAGCAATTATTTTGGGGGAACTTTTCAAACGCAGGTAAGGGCTGCGCAAATAGCTTACACTTTAATCGGGATAGGCGGCATTGATAGTATTAGGCAACCAGCCGATGTTTTGTATGGTAACGCAAACTTTAGCAAAGTAAACACAACAGGTATTAGCAATGCAAGCCTAAACAGCCAAACAGCCAACACCGTATTTGCTGCACCAGATGGCAGCAGTGGTGCACCTACTTTTAGAAGTTTAGTGGCAACTGATATACCTACATTAAGTTACTTACCCATTGCCGGTGGCAGTTTAATAGGTACAGGTGGGGCTGGCTTTGTAGGGTTTATTGCCCAAAGTGCCACACCAACAACACCAAGTAGTGGTTTTAGATTGTTTGCCGAAAGTACTGGAAGACTCGCATGGGTAGGTACTAACGGATTTACACGAATACTTGATGGCGGTGCTAATACGGCTAACCAAACATACACGTTACCTAATGCAACAGGTACAATACCGTTGTTAAGTTTAGCGCAAACATTTTCTGCGTTACAAACATTTTCAAGTGGTATTACTACATCTGGTGCTGTATCAGCAGCAGCATGGGGGGTTAACGGAGTTAATTTGAAAACATTGGCAGCAACTTACACCGATAATTCAACAGCAGCATCCGCAACGGTAGCTAGTAATATGGTTAATACTTTTGGTATTCCTACGCTGGCATCTACAAATACAGCCGTTACTTATACAAATGCAAGTACAGTTTATATTGCAGGAGCTGTAGCAGCAGGTAGTAATACTACTATTACCAACCCTTTTGCTTTTTATGTAAATGCAGGCAACAGTTATTTTGGTGGGCTTGTAACTTTAAATGGAAGCATACAGACTAGTAGTACTAATCCTATATTAAGTATTAATAACTCATTTGGTTCAAGTGATATTAATTTTAATGCTTCCGGTACTACTATGCTTAGCATTAGAAATACAGGAGCTAATTTAGGAATAGGTAATATGAGAGTTACTTCAAGTGTATCTGGTGCTGTAGGCACTTTTTTTAGTTTTTATTCTTTACCAGTAATGTCTGGCACAATAACAGTAGGAGCTATTGCGTCTTATCAATCTTCGCTTTTAGGTACAATTTCAATAACTGGGGCTGCGAATATTATTGGATATAATTTCAATAATAATGCTACTGTTACTAATTCTGGTACAGGCGTGTATGCTGCATTTGTAAGCACTATGAATACAGGTACAGGGTTTTGGAACCTTTATATGTCTGGTACTGCTAACAATTATTTAGCTGGCAAACTTCTTATAGGCACAACTACAGATGCAGGTAATGGCATTTTACAAGTAACAGGCAATCTGGCATTAAACACCGCAGGTAGCAAAATATTAGTAGCCACAGGTAGTAATGCAAGTGCAGGAACAGCCACTTTGGTAAGCGGCACAGTTACCATAAGCACCACCGCAGTAACCGCCAACAGCTTAATTTTTGTAGAATATACAGGCACATTAGCCACAACATCAAGTGTATTAAATGTTTCTTCTAGGGTGGCAGGTACATCATTTACCGTAACAGCTTTTAATGCAGGTGCTGTAACTACCAATACAAGCGATGCAAACAGTATTAAATATTGGATAATCAACTAAAAAAATATGAAACAAACACTTACCATTTTTGGGTTGCTTTTTTGCTTAGGTGCAGTAGCACAGCAGAAAGACACCACAGTACAAATGAACATGCCTATCAATCAGTTTAGAAGTTTGCTCGCGGCTATTGATGGCAATATCGACAGCAAAAAAGCAAGTAAGGAATTGGTTGATTTTTTAATAAAATCAGCAGCCATTTTGCCGCAAAAACAGGATAGCACCATTACACAAAAAATAAAAAATAAATAAATGAGAAAATTATTAACAGCCATTGTTTGCTTGATGGCTTTAAACACACAAGCACAATTTGTAGATACATCTGTTACAAGTATAACAGCCTATAAGATAGTTTCTTTTAAGGCAAATTTTACCGATAGCAGTAACGCCACTTACTTAGGTGTAAGGGTTATAGGAGACGATTTAAAAAGTAGTTGCCAACTTTATTACTGTTTTTTAGACAGCACAAAAAACGTCGTTATGCAGGGTAACAAAACAATCAGCGGAATTGATTATACTAACTGGGACGGCAACAACAAATATCCATTTACTTACTTAGGTAGCGTTTTTAAAATAACATTTATTAAGCCTTAAAAAGTAATACAATAACTCCATTTTTTGTCCTTTACCAGCCCTGTACATCGGGGCATTTTTATATCCTGAAATCTTAGGATTAAAATACAACAATGTAAATGGCATTCAATCATACCTTATCAGCAATACTTCGTGGCCACTGGGCAATAGACTATCAATCGGCACATAGTCTTATGCCTTTGGTAGTACATATGCTGAAAGGCAATGGTGTTAATTTATCAGTTGAACAACCAAAACAACAGGCTTCAGTAAGAGGCAATCAAGGTACTGAGCAGGCTTTTGCGATTGATTCTGCTACCATGCAACGGCAAGAATTATTCGTATTTAATGAGCAAACTTGCAAGAACGTTCCAAACCCAAACATTGCACCAAATAGCGTTGGTGTATTACCAATGAGTGGCCCATTAACAAAGTACAATGGTGCGTGTAGCGAGCCTGGTATGATTAACAGAACTAGCACCCTACTTGATATGATGAACCGACAAAATATTGGCAGCATCATTCAATTAATAGACACACCCGGTGGCGAAGCCAGGGCGGCTAGTGGCTATGTATCTGTGTTACAAAAACGTAACAAGCCGGTATTAAGTTATGCCGATGGTATGGTGGCTAGTTTAGGTGTACACTTCTCATCTGCCAGTGATGAATTTTACCTAAGTAACGATATGGATCAAGTAGGCAGCATAGGTAGCTATTGCACTTTAATGGATTTTTCTGGCTACTTAGAAAAACAGGGCATTAAAATGATTGAGATATATGCACCTCAATCTGTTGATAAAAATGGTGATTACCAAAAAGCTTTGGCTGGCGATACCAGTGGCATAGAAGCCGATTTAAAATTACATGTTGATCAATTTATAAAACACGTCAGTCAAAGCAGACCCAAAGCTGCGGACAATCAAAGCCAATGGGATAGCGGTAAAATGTTTTATGCCAATGAAGCTACCAAACTTGGTTTGGCAGATGGTGTAAAAAGCTTCGACTGGGTAGTTAGTAAAGCTGCGTGGAGTGCTAAACGATACAAAAAATAATTTTTTATGACATACAAACACATACAAGCATTGGTTCCTAATGGCGAACATTTTGACGAAAGTGGCATCATTAACGAGGGTGGGTTTTTAAGCATTTCACACCTTGACGCCATTGAGCAAACCCTTGATACCGCTAGCCCGGCACTAGAGCAAGCCAATGCATTGATAGAAACGCAAATAGCAACTATTACCGAGCTAAATGAGAGCATTGTTACTATGCAAACGGCTTCTGAAGCAGCCGCAACCTTGGCAACCACACAGGGAGCAAGAATTCTAGCGTTAGACGCCGAAGTGAAAGAATTAGGTAAAGCACCTAGTGGCAATGGTGGCAGCAAGCTGGAGGTGAAAGAAGATACTAAACCTGAAGGTGTTATACCTGCTTATTTGGATGCAAACGAAGCGTCTAACAAATGGGCTGATGAGCAGATGGCTAGGCGGAAGAAAAAATAGTTTGAAACAATATTTTTAATAAAAAAAAACTTTTAAATGACAACAATTACTCCCGATGCAGTCGTAGCAGCCTTTGGTGCGTACTACATTGATCAAGGGCAAAATGAAAGCAACATTCACGATACCCTTCGTGAACAATTTAACTCCATGAATATCTTCACGGTGATTGAAAGTGACGATACGGTGCTTCGTCATGCAAATGTGCAGTACACTGAGGCTTTGCAAGCTTTCCAAACAGCTTTTACACCAAAAGGTGGTGTAACATTTTCACCAAAAGCAATTCCATTATTCAATGTAAAAATTGACCAACAATTCTACCCTGATGTTCTTAAAAACAGTTGGTTAGCATTTATGCTTAGCGAAAATGTTGACAGAACAACATGGCCGTTTGTACGCTGGTTTATTGAGCGTTATTTAATGGGGCAGATAATGCACGACATGGAAAAGAACGTGTATGGTGCCATAGCTGCAGCACCAACAGCTGGTACAGCAAGTTCTGCAGCAACATCGTTTGACGGTATGAAAAAGCTGATTAACGATGCCATTACTGCGGGTACAAATGGGGTAATTACCATTGGTGCACCAAGTACTACACCGGCTACATGGTGTGGGCAAATTGAAACATTTACCCAAGCTATTCCAGAATTGTATTGGAATACGCCAATGAGTTTGAACATGAGCCGCACATTGGCTTTGCGTTACAAGCAAGGGCGTAGAACAAAATACAACGCTTACTTTCCACAAGAAAGCAATTTGAAAAACATTGAAGATTTTGATCAAATTGAAACTGCAGGGTTTGGCAGTTTATCGGGAAAAACAAAAATCTTCGCTACGCCAAAAATGAATGCGATCATGGCATTTAAAGGTGGTGGTAACAAGCAAATTGTTCAGGTGGAAAAGGTTGATCGTCAGGTAAAAATATATACAGACTTCTGGATTGGCTTAGGCTTTATTCAGGATAACTTGGTATTTACCAACGACCAAGATTTGAGCTAAACCATTTAGCTAAACAATATTAACTAATAGCGTTGCTACAAACGTAGCAAGGCACATTTTACAACTTTATGTCAGAAATAACACTTGAAACGCTATCAGCAAAACTTGACGGCTTACAAGCAAGCCACGACGCTTTAGTAGCAGAAAATGCAAAGCTGAAAGGCAGCATTATTTCTATTACTGATAAGCCACAATTGCCAACCATACCTCCAGAAGTGCTAGAGCTTGGTGGTAAAAAATACAAATGGCAAGTAGCCCAGTTTACCCTACCAGGTAAAGAGCCTAAAACTTTAACAGCAGAAGAAGCTTCAGTAGATGAAGATATTCTAAAAGCTGTATTGGAGATTGACGGACAGGGCATTTTAAAAGAGCAAGTTTAGGGCTTGCAACAAACAACAATTAATCATCATTTAAATCTTTTTTATGATTTACGATTACAAAAATTTGGCTCAGCCACAAAACTCAGATAGCGGTATAGCCGAGTTTCTGTTATTTGCACCTTTGGCTTGGTTTGATACGATTGCGGCACCAACTGCACCATTTACCAATCCTGGCGATTCGGTTACTATTAAAACCGCACACGTATTTAAAACCCCAGCTGTGCCTAATATTAGGGCTACTGCAGGTACAATAACATTGGTAGCAACTGGTGTTTCAGTAATAGCAGTATTGCTGGGCGGTACAGGCTATGTTACACCCCCTGCAATTACAATAGCTGGTGGTGGTGGCACTGGTGCTACCGCAGTAGCAGTTATAGAAAATGGCGCAGTTACTGGTGTAATTATGACTGCCGCAGGTACAGGTTATACAACATTGCCTACAGCCACATTTGCCCTACCACCAGCAAAAACTTACGGGTTTGCTAAGTTTCAGTTAACACCTCAAAAAAACAAACTAAGTGCCAAAACAGTTGGTGATTTAGGTTTGAACAAAGTAAACCAAGAGGTTGACTTTTTTGTAGGTGGTAGCTATGCTCAGTTACACGAGCAAATGAAAGCTTTGCTCAATACACCAGGTATTATTTTGGTAAAAGATGCCAACTGCGATGCCAACATGTATTATCAATTGGGTTGCGATTGTCAAGCTGCTTGGGTAACCACAGACTTTGAAACAGCCACTACAAAAGATGGTGCAAAAGGCTACAGTGCCAAAGCTATGTATGATGGTCCTATGGCTATTTACAAT
>JBBQLL010000064.1:0-11033 GCA_038327865.1 Chitinophagales bacterium | reverse complement strand
CTGCACTTCCCAACATAATTGGGCTCTATATTTGTCGCAGACGTGGAAGTAAATTTTTACCAGATTATTTATTTGCATTTATAATCAACGTAATTTACTACACGTCTATTTTAAATAATCACCAACCCTTGATTCGCATATTTTGTTTGTTTTGCAGCTTTTATGTAAGCGTAAAATTATATTTTGTACCAATTTACCAATTAAATGTCCCGTTAAAAGAATAGCCATAAGTATTAGTATTTGTAATGGATTTGATTCGTTGCTTATTGATGTATTTTTTGCTGATTTAATATATAAACAATTATAATTGCGACAGTTTTTTTAAGCTATTTCTATACAAGAAACTTATTCTACAGCAAGTGGGGGTTAACAAATAGTAAGTATTTTACAACCTTAACTTGCCACTAAAAACCCTAACTTGCAACATACAAATACTTACCATGTCAGCCAACTTCAAAGCGTTTAAAGCCATCATTACCAATCCCATTAAATACCAATTATTTTTATTAAATAAATTGCCAATGGCTTTTTTGGCGGGATTAAAATTGTTAACCCTACAAGAAGATACAGCCGTGGTAAGTGTGCGTTTTAAATGGCTAAATCAAAATCCTTTTCGCTCAATGTATTTTGCTGTGTTAGCTATGGCGGCAGAATTAAGTACAGGTATTTTAGCAGTAGCACAAACTTATAAAAGTAATCCATCAGTAAGTATGTTAGTGGTAAAATGCGAGGGTGAGTTTTATAAAAAAGCCGTTGGTAATATTATATTTACTTGTGTTGATGGTTTAAAAATAGCCACTGCGATTCAAGAAACTATTACAACCAAACAAGGTGTCACCATTACCAGTACTACAGTTGGCAAAAACGAGCAAGATGAGGTTGTTGCCAATTTTATTTTCACTTGGAGCTTTAAGGCAAAGGCACTCTAACAGCTTAATTATTACCAACTATTAGTGCTTATCGTTGTGCAAACTTTAAAGATAGGTGTCGTGTTTGTTTTCTACATTAATCTCATTTTTTTTCGACGTTTATTCCATAAAATATATGTTTTTTTGCATTTTTGGTCGTAAATAAAAATGCAGCTAGAACTTTCGTTATAACTGCTAAATTTTGTGGGAGTTGACGAGGTCGAACCGCCGATCCTCTGCTCGTAAAAAAAAACTTTACTCAGTTTTACCTGGGTGGGGAAAAGTATGGATTTGCAAAATAGCTAATGGCTATTTACAAGCTACTGGGTTTAATGTGCTTGAAACAAAACAATACAAATACCATGGTTTATGGAATAAAATAAAAACGCACACGAAATTTTATCGGCTCCAACAATTTGGGGAATTGATTCCAGTAATAAAAAAACAAATTGAAAAAGATTTATCCTTAACAGGATTTCCACGGGAAAAGATATTAGCAGCAGTTGTAAGTTTATTAGAAAGAATACATATACGATTGGGTAATGCGTTTTATGAAAAATTGTATGGTTCGTTTGGGCTTATTACATTATAAAAACCGACATATAAACGTTAAAGAAACTCAACTTCGGTTTTCTTTAAAAGAAAAAAAGGTGTACAACATCATATAACGCTTAAAAGTAAAATATTATCCCAAATTGTAAAAGGTTGTAAAGATATTTCGGGCAAAGAGCTTTTTGAATTTTATGATAATAACTGAAACATCTACTGCATCAATTTAGATATTGTGAATAACTATATAAGTACTATTACAGGTGGTACATTTACAGCAAAAAATTTTAGGATATGTGCAGGAACTATTAGTGCCTTGATAACGCTAAAGCACTTTGAAGTTTTGAAGCAACAAAAAAAATAAATTATAAAATTAATATGTTTTTTGACAAGGCGGCAAAACAATTGGGCAATAGATCAACAGTTTGTAAAAATACTATATACATCCAGTTATAATAGAATTTTATAAAGATCATAAGTTAGATAAATACTTGAATGAACTTAAAGTTAGCGAAACGGCCTACGGCCAAAAACAATTAATGCAAGTAGAAAAAGTTTTATTGACAATTTTAAATACTTTATAAAAAATTTACTGTATTGTTTTTATCTTTTAGTATAAACAAATTAAGGATACAAAGACCACACTTTTATTGAGCAATAATCACCCCAACAATAGGTAAATTTTGCAATTCATTTCCCCAAATGCGTAAGCGAACACCTTTTCTAAAGCACAAACATAGGTGCATGGTATTTGACTAATCTATTAGGTACAATATTAAAACTTAAATAAATTTTATGAAACAGGAACACAATCAAAATATTGAAAAGCTTCTAGAAATGGTTAAAGATGTGCGTATTTGTATGCTCATTACAAACGAAAAAAATGCAGAAAATTTATCAGGCAGACCAATGAGCATAAGTAAAATTGATGACGATGGGGTTATGTGGTTTTTTACAAAAGCATCATCATATAAAGTGGATGAAATAGAGGAAAGCAAAAAAGTATCTATTGCCATTACCAACGAAAGCAGTAATAATTATTTAATGATTCATGGCTCAGCTACGTTGGTAAATGATAAAACAAAAATGAAAGAGTTGTGGAGTACTTTTTTGAAAGCATGGTTTCCTCTTGGGTTAGATGACCCTGATATGACACTTATTAAAGTAACGCCTAGTGAAGTAAATTATTGGGACAGTAGCTCTAGCAAAATGGTGGTTCTTTTCAACATGCTAAAAGCAATAGTTACAGGAAAGGAATATGCGGAAGGTGAGCATGGAAAAATTAGTTTGTAAAATCGATTAATTATAAAAATATTGAAATGAAGAAATTAGAAAGCAAAATTACAATTATCACTGGTGCTGCTGGAAGTATTGGAAAAACAACAGCTAAATTATTTTTAGAAGAAGGTGCAAAAGTAATGTTGATTGACCTTAATGAGGAGTTACTAAAAACAATTGTACAAGAATTAAATAGTGAAAATGTAAAATATTGCATAGCCGATGTTTCAAAAGCAGTCGATGTTGAAAAGTACATAAATGAAACAGTAAAATTATTTGGGAAAATAGATGTTTTTTTCAACAACGCAGGTATTGAAGGAGATATAAAACCTATGATAGATTACCCTGAAGAAGTATTTGATAGAGTAATTTCTGTAAATGTAAAGGGCGTATGGTTGGGTAATAAATATGCATTACCCCAAATGAAAGACGGCGGCAGCATAATCATGACTTCATCGGTATCGGGCATTTTAGGTTCAATTAATTTAAGTGCTTACATAACTAGTAAACACGCTGTTGTGGGTATTATGAGAGCCACAGCTATTGAAGCTGCTTCCCGAAAAATTAGAGTGAATTGTGTTAATCCTGGACCTGTAAATAACAGAATGATGAGATCAATTGAAGAAGGTGAAGGGGGTGGACATGCCGAAGAAGTAAAAAGACATTTGGAGAACACAATTCCGTTTGGACGCTATGCAGAACCCATTGAAATTGCAAAATTAGTTTTATTTCTTGCAAGTGATGACAGTCAATATATAACTGGTACAACTCTAGTAATTGATGGTGGAATTTCAGCCCAATAATTTATTTACAAAATAATAAAATGAAAAATAACTATCACTTTGTTGCCATTTCAGGGAGTTTAAGAAAAGAATCTTATAACACAATGGTGTTAAAAATGGTACAAAAAATTGCACCTGCAAATATTGTCATTGACCAAATATTTATGGCTGATGTGCCCATGTACAATTTTGATTTGCATGAAAAGTTTTATCCTGAACCTGTTGAAAAATTATGTTCTGCCATTAAAAATGCTGATGCACTAATTATAGTTACACCAGAGTATAATTATTCTATTCCAGGAGCTCTTAAAAATGTAATTGATTTTCTCTCTAAACATCCTGCGACACCATTTGACAAAAAAGCGGTTGGTATTATAAGTGCAAGCCCTAGTTTGCTAGGTGGTGTAAGAGCACAATATCACCTTAGACAAATATTGGTGGCGGTAAATGCTATGACCATGAATGTTCCAGAAGTAGTGATAACAGAGGTAAATAAAAAGTTTGATGAAACTGGAAATTTGAATGATGAAATGACAAAAGATTTTTTAAAAAAGTTTATTGAAGCCTTAGCTATATATAGCAGCATTTATAGCAATTAAATAGTAGTATATTAAAATTAATAATTACATAATGCATTCAATAAAACTACAAACGATTGTACGTATACTTCTCGGATTATTTCTTCTTCTCGCAGGAATAAGTCATCTTAGTTTTCAGCGTACAGCCTTTTTAGCACAAGTTCCTGAATGGTTGCCCATACTGCCAGATACAGTTGTTCTTTTGTCTGGAGTTGTTGAAATTCTTTTAGGTACTTCGTTAATTTTTTTACGAAAACAAAAAACTACCGTTGGTTGGATAGTTGCAAGCTTTTTTGTTGCAGTTTTTCCAGGAAATATTGCTCAATTAATAAATCATAAAGATGCTTTTGGTTTAAACTCCGATTTGCTTCGCTGGATAAGGTTGCCATTTCAGCCACTTTTAATTGTATTGGTATTGTGGTGTACAGATGCTTGGAGCACCTGGAGAAATAAAATAAAATGGAAGAATCAATTTCAATCATTATTATCTTAATAAATGACAATCATTAAAAAATAAATTTACACACTTTCAATTCATCAATAAAAAAAATAAAATGGAAAATTTAACAGCACATGAAGATGTAACTACAATAGCAATTGAAAAACATACAAAAAAAATCCCTTCCGATGTATTTCTATTCACTGCAATTGGTACAATGGCACTATCACTTACTTTAAAATGTTTAGGACGTTATAGGGATGCTGCATTTGTTGGACAATGGGCTGCACCAATTCTTATTATGGGGGTATACGGCAAATTAGTAAAACAAGAAGAAAGTAAAAAATGAAATTAAAAATCCTGTCAGGCTTAACCAATAAGAGACACTTCGTTCTTTGATAATATAAGGTTTGTGGAAGGGAATTGACTAGCAATTTCCTTTTATCGGTTATAGCTTATTTCAGTTAGCAAAATTTAAATTTTTAGGTTTAGGTATTTAGAAACTGTTTGGGTTAATTATTTAAAAATGGCTATTGGTAGAAGGATTGATACTTAAAAAGAAAGCCAGCCGTTAAAGAGTTACTTACAAAAAAACAAATTTTCAACCGGCTTCTAGTGGTAAATTATAGCAAGTTTGCTGACATTGCAAAGAAAATCTGAGTGAGACCTAAGAGACATCTGGGAAACCATATGCTATGTGACCAAAATGGGTTGCCAATGGCGATTACTTCCAGAATATTATCCGCCTTGGCAAACGGTGTATTGATATTTTAGGAAATGGACAGTAGATGGGACAATAGAAATTGCCCATCAAAAAATCAGAAAAGCAACATGACAAAAACGAATTTTGCAATGTAGGGATCATTGATAGCAGTAGTGTTAGTATAAATGCTACAAGTGCACATAGGAAAGGGTTTGATGGCAACTGTTGGAAGGTTGATGAATCTATTAAAGGTTGGGGTGAAAGTAATTATGTTATTTACGTTTATGGTTTTTAACCTCAACTGTTAAAGCATATTCTGATATTACACAATAGATTACCTCGCATCAAGGTCGTCAGTTTGTTTCACATTATTACTACTCAACTGTTTACTAATTAGCCCTAATTACTAAATAATATTCCTCCAATTATGTAAGTATTTTTTTAAATAGCAGCCCTGTTGGTTACCGCCTACTCTATCAATTTTGCATTTATGAATGCAGCAGACCCAATGGATAACAATATATACAATATTGGCAATTTACAATCAAGCTTTGCCGTATTTAAATATACCGATGTCAGAAAATTTGTAGGAAGTATTGCCCATGGCGAACCCCTATAAAAAACTATCAACCAAAACTATTATCCCGATGGCACTATTTTTATTGGTAAAACGTAATTGTCAAACAAGTTTACCTCTGCCGCTATCTATTACACAGTTGGCAGCTTATTAGTGGGCAGTGGTGGCAATTACCAGTAAGGCTAGTCTTTCTATTTTGCCACTAATGTCTAAAAGTACTGAATTATACGGGCATTTGCACTTTAGCCCACTCTAAGGCTTTTGACTGGTGCTAGTGGTTTAATGACCTAGAAATGGTAAAAATTAATAAAGGTATTTAACGTTTAACCAGTTTAAAAAACTCATACGATCCAAATATATCCTTCATATGAAAAATATAAAAACGGTAAACCTAATAGTAAAAATTTAGCAAGGTATTAGACAAATCAAAGAAAGATTAAACATCATATTATCGGTATCTAGGTATAAATAAATACCAATCAATAGGTATAGGGAAGATTAAAGATATCATTTAGTTTCACTGAAAATATAAACACTGATGAAAACTAAAATCTATGTAATCGTTTTCTTATCACTTGGCCTTATTTGCAGTAAATGTTTAGCTCAAATACATGCTACTGGTGCAAGTTTTAATCCTGAAACAATTGCTGCAACACCTCAGAAGGTGCAACTTTCTTTCCGAAGCTTTACTTCTCTGCCTGCCAGTTATACTTTAGAACCCTGGTGTCCCACTCCTGGCAACCAGGGGCAGCACGGAACCTGCGTGGCTTTTGCAAATGGGTATGCAGTTGCAACAATTTTATATGCAAAAACGCATAATATTACAGATAAGGCAATCATAAATAAGTATGCCTTTTCGCCTACTTATTTGTATGAACAAATAAAACCAACAACAGACCAGAATTGCCAGAGTGGAACAGACCCTATAGATGCGCTGCGTACAATTATTAAAGGAGGAGATGCATTTTTAAAAACAGTTCCTTATCAATGTGGCAGCACAATTTCTGAATCTGCAAAAGATGAAGCAATAAACTATAAGGCAAAAGATGCTTCTTTTTTATATGTGGGGAAAGGCCTTATGACAGAAGATAAATATTATCATGAACCAGAAGATTTTATAAATAGGGTAAAAAAAGCTTTATCGGAAGGCTGCCCTGTATCCGGCGGATTTCAGATCCCGGAAAGTTTTTTTAAAATAAAATCTGCCGTTTGGGCCTCGGACCCCAACGAAGTGCAAAAAGACTGGACGCACAACGGCCACGCTATGGCTATCGTTGGGTATGATGATAATAAAGCTGGTGGTTCATTCAGAATTATGAACAGTTGGGGCAGTAACTGGGCTGATGGTGGATTTGTATGGATGAAATACAGTGATTTTACGCGATATTGCGTTATGGCTCTGCAGGTATTTGCAGATCCTAACAGTAAGCCACCGACTGAGAATGGACCGAAACCAGAACCAAAGCCAGAGCCAAAACCAACTCCCACTCCAGAACCTACTCCAACTCCAAAGCCAGAGCCAAAGCCAAGTCCGGCACCAAATGATTTTTTTTTTACCCTTAGTGGAGATGTAGAATTTAAATTGAATACCGGCGATAATATGGACATTGTAAAAACAAGTACGCGAAACCTTACAGTTGACGACGATCAGCCAGCGGCTAAAGAAGATCTCGTTGCTTATACCATGGCAGAAACTTATGCCAGCGGTACCAAGTTCAGGTTTTATTTGAATGTAGATAAGGAAGCCTATGTTTATGCTTTTGCCTCTGATCTTATTGGTAAAGTGAATTTAATTCTTCCTTATGCTGATAATATTTCAACTCTAGTTGGAAGTAATAGTATTATAGCCTTTCCCTCTGACACAAAAGTGATTAAAATGGATGAAAATAAAGGCAGAGATTATTTATTGATTCTGTATTCTGCCTCTAAACTCAATGCAAAAGATATGGCGGAAAAAATGAATGCCATGAAGGGTGCTTTAAGTGATAAAATAAAATCGGTACTGGGTAATAAATTAATTGATAAAGCTGCCATTAATTACAAGGCAGATAAAGTCGGTTTCAGTACCCAAAAACTTTCTACAAGAAATCTAACCGTTGCAGATGATGATAAGCCAACCACTGGAACTGTAGTGCCGCTGATGGTGGAGATAAAACATAATTAGATTGGAGAATTACGAAATAGGTTTTAATTAGTTGTATTGTACAAACAAAGGCATCATGAAATTGATAGAAAAAAAAATAAGTTATATTTTTCTTCTTGCAGCATTCGTAAATGCAGATACGCTTTACGCCCAAAGAACAAAATTAATGATACAAACAGGACATCAAGAAAAGGTTAAATACTTGTCAATATCTCCCGACGAAAGTAAAATATTTACTACGGATTTAAATTCTTTTGGTATTTTATGGGATATAAATACAGGTAAAAAATTGTATACAGATAATGACGCAAGAAATGGACAATTCGATGCAAGCAGTAATTCATTGACAGTTCTGTATGAAAAAGGATCATTTCATTCTTGGGACTTTGTAAAAAAAATTTTATCAATACCTTCATTTGAACACACCATGTTTCTTGGGAATATGAGTTTTCCTATGCAGGTCCAATATGACTATGAATCTGGATCGGTTTTCTACCGCACTAAGGTATCTAATATTAAAAATTTTACAGTTACTCAAATGAAACCTGGTGATGGTGTTCCTAAAACTAGTTTTAATGCAGTAGCTTATGCACCATTAAAAGAACAGGCGGCTTGGGGTAGAGACACCTATGGCAAAAAAGAAGACAATATTTATTTTTTCGATGTGCGGGATGGTCATAAATTGAAAAGTATTTATCTTGACTTTACGAACTTAGGGCATATCGGAAATCCTGATTTTTTAAGTATTTCTAAAGATAATAGTACACTTTTGGCTGCTTCAATTTATTGCTCTAAAGTATATATTATAGACTTTTCTACGGGAAATTTGTTACAGGTTTTAGAGTCGGATAAAGAAAAGTATGGCTTTATTAATTCCGTAGGGTTAAGTCCGGATGGCAAAAGTGCCTTGCTAGTTATGGAAAATGGCATGAAGATGTTTAATATACAAACACAGCAAATAATTTGGGAAAAAAAATACAAATCATCTGAACAAGATGCAGCTTCCTGGTTAAATAACTACGGGATAGCTTCTTTTAATAAAACAGGTAATAAAATATTTTTTGCTAATAATGCCGGTATAGGTGTACTTAACAGCCAAACTGGCGAAGCAATAAATAAGTTTTCTACATTACCTAATACCCACTTAGTGGGTTTGCAACAAAGCCAAGATAAAACACACCTTTTTTCTTTATCATCCAACAAATATGTTATAAACTGGAATCTGGTAACGGGGACTCCGGAAAAAACTATTTCTACAAATGTAAATGGAGATCGCGTAAAGTATAAGGTATCGCCAGATGGCAAAAAAATGCTATTTGCGAATGTATATTCAAAACTGATAGAGTTAAACTTTAAAAATCCAACAGAAAAAATTGAATATACTACTGCAGAGGAGGATGACAAGGAAGTAATAGGTATGAGTACAAGTTTTGATAACAAATACCTGTTTACTTTTCGCTATCAGGATGGCTTACTGGAAAATAAGAAGCTAAAACCATCATCAGTGTATGACATGGCCACCCGTACTAAAATACTGGAAATACCTGCATCAGCATCAGAAGGTGTATTTGCAAATACAAAAAATATTATAGCAACAAAACCTGATTGGGATAGCCGTAACGTTAGCTTTTACGAAATACCTTTAGGTAAATTATTAAACACAATTACTTTACCCGGCGCAATTGATAATAATGCCCCGATGTTGTTTTCTAATACTGATAAATATATTTCAATAAAATCTGCAGATGGTTATGGAGATGGGTATTGCTTGTATAACTTAGCATCGCAGGAAACTACTAAATTTAAAGGAAATACAAATAGTAAAACTACTGTTATTGGGTTTACACCTGATGACCAGTATTTTATAGAAGGAAAGTATGATGGAAGTATAATAACTTATCAAACAGGAGAGGTATACGGCTATCAATTTGAAACATTTAATACAACCAATCAGCCTGTACAAGGAATCCGCTTTTCTAAAGATGGTAAAATAATGTTTGCCGATTATGCTGATAATACAATTAAAGTGTTTGATTGGGATACAAAAAAATTATTAGCCACTCTTTATTCATTCCCCGAAACCAATGATTGGGCCGTACTAACACCCGATGGACATTTTGATGGCACAAAAGGCGCACAGGAAAATATGTACTATGTAAAAGGGGTAAATACTATTGACCTGAGCGATATGTACGAAAAATTTTATACTCCCCATTTATTAACAAGGATTTTAAATGGCGAAAAGATAAACAAAGAAGATATTAATATTGATGATATACACCCCAAACCCCGTATAAAAATACAATACGCTGAAAAAACAAGGAACCTAGAAGTGGCAGATGACAATGCTTTTTATACAAATACAACTGGGCTTGTAGAGCTTATCATAAATGCAACGGCCCAGGATGATAAGGTAGATGAGATCCGTTTGTTCCACAACGGTAAAATTGTAAACCTTGCTACCCGTGGGCTTTTTGTAACGGATGATAAAACAGGTAACGAGACAAAAAAATATACCATCAGTTTATTGCCCGGGCAAAATACTTTTCGTGCCGTTGCCTTAAACGGGCAAAGAACAGAAAGCAAAGCCGATGAAATAGCCGTTAATTATAAGACCGATAAACCTGAAGAAAATAAACATTCTCAAAACAACAATTCCTTGGCAATTGATGCCGTTGATAAAACCGCCACCATGTACTTAGTAGTGATTGGTATCAACAAATACCAAAATGAAAAGCTCTCACTCAACTATGCCCTAGCCGATGCAAGCGCCTTTAAAGATGAAATAGAAAAAGATGCGAAGACGGTTTTAGGCAACGTAAAAACTTTTTTTGTAACTGATAATACGGCAGATAAAAAAGGTATAACAGATGCTTTAAGCGAGGTACAAAAAAATGCAAAACCGCAGGATGTATTTGTATTTTATTATGCAGGACATGGTTACATTTCAGATAAGACGAAAGAATTTTATTTGGTACCAACAGATGTGGCTGATATAAAAAATGTAGATGAAGTACTGCTTCAAAAAGGGATCTCTGCAAAAATGCTTCAGACTTATGCGATAGATATACAGGCG
>JBBQLL010000063.1:0-11327 GCA_038327865.1 Chitinophagales bacterium | reverse complement strand
GGGGGTGTTCACCTCTTCCCATTCCGAACAGAGAAGTTAAGTCCCCCATGGCCGATGGTACTCGCATTTAGCCGGGAGAGTAGGTAGTTGCCATATTTTTTAAACCTTCTAATTTAATTATTAGAAGGTTTTTTTATTATAATATATACCAAAATATTACTAAGTAGTATTCTTTTTAGTACTCAGTAGTTATTAATAAATATTAATGGTTTACAACTGTATATATTATAATATCAGGGAACTATCTACACGTATAATAAACAAACCAGCGACATGTAAGGTTTACAGTTTTAAGTTGTGAGGTATTATTTAGGAATGATTATATCTAATCAATTTAAGCTAGTTCTAAAAATTAATTGCAATAAGATCTTTTATTGTAGGGCAAAAATTTATAGCAATAAAATCTTGGAAACACAAATGTTATATGTATAGTTTGTAAAGTTATTGCAAATGCAACTATTATTTCTTATTATGAAGAGCTAGAAATTTATCTAAAGCAGAGACCATACTTGGCGCTTGCGGTAGGGGTGCTTTTATTTCTAGTTGATAACCTGCTTCTTCTATTGCTTTACTAGTATTACTACCAAAAGCACCTAAAAATGTACCATTTTGCTTATACGAAGGGTAATTATCTAACCAACTTTTTACACCACTTGGTGTAAAAAAGCAAATTAAATCAAATTTATTTTTTTCAACTACAGCTTTAATATCATTACTTACAGAGCGATACATAAATGCTAATTTAAAATCGCACTTATGACTTTTAAACCAATTTACGATATCATTATCTTGTTGATTTTCGCTACAAACGTATAGAAATCGTTCGTTTTCTTTGTGTTTATTAATCACATCAAACATACTTTTATTAGTACCACCGGCACCGTAAAATACCTTACGCTTGCGGTATAAAATAAATTTTTGCAGGTATAGTGCAACTGCCTCTGTAATACAAAAATATTTTGTGTCTTGATTGATTGTAATTTTCATCTCTTCGCACATTCTAAAAAAATGATCGATAGCATTACGACTAGTAAAAACTACGGCAGTAAAAGACATCACATCTACCTTCTGTTTGCGAAATTCTTTTGCAAAAATACCTTCTAATTTTATAAAAGGAACAAACACAAGTTCTACATTATACTTACGTTCTAAGTCAAAATAAGGCGACTTTTCACTTTCGGGCTTAGGTTGAGAAATAAGAATTTTTTTAACTACTGGCACTTCAGTTTCTAAAGCTACTACAACTTTCTTAGCCATGCTACTTTCTAAAATTTGGGCAAAGTTAAATACTTGTACCTATATAATTGAATGCTACTTTATAAATTAATAATAATGGTAACATTTCAATAGCGCAAAGGTATAAAAAAAAATGTAAGGGGTTTATTTTCAAATCAGATCGTACAGATGTTAACGAGACCAAATAACGGTATAACAACATTGCAACAATAAAAAATAAAGAAATAATATATGCAACCTCAGCAATTTGACCACCTGTAAATGCCAATATTAATAAAATTGGTATTAAGCAAACAGCAATAATTTTAGTACTTAAAAAAACAATAAAAATATAACTATTGGCTGCTTCTTTTGTATTAAAAACCCAACCTATAAAATGCAAGAAACCAAATTTAATAAGATAAATAATGGCTAAAATACTTGTAGAGTAAACAATTAGCCACCAAAAATTTACCGATACCCAACCCTTTATTTGAACCACTAATGCAATGTAAATACCACCACATGTTATAAATAAAAAATTCATTAATAAAGAGGCAAACTTATTTTGCAACAATTGATCTCTAGTTTGTTTTGAACGTAAACTTGTTTGAAAAAATAACCCAAACATACTTACAAAGTATTTTGGGAATGCAATTTTTACAAAAGCTAAAAGCGCAATTGTAGCTGATAATATATAGAATAGTTCGTCTTTATTTCTAGAGTTATGTTCTTTTTGTATCATAAATTGTGGCGTGCCATTAAATGGTAAATACCCAACTGATAATATGGTTGTGTAAGTTGATGTATCAATTTTTGGCAAACTTGCTTTAGCAATGGCTTTTGTGGTTGAATCTTTACGTAAAGAGTCAATAACTATTTGGATTTTAGCAATTGAATCTATAACAACCATTGAATCTGATTTAAAAATAGAATCTGCTATTCCTTTTTTTAAACTGTCTTGTTTTTGCGTGGACTTTTTTGCAGCAACAATAATTGGCTTAGGCCCCACTATGGCAGTAGTTTCAGCTTTGTTGCTACTATCTATTTGTGCATATGTAACTTGACAAAAAAGCAGAAAAAATATGGTTGCAAATTGTTTCAAAGAAAGCGTGTTTAATAACAAAAATAGTGGTTATAATACCAAGTAAAATCATCTTAAAAAATACTTACAAAGCCTAGATGTATTTTACTTTCCCTGAAATTAAACGGTAAATCGTTTCGTTTGCCCGCGGCAAAACTTATGTTAAAAATACCTTGTTTTGTTTCGAATGCTAAGCCCAAACCTGCACCAACAAAGGTGTTAGTAAGGTTAGTAACTTTATTATCAGAAGTGGCTATATCTAAAAAGCCGTTGAAATAAGAGTTGATGCCTAATAAATAACGGTATTCTAAAATTGCAACTGCATATTTATTAGCAATGATACTTTCTTCGTTAAACCCTCTCAATAATTTATAACCCCCAATTTGAAAAAGTTCGTTTCTAAAATAACTTGGGCTCTCGTACCAACCTGCATTTATAGCAGTTTTTAAAACCGATTGTCTGCCTAATAAAAAGTAGTGTGCTACAGTAGCTTTTATCTTAAATTGATAGGTATTTAATTGAAGCGTATCATATAAGTTATTAAAATTAAATGATTGGCTTTTTAACTGTGTAATGGTGTTATTTTTTTTGATGCTTTTATTGCCAACTGAAATGCCAATTTTAAACTCATTCCCACTACGCGGATTTAAGCGATAATTTGTATTATTAAAGTCATATTCCAATGCTAAATTAGTATTGCTTACATCTAATATATCGGGTAGTTTTTTAGTGATGATTACCGTGGCAGTATCAACCGTTAAAAGATTTGTTCTAAAGGTTTCAATATAAATTTTACCCGATTTTTTTGCAGATAAAATATACTGCAATCCTAACCTAGCTGTTAGGTTTAAAAATGCAGAATCTCTTTTATATAATTCAAAGCCAAAATCAACCCCAAAGGCAGAATTAAATATATAGGGTTTTTGAAAGCCAAGGTTTAACCTTGGTGAGGCAGATTGAAATTGTTGCCAATTAAACAAAATGGTTTCACCCGATGCAAAAGCATTTTTTAGGTTTAAATTTGCCTCTCCAGTTACTAATAATTTGCCACCAAGTTGCTGGTTAGCTGGCAAAAAACCTATTAATACATTTATTTGGTTGCTACGCTTTGGTTGTAAATATAAATTAAGAATATATGAGGTTGATAGCATACTTAAATTCCAATCGGTGCTTTGTTGCAAGTAGGTTAATTCTAATAACCGTTGATTGATAAGATTAAGTTTCTCTTTGCTAAAAGTGTCGCCCTTTTTTACATTTAAATAATGGTATAAAAAGTTGGTACTAATTTTTGCATTGCCTAGCAAATGAAGGCTATCAAGTTTGTAAGCTACCCCTTTATTAACCACCAATTTTGCAGTTACATTATTGCCTAATAATGCCACACTATCAAACATAATTTTTGTAAAAGGATAGCCATTATTTTCATAATAATCAAGCAGTTTTTCTTGCAGTACTGTAATGTTTTGTTGATTAATGACTTTTGCGGTAAACGCATCTTTTTGCAAACCTAATTGCGCAAGTAAGATTTTGTCTTTATCGTCAATTTTCAAATTGTACCATGTATATTTTTCACCTAAAAACAATAAAATGGTAGATGTGCTTGAGTCTTGCTTTAAGCTATCAATAGAGGCTGCTAAATAGCCTTTTGATTGCAGTAATATTGGCAACTGCTCAATATAAGTTTTACACTGCAGTTTAGTAGTAAAAACCGTTTTTAATTGTAGCTCTTTTTGTAAAAAATTGTTATTTAAGTTGGTACAGTTTATTACCAAACGATGGTTTTGTGAAGATGCTTGCGCAAAACATCCACACAATAAAACATACAAAACCAAACGGTATAACTGTATTTTCGCCATCAAATTAGTACAAGTTTACAATGTTTTTTACTACATAGAAACATAAGTACATCGTATTATGCTTTTTACATTTATTAAACAAAGAAAATGGTACTTGCTATGTGCCTTCTGTGTCTATGTTGTCTCGTTTAATTTTAACTTATGGCTGGTATTTACATACATATTCCTTTTTGCCGAAAAGCTTGCCATTACTGCAATTTTCATTTTTCTACTACGCATAGTTTACTACCGCAAATGGTAGATGCTATTATTGCAGAAGTGTTGCTTCAAAAAGATTATATATCCGAACCAGTTGATACTATTTATTTTGGTGGTGGCACACCAAGCCTTTGTACCACCGAGCAAATAACCAATATACTACAAGCAATACAAACTGTTTTTACTGTAAATAATGAAGCAGAGATAACGTTAGAATCAAATCCTGATGATATTACAGCGGAAAAATTAGTAGCTTGGAAAAGTATGAGTATCAACCGTTTAAGCATTGGTGTACAATCTTTTGTTGACGATGATTTGCGGTGGATGAACAGGGCACACACAGCCAATCAAGCTACTAAAAGTATTATATTGGCGCAACAATTTGGGTTTACTAATATTACTATTGATTTAATTTATGGTACACCTACACTAACCGATGAACAATGGCAAAGCAATGTGCAAAAAGCCATTAGTTTAGGTATTACACATTTATCTTGCTATGCCTTAACGGTAGAGCCTAAAACAGCTTTAAATAAAATGATTGAGCAACAAAAAATACCCAATATTGATGCTGAGAAACAGGCGCATCATTTTGAGTTGCTAATGCAATGGCTTGAAGCTGCTGGTTACGAGCATTATGAGATTTCTAACTTTGCAAAGCCTGGCCATAGAAGCAAACACAATAGCAGCTATTGGCAGGGTAAAACCTATTTAGGGCTTGGCCCATCTGCACATTCGTTTAATGGTAAAAGTCGGCAATGGACTATTGCCAACAACGCATTGTACATGGCAAGCATTACTCAAAATACTGTACCTTTTGAAATTGAAAATCTAACAATTACACAGCAAATAAATGAATATATTATGATGAGCCTTAGAACGCTAGAAGGCTTATCGTTAAAGTATGTTCAGCAAAAATGGGGTAATCATATAAATACAACAATCTTAGCATCATCGGAGCGATATATCAAACAAAAAAATATGATTTTAGCAGATGATTATTTACAATTAACACAAGCTGGTAAGCTATTAGCAGATGGCATTTCGGCTGATTTATTTTTCAGTGAGGAGTAAATGGTAAGAGGCGAGTGGTAAGTTGCAGGTAATAAGTAGTTGGTAGCCGTAACTAGCTACCCTGATTTTGATTAACCATACTTACACTGTGTATTCAATTGGTATCATTTAAGAATTATCTTAAAATTCGTGTTACCAATTTGTCTAATCCTCTAAATTTGCTATAATCAATCAATCAAACTTTTATGGATAAAATTGCAGTGGCCAAAGGCGATGGTATTGGACCAGAAATAATGGAAGCAGTATTAAAAATTTTTAATACTGCTAAAGTGCCGCTTGAATATGAATTTGTAGATATGGGCAAATGGGTATTTGATAAAGGCTATAGTAATGGCATGACTACCGAAGCCAAACAAACCATTGAAGATTTGAGTATTTTATTTAAAGGCCCGATGGAAACACCAAAGGGTAAGGGCGTAAAAAGTGTGAACGTTACCGCTCGTAAAACTTGGAATACCTATGCTAACAAACGTGAATTTCAAACGCTGCATGGTGTAGATACGGTATTTTCTAAAGCAGGTATTCCTATAGATATTACTATTGTACGTGAAAATATTGAGGATACTTATGGTGGTATTGAGCATATGTTAACACATGATGTGGCATTGGGTAGGCGTTTTATTACACGCCCAGGTAGCTTGCAGGTAATAAAATATGCGTTTGAAATGGCTAAGAAAAAAGGTGCTCGCAGAATTACTTGTGGTCACAAAGCCAACATTATGAAGCTAACCGATGGCTTATTTTTAGATGTGTTTTACGAAGTAGCTAAAGAGTATCCCGAACTGAAAGCCGATGATGTAATTGTAGACGATTTGTGCATGAAGTTGGTAACTCGCCCAGACCTTTTTGATGTGGTAGTACTTACAAATTTACAAGGCGATATTGTTAGTGACCTTTGTGCAGGCTTAGTTGGCGGCTTAGGTTTTGCGCCTTCGGCAAATATTGGCGATCAT
Source organism: Chitinophagales bacterium (assembly GCA_038327865.1). Lineage (GTDB taxonomy): Bacteria > Bacteroidota > Bacteroidia > Chitinophagales > Chitinophagaceae > Parasediminibacterium. Next base: position 4,947 of record JBBQLL010000063.1, on the reverse strand, counting down.
ATTTCTATTTTTGAAGCAGTACACGGTACTGCACCAGATATTGCAGGAAAAAATTTAGCAAATCCAACGTCCTTATTATTAAGTGGGTTGGCTATGTTGCGTCATTTGGGGCTAATGGAAACGAGTGCTATGATTGAAAACGCCTTATTGTACACCTTAGAAAGTGGTGTACACACTGGCGACTTTGGCAACAAAGCAATACCGGCATTAAATACCACTCAATTTGCAGATGCTATTATTGATAATTTTGGCAAACTGCCTTCTATAAATGCAAAACCTACCTTATCAAACAACTACAAAACACCAACACATTTTGTATTAGCCAATAATCCAATGTTAGAAAGTACAGAGGTTTTAAAGGAAGAAATTATTGGGGTAGATTTTTTTGTAGAAAGCCATGTGCAACCAAAAATGATTGCTGAATTGGCCTTAAAACATACGTTAACCTTGTTTAAATTAACCACCGTTACTAATCGTGGTACGCAGGTTTGGCCTACGGGCTCAATATTTACAAACTTGGTAAATACGTATATGTGTCGCTTTGAAAGTGCAGATGGTGAGCCATTAACGCAAGTAGATATTTTAGAACTTTACAAACGTATGATGGTCGATTTTAAAGTTTGTTCAATGGAATTATTAAATCAACTAGGGGGTAAAAAAATGTATAGTTCAGCGCAAGGGCAGTAATAACTGCTGATAGAAATGAGTGTGTTTTAACTAAAAATGGCATCACAAACTAATTGTGATGCCATTTTTTTACTTTTTACTTAGCGTAATATTTTTTCCATTTCGTAATGCGGTACCGTTACTTCTTCAAACTCATCGCTACATATGGTATAACCTAATTTCTCGTAAAAACCAACTGCTGTTTTACGAGCATGCATGGTTAATTTTTTATACCTAGCATCTCTAGCTACATTTTCGGCAAAACTCATTAAAGCCCTGCCAATGCCTTTGCCTTGCAAGCCATCTAATACAGCCATTTGCCTAAGTTTTACGGTGCCCGGTTCAACTTCGGCAAGTAAGCAACAACCTTGTAATTTTTCATCCTCAAAACATCCTAATAATATATCTTTTTTCTCTTTTTCTAAATCTTCTTTTGTAAAAGTTAAACCCAACGGTGCACGTAAAATTAGCATGCGTAAATCAATCATTTGATTGTATTCTTTTGTGCCGTGGTCTATAAATTTTAATGCCATATGTTATGTCGTTAGTTGACTAAGATAGTTTTTATTTCATTAATTCAATTCAATTTTGCTAATTTACAAATAACATTGTTTTTACCTCGCTTTGGGTTTAACTATTTATATTCCATTTCTGGGTGTCTTTCAAAAGGGTGTTTTGTTTCGTCAAAAATATAGCGCCAAGTTACTAAATGCCTACTTTGTGTACCACCCAAACTCTTATAAATGTTTATCATTTTGGGATTCCAATCTCCAGACCACCCCATTTCATAACTATTGTACCAGCCTTTATTTTGCACTAATAAGGCACTTTCAAAAATCATAAAACTATCTACACCCAATGCTTGATATTTTGGCACTACACCAAATGCTAAACCAACCAACTTTTTACATTGCCCAGTTTTTTTCATCCATAATAAACGCAGTTTTTCTATCAACCCAAATTTACCATTAAAGTGTTTAAAATATTGGTTTACATCTGGTATATGAATAGACATGGCAATTGGTTCGTTTTTATAATAAGCAAACCATACCGTTCTTACATCCATTATAGGTTTCATTGTATTAAACAATTTTAGCACCTGTAATGCTGTAATTTGTTTTGCCTCGCCATGCTGCGCCCATGCCGCATTGTACACAACGGAAAAATCATTGGCATATTTTTCAAGATTATCAAGCGTTGCATGCCTTGCAGTATAATCTGGTTTGGCTTTAAACTTTGCATGACGTTCAGGAAAACGAGCCGGCAAAGGCGCATCCACCTCCATAGCATAATAATACTGGTTGTAGTAATTTTTAAAACCATAACCTGTAAATAATTGCTCGTAATACGGTGGATTGTAAGCCATACCATAAGCTGGTTCCATATCAAAACCTTCTACCAGTAAACCCCAATTTTTATCTCGGTCGCCAAAATTAATTGGTCCATCCATCGCCTCGCAGCCATTATTTTGCAACCAATTCTTGGCTGTATCAAATAGTAAATTAGCCGCTATTTGGTTATTACTACAATCAAAAAATCCTAAGCCGCCAGTAATAAATGTAGTGCCTTTACTTATGTAATGACTATTGGTAAATGCGGCAATACGACCAATGGTTGCTCCGCTATTATCTTTTAAAATCCAACGTTTGGCAGTGCCATATTTGTAACTTTTGTTTTTGGTTGCATCAAACACTTCTTTAACCTCTTTATCTAATGGCCTTATATAATGCGGGTTGCCATTGTTTACGGTAGCATTTATTTGTAAAAAATCTTTTTCTAAATTCTTAGATATTACTTCAATTATTTGCATGAAACCTATTTGTACAAATGTAATGGTTGGGGGAATAATAGATGTGAGAATGTGCAAATATGCAGATAGGAAAATTGATAAAATGCTGCAATGATATATTATAAATGAAGGGTTTTATTTTGTGATTCTTCCAATCTTCCTGCCGTTGTGGTTCAAACATAAAACTTGTAGTAGCTTAATTTAAAAACCTAACTTTCAGTATTTCCCGTGTATCCCTTAAAAATAAAATATGATTCGCCTCATTTTAATTATAATATTATTAATACTGTCGTTGGTAAATTTTTTTCCTGTGCCTAGCAAAGAAACTTGGTATGCTGGCATTGCCGTTCCTGAGTTTCCATGGGTATTTATGATAGCCATTTTACTATTATTAACATGGTCTTTTTTTAGTATAAAATTGCGATTACCATGCCTTATTATTGGTAGTATTACGTTAGTATTCTTAAGCTCACCAATTATTAGGGCGTACATGATTGGTAGTAATCTTGAGAAAAAATTGGAAACATCTTTTGGGGTTAAAAGTGCTGATATGACAGGCTTTCACCAAGCACAGCCATTTAGTTTTTGGCAAATGTTTACTGGTAATGGTGCGGTAAAAATTCCCTTTACAACTTACCATTATGCAGTAAATGAAGGTGTTGATTTAACATTAAATTTTTCCCCTTCGGCAATAGCTGGCATTCGGCCATGTTTAATAGTGGTGCATGGCGGCTCTTGGAAACGGGGCGATAATAGCGAGATAGCTGCGGTGAACAATTATTTTGCCAATGCTGGTTACCAAGTAGCAACTGTTAATTATAGATTGGCTCCTACATTTCATAGTCCCGCCCCACAAAACGATGTTCATGCAGCGTTTACTTGGCTACGGCAACATGCTGCCGAATTAAAAATTGATACAACCAATTTTGTATTAATGGGACGATCTGCTGGTGGGCAAATTGTATTAACAATGGCTTATATGGGTAATGAAAATGGGGTAAAAGGTGTAGCTGCTTTTTATGGACCAAACGATATGTTGTGGTCATACGAGCATCCTGATAATATGTTAATTATGGATTCTAAACTGGTGCAGCGTGACTTTTTGGGCGGCTCGCCAACCGAAGTGCCAGATAGGTATATTGCCGAATCGCCTTACTTGCATGTTACATCGCAAACAGTACCTACTTTATTGGTGCATGGCACTATTGATGCTCATGTGCACTACGAACAAACGGCACGACTAGCAAAAAAACTAGATGTGTATAAAGTAAAAAATATGCTGTTGACATTGCCCTGGGCAACACATGGCTGTGAGTATAACTTAAATGGCCCCTCAGGGCAATTATCTATGTATTCTGTTGAGCGTTTTTTTAAAGCGGTTACGAGGAGGTAAGGGGGAATTTTGAAACCGTTTTATTTATCTTATTTGAGAAACTGAAAAGCATTTTTAAATATATTTTTTTAGGGTTCTTTTCAAAAGGCAATAATTTTAATTAAAATATTAATTATGGATTTTATAACAACTAGTACTTTGACTTCGGGATTTGTTAGAAAATACGAGCAACAAGTACTCCATGACAGTACAAGTTATTCATAATTTACCTTTTGTTTCTCGACCAAATTGTTTTCAAATGGTTGGTATACCGCATGAACATAAATAACTAAACGTGCTTTCGTAAAGGTCTTTTGGTCTTGTTCGGTCTAAATTGTCGCCATATGGGATGAAAATAATTAAACCTTGTCTAGCCCTTGTCATTAAAACTCTATAAGCATTTCTTAAATATGATTTGTCAACTTCATTATTAATTCCTTTCCAATTTGTTCCTTCAAAAGATTGATAATTCCATTCATTTTTTTTGAAATAAAAATTAATGTCCCAAGCCAGACATACAAAGTCAATTTCCAAACCTTGAATGTCAAACTCTGTTGCAATTAATTCCAAATAATGAGAAGAGCGAACATCAGATGCATCATTTAAAAACCAATCTTCTGCCTTAATCTCGTTTTTTACATCAATACCCAAAGGCCTTAATCTTCTACCACCTGAACTACCAACAAGTCCAATTCTTTCAGTCCCTTTCGCATTTTTACGTAACCAATCTTTCGCAACATTGAAATTTCTTGTTACATATATTGGAAATAGATTGTTAATTTCTGCAAAAATGGATTTTGCCTGAATTGCATTACCATTAATAACTTCATGAACGAAACTTGATATTTTTTCTGAACGAAATGAACGTATTGAAACGGAAAGATGAAGGTCATTTTCTGGATTTCCGGTTTTTCTTAGCCATTTCCTTAATGTTTCATCACTCAGGTAGTCATTGTCATCTGTAATGAGACTTGAATAATATGAGACCGTTGCAAGACTACTTGAATCAATTTAAAAATAAACTATGTCATAATAACTTGATAGTCAATATATTAGGTTAAAATACGTATCTTAGAGGCATGGAAAAGCATAGCAAACAACTCAGTTTTTCGTCTTTATC
>JBBQLL010000062.1:0-11498 GCA_038327865.1 Chitinophagales bacterium | reverse complement strand
CAGTCTATTGACATAATATTTTATATAGAATCACTATTATAGTTCATAAGTGTTTACAGCTTCGCAAACTCACTCACAGTTAGCATTACATATAGCTTGGCATTTACAATGCGCTGAAATTACAGCGTCTAATTTATAATACACAATTTAATTATTCTTTTTTTATTACTTTTCTTAAAAAAAATATTATCAGTATAATTTTTTACTGGATAATTTTTCCTATCTATCTTTCTTTTCTTTAAAATCAAATATATTTAATTTCAAACATTTAAAGTATCAAGCAAGAAAATTTTCAAAATATTGGTAAAAAAATTTGTATATGTTATAATAAGTAGCTAATCTACAAGATGTTATTTGCATTCTACTGGACGTAATTTTAAAAAAGTTTAACAAGTCTGATCTTATCCCTAAATATTATACCAAAGGCATTCTATAAGTCAATACTGGGAAGAAAGATTTAGTAGAATATTGGCTAATTATGATAAAAAAAATGGCAATAAAAAATGAAAAATTAATAACTCATCCAAGATGTTTAAACTACGTAGCGGCATTGCAGCCTTTTATAGCTAGACCCTAACGTGGGGGATTACCTTACTTTGACTTGCAATCTAAATTACATAAAGGTGTCTTGTACTAGAAAAACCTTACATTTTAAAAAAATAATTTTACTATTACTTTACAGATGTATTTCTTAATTCTGAATTTTGTTTACGACTAAAGATAGTTTTTTTAAATATTGATAATTACGATCAACTAAATATCGTTATAACGTTGGAAGAAATATAACCAAGCTCTGCCGAGGAGCAACTTGCTGGAGACATTTCAACCATATGAATACAGTAATCTGGCAATATATTTTTAATCAAAATCCTGCTACTGTAGTGGCAGTAAGTAGTGATGGTTTAATGATGCTGGTAAATGTATTAGTTGGCTCTACAATTGCCTTGGGATTTTGCTAGGTAGTTAGGCCATTGCTATGGCATTAATACAAGGCATACCAAATAATATTGATAGTGCATAAAAATCATAGAAAATAACAATATTAAAACCTACTACTCTATTAGTTTAACAACAAAACCACTTGTTTTAACATAAGTGATATTAGTATCAATACCCTACTTATAAAATATTTTAAACAAGGCAATTTGAGGGGTAAATTTGAATACGCGAAGCTTTTTTTAAAGTATTAGTCTATCATCAAAAAGGTCTGTATTGATAAAAGGCAATGGTATAAACATACAACGGCATCCTAAACGATGGCAAATTTGAAATAATTGTTTTACAACGGTATCGTTGTTTGATCTTGTAAAAATGATTTATTTAAGTAGGAACTTTTAACCCAAATAAGATATAGGTTTTCCCTTTTACAGATGTAGAAATTAATATACAAAAAAAGCACCTTTCTTAATTCATGAAAAATATATGGAACAAACAAAATATATTACCACCCAAATTGTCACATTAAGCATTAAAATAAAAGTGCCGTAACCCTTATTTTTTTGTAGGAATGATGAACAATGGCAGTGTTGATTCTCGCAAAACTTTTTCGGTTACACTACCCATCAATATTTTTTCCAACCATCTTTTGCTATGAGAACCAAGCACAATAATATCAGCCTTATGCATTTTTGCAACATCCATAATTATATCAGGAAAATCTCCCTCTGCAGCCAAGATTTCAATATTGTTATCACCCAAATGCTCTTTGGTTTTATCTAAAAATTGCAAGACAGTTTTTATTAAACTTTCTTTGCTAGTTAAAGCATACAAATCATTACCATAAAATCCCATTATACCCGAATAATTAAGGTTGGCATAATAAGTTTGGTTGGCAACAACGTGTAACAATACCACCTCCGCATTCATACTTTCGGCCAATGCAAAACCTTGTTCTACTACTTTTTGTGCAGTGGGATCATAATCTAATGCAATCAATACTTTTTTCATGTTATAATATTTATATTAGGTTAGTTTTTTAGTAGCAAAGCATTTTTTGCACCACAACTGGTTTAAGCGTTTGCCCAAAATATTTTTCTATCGTAAGCCTTGCCAATAGGTAGCTTACAGTAGATTCTGCCCCTTGGTTAAGGTTTACATGGTGTTCTTCCAAACCATCGTAACAGCCGCCGGTAATTGGATTGTACACAATTTGGTGAAGATGGTTTTTGCCCAAAAACCAATTGAATGCTACCTGCATTTTGTGTAGATATGATGGCTCTTGAAACGTTTTATAGAATAGGTCAAGTGCTAAAATTGTATAGGCAACATCAATTGGCTGTTCGCCAAATTGGTTGGGTATTTTCCCTTTTTGATGCCACCCTTGGTTTGACACAACTTTTATTTGATTGCCTTTAAAAATATGCACTAACAAAAAATCAAAACTTGATTTTGCAATTGTTTTATATAGCTCATAGCCCGTGCAAAGCCAAGCATATAACATTGCTTCTGGTAAAAGGCTGTTAGCATATGTTAAATACACCTCATACCATTGCCAATTTTTATCAGAAACGCCTTTATATTTTGAGGCCAAATTATCTGCCAATGAAACTATAATAGCTTCAATTTCTTGTGACGGTTTTAGTAGGTTATAATGGTACAACCCCTTGATAATAAAGGCGATTGCTCTTGGTGAGTTGAAGCAATATACCCGTTTAATGGCATTGTTAATGGCATATATTGCTTGTTCGCTATACTCGTTAGGGAACAAGTGGCTATACGATAAAAATTCGCCCAAAGCCCAAATGGCTCGGCCATTGCTATCTTCTAAATTTTCACCATCGTTCTGCGATGAAAATGTACCATCAATTAATTGGTAATTTAAAAAACTACCATCGGCCTTTTGGCACGACGTAATAAAATCTAAATAGATTTCTATCAACCCCAAATCAAAAAAATCAGCCGTTATTTCGTAATGTTTTGTAACAGCAATCAATGCCCTTGCATTATCATCTAAAGTATAGCCAGATTGTAAATTGGGTATGCCGATTTTTGAAAACTGGATTATGGCCTTATCGGTTGTAAGATGGTTGATATGTTTCAAAGAAATATCGGGTATATCAAAGTTTAGATCAACTTTTTTATGACAATTTTTTTGTGCTAGTTCGGCATATGCAATGGCAACATTTTGCCAAGCCGTTGGGCTAATACGGTGCAAAGCGTTCAACCGCATTTCCTGCAACAATTTAGGGTTTGAAATTAATTGTATGGCAGCATCGGCAAGCTGTTCGGCATTTTGAAAATCGAAGTTTACACCTGCACCAACCAATAGTTCTTTGGCATGTGGTATTGGTGTAGAAATCACTGGGCATCCACATCCTAGGGCATAGGCCAGAGTGCCACTTACTGCTTGAACTGGATTTTTAGACGTAAACAAATAAATATCTGTGCGTTGTAAATACGCTAGTAAATATTCTAAAGACAAATATTTATCAATGAACATAACATGGTTCTGCAAATTATTTTCTACAACTTTTTGGTATAAAAAATCACGATATTTTTCGCCTTCTTGTTTTACAACTTCGGGGTGCGTTTTACCAATAATTAAGTAAATAACATTAGGGAATGCAGCCACTATTTTAGGCAAGGCATCCAAAGCCGTCTCTATACTTTTACCAGCATTTAACAGCCCAAAAGTTGACAACACAAATCTATCTGCCAAATGTATTTTTGCATTTAGTATTATTTTTTTTGAGGAAGAAATTAAATGTGTACCATGTGGAATAACCATTATTTTTTGTAGTACAATATTATATTCATTTTTTAAAATAGCGACGGCATTTTTTGTCATTACAACAATGCTTTCTGATAAGATGCCAATGGCTTCTACCAATTTTTTTATTACCAAATCAGGGTTTGGTAATACCGTATGAAATATTGTAATAACTGGTTTGTTAAGTTTGGATAATAATTCTAGCACATAATTACCCTGGTCGCCGCCAAATAGACCAAACTCATGTTGTATGTAAACCATTTGTAGGTTGTCATCCGCATTAAGTTGGTCAGCCAACTTTTCGTAGTTACCTAATTTGGCAGTGTGCAGTACATATTTTACTTCATCTGCATAATCATTTTCATCCTCATTTTTTTCTAAAGCACAAATTTTAAACGAGAATGTAGAGCCGAATTTATCTTGTATGGCATTGTACAAATCTTGGCTATAAGTGGCTATGCCACACACTCTTGGCGGATAACTAGTAATAAATAAAATTTCGGGCAATGAATTTTTTTGCCTTTCATTATCAAAAATAGGGGCATCAATATTTGAGAAAATTGATCCTTGATTAATAGGTATCAAACTAAAATTTGGCTTTGGTAATATATCAATCATCATGATTTTTTATTTTTAACCAGTTCATTAATCAATTCGCTAAGGCTTACCGATGCGGTGGCAATACATTTGTCGCCAGCACCATAATAAATGTAGAGTGTATCATCAAAAAGTGCTGTGCCAGTAGGAAAAACCACGTTGTTAACCACCCCTTTCAGTTCCCAGGTTTCCTCGGGCTTAAACAAGGCGTAAGGCAATCTGGCAAGCTCTTTCACAGGGTTATCTAAATCTAATAAAGCCGCACAGGCCGAATAAACATAGCCTTCTGGTGTATCGTGAACCCCATGGTAAATCAATACCCAACCTTCGGCAGTTTCTATTGGTGGGCAACCGCCGCCTATATAACTTACCTCGTGTTCGTAGAAAGAAGACATCACTATATTTTGGTCAAGATGTAAAAAATAATCTTCCCAAAATGCCGCCGTAAGATCTTGTAGATTATTAATGCTGACCAGTTGTATATCTGGTCTGATGCGGTGCAGAAAACAAAGATTATCTTTTATTTTTCTAGGAAAAAAAATAACGTTTTTATCCCATAACAACATCTTTTTATCGGGGTTGTTAATAATATTGTTATGCAAATGAAAACGTTCGTATTTTTCGTTCAATTCTGCATTGCATTCTGCATAACGTTTAAATTCTACGTAGGTAAATTGCGGAACAACCGGACCATGTCTTTCAAATTTTTTAAGATCTGATGAAGTAGCTAATGCACCTAATGCATTTACCCCATTATAGCCTGTAAACGACATATAATATAGGTCATCTATCTTGGTTATCCTTGGGTCTTCCATGCCATGTGCCTCAAAATCAAATTCAGGAATTAGAAAGGGTTTATCATGTCGTTCCACAACTGTTAATGGGCCATCTAACTTACAATACCCAATGGTTGAGTAATTGCCTCTACGCACTGCTCTGTAAAATATGTGAACATCATTACCCACTTGCATTGCAGCAGGATTAAGCACCCCGTCATCTTCAAACGGTAAATCAGTTTTATCGATTAACACACCGTGTTTCTTTACTGCTATCATAATTATATTTTTATAGTTAACAAGTGACTATTAATTAATATTTCAACATTTACGCCCACCAATATTAGTTGCATAATTCTCATCATACATTACCTTACCATGTAACAATAATTTAGAACTTTTTAAGAACCATACTACCAGATTGGTAACATCAATTGGCATTAATTCTTGGATTAAATCCCAAATATTAGGCCTACATTAGTTTATATAATTGTATATGTGCAAAACCTATTCCACTAGGTTTTTTTAGGATTATTAAAATACTGTCATAAAAAAAAGGGCCTTTTTGAAAGATAATTTCAAGACGTTTCATGGTAACATTAAAGATGTACTTGAGCATTACAGAATTTGAAAAATAAGTTACATCATACACTGAATGGTTGGCTTTTAATTAGCGACTTTTAAATTTTCAATGTTATCAATCAAGCCTCATTTTTTATTTTTTAATTTCTGAAAATGAGATGTAGTAAAACCTGTGATTTTTTTAAATTGATTGGATAAATGGGTAACACTACTAATAGCCAAGCATAATATTGCAAAATGCCCTTCCTTTTTTTTCTGTGCCCACTACACCCACGGTTTTGCCATTAAAGGTTAAAGACCATCGGGTTATTGAGGGTACAATTATTTTTTCTCATCCTGTTATAAGCCTTGTACGTTTTTTTATCAAGCGTAAGTATTAATCCGGTTGCATGTTCTGCAATGGCCTGTGGCGAATAGGCAGGCACTCGTAATACTTTTAAAAATTTTGTAGCTGCTGCGGCAATATCTAAATTATCAAAGCCCGCACTTCGAAATACAATTAATTTACTATTGTTTGCTGATAATTTATCAATTACTGCAGTATTAATTTTATCAGTGAGCATTACACAAACAGCATCAAAACCTATTGTTACCTTTATACTGTACTCGGTAAACCTATTTTTAAAATAAGTTAATTGCTGCTTACACCCAGTATTGAATTTATTGAGGTAGTACGTTTTATAATATTTTGTAATGAATATGGCTACTTTTATGGTTTTTTATAATTAATAGTTACGCTACCCGTGGGCTTATAATTTGCTTTAGAAATTATTTATTTTAAATATATTACCGCCTTTGCCATTAAATGGTACTTTTTCAATAACAATAAATTTATTAGTCATCATTAACACTATTGCTATTACTAGGCCAATGGTTGCTAACCTTATAGCATTAGCATACCTTTTACTACCCCTTTCGGTTATTATTAGGTTAATGGTGTAAGCATGAGTATTGGCATCAATTTCATATAGCAATACGTCTTTAAATGATTTGGATAATAAGTCTTTGTACTTTGTTACGCTAAAAGCTTGATTAAGTGGCTTGGTTTTAAATATGCTGAGTAATAAAAGAATTGACCATATGAAAAGTGCGATGGGAATAACAGAAATAAATTGAATAATAAGGATATTACCATCAATACCACTTAGAAAAAATGGTATAAATAAGGCAGTAGCACCAATGATTGTTCCTGCATAGGAATGTTGCTGCCGGTACGAATCGACCTGCTTTTCAATAATTTCTTTTGAATTAACAGCCAAAAATTCTAGGTGCTGAAGGTCTTCCATAATGTGGTTTACTCTGTTGTCATTCCATCAAACACTTCATCTTTTCTTTCGGCATCTATTTTTGTTTTTCTAATCGTTCCAACTTGATGATTTGGCGGACCATAAATGGTGTACATTTTTAATGCAGTAGTACCCGTATTAATCACATTGTGTTTTGCACCTGCAGGTACTATTATCGCATCGCCATCAGCAACGTGATACTCGTTATTGTCAATAATACATTTACCCGTCCCGCTTTCAAACCTGAAAAATTGGTCAATGTTTTCGTGGGTCTCCAATCCAATATCTTCACCAACTTTCAAACTCATCAATACCAATTGAAGATGTGGAGCAGTATAAAGCACTTTGCGAAAATTATCATTATCTAAAGTGAGTTGTTCAATATTACCTTTAAAGCCTTTCATATTTTTTACTAATTTGAATGATGAACTTCTTTTTTGCCAGCTAGTGTTTTTACAAGCAATTTTGTAACAGTTTCCGAGGATGTAGGATTTTGCCCTGCACGAGTGAGTCCCCATTTTTTAATTTTACTTTTACCAAAGCAGCAGGCGCATGGCATACAAACGCAAGAGATTTTTTGGTGCTATAAAAATCCTCAGTTAGTTTTATAAAGTTGTCTCTATTTGGCAAATTCCACAATGGGCTGTGCCCGCCTGAATAAAAAACGTCATAGAAATCTTCAGCTTTAATGTCGCATAATTTTAAGGAATAGGCAACTTTGTAAATCGTTTCATCATCTTTATACAGGCGTTCAGTAGCAGGTATTTGTGCATTAGCAGCTTTCCTTTTTGGGTCTATGGGCGGCTGCCCACCAGCAGGTGAAGCAATTGTTTTTATCGCACCAGCATCTGCGAATACATAATAGGTTGCCGCAAATTTTTCAATCCAAAAGCCGGTTTTTTTACCAGTATTTCCTAACTCACTGTGTGAGGTTAATACGGTTAAAATTTTCATATTTGTTATTTGTGTACTTATTAAAAAGAGTGTTTTATTGTTCTACGTTATCTCTAAAAAAGGCCTTTAAATGCAGTTCCAATCTCAGTCATGTTATGTTAAAATTCAGACTGAAAAGATGGAAGTATGGTTGCCATATGATCGCCTTAAACACTGCTGTTTGCAAATATTCGTTCGATTGAAACATGGTTATTTATTTGATTTGTAACTGTATTATTAAAAGTGAAGGTCAATTTATCGGTGTTAGAAAGTGTTATACAACTTTAGAAATTAATTGTATGATTCACACATTATTTATAGCGTCATTTCAGGCAATTTACGCTTCAAGATAATCTGCAGTTTCTAATATCAACTCTGGCGAAAACTCATACACTCTTGGTATGCCAGTAGCAATATTTACGTCGGCAATTTGTGTTGCAGTAAATCCTTCCAAGTACATCATTAACACCCTTAAACTATTGCCGTGTGCTACAATTAGTATGTTTTTATCTGTTTTCAATTGAGGTTCAATGGCTGTTTTATAAAAAGGTACTACCCGGTTATAGGTATCTTTCAGGCTCTCTCCATTGGGTGGAATTGTGTCATAACTTCTTCGCCACAACAGTACTTTATCTGCACCATATTTTTCTGCTGTTTCTGTTTTATCCAACCCTTGTAGGTCGCCATAATTTCTTTCATTCAAAGTATCTGACTTAAAAACAGGAATATTCTTTCCCATTTCATTTAAAATAATAGCAAGGGTATGAACGGCTCTCTTTAATACAGAAGTATATGCTATATCAATAATGTAATTTTCTAAAAGAACACCTGCTAGCATAGCTTCCTGTTCGCCCAATTTGGTAAGGTCTATATCTACTTCGCCTGTAAACCTGTTTTCTAGGTTCCAAGTAGATTGCCCATGTCGTAATAAAATAAGTGAAGGCATATACTTGATATTAATATTTTTTATATTTTGTAAGTGGGTGGTATAATTATTCAACTCAATTCTCTAGAAGCATAGTAGCCAAACGCTTATCCTTATCATATAAGTCTTTTCGAAAATTCAATTGCCCTTCCGAATCTACCCATGCAGTGAAATAAACGATGAAAACAGTCTCTGATTTTTTACTGTTACAAATTCTTCTTTACCTAGGTGCCTAGCTTTCTTAATCTTTTCTGATGTTCAGGGAGTATCATTTTTTAATAAATAATTGGCCAGTTTTTCAGCGTCAGATAAGCGTATGCAGGCATAACTAAAAGCACGGTTAGTTTCGCGGAACAATGATTTGGCTGGCGTATCGTGCAGGTAAATATTAAATTCATTTGGAAATAAAAAAGGTAATCTCTAATTTAGTAGTATACTTTTTGATCTCATCATCGTTGGCATAGCCACCAAACTTAATAGCTGCAACGTATTCTTTAATTGTTGTTTTAATGGTTATTGATGAATTGTTTGGTTTCGGCAAATTGTCTTTATTATAATTAGAAGGCATCACAAAACTCATGGAAGATTGGGAGTCATTTATATCTCTGTAAACAGGAGAAGTCATGGTAATATTTTTCTTAGTCTGATTACCTCCAAAGATAAATGAAGACAATTTTTTAAATCCTCTTGAGGATAATTCTTTGTAGTTTTTTGCTTCTATCGAAACGCTTGCAATTGTGGTAGGTGGATAAAGTTTAATCTTAAAATATTTTTTTTTAATAATTTGATACGGTTGAGTTGCTGTTTTTGCCATGATAAAAACTTGTTTAAAAATCTAATTATTTTTTTTGCCATAAATCTTGAGGCAACTGCATAAATAAATCTGCTTTTTCAACAGGTAGAGGGAAATAGATTTTATCACTATCGTCATAGGCAAATGCCCATAAAATATCAGTTGAAATTTTTTGGGCATTCCAAAGATTAAACACCGCTTTACTCACCTCCTCATGCCGCAAATGTTTTGTGTATTCACCCAAAGGATTATGCGTAATTATCAAATCGAAATGCTCATTTAGCAATAACTTAAGTATCAATTGCTCTACTACATTTTCTACCATAGGTGTCTGCTTGGGGCCATCATTTAGGTTACCCATAGTGCCTTTTGCTTGCAATAGTTTCAATGTTTCATAAAACTTTGGGGTCCGGTTTTTATCATTTGCTCTGCACAATGACACGATAAAGCAATCCCAATCAAGATGACTTAATATTGTACCACCTGCCCATAAGGCTTCATCGTCGGGGTGGGCTACAATAACAGCCACTTTTTTTTGCTTGTGTTTCGTCATTTGCTTACTCATTTAAAATGCCAAAATATTTTCTGCCTTCTGTTAATTATGCGATTTCAGTAATTAACTCTCTCAATGGCTCTCTTACTTTTTGAGTTTTACTAATCAATCTGTTTCTTCAACTCTATATCCCAATGCTAAAATTGCATTACTTTTTAAACCTTGTTTTTTTAGCTCAAGTAATTCGTCCAATGTTTTGGGGTTAAAGCCTTCCATTGTTGTTGCATCTACCTTTTCGTTTGCGGCGGCAATGATGGCGAAGCCTAACCCAATGTAAGATTGCTTGGCAGCATGATTAAAATACTGTTCAAAAGTTTGTGTTTTAAATAATGCCAAAAACATTTGTTTATACCCATGTATTGTATAAGCTGACATTGCTCTTTCCTTTTTTATATAAGAAAATGATGGTTCGCTTTTTCCTCGGTATAACTATCCCAAGCAGCAAAAACCATTACTTGCGATGCATACTTAATTACGGCTTGGTTATGGGCAATAGGCAATATTTTTTTTAGTTCTTAATTGCTAATTAAAATAATATGAAATGGCTGCAAACCTGATAAGGTTGGGAAAAGCAATGGTGCATAAAGAATAGAAGTGATTTTTTCATTAAGCATAATTACCCCTGCTATTGCTTTGGTGGCATATGCTACTTTAACATGTCCGTTAAGTTCATTTTTTTATCTATTAATTGATAAGTACTCTATCATAATTATATTATACTATTTTTAACTATCGCAGAAATTCCTAAATATTTAGAAAATTCTGCGATTTTTGTGTATCCTGCGAGTCTAATTCTAAATTTTATTTTTGTTTAAATCATTAACTCTTGATCCGTCGTAATAACTATCAGCATTATTTTGGCTAATCATTCATCAATATTTTTTTCTTTTCTTGGTATTCTTCAATGTTGATTTGCCCAGTTGCAAAACGCTTTTTTAATATATCCAATGGCGAATCTTTTCTCCTTCTTTGACCAGGAATATCGTAAGGTGTTACAAAAACCCAAAATATAAAAAACATCCAAATAATCCACCAAAACAGGTGCATGCCCCCAAATTGATAATTGTTGTAAAACATAATTTTTGATTTTAAAAGTGGATGAAATACCTGTTGCGAATGATTACTTTACAACAGCGGGTTTCTTTTTAGCAATAACTTTTTTCTTACTTTTTTTTACAATCTCTTTCATTGACTTTTTTACGGTTTTTTCAATTTTAGCAGTAAGTATGGCATTATTGTTAATTAGTACTTTTTTTACCGCTACCATCAATTTTTCCTTTAGTTCCTTTTTTTCTTTCTTTTTCATTATCGAGAAATTTGATATAAAATAAGTGAGATGTTGTT
>JBBQLL010000061.1:0-12274 GCA_038327865.1 Chitinophagales bacterium | reverse complement strand
TGGCTACTGCACATCTCTAAATTTTATGGTAGTAACCAATTTGGTTTTTGGCGATGTAGCCCCAAAAATACCCTTTACATATAGTTTTATTAGTTCTGCTAGTTTTAATAAGCCATCTTCTGGGTTGTACAATGCCACGTTGCGGGCAATACGTGCATTGGCTACTGGCAATATAATGGTACCAATATTATCGTTAGCAGTTTTAATATTTGTATAAATGTTTTTTCGGATGTAGCATTTATATAACTAAATAAATCACTATAATGGCACTAAAATACCCCATTGTTGATAATATGCGACTAAAAAAAGCAATACTGCATAAAAACAACACCGGACAGCGACCACACCACTACTGAAAAATTAACCATCGTACAAATTCCTCAACAGAGAGGTGTAAGCTTTGCTGACGGGGTGTTCTGTTGGTTGAGATAAAAGCTGTTGTTGGTAAGTTTGGTGAGGTATCTATCGGTTTTTTATCTTCACAAACCGAAATAAAAGTGGCGGTTGAGGATAGCCAGCATTCGGGTAAAAAAAGGTACGATATTGAAGACTAATTAACTTCGCTAATATCTAAACCGTTGTTATGTCTATTAACCAAAGAAACATTTACATTTATTTTTTAACCTACCACAATAGCCACAGAAGTACTCGTCTTGGGTAAATTCTACATTAATTCTACCATATTGCATATTACCTTTAGTGAAATGAAAACCACAAACACGGCAGTAGTTATGCCCAGTTTTCTTTTGCTTTTGGCATTCTTTACATTGCTCTTTTTCCATCTTTTACTTATTTAGTATTAAAGTATTAATCAAATATTTATAATTTTTTTCTATTTCCATAGCATTTTCGCTAATTACATAATACGATTGTATCTTAATAAATGAGTCTTCTATAAGTTTTATCCAAGCAAAAACATTTAGTTGTAAGTTTTGGTAATACTTATTTTGCAATGCATCTAGTACTTCAGTTTTAGGAAACAAATGTAAAAACGCAATAAAAGCTGCATTTAGTTTTGGTAGCTCTGCTTTTACAACTTTAAATACAATATCAAGGTCGGTACCTCTGTAATCGTGGGCTAAAATGTTTCTCATATCGGCAATTTTTTGTCATTGTATATGAGACTGAGTTGCTAATATTTTTGTATCCATCTTTTTTATTTCTTCGCTTGTTGCAATTAATAACGTTAGCGTAGCGTTGTATAACGATTGGTCGTCTGCTTCAAAAAACTCGCTTGGGCTATTATAATTTTGTGCATAAAATATAACTTTCTGACTAGCAGCAAGGGCTGAAATTATATATAACATCTGGTTATTGTTAGACATATATAACGTTGTTTTTTGCTTTTAACCAAACCACAGGATTTATATACTTTTTATTGACCAAATCTATATTTAACTTGGTTATTTCGGCAAGGTCTTGTTTTAAATCTATATAGTCGTAAAGATCTAAAAAGGTATCTGGTATAGCTTCGTACAGCACATCTAAATCGCTATTGGGTGTTTGTGTGCCCCGGCTATAAGAGCCGTATACAGCGAGGCTTTGCAATGGATATTTTGCTTTTAGTGCGGGTAAATTATCGTGTAGTGTTTGTATTATTGGATGCATTTAAACATTATTTGTAACGTAAAATTAAAGGTAAAAGCAACTACACACTTTTACACTTGTTTTGCTAGGGCAAGAAAGTTTTTTTGCTTGTAGCCGTTGTTGCGCCTATTGACCAACAATCATTATTAAAGCAGTTGGGAAAGCAACACCAGCTGCGGCTAAAAAAGTTTCGTAGAGCTGTATGGTAGTGCGCTTATACTGTTTCAGTTATGATATAGTATACCTTTTTTTTCCACTTCAATCTTCCACTCATATCATTTATTAAGAACCTGTAATTTAATTCCACCTCTTTAGGATTTTCTTTAAAATATTCTTGTACTTTAGAAAAATATTTTTCAACTAAGGTTACAAACACCCAGACATTCAAGCATAATTTATTTTCTTCGTTAGTTATTAATTTAACCTCATTCGGATTAGTAGTTATTGTATAATTATTTTTTGGAAACCCAATATGAGTTAATCCATGCCTAAAGAAATCAATGAGATCACATAAATTTTGTTTACTCTTACTATGATCGCTGAATTCCTTCAAATAACTAGTAATATTTTCAGTATTTGAATAATGGGGTTTTAAATCCTTAGTTAACATAATAAATATAAGTGTATCACTCCCTTTTTCCTTTTCCTCCCGAATGATGTTTTTTCTAACTAAATATCCTACAAAATCCATAAAAGAAAAAAGGTAGAGCATCATTGGTATAGACATTTGACCTTTGTTTGTATCTGTAGTTTTAATTGGATAAGTGTGAGTTTCAGCAATATTACTACCCAAAATTGCGACTACATTACCTGTTAATTGTTGACTGTTATCATCGTCTTTAGATTGAGTATATATATGTTGAGATGATGTATTTATTCCTTTATTAATTTCTTTAAACCTAGCAATATCTGATTGCAGATATTGAATAAATGTATCTAGATACTCTTTGGCAGTTTCAGGATAGTTTTTAACATTATGATTACTCATTTACTTTACTTTTTTATTTTGAAATTTAATTTTTTAAGCTCTTTTAGTTCATCTTCAACTAGTGCAAGTCTACTGACTTGTAATATGCCGTTACTTATTTTTTATTACTCAAACTATTTATAAATGTGTAATACACTAGCACAGATCGGATATGCTTCATTGCTCTCTACAGACCCGCGCTAGTAAGAGATTAATTTTTAATTATTCCATCTCTTTGAGTTCATTAGTGGCTACAGAAATATAATTAATAAAAGCCTTTACCTTTTCTTCTTCATTAGTTTCTAATAGAGTGTTTAAAGGTTCGGCTATTATTAAACCGCCTTTAATTCCAAAAGCTTCATTAATTGCTTTACCATAGTTGCACCATACTGCGATAGCTTCGTTTTTTAATTCTTCTGTCATGTTTTATTTTTTAATAGTTTTAAATGATTGTATTGTTTCGTTTGTAACAACAGTTATTTGATAAATGCCATTTATAAATATGGCAGAATTGAGTGCGAATGAATTGTTGTCTTGTGCTAGCACTTTTTCTTGCTTCGTTAATACGTGTACTATACGTGGTTACTCACCTCTCAGCACTAATTTAACCTACTTATTTAATATCACCCGAAACGTAGTGCCTTTACCAATTTCGCTGTGTAGTACAAATATTTGTCCTTTGTGGTATTGCTCAATAATGCGTTTGGTAAGCGTTAATCCCAAACCCCAACCACGCTTTTTGGTAGAGAAGCCAGGTTTAAATACGTTGTTAATATTGGTTTTTGTAATGCCTTTGCCCGTGTCTGTTACATCAATTATTATTTGTGCGGCCGCATCTTTAATAGTTACGCTAATAGTACCGATACCTTCCATGGCATCAAGGGCATTTTTTAATAAATTTTCAATTACCCAATCAAATAATGGAGGTGAAATAAGGGAAGGGATATTGGTTTCGCCATGGGTGTCTACCATAAAAACAACTTTACCACTAGCACGTTTTTTTATATAATCAATCATGCTTTGTACCTGCTCAATAATATTTTTTTCTTCTAATTTTGGTATGCTACCAATTTTTCCAAATCGGTCTGTAATTAATAACAAACGTTGTACATCTTTTTCAATTTCGGGTACTATTTTTTCGTTGCCGTCTATGTCTTTCATCATTTCTACCCAACCTTGTAAACTACTTACAGGTGTGCCTAATTGATGAGCCGTTTCCTTAGCCAAGCCCGCCCAAATTTGGTTTTGTGTGCTTTTAAAATTTGCCCGTTGGGCTATAACAATAATGATGATAAAAAAGGCAACAATTACTAGTTGTACAATAGGAAAATATTTTACTTGCTTTAAAAGTACACTCTGGCCATAGTAATATTTGTTGGCGGTGTATGGTTTGTCTTTTAATACTAATATAATGGGTGGTGCATAGGTTTTAAACTCCTCAAGTTTGCTTGTTAAATAGCTGCTATTAGCCTTTATTTCAAATGTATCTAAGTTTAAATAGTTGTTGGTAAGGCTATCTTTTTCGTTGGTTTCAATAATGGGGATACTCTTATTTTCGCTGGCAATTTTTGTGGCTAAATTTATGCTAGCGGTATCAGATGAATTAAAAATAGTACGCTGTGCCTCTACTAAAATTTCAACATTTTTTCTTTCTTGCAAAGCAATTTTTTTGGCTAAAAATTGAGAGTAGAAGATGGTACCACTGGCAATAAATACCGCTACTACTGCCAAAATGCTGCGCCAATTAAGCCACTGTTGTATCATGGTTCTAAAGTACGGGTTTTAAACTTTACCACATAGACACATTAGCCACATATTTATTGGTATGCTACTATAAAAGCCACAAATTTATAAGAACGTACAAGTAGTAACATAACGGAAGCAAAATAGTAGCACTAAGCTAGTAACAAAAAATTATCGCTTACTCTTAAAATCACCACGTTTCCAAGCTTTTATAAAATCGGCCCACGCAAATGGATTTAAAATATTCATTGGGGCAGTTTGACCGGCATAGTACGACTTTGCAGCTTGCTGTCGCAATTGATAATTAACGGCTTCTCTACCATCTGCAGGTAATGTAGCTAGCAAAATTCTTCTGGCAGCTTCATCAGTATTTCTACGAGCAATTTCATATTCATCATCTGGTACACGTGTGTTTGCAAAATCGCGTTCAAATTGCTCACGGGTTGGTCGGGGTTTTAAAATAGTTGCGGGTAAATAAGTGGTATCATTTACCAACAATTGTATCACACTGTATTGATTTTCTGGAAGCGTTAGTGGAATCTCAATCATTTTGTCTTTAAAACCAATTGACGAAAACAAAATCCTATCGCCTTTTAAAACGGCTATCGAAAAAATACCATCACCATTGGTAATTGTACCACGCCCCTTACCAACTACTACCACACTTGCAGACGGCACACCTCGTAAGCTATCGGCAGTCATTACCACTCCAAATAGTTGTATTACTGAATCTTTAGATGTTTGTGATTGTTGGGCTTGTATTTGTTTGAAACCCAAAAGGCAAGTGAGCAACAAAATATAGAGTACATTTTTTTTCATTGACATAAAATTATAGATATTACCTGTAAAATACAAAACGCAGTCACTTATTTTTTGTTGATAAGCTTTTGCATTTCGCAACAAAGTAAGGTGGTGAGCCGCTAATTTTGCTACCTAATAACTTTTTTAACAAAAACTTGCGTGATGACAGAAGCAGCGATACTACAAGCTTTGAGTAATGTACAAGAACCAGATTTAGGTAAAGACTTGGTGACGTTGAACATGGTTAAGGATATAATAATTGATGGCAATAAAGTGGCTTTTACTATTATTTTAACCACACCCGCTTGCCCTATGAAGGATATGATGCGCAAGGCCAGCGAAAACGCAGTAAGATTATTAGTAAATAAAGAGGCGATAGTAACGGTAAATTTTACATCAAATACATCAAGCAACAGAAAAGATGGCGGACAAATATTAGCGGGTGTTAAAAATATCATAGCTATTGTAAGTGGAAAAGGCGGTGTGGGCAAAAGTACCATATCGGCAAATTTTGCATTGGCGTTGGCAGAAGGTGGGGCAAAGGTAGGGTTGATGGATGCAGATATTTATGGACCAAGTGTGCCAATAATGTTTGGTGTGCGTGGGGAGCGACCAATGATGAAAGAAGTTAATGGTAAGGGTATGATAATGCCACTGCATAAATATGGTATTACTTTAATGAGTATAGGCCTGTTGGTTGATGAAAAGAGTGCGGTAGTTTGGCGTGGTCCAATGGTAAGTAGTGCTATTAAACAATTTGTTACGGATGTAGATTGGGGCGAATTAGACTACTTAATTATAGATATGCCACCGGGTACAGGCGATATCCATTTAACATTAATGCAAACTGTACCTGTAACAGGTGCTATAATAGTTACCACACCACAAGCAGTTGCTTTGGCTGATGCAAAAAAAGGAATTGCCATGTTTGCACAGGCACAAATAAATGTTCCTATCATTGGGTTAGTAGAGAATATGGCTTATTTCACGCCTGACGAATTACCGAATAACAAATATTTTTTGTTTGGCAAAGAAGGTGGTAAGCGACTAGCAGATGAATATGATATACCATTTTTAGGTCAAGTGCCTTTGGTACAATCCATTAGAGAAGGCGGTGATATTGGTATACCCGCAATGGTAAGTGATGATGCCTTGTCTCAACAAGCATTTAGAGATATTACAGCAACAGCAGTAAGAAATATTGCCATGCGTAATGCCAATATGCCAAAAACAAAAATGGTAGAAGTGGTAGTGTAGTTATAGTTTATTATCTAAACAGTTTAAAGTTTTTATTAAAGCATTATTTAGTTTTGATAGAAACTTTTTTATTTTAAAATAGATTAAATGTATAGCCTAAAACATTTTAAAGCTGATAACCAAAAGGATGTCATTGCTTTTATGAAGGCGCATCCTTTTATAACACTTTGTGGTGTTGATGAAAATAATGCACCTGTAGCAACGCATTTACCAGTATTATTTGAAGAAAGAAATGGTAAGTTGTATTTATTAGCACATGCTATGCGTAAGCAAGATCACACCATTGCGTTTGAAAAAAATAGACATGTATTAGCTATTTTTAGTAGCGATAACTGTTATATAAGTGCTAGTTGGTACGATACCAAAAATGTTGCCAGTACATGGAATTACAAAGCTGTTCATGCAAAAGGGATTGTGTGTTTTTTAGATGATAATGGCTTGTATGACTTGTTGGTAAAACTCACCAACCATTTTGAAGGTACAACCGAAAGCCCTGCTGCTGTAAAGCATATGGACGAGAAATATGTAACCGATAATATGAAGGCTATTGTAGCTTTTGAAATAGAACTGACTGATATTCAACATGTGTTTAAAATAAGTCAAAATAGGAGTGAGGCGGATAAAAAAAGTATTGGTGATGTATTGGATAAACGGGGTAATGGTGCAAGTGAATTGGTAAAATAAGTTGGCAAGAAACAAGAGATAAGTAACAAGCAATCAAGAATCCACTAAAACAATACTATGAGGTCCAATATTTTGTATACTATTTTAATATTACTTGCAATGTCTTGTGCTACTAGTAAGGTTTCTAATAAATACGGTTTAGGGGTTGTTGGTAGCTTCGATTACCAAGGTCACCGTGGCTGTAGAGGTTTAATACCAGAAAACACGATTCCTGCTTTTTTAAAAGCAATAGACTTGCATGTGACTACTTTAGAAATGGATGCAGTTATTACAAAAGATAAACAGGTTATTATTAGCCACGAACCATTTTTTAACCATGAAATAACAACCAAACCAGATGGTAGTTTTATTGACGAAAAAGATGAGCGGACTTATAATATTTACAAAATGACTTTTGATGAAATTAAACGCTACGATGTAGGTTTAAAGCAACATCCACGATTTTCTCAGCAGCAAAAGTTGGCAGCTCACAAGCCTTTGTTAAGCGAAGTGATTGATAGTGCAGAAGCTAAAACCAACGCACTGAATTTACCTGCTATTTATTATAATATTGAAACAAAAAGTAAACCTGAAACAGATGGTATTTATCACCCAAAACCAGATGTATTTGTTGATTTGATTATGGCCGTTATACTTTCAAAACATATTGAGGAAAGAGTAATTATTCAATCGTTTGACATAAGAACGTTACAATATTTACACGTAAAATATCCCAGCATAAAAACCGCTTTACTGATTGAAGATTTTGATAAAAAGCAATTTGCATTACAATTAAAAAACTTGGGCTTTATACCCACTATTTACAGCCCAGAAAATAGTTTGGTAACACCTTTATTGGTAAGGCAATGCAAAGAATTTGGCATTAAATTAATACCATGGACGGTTAATGAAGCTGCTAAAATTGAGGCTTTAAAAGCAATGGGTGTGGATGGCATCATTTCAGATTATCCTAACTTGTATAACAATTAGCTATATGAAATATTTTATTGGTTTATGCTTTACTTTAATGATATTTTTAGGCAAAGCACAAACCACAACTATTATTTTGTTGCGCCATGCCGAAAAAGATACCACACAACCAAATGCAACTATGATGACAGCTGACCCACCTTTAACCAAAGCTGGTAAGGCAAGGGCAGAAAGTTTAGTAACAGTTTTAAAAGCATATAAGCCAGATATTATTTACAGCACCAACTATACCAGAACCAGATCAACTATAATGCCTTTAGCTAAAAAATACGGCAAAGAAATAGTGATTTATAATCCAACAGATTTGATAAAATTTGCAGAAGAACTACGCTTACAAAAAGGTAAAATGATTGTGGTGGCAGGGCATTCTAATACAACACCCGCTTTGGTAAATGCCTTGCTGAAACAAACTAAATATGCGTCATTACCTGATAGTGTGTACAATAAATTTTGGATTGTAACCCTTACAGATACTGGCTTTACAGACAAAGTTGTTATATATTAAGCTTCTATTTCAATACCAATTTTGCGCATTAAAATTGATGCATTTAGGCTTTTACAAACACCAGTTTTTAGTTTGTAATCAAAATATAATTCGTCGTTGGCTACTTGCACATCAAAATGGTAGTTAGTAATATTTTGAGGTTGATTATTTTCTTCATTTGCCAACGCAACATCGTGTGTTGCTAAAATTGCAATGGCATCTTGTTTTATAAGTTGTTTAATAAGGGCTTTGCTGCCAGTATGCCTATCTAAAGAGTTGGTGCCACGTAAAATTTCATCTAATAGAATAAATAATTTTTCATGTTTATTTACGGCTTCAATAATACTTTGTAGCTTTTTTAATTCTGCATAAAAGGTTGACGTATTCTCAGCTAAATTATCTGCTATTCGCATACTACTCATCAGCCTAAAATGTGATGTTATAAAGTTATCAGCACATACAACGCTACCCATTAAAGCCAATACAGTATTGCATCCTATACTTCTAAGAAAAGTACTTTTACCAGCCATATTACTTCCTGTAATTAAAATTATTTTGGCAACACCATCCGTGTTAAAAGAGTTTTGCACACTTTGTTTTTTGTTAATCAACGGATGACCCAAATTAGTGGCATTAAAGGTAAAATACGTATCGCTAATTGTTGGCAAGCACCATTTTGGATGATTGAAAGCAAAGATGGATAATGAATTAATGACTTCCATTTCGGCTATAACGTTAAACCAAGTTGTTATATATTTTTTATTGCCCAATTTCCATTTATTCAGTGCGCGTATTTGCCAAACATCCCATAGTAAAAATGTATTTAAAAACACAAACAAATACACGTTTAAGCGTACATCAAAGCGGTTTAAAATTTGCTTTAATTTATTTATTTGTTCAGATGCTTTACTGTTTGTGATAACTAGTTGTTGTTGTAAGTTTTTTAACGTAGGTGAACTGAAATTTGAGTTTTCAATAGTTGTAATTAATTGTTCTATTACGCTTATTTCGTTTACAATATTTGTTAGTAAAGTGTACGATACCATTACCTTTTTGCTTTGATAAAATGCAAATACTAAACAGCCAGTTACTATAGCTGAAAATTGATACGTTTTTATAATATCAAATAAATACAATACTAATAGCCCCAAAGTAAAAAAAATATAAACTGGCAATAAAATTTTCCAATAAGTAGCTTGTAAATGTTGCTCTTTGTTTTGTATCCAATCATCTATTTTTTGTTGCGTTGCAATAGTAACCTTTGATTGCTGACCAATTGTTTGAAAGTGATGTTGCCATTGGGTTTTATGCTGTAATTCTTTAATAGCTTCTTGCCTGTTTTCAATTGCATTTTTGCTGATGGCTAATAGTAAATTATTTGCCAATAATGCTTTGCCTTGTTCGGTATTGCAGCGATTGATATATTGGTATAATGATGCATTACCAAACACATCTAAATCGTTGGCATAGGCATGTGTTGGCTGCGAAAATTGTGAGCCATTTTCTTTATGAAAATAGTTGTAATTAAGTATAGCTAGTTCTTCTTTATTGATGTTAATGAGGGTGCAGGTATTGGTAATTGCACGATTGTTTTTTACATCTTTCGCTACCAAAAAAAGGAAACAGCAAATGCCAATAATAATAGCTGTAATACCCAATACAATACCCGATTGAAAACCATAATATCCCAAAAAAAAGATACCTAAAACTGTGATAAATCGAAACCAAGCAATGTTACTTTTCAGCTTTTGAAGCGTTAATAGCGTGGTTGAATGTGTTTGTATATTTTGATTGTAAATGCTTTCTGGCATATAAGTTTTTAAGTGGTTGAAAGTAGAAAATGATTGATTACGGCGAAACGATTTTAGTTCCCTATTTTTACAAACTAATAATGACTATTTAAACCACAAAGGTAAAAGAGTTAGGCACAGAGTTTTAGAGTTGGGTTTATGCTTCGGTAAAAGCTGAGTAAGGTTTAACAGATGCAGTGTGCGACGCAACAATGTTTAATATGTAAGTGAAGGATCGTTAACAAAAAAATATGCATAATGAGTTGTAGTTTATAGTTGTATAAAATAATACATCTTACATCCAATATCAAAAAATCATACATCACCAGGGGCTGTACTGGTTTCGACAGCAAAGTTCTTTGTAGGTATAAGCATGCAGTGCGTTGGATAATTAGCACTTAAATCTGAATATTCAAAACCCAAATGGCAATACTCAGTATGCCATGGCTGCTTAATCAGTGATTAAGTAACCATTCGGGCCGCTAAACAGGTTGTTCTGTTACCAAGTTTCGCCGCCGACTCAAATTAAACACAGGATGCTGTTTCAAAAGGCTGTGACTGAAACAAAAGACTATTCAGCTAAGGTTAAAATTGGTTTGTTCGCTCCCGGTTTTTTCCCGACAATTAATAATGAACTAAGCATGTAGAAGACTTATGGCGGATTTGTTTGGACAGGGGTTCGACTCCCCTCAGCTCCACTTAAATTTACTATAAAAGCCTTGCTACCATTGAGGTGTAAGGCTTTTATAGTTTTACAAGAGGAATTAATAGTGGAAATAAATTTTGCTAACATATATTTTTTTTGTTGTTTGCCAGTTAACCTATTTCAGGACTAGTCAGTTTGTCAACTGCCATTTGCAAAGCCTCTTTTACCAAACTTACTTTCATAATATCATCTATTTTGTAGCCCATAATTTTCTTTGAATATAGGTCAATAACCAGTGCTAAATAGGCGTGTTTTCATCAAGTTTAATATAGGCAATATCGCTTACATACGCCTGCTCAGCTTGTGTTATTTCCAGGTTTTTAATACGATTGGGGGGTCTATTGAACATGTGGTTAGATTCGGTAGTAATGAAGTACCGCTTCGTTTTGGGTACTAATAAAGGGTGTTGTCTTGCAAATTTCAAAAACTTATCTCTACCCATTTTAATGCCCTGCTTTTGAAGGTCACCGTTAATGTCAAGGTGTAGTTTTTCTATGCCATATCGTGGCATTTTTTTACGTATTAGGTCTATTAATTTTTTGATGTTGGTTGCCTCCATTTCCTTTCTTTTGTTGGCATTGGTATTATGAATATCATGTATGTTTCGGTAGCAGAAAGAACCAAAGAAATCGTCCTTCGCATGTCGCTTGGTGCAAGCGATATTGATATTTCACGACAGTTTTTAATTGAAGTCATTTTAATAAGCGTTACAGGTGGATTGATAGGCATTGTAATTGGCATTACATCTACCAAATTGATAACATTTTTATGCACTGGCCTATGTTTGTTTCAGAGTCTTCTGTACTAGTTTCCTTTTTGGTATGTTTTATTACTGGTGTTTTTTTGGTTATTATCCTGCATTAAAAGCATCCAAACTTGACCCGATAGAAGCACTGCGGTATGAGTAACCAAGACTTTAATATGAACTAAATCATTGTTTATCTATAAAAATAAAAATCATTTTTATGCCAGTACACCGCCCAAAAAGAAAAGTAAAAAGAATTGAACAAAGTCGTTAGTGCCAACATAAAAGAACTTACAAAAAATTCAAAAGGCAGAAGCCAAAACAGTTAGTAGTGATTGCTTTTTCAGAAGCGAGAAGTAAGAAGAAAACGAGTTAAAAAGCAACGTTATATGCCTTGTAAAATGTGTGAATGATACAACTCTTTTGCAATACCGTGTAACGATTTAGAGTATAAACACAATAACCTTTACACAGTCGCAATAATAAATTTGTGAAATTAATTTTATTACAATGAAAAGTAATCAAGAATTGCAAACAGACG
>JBBQLL010000060.1:0-12616 GCA_038327865.1 Chitinophagales bacterium | reverse complement strand
AGTTGTCATAATATGAGCCAGTTTTTATACAGGTCGGTGCACCTGTTTTATTTCCTATAAGGTACAATTTTTATTTGAATTAGACAAGAAAAAAGTCAACTATTTTCAATCTTTTTTTAGATAAAATATTGATAATCAATGTTTTATTTTTAATCATTTTTTTATTTATAATAAAACCTACAAAAGCACTGCCACACACACTATCGGCTTGGGGCGGTCGCCGCCGCCGTTACTAGGCATATATGAAGCGGCGAAGCCGCCCCTATGACTGCGAAGCACCATTGAACCCCCTATGCTGGCGATAGCTAAGCATAGCAATGCCTGGCTGTCCTTAGACGTGCCTGGCATAACTTTAAAGCATTGGGTACACATGAACGATTGAGTGTTGTGCCCAGCGATAGCGTGGCACTAACGAGTAAGGTTGTGGGTTCTGAATGCGCGTGTTAGGGATAGGCGCATGTACCTTGTACTGCATATAGCCCGACGGCTTGCCGTAACACTATCAAATCAACCCATTATAATTCCATTACCTGAAGCATTACCATTACTGTATTTCAGTTTAGATTCTAGCATACCATACACCAACATATCTAGCGCATCACTATAGTGTGTAGATTCATCTGCTGGATAGTTCGGGTCTTTCTCGGTGTCTTTATTCTTCTCAAAGCCATCTTTGCCATACTTTGTACCAGCTTGATTGACTGAGGTTATTAAACTCTTGCAGTTCTCTCTATTAAATCTTATCACCTTGCTATACTCATCATCTTCATTAAGCAAATGCCCCCACATACGGTACTTAGCTTCATGTGATGGCGCTTGACCCATGTACATTGGTATGGCTATCCATTTAGCTTTACGCAGTTCACTCATTACATCATCACACTTACGGGTCTCATCCATATCACCAACAGCTGTATGATCGTACCAGTAATACACCGTCTTACGCTTGTGTGGCTTATAGTAGTCTATAAACTGCTTTAATACATTCTTTAGCTTTAATGGGTACATGGCGTGTATGCCATTCAATACTCTCATCTCATTGCCTTTATCTTGACAAACGACCATTGGGTGTATACGCCTATTGTAGTCTATACTGATGTGTAGTGGTGCATTGGTATCTAAGTCGTTATCCTTACGGCAATCAAATACAGGATTAAGTAAGTCTAAGTGTGCACTATCAAAGTAACTTTCATTCTCGCTAAAGTAGCCATGGCGTTCTTCATCAAAGTCAGGATAGAACCCATCCTCAAGTTTCATTGGCCGTAGGTTTAATATCTGCGTATCAAACTGAAACTGTGATGTATCACGGATTTGCTGTTTAATATAATTTAAGCCTAGTGCGTGAATATTATCAAGGCTAGATGCTTCATGATAGTATAATAACTCTTTTCGTAAATCATTAATATCATCATCTATAATTGCTATTTGTTTGGCGGCTTCTGCCTTTTGTTTGGCATTGCCATTTTTTAAAATTTGCTTTAGCTTAAACCTACAAACTTGTAATGTCCATATATCATTCACCTTGTTTACATCCATTTTACTCACCATTTCTAAAATCCATCTACTAGATGTGCCAACAGGCATATCGGTTGTAAATGTTTTACCGTGGTGATATGGGTTGTTAGCAAATGCCGGTACAATACCTCTATTTGCAGGATACAATTCTGTTGTTAATTTATCATGGTTTAAGTACCTAGTTTCATCGCCCTTGATATGGTCGATGGTTAAGCCATTAGATGAGCCTTTTCTATCTTGGCTAATGATGTGATTAATGGCACCATTCCACCAACACATTACATATTTAAATTCTAATGGTCTTCTGTAAGGGCCTTTCCAATTCCATTTTTTAATCCATGCTTCTTTTGGCGTTTCGCCAATAATATAGTGGTGCCCATAAATATAACCTAGCCTTTCTAACCCAGCCATATAAGATGGTATTGTTCTAGTTAAAGCTTGTGTATAGGTGGCACAAATAATTACACCAGAGCTTCTAGGCATGGTACCCAAATAACATTTTGCATCTTTTGGGGCGAGTATCCCCTCTGTTTTGCCAACCCCCCTTCCAGCAATTACATATTCATCAGGTGCGCCAATTAACATGCTTTTTAGCTGTGGTTTGTTAAAATGTACCTGCTTAATCATTACTTACCTCCTCATGTGCTATGTCTTCAAACATATCTATATTAATTTTTTTGCCTCTTTTAGCATTGATGGCTTGCAACACGGCTTTCATGTCTATGTCTGGCGCACCAAGTAAACGAGGGTCAAAAGTTGGCTCTATGGTGTGGCCTTCAAATAAATCAGATTGGGTTTCTTCTTCATCTTTTAGCTCTTTCAATAAATTAATAATGTTTTTTTGAATTGCCGCCAAGGCTTTATAATCGCCAATTTCTTCGCATTTTCTTTTAATAGCTCTGGCACTTGCCAATTCAACTTTCATTTCAAAGCGTTTATTGATGTTGAGCACAGTTAGAAATACTTCCTGACTACAATTCAAATCTTCGTAAGCTTGTGTAATGCTTATTTTAAAGAAATTAGTTACCTGGTACACAACTTCTGTTTCAGAGTACTTGCCGCCAATCAATTGGTTATAAATGTATTGGTAGCGTTCTAGCTTATCTTGCTGCATTTTGGTAAGCTGCATTTTGCCAAGCCGATTGTTCATGTACTCTTTAATCACCTGCCAATCTCTCGTTTTAGACACAAGAATTTCTGTGGCTTTGCCAATCTGATTTGCTTTTAACTCTAATGTTTTTTTTACATTATCCATACTCATCTGTCTAACATCTTAGCTTTCGATTGTTTCAATAAATCCAACGCCATTGTTTGCGCCTTTTTAGTTTTTCTGGATTTTTGCAAATAACAAAATCTGCAGCCCCATCAGTAGCTTGCAGAAAACTATCGTTGTCTATTGTTTCAACTACTTTATTGGTTTCAAATAGTGCCATCTTGCCTCCAATTTTATAATGTTTTTTTCATGCTTTTGTAACATAGCCAACCGCTCTGGTGTGGCTTCACGCTTTTTCATTTTATTAAAATTCTTTCTTAAATTATCAAGCGTGCTTTTTACCAATTCATCTGGCAAGGCTTCCATTTCAGTATCAGGATCATGATCTAAGTCTTCATTAGGTAAGCGGCCATGGTCATACACATAAGCGGCTTTATCGTACAGCTTGCTTGCTTTTTGAAACATAATTACAACATCAACCGATGGCTTATTGCGTTGCTGTACCAGGTCGGGGCGATTAATGTCTTCAAAGCCTGTTGGCTTAGCCTTATTAAACAATACAGCCCTCAAATTCATGGTTTCTTTATACAGATTATCTGCTTCTAACTTACAGGCTTCGTAAAGAACTTTGTTAACAGCCTCTTTAGCTGTTGCGATAATGATGGTTTTGGTTGAAATTGTTGTCGCCAAACTTCCCAATCTTTTTGTGGTGCACCCTTTTTGGGTGGTGGTGTTGGTGGGTTCACCATTTTTGGTAATAACATTGGTATCAATATTTAATTCATTAAATTTTTCAAGTAAAGCTTTGGGTAAGCGTTCGGTTGTAAAATCTGTTTTGGCCTTTTTAAAAACATTAAGTAACCTCTCATCAAGGTTGCACTGCGCATACAAAACCACACCGCTCCAATACTCTCTATTGCCATTTAGCCACAAACGCAAAACCTCTAACATCTTACGATATTAGAGGCGTTCGCTAGGCTTTTAAAGGACAATATTATTTTATACCTAATGTGCCAAGTTTTATTTGAGCCACCAACCACATTTGCATATCAAGTAGTAAAACAGAGCTTAAAGTTTCCCCTTTGAGTGGTACTATTTGCCAGCTATCGTTAATTTTTTGTACTGATGCAAGTACCCTAGGTTCAAGTGTATGCATAATGAAATAACCAGCACTTTTGGTATTATTGGATTCGCTAAATAAAAAACGTGGGTATTGTCTTGCCATAATCATGTATCAATTTTTACCCAGGGCGATGCACCTGCTTTGTAACTGCAATATACATTTATCTACTTATACTACTTTGTTTTCTTGCATTATCATAATTCGAATTAAAACGTTCATATTCTCGTTGCGAAAATACAACTTGAAGCTTGGTTGCCCACTCATTCATTTTATCATTATTACGTTTTTGTTCATTTAGTATTTGCTGTAATAATTTGGGCATGTCATCGCCTGTATTGCTACTCACATCAGTATTATTTGCAGTAGTGCCCCTATTATTGCTAACACTTTGGTTGGCATAAGCTACCCCGCCAAGTGCCAGTATTTTAGGTATGCGTGGGTTTATTTGTGCCGGTTGTTCTGTTCGCCATTTTGGTAAGCCCTCAATGGCTGGTATTGCCCAGGTTACGCCACCACCTTTGCCATTTAATGTACTAGTTATTTGTGCTGGTGTACCGGTTAATGAATAAATGTTTGCGTCTGTCATGGTCTTAGCATTAATTACTGCCTCATCTCGCTCTATTTTGGCATTAATACCTCCAGAGCTATCACTGTGCTTATCGCCAGTACGCACAAATCCACCAACACCAAGCTCAGGTAGGGGTGTTGTAGCTATGGTAGCTACTTGTGCTAGCCCAACTGCTCCTGCAATTGCTGCTTGAATAAAATTCCAAGGCCCAACAGGTTTTGCTGATAAGAAACCAATAACAGCCAAAGCAGTTGACGACAAACCAGCAGCAATATCTATTGCTTTTTGTCTCTTTGCTTGGTCATGGGCTAATTGTCTTTTTTTCTTGTCAAGTTCATCATCTAATTTAATGGTCTTTAGATTAAATTGTTCCTGACTGATCAGCTTATTAGTCAATTGTTTTTGAAGATCTCTTTTCTTCTTATCATTTGCTGCAGTTTCTTTTTGTACTTGCCTGTTTTCAATCGCATTAAGTAGGTTATTTACCGTGGTAGCACCCTTAACGGCAAAGTCTGCATAGGCTTGAAATGCCTGCATTTTAACTTTCAATTTACGCTGAGCATAGTCAGTTTCAATTTCTAGTATTTCATTTTCTGTAAGGTCAGCATTTTTTAATTTTTCCTTTTTTTCTAGTTCTAGTAAACCAATTTGTCCATTGGTATTTTTATTACTTCCAATAGGATTTGTCAATACATCAATCTGCAATTTGGCTTTTTCATCACGGGTCATTTTTGCCAAAATTCTACCAACTACGCCTATAGAATCTTTTATAGGCTGTTGTGCGATTGTCTCATCAAGTGGTTTTAGTCCTATATGTAACGTTAGCGCTAATCCTCGTTTCTTTGCCAACTTATTTTTAAAATCTATAGCCGCTTTATCAAATTCTTCAATGGCTACTTTAAGTATTCTGGCCATAGCAGCTTTAGCTTCATTTGGTGATATTGCTCCAGCAGCCAAGGCTTTACTGATAAGTTCCTGTTCTTGCTTTAGCTTCTCGTTTATTTGGGCAAACTTTACTTCCAATTCATCCATTGTTGCTTTGGCTTCAGTAATATTTAGTTTGCCCATCAACTCATCAAATTGCTTACGCAAAGCCGCAGCCTTATTTTCGCCTGACTCTTTTTTCTCTTTTTTACCATTTAAAAAGTCAATGCGTTTTTGAATGTCTTCTTGTTGTTTTAAGTTGGCTAAATCGCCTTTAATATTATCTTTTCCCAGTTGGCCACGGGCAATTTCAAGTACTTCTTTCTGAGTCTGTAAGCGTTCAAGCTCAGCTTTTAAAGATTGGTCAATAATTGATGCCACACCTTTATTGCTACCATCTTCAACGGTTTTTTTAATATTTTTTTCAGAATCATCGTACATCAATTTTAACTCACTATCCAGCTTTTTAAGTTGCTGTTGTGCTTGGATAAATTGATACCCTGAACTGCCATCGCCAATACCTATTTGTGCCCCAAGGTCTTTTAATAAATTACCCTTAATATCTGGTGCATTTTTTAATTGATCAAGTTTGCTGTTTAGCTTAACACGTTTTTTTTCTTTCTCAAGAATTATCTCCTGTTCTGCTTTAATACGGTTGCTTTCCCTCAGCTGCGCCACATACTTCTCTAGTATGGCCACGCCTTCTTGTGTCTTAATATTTTCGGCTGTTAACCCTTTTAAATATTGTGGATTAATAGCAACTAGATCAGCCAGCAATTTCTTTTTGGCATCATAACCAAGATTATTATTTTGAAGTGTATTAAACAATACCCTAGCCTTGGCTTCTTCATCGGCAGTTAATTCTATAACCCGTTTTTGCAACTCATTATTAATGCGTTGTTGGGCTGTCAGTTCACTATACTTTGAAGTAAGCCAGCTAACGGCAACTGCAAAAGCGGTAATAATAGCAATGATGGCAACTATAGGATTGGCTTTTAAAACGTTGTTGTAAATAATTTGTGCGGCGGTTGCCAATTCTATTTTACCAGTCAAAACACCTTTGGCAAAGGCATAAGCTTTGGTAACAGCGGTTAATACAATTTTTTCAGCTGCTTCTAATTTATCTGCAGCAGTTTCTAACCCAATGGCAATCCTATTAAGCGTAGCAGCTATTATTGCTTTACTTTTTGCAGCTACATACATTAATATAACTCCAGTAATAGCTATTAATGCAGTACGGTTGCGTTCAAGCCAGTTTGGTAAATCTTTTAAGAAAAGTAAAAAGTTATACAAGCCTTCAGCCGCACCTTTTAAGAAGTCATTTACAGCACTTGATACCATTAGCTTATTAAACTCTTTACTTATTTTATCTAGAATCGCCCCAAGATTTTCATTTTTTAAGGCAAAAGCACCTGTTACTTCACCATTTTCAATAATTGCTATTGTTGTTTCCTCAACTTTTTTTCTAAAAAATTCAGCTTTGCCTCCTATAACCCCAAGGGTAGATACTATTTTAGCACCATCCTCACCTGCACCAGCAAAAGCTTTGGATATTTCTTCAAAACTATTTTTGCCTTTGGTAAATCCTTCAGATACTTGAATAATTGCTTCAACTGGCTTTTCTTTAAGCGTTTTGCTAAATTCCTCAATGCTTTTGCCCGCAACCGCTGCAAACTTTGGTACATCGGCACCAATTTGTCCCATCACTTTTACTATGGCTGTTGCAGAAGATTCTACTTTTTGCCCACTTTCTTCTAAACCTGCTCCCAAGGCTAATACATCTGGCAAAGCCAAATTTGCGTTTTTTGCCAAACCAGCCAATCGTTGTGTAAAATCAACTATAAAGCCACCAGTAGCAACGCCCTTGTTTGCTAAATCAACAATAGCGTTACCAATATTGGTTAGTTTTTCGCCGGTTACTTTACCATCGCCTTTATCAAAAACATTAATAATTTTACCTAGTTGCGTAGTTATTTGGTCAGCATCTCCCAACTCGTCGCCAAGTGCTACTACTAGCATATCAGTTGCTTTTACAAAACCTAAAATATCTTCTTTTGCAACGCCTAGTTTACCTGCAACTATGGCAATATTTCTAAGTCCTTCAGTGGAAGTTCTGGTATCTAGTGCCGTTAATTCTTTGTTTAAATGTGCTACTTCATTAGCCGATAAGCCTGTTACGCGTCTAATATCTGCCAGTTGATCACTTAGCTTGCCAGCACCACTAATGATGTTTTGAAACTGAGAACTGATAAATTGAAACCCCAAAGTCCCGACAGCTAATAAACCAAACTGTTTTACTTCACCTGATATTTTGGAAAGGAAAGATGAGAAGCCTTGAACGCCATTTCTTACATCGTATAATCTACTTTCTACTGTTTCAATCTGTTTTTGTAGTTCGTGAAATTCTGCTGTAAATGGCTGAACAGATCCTTTAAGTGCTTTTAGTTTTGTTAGTTCTTGATTTAGTTCTTTTTGCGAGAGAGAGGTAAAGCCAATTTGTTTTTTCAAATCATCCATAGCCTTGTTTATCTCTCCCAATTCTTTCTTTTTTGCAGCATATTCTTCTGTGCCTTTTTTAAGGCCATCCATCGCAAGTTTACCATCAATAGCTTTCTTACGTAACTCGTTCAGTTGGTTTTGGGCTTGGTTGCTATTAACGTTTACAATAAGGTTTACAACATCGGTACGTACACTCATACAAAAAGCTGCAAAGCATTAGGCTTGCAGCTTTAAAATTGTATTGATAAAATAGGGTGGTAAAGGACAAACGTTTTTTTATATCACCACGTAGCCTGCACCTGCCAATACTTCAAATATGTCTGTAGTGTAATTGTCATAACTATAAATAGGGTCGTACTGGCTACTACTATTTTTATTACCAGCATAAATAGAAGTACCTGTGGCTGCAATATTACTGGTGCTGCTTATGGTATTGGTAGTGCCGCTAAAGTCTTGCGTATTGGTCGTTTTTCTTACCCCAACTACAAGGCCTAAGCCTGTAACATCTAATGCAGTAGTGCCAAAAGCATTGCTGTAAAACTCTAAATACATATCGGCACTGTAATACGTACTTCCATCGCTTCCTATACCACTTATTACATTGCGTTCAACCAATTTTACATACACTGCACTAGCATTAGAGCCTATGTTAATAGTTATAGTGGCCGTTACAATTGGTGTGGTAGTGCCTACTCTACGTAATTGGTAGGTAAATGTATCTGTACCCGTAAATGCTGACGATGGCGGTAAATACGTAACCGCACCAGCTGCATTAATACTGATGGTGCCGCTTTGTGTGGTGCTTACATTAGTTACTGGTACAACCTCTATGGCATTGCCATCAGGGTCGCTATCATTGGCCAACACAGAGCCAGACAATGTAATGGCAGTATTAAAGCCGTTACTTATGCTATATAAATCATTTTGTGCTATTAAACTACTTGCACCAGAAATTAATAATGTGCTTGTGGTAAATGCCCCTGCATCTATTGGTTCGCTTTCAGCATCACAAATTACCCTAGCTTTTATAGTAATAGTGGCTGTACTGCCACCACTTACAGGGTTTATAAATGCTTGTTTTATGGTGGCTGTATTGCCTATATAGGTATAATTATATGATACCGAACCAATAATCACTTGCACATTGCACACGTTATATGGCAGTGGCAAGGTGTACATAATAGTTAAGTAATCTTTATTTAACTGCTTAACTATTAAGTTTTCTACCGCTGGGCAATTACGACTTACAGGCATAATGCCTTTAGGTGTATAGGCTTCATTTACATAAGCCGGTGAGTAATCAATCTGAACACCAAATTGCTTGTCTTTATTGCTGAAGAATTTGGTGTTTTTGGCAATTATCACAATTGGTTTTAGTGTGCCATCTTCTAAAACATAGCATTCTTTTGTTAAGAATAAGTCACGTAGTTTGTCGGCTACATCTTTTTTTATAAAGCCGGTATAAGCACTATGCTTGGTTGTTTCGTAAATGCTAGTTTGGTGGTTTTGCGCTTGCAACAATGCATCTTGAAAAGCAATTGGTGGAACTATACGTTGCGATTGTTGCCTATCGTAATCGGCTTCAAAATCTATTTGTCCACGTAGCTTAATGGTTTCTAAAGCCCCTAAGCTATTGCGGTAATACAATTGTGTGGTGTTGTAAAAGTTGCGATAATCAATAATAATATTAGGTATTTCTGTAACTACAAAGCCATTGTTGCACACTACTTGCACAGTGTAGCTTACAATAAGCATATTAGCATTTATGGCCTTAAACTGTATGGTTTGTGGCCCAACTGGTGCAACGCAAACTCCCCATTTATCGCAAACTATACCTATACTATTATTTAGTGTATGCGTGTTTGTAGTCCCATCTTCATAGTTAATAAAAAAGGTTACTTTCTGTGGCTCATTATCTGCAAGCGGGTATAGCCAATATAAAAATCGTTGTTCATCCATCGCAAATTTTTCATTTGCCAAAAACAATAAACTTTGTTTGTTGGATGCAACGGCCACATTAAAAAACTCGCTTGGGTGCCAGGCTTCATATGCTAGCCTTCCTTTTAAAGCAAGTAGGGCATTACTAAACGTTGTACTAACACTTATGGCATTTTCAACCGTTAACAGCCAGGCTATTTTGTAGCGTTTTTTATGGCCACTTACAACCATCGGTTTTGATAGTAACAATTTTGGTGTGTAATAATCAATATATGGTGCTAGAATAGTGCTTACATCTAGTTGTACCAAGCCGTTGTTATTGGGTATAAATACTTGGCTACGCTTCTCAGTATAGTTATTGCTGCCATACACATCTTCTACCAAAATTTTTACCTGCAGCTTTATATCTTGGCTTTGCTGCAAGCTGCCATAAGGCGTAACAGCCAACACAAATAACATGGTGTTGCCTGTAAATGATACATCGTAGGGTTGTTTTAATAGGGTTACTTCCATTAGTTGGTGGTATTTTGATATTACAATTCTTTTTTCAGCATCTCAATTGTTTCTTCAGTATAGCCGTATAATAATTTGTTGTACATATAATTTAAGTTGCCGTAAGCTACCTTGCTATATGCTTTTTTAGGTTTTCGCACTTTGTCTTTTACAAGGGCAGTAGCTGATTGGTTGCGGCTTTTTAAGGTGATTGTCATAGATCGTAAGCCACCTAAAGGATGGCCACGGCCAACACCCATATCAACAAATCGTAAATAGTCTACAAACGATAATTTAGAAACTGCACCATTTCCATTAGCGGCGGCTTCATAGGCAATAGAATTATACGCATCATCTGTTACACCAATTTTCATGCGTCGCATACGTTGTTGCATTTGCTGTTTTACCCGCTGATTATATTCAACTAGTGCATTGATGATAAATGTTTGTTTTAAGTCGCCGTTCATGATAAAAATGTACCTGCTGTTAATGGTTGTGTAATGCGTTTGTTTTGCCTAAATACAAATAGAAATTGTACACGCCAACCATAAGCATTGGTAAGCACTGGCCCAACTGGCATTATTTCAATGCCTTGTAATACAAAATGCTGAAATGGTGAGGTGCAACGATCACTATTTTCACCATAATGGTCGTGCCAAATTCTATTAAGAATATCAAAAACAATGGTTTCGCTTAGGTTATAAGCCCGTTCTTCGTCTAAGGGATTGTTTTTTATGGCTTCATCTACCACGGTGAAACCACCTGTATAATCACCTTTTACATCATGTACCACTTGGGCTTTTAAAACAAGTTCATACAGCTCTAGCAACAAAACTGTTCCCCCAACAGATGTACGCATACCGGTAACTAAGTCTTGGGCATTCCAACGAGAAAAATGGCAGGTACCAGCTTCGCCATTGCCATCTTCACTAGCAGGATCGTGCAGTAAATCCTTGTGTTTTACAGCCATTTGACGGAAATAATCAATATAGCTGCTCACGTTATTGTTGCTCATATAGTGCCTCCATTTCTTTTGCTTTTATTGCCTCTTGTTCCATATCGAAAAAAAACTCTAATAGTAACATTTGCCGAATTTGTTGCCTAGTGCCATTTTTTACACCAGCACCTGCATGTATGCACTTTGTAAACGCCAATATATCTAGCTCGCTACTTTTTTCTTTACCGTTGCTCTCGTGAATGGTTGGAAACATTTTTGGTAATTGTGAGCGACAGCCTACATACCATAGGTACACGGCAAATAATTGCCATGGTTGTAAAGTGCTGAATGATAATGCCCATTTTCTGGCATTTTCTTGTGTATGTTTTTGATTTTTAGTTCGCCAAAGTATCGCTGCTAAATTGGCTAATGCAATAGGGTTAGGGACTTTAATAAATTGATTAAAGTAAATCTCTGCATCTTCAAATTCGCCACAAGTAATGGTTGAAAATCCATCATCAGGGCCATAATATTTACGTGTAAAAAACCATCGTTGAAAAGTTATTATTGGCTGTGGCTGATTTATTAATTCATTGTCTGTATACAGAAAGTCTAATAAGGTTAAGCCATTTATAGCAAAACCTTCACTATCAATTTGCATTACCCAATTACTAGGCAATTTTACTTTTTGCAGTTTTGCCCGGTATTTTAAAAAGAAAATTAGTAATGCAGCTTTCCCTAGCGATTGATTGGTTAATTGCTGTTTGCAAAATTCCATTACTTCAGATGTATGCAATTCTTGCCAAGTTGATGGGAACTCAATTGTTACATTAAACGCACCAGCTTGATAGAGATTTACGCTAACCATATAGCTAAATTAGCTGCCATTGCAAGCGTTTTAAAGGACATTTAGACCAAAGCCTTTTTCATTACCCACTCAAAACACATCTCACCAAAATCAAAGAAGGTAAACCCTGCTTCATGTAACCATACCGCCACATCTTCTATTGAATAATCGCCGATAGGAAATAGCTTTTGTAGCTGCTCATAAATTTCGGTAGTTGTAAATTGTAGGGTTGCCAGTTGTGGCTCATATACCGGCTCGTAGTATTGCTTTAAATAAAGCTTTAGCTTATTTAATAATCCCTCGGCACTTGTTTCTTTGCTAGCCATAAAGTAAGTGGTTGGTGTGTGCGAGAACGCCACCGTAAACGATAGTGTGCCAATAAAGGCCACCAACCACTGTAAGGTTGTAGCCACTATCGTTTTTGTAATTTAATGGTATTCTCGCACCACAAATATAAACAAAACAACCCCTGCATTTGCAGAGGTTGTTACCGTATTTAAGTTTTTCTGTAAATTTTACGTTAGCAATGCAGGACCACCAGTTACATTGTAAATAGCCAT
>JBBQLL010000059.1:0-14075 GCA_038327865.1 Chitinophagales bacterium | reverse complement strand
TGGCTACTGCACATCTCTAAATTTTATGGTAGTAACCAATTTGGTTTTTGGCGATGTAGCCCCAAAAATACCCTTTACATATAGTTTTATTAGTTCTGCTAGTTTTAATAAGCCATCTTCTGGGTTGTACAATGCCACGTTACGGGCAATACGTGCATTGGCTACTGGCAATATAATGTTACCAATATTATCGTTGGCAGTTTTAATTTTTGCATATATCGCTTCTAATGCAGCTATGTTTATATCTGTTTCGTTAGGCACATATAGGTTTTGGGCTTTTAGTAATTTTGTATAATTATCTAAGGCATCGGCTCGCATT
Source organism: Chitinophagales bacterium (assembly GCA_038327865.1). Taxonomy (GTDB): domain Bacteria; phylum Bacteroidota; class Bacteroidia; order Chitinophagales; family Chitinophagaceae; genus Parasediminibacterium. Next base: position 13,756 of record JBBQLL010000059.1, on the reverse strand, counting down.
ACGTAGCTGGCTTGGCTAGTACTAATGCTTTTATCTGCTGGCGGTGGGATGGTAGTACCACTAGTAGCTACTATGGTTGTGGTTTTGCTTTTAGAGACTGCCCTTACCTTATCGGCAAGGCTTTTGGCATTGTCTAGCGTGGTAGCAAGTGGGCCACAACTTTTAAAATAATTTAGCGACTTTGTGGTGAGCTTACTTAGTGGTGCAAACAAGGCTTCTCTTTGTGCTTGCGGGTCTTTTGCTAGTTGTTCTGCATTGTTTATGGTGGCTTGTGCAGCATTGGCAGCGGTATGTTTTGGTGTAATAGCTGCTAGCAGCAACTTCGGGTTAGTAGGTTTATAATCTGCCCCAAAACTTGTAACGGTATCTATTAGTAATTTAAAATTTGCCACGTTTACTGCGTGGCCAGTTTCGCTGTTAGAAGCCATAATTGTTAGTTTTAAATGATTGTATAAATGTTTTTTCGAATGTAGCATTTATATAACTAACTAAATCACTATAACGGTACTAAAATACCCCATTGTTGATAATATGTGACTAAAAATGGTAATACTGCACAAAAACAACACACTTTACAGCTACCACACCGCTACTGAAAAATTAACCATCGCACAAATTCCTCAACAGAGGGGTATAAGCTTTGCTGACGGGGTGTTCTGTTGGTTGAGATAAAAGCTGTTGGTGGTAAGTGTAGTGAGGTATCTATCGGTTTTGTGACTTCACAACCGAAATAAAGTGGCGGTTGAGGATAGCCAGCATTAAAGAAACTAGTGGCAAGTCACCTGACTTGTAATATGCCGATACTTATTTTTATTACTCAAACTATTTATAGCAAGTAACACGCTAGCATAGGTAGGCTAAGCTTTATTGCCCTACCGACAGACCTGAGTTAGTAGAATAGAAACTTATTATTGAGTTAAGCAGCGTAGTTGCAAACTACGCTGAGAGGGTAATACTTCATAAATTTTGGTTTAATTAAATTATTGTTTGCTTTTGTTGGTATTTCTTTAAACAACAAATAGTGGCTATAAATTTAATGCTGTTGGCATCCGAGATGCCTTTTATCTAAACTTCGGGATGCCGCAAGCGAACATCCCGAAGAGCGAGAAAATATCTATTGTTTTTGTGCCATTACAACCCGAAATAAAAGTGGCGGGTGATGATACCCGCCACTAGAGAAAGTTTTTGTGCTTGCAGCCGTTGTTGCGCCTATTGGCCAACAAGCATTAAAAAAAACTTCTTAAGACTATTAATCAGTAGGCGGATAAATAAGGTCACATACTTTATAAAATAAATCTTTAGGTAACGAACAATCGTAATTGTGGTCACCTTCGGCCATACCAAAGGTTCTTATATTTATATACCGGTCTGGGTATTCTTTTAAAATTTTTTGACCAATGCTTGTATTATAAATCCTATCAACCCAATGTTCAATCTCTTTTTTGCCTCCCTCATCTGTTAATTCCGAAAAAGGGGTATGTGAAAGAAATACCAAAAGGCAAAAAGTATTTTCGAGCAAGAATCTCTGATAATATTAATGGCTGGAAAATAGCTGAAATGAAAAATCCACCACCTGATAAAGCTAAAGCCGGTAGAGCGAATCCTTTAGGAATATCATATTTGTATATTGCTGATGATATAAAAACAACACTTTATGAAGCACGTGCGTCATTGTTTGACTATGTAACAATAGGTGAATTTAGATTGCGAGAAGTAATTAAAGTTATAAATCTTAGAGGCGATACTTATGATCCAATAATCCTAGCAGAACAAGGTGAATTAGAAGATTTTCTTATTCATCTGCCATTTATAACAAAGCTTGAACAAGAGTTATCGAAACCTAGAAGAAGAAGCGATAATGAGTTAGATTATTTACCTACGCAATACCTTTCAGAATTTATTAAATCTATTGGATTTGATGGGGTTGAATATCAAAGTTCATTATATCAAAAAGGGTATAATCTCGCAATATTTAATCCCGATAAATTCGAATGTATTAAAGTTGCTGTTTTTGAAATTGAAAATATAGATATTAAACATAAAAAGATTGCTCAGTAAATACAAACTAGCTAAACTTAAGGTCAGCGAAACTTGTAGTTTAGCAACCATATTAGATTACTTGTAGCAACAAATCCCATTGCCAGAGGCAATAAAATCCACCTACTTAACTCGCATTTTGGTAGAGCAATTGCAAAAAAAACATCCGAAGCGGTTAACCACTTCGGATGTTTTTGCATGACTATTTTATTAGTGTTTCAATTTATTTCAACAACCCTGTTGGCACTGGTTTCTCTAATAAATATTTGTAAATAAACTTAGTTTTTAAGTTAGCAAAGTGGTTGCTACGTGCTGGCAAATTTGGCCAACCGTGCCTACCACCTGGGTAAAATGTCATCTCAAAATCTTTGCCCTTATCTTCTAACGCAGCTACCAATTGCAAAGTATTTTGTAGATGCACATTATCGTCAATAGTGCCATGCACCAGTTGCAACTTACCTTTAAGATTATCGATATAGCTAAATACACTGCTGGTTTTATACCCTTCTGGATTATTTTTTGGGGTACCCATAAATTTTTCTGTGTAATGACTATCGTACAACGTCCAATCGGTAACGCTGCCGCCAGCCATAGCATGGGTAAATACATCGGCAGCATACGTAACTGCCATACAACTCATATAACCACCATAACTAAAGCCGGTAATACATATTTTTTTAGGGTCGGCACCGCCATTTGCCATAAACCATCTGGCCATGGTTTTATAATCTGTCATTTCCCAATAGCCAAGGTTGTGGTACATATAATTTACGCCTGCTTTACCAAAGTGACCACTCGCCCTATGATCGAAAGCTACTTGAATTAAACCTTCGTTCGCATAAAATTGACGATTGTTACTCCAATTCCATGTATCCATTACTGTGCCTGCATTCGGACCTCCATAAATACTTATTAGCATGGGGTATTTTTTGGTAGCATCGTAGTTAGTAGGCCAAGTAACCACAGCAGGTAATTCAAACAAACCATCGTCACTTTTTATATGGATAAGTTCGGTTTTTGCAATAACGTAATTGGCCATGTCGCTGCCTTTTGCATCACCTAATTCTTTAACAATTTTACCGCTATTGTCTACCAAGGTCATTTTGGTTGGCGTGGTAACATTGCTATAAGTGGTAATGAAATTTTTGCCATTAGGAGAAAGGCTAATTTGTGTATTATTATAATCGCCAAAAGTGAGGCGTATCATATCTGTACCATCCATTTTAATAGTGTAAAAATCTAAATGGGCAGAGTTTTCTTTACAACGTGCTGTGAAATAGATAATGCCTTCTTTTTCATCTATCAACTTTACTTCTTTTACCGTAAAATTACCTTGCGTAATGGCATTTTTTAATGTGCCATCCAAATTGTGTAGGTATAAATGATTCCACCCAGTTTTATCGCTATTTAATATAAAGCCAGTTTTGTTATCTAAGAAAGTAATACGGCCACCAGCACCATCTTCTAAGTCGACCCAGGTTTTTTGATACTCTGTATAAAATTCTTTTTTAGCACCAGTTATAGGGTTTACATCGTACAACTTCAAGCTATCTTGATTGCGATTTATCCACTGAACAATCATACTTTTGCCATCTGGTTTCCAAATAGGCCAGCCAAAATATTGGTCATCTTTTGCATTAAAATTAGCCCAAACCGTAGCGCCACCATTAGGATTTACAAAACCCACTTTCGTCTCAGGATTTTTATCGCCCACTTTTGGATAACGTGTTTGCTCTAAAGTACCATGCTGGCCTTCGCTATTGTAAATAGGAAACATGGGCACCATACTCTCATCAAAGTGCATATAAGCTAATTTCTTGCTATCAGGGCTCCACCAAAAAGCACGGTAGTGTGTAGGGCGACCAAAAATTTCCTCGTAATACACCCAACTTGCATACCCATTTAAGCTTGTAAAACTACCATCTGTAGTAAGCTTTGTTTCTTTATTGGTAATGAAATTATATGTATAAAGATTATTGTTTTTTGTGTAGCCGATGTAGTTGCTATCTGGCGAAAAAGTGGCATTTTTCTCTTCATCTTTATCGTTTGTCAAGCGTTTTTCTTGGCCATTATTTCTAAAATATAAATCATTGTCTTTATTAAAAACTGATTTGCCTGTAGTAGAAGTAGTACCACCAAAACGTGTTGAGGAAGCCATTTTGATAGCAGATTCAGTTAATGTGCCACTTTTAATATCAAGTAAATAATTTTTAGCTTCGGCATTTGGAGTTAGTTTTTGATTTAAAATAACGTGATCGTCATCTAGCCATTTTACCACTGTTGGCATGGCGTTATAAAAATTTTCGGGTGTTTTATTGGCCAATAAATCAGCGGTTATAAACTGCTTTTGTTGTGCCATGGATGTGCTAAAAATAATTGATGCTGCCAATATCAGCAGCGATAATGTTTTTTTCATACTTGACTATATTAAGGGGATGAAGATAGGGAAACGAGAAAAATTATGCAAAGAATTGCTTTTTGCTTAGTGAGCTTGTAAGCAAGTTGCTTAAACTTTTTATATAGGGTTTAGATAATTGGCAGGTTTGTGTATTTAGTTATAACATTTAGACATTTAGTTTTCAAAGCGTTTTGTTTTTAAGGCTATTATTTACTTGTTTGTCTTGTAACAAAAAAAATCAAGGCTTTATGTAAAATGCTAAAAATTATATCGATCACCTAAAATGAAATCAGCTCAAGCGTTTGTGCAAAACCAAGAAAAGTATGACTTACAACCAAATTATAAAACTATACTTTACTTCATTGATTTCATTTCTTAGGGCAATCAATTTAATTTTCGTAACACATTTTTTATGATGCCTATTAATCACGAAAAAGATAACTAATCCTAAAAAATAAATTGTAACAATTTGATAGGTGTATTAGCAAGTCAATAACCTTACTTTCGCCCAACAATTTTGTAAAATATAGAATACATATGAGTAAAATTACTGCAGCTATTACAGCACTTGGTGGCTATGTTCCTGAAACTCGTTTAACAAATTTTGACCTTGAGAAAATGGTTGCCACTAACGATGAATGGATAAAATCTAGAACCGGCATAATCGAAAGAAGAATTTTAAAAACCCCAAATACTGCCACTAGCGATTTAGCTGTACCTGCTATTTTAGAATTACTACGCAAAAAAGACTTAGATCCTAAAGAGATTGATTGTATTATTTGTGCAACAGTTACACCAGATATGCTTTTTCCGGCCACAGCCAATATTATTAGTGATAAAATTGGTGCTACCAATGCTTTTGGATTTGACTTAAGTGCAGCTTGTAGTGGCTTTTTGTTTGCACTTACAACAGGTGCTAGTTTTATAGAAAGTGGTAGATACAAAAAAGTAATAGTAGTTGGTGCTGATAAAATGAGTGCTATTGTAGACTATACTGATAGAAATACTTGCATTTTGTTTGGTGATGGTGCTGGTGCGGTGCTACTTGAACCTAACACCGAAGGTTTTGGTGTGCAGGATAGTTTGCTTAAAAGCGATGGTAGTGGCAAACACTTATTACATATGAAAGGTGGCGGCTCATTACGCCCTGCAAGTGTAGAAACCGTATTGGCAAAAGAACATTTTATATACCAAGAAGGTACTAGCGTATTTAAGTTTGCAGTAAAAGGTATGGCAGATTTAAGTGCTGAATTACTAGAGAGAAATGGCTTAACAGGTGATGATATTGCCTGGTTGGTGCCGCACCAAGCCAATCTTAGAATTATAGATGCTACTGCTAATAGATTAGGTTTATCCAGAGATAAGGTAATGGTAAACATTAGCCGTTACGGCAATACCACTGCAGCAACTATTCCGTTATGCCTGTGGGATTGGGAAAGCCAGCTTAAAAAAGGAGATAACCTTGTATTTGCTGCTTTTGGTGGCGGCTTTACATGGGGTGCTACTTTAATTAAATGGGGTTTTTAATATATGAATTTATATTAATGTAATTTGTTTGATTAACATGAAAACTATAAATCATTTTAAACGTAAAAATCAAAGTTCACACTAACTCTTTTAACAAAACAATACCCTATTAGCCTTTATTTTTACATTCCAAAAAAAATTTAATGAAGAATTTTACACTTGGTTTAAATGTTGTTTTAGCTATAGCTGTAGCGATTTTATTTTATTTGCATTTTGCATCGGCAAAAAAAGTTGTGCCAAATACGCCAACAGCAGCAACCACAACAAATAACAGTTTTAAAATAGCATATTTTGAAAGTGATTCTCTAGAAACTGGTTTTGATTATTACAAACAAATAAGCAAAGAATTAGGTGCATCTGAACAACAAAAAAGAAACGACATATTAGCCCAACGAAATGCATTTGTAGAAAAGGTAAAAGAATACCAAGCCAAAGGGCAAGCTATGACGCAGATGGAAGCAGCTAAAGCTAATCAGGACGTAGAGGAACGCCAAAAGCAAATTCAAGCAAACGAACAGACTAAAAGCCAAGAAATACAGGACGAGCGTTTTAAAAAACTACAAGATGTAAAAAAGAAAATTGAAGAGTATTTAAAAGAGTACAATAAAAACAATACCTATTCTTTCATATTATCTAGCTCATCAGATTTAATGTACTATAAAGACAATACTTACGATATAACAAAAGACCTTATTAAGGGCTTAAATGAAAAATACAATAAGAAAAAATAAATAGTACCACTCAAATTATTATCTTTCAATCCCACCCTAATAAACAAGGATGGGATTTTTAATTATCTAGCTTATGAGTACTACCAACTTTAAACCAACACTGGGTTTAGTAGATGCTACCATGATTGTTGCTGGCAGCATGATTGGCTCTGGAATTTTTATAGTTAGTGCCGATATAACACGTAATGTGGGCAGTGCTGGGTGGCTAATTGCAGTCTGGTTAATTACAGGTTTTATGACATTGATTGCGGCCCTTAGCTATGGCGAGTTAAGTGCGATGTTTCCAAAAGCTGGGGGTCAATACGTATATTTAAAAGAAGCTTACAATCCTTTGGTAGGCTTTTTATATGGCTGGAGTTTTTTCTCAGTTATTCAAACAGGTACTATTGCTGCTGTGGGTGTGGCTTTCTCTAAATTTTTAGCCTATTTAGTGCCTGAATTAGGCAATAATTATTTTTTATTCGATTTAGGTATTATTAAAATTTACTCAGGTCAGTTGGTAGCAATAGCCATTATTGTGTTACTAACCTATATCAATTCTCGTGGCGTGAAAGAAGGAAAATTTATTCAAACCATTTTTACTTCTGCTAAATTACTAGCTTTATTAGGCTTAATTGTATTTGGTTTTGTATTGGTAAAACATAGTTATTGGGCAGAAAACTGGCAAACAGGTTTTGTAGCTACACAAGCCGCTGCAACCAATGCTGCTGAGGCAATAAACATTACAAATGTATCTTGGATGGGCATTTCTGGCAGTGCTTTATTGGGTGCAATTGCTGCTAGCATGGTGGGTAGCATTTTTAGTAGCGATGCTTGGAACAATGTCACTTTTATTGCTGGCGAAATGAAAAATCCCCAACGCAATATTGGTTTGAGCTTGTTTTTAGGAACACTGATTGTTACCATCATTTATATCTCAGTTAATTTAATGTATTTGAATGTGTTACCGCTTAATGAAATAGCCTTTGCAAAAGACGACCGTGTGGCTGTAACTGCCGCCAATGCTATCTTTCCTTCGTTTGGCACTACCTTAATTGCTTTGCTAATAATGGTATCAACGTTTGGTTGTAACAATGGGTTAATATTGGCTGGGGCAAGGGTATATTATACTATGGCAAACGATGGTTTGTTCTTTAAAAAAGCTGGGTCTTTAAACAAAAATGCCGTACCAGAATGGGCATTATGGGCACAGTGTTTTGTGGCTGCTATTTTGTGTTTAAGTGGTAAATATGGCGACTTACTTGATATGATTTCGTTTGTGGTAGTGCTGTTTTACGTATTAACTATTTATGGTATTTTTATATTACGTAAAAACCGACCAGACGCTGAACGACCTTATAAAGCATTTGGCTACCCAGTTTTACCAGCTTTATATATGGTAATGGGTATCACGTTTTGCACATTATTAATCATTTACAAACCACAATATACCTGGCCAGGCTTGATAATTGTGTTAATAGGTATTCCATTATATTACATTGCGGTGGCTAATAAAAAGCAAGCATAGTTATGAATTTTGAGGCTTTGTTTAATGATTTTAAGAAGATTAAAGTTGCCGTTATTGGTGATGTAATGTTAGATACGTATTGGTGGGGGCATGTTGATAGAATTTCTCCAGAAGCACCAGTGCCTGTGGTAGCTGTTGATAAAAAAGAATACCGAATTGGGGGTGCTGGCAATGTAGCATTAAATACAGTAGCGTTGGGTGCTGAAACTTCTATTATATCAGTAATTGGTACTGATATAAATGGTGAAGAACTTACCAAATTATACCAAAAGCAAGGCATTGATACCAGATATTTAATAGCTTCGGTAGAAAGAATTACGACCAATAAAATCCGCATTATTAGTCGTAACCAGCAAATGATGCGGCTGGATGAAGAAATGACCACCGATATTTCTTTTGAATTACAAACACAATTATTAGATAGGGTGACACAATGTATTGCAGATAATAAGCCTGATATATTAATTTTTGAAGATTACAATAAAGGTATTTTGACAGAAGTATTAATTGCCAAATTGATTGTCCTTTGCAAAGCCAATAATATTATCACAAGCGTTGATCCTAAACGTAAAAATTTTTTCGCTTTTAAGGGTGTAACAATTTTTAAACCTAATTTAAAAGAAGTAAAAGAGGGCTTGAATATATTGTTAGAGGATGTAAATATTACCTCGCTAAACCATGTTTACACTCAATTGCAAGCCAAATTGCAACACCAAATTTCGTTTATCACTTTATCAGAAAAAGGGGTGTTTTATAAGGATGCTTCCGACTCAAAAATCATTTCCACACATATACGAAATATTGCAGATGTAAGTGGTGCTGGCGATACAGTTATAGCAGTTGCCTCATTAGTTTACGCTACTACCAAAAACATGAACCTTGCCGCAGAAATGGCCAATATTGCCGGCGGTTTGGTATGCGAAGAAGTAGGTACTGCAGCAATTGATAAAGCCAAATTATTGAAAGAGTGTAAGGTATTATTGGGTTAACTCTAAGGACGGGATTTAAAATCCAATGCTCAAAAGTCCAGATTACAAATCTGGACTAGCTGAATATAAGAAATAATAATGAGAATTAATCCTGAGTGAAAACGACTGGCTGCCTTAAATAATGTTTTACTTTTCGATTATGAGAAATCGCTGGCTTCCATTTAGGTGATTTTTGTATCTGCTGCACGGCTATTTTATCAAAGTCTGGATGAAATGGTGTACTTGCAAATACATCCGCAACGTTGCCATCTTCATCTACAATAAAGCTAACAACTACAACTGCTTTATCAGAATTTGTAATAGTATAACGTTCAGGAAAATACAAACCTTTGTACAAATATTTTTGCCATGCATCAATCCCACCCTTAAATTCTGCATTCTTGTAAATAGTAGCGGTATCAACTACCATTTCGCCTGTTTCACTAAAATTTTGTTTATCTACAATTGTGCCATTACTGTAAGTTTCTAGAGCACTTATTTTGCCATTTTTATGGAAAAACTGCCACTTACCAATCATTTTATTATTATCATTAAACCTACCTGCAGAAGATAACGTACCATTATCAAACCATTCTACAGAAACACTTGTACCATCCTCTTTTACAGTAGAGGAATCCTTAGCAAATCCATTTGAAAACCAGCCAATACTAGTACCAGTAACCTTCCCATTTTTATATTCTGTTGAGTCACTCATCATGCCATTAGTGTGATATTCTAGCCATAAACCATCTTTTTTACCATCTACATAGCTACCAACTTTTTCTAACACACCATTTGCGTGGTAATAGTAAAATTTACCTTTTTCTTTTTCACAAGCTTCATCGCTGTAAGTGCCATCCATTTGCAATTTTTTACTATGCAAAAAATAATCGCTACGATGCCAGCCAGAATCTATTTTTTCAATAATACCTACAAATCTTGCCATACTTGCGTCACATTCTTTCCAATTGTAATCGTAAAATTTTGTAGTATTTTGCGCAAATGATGATAAAGAAACTAACAACAAAAAATTGGCAGTCAATATTTTCATATTCCAAAAATATGATTGCAACAAATACAAGGCATTATTTATTTGATTTAAACTTGAACAGCCCCAAACTTTCATCAAGTTTGAGGCTGTTTCAATAGTATCTATTCATTACCCAATACTATTTTATAGAAAAAGTAAGGCTTGAACCCCAAGATACTGGTGCCGATGGATTTGTAGGTGTGGCATTCCACAAACATTCACGTACGGTCATACTTTTTGCAAGCGTATCTACTGCTATTACTTGAAACGATAATTTAGTTTCATCAATTGCAGATGCCGAGCCTTTCATTGGCGAATCGGCCCTTAAGCAGGGCAAGGCAATATTTAAATCTGGTCCTTGCCAAGTGTAATATTGGTTGTAATTGCTATGCCCATGAAAGTAGGCTTTGATGTTGGGGTGCAATTTTACAAAATCGGCAAAAGCCCGTTGCTCAATAAGGGCATTATCGTAAATGGTTTTAGCCCCATCTTTAAATATTTCGGGTAATAAATTTTCAAATTTATCTGTGCCATTAATGTCTTTTGCACCATTAGGGTTTGTAAAAAATCTCGCCTCTACATCAGGTATTGAATGTGCAAACAAAAAAACAGGTGTGGTAGCGGCCACGCTTTGCAAGTCATTAGCCATCCACACCCTTTCGCTAGAATCTGGCCACACATTTAGAAACATAAAATGTACGCCCCCTATATTTTTTGAAGCATGTACTTTATCGGTAATATAGTTATAGTTAGCGGTGGTTTTAGGCACTACTGGGTTAGTCATTAAATTAAACATACCAATAACACTTGTTGGATCGGTTGGTGGTGCCATTGTTTTATAATAGCCTACTGTATTAGAAACATCATGGTTGCCTGGCACAACATACATTGGTGTTTTTTGGTTATTACTATCTTTTAAAGTCATGCCAGTTATATAGTCGTTGGTAAATTGTGCCCATGAGGTAGTAGCTGCTTGAATACCCGTTTCCTCTCTATTAGCAATATCGCCGGCAGAAATAACACAAGCCATAAACTTAATTACGCCCCCAGCTTTTATACCACCATCATTGGGAAATGTTAGGGTGGTTAATGAATTAAGTTTAGCCACCAACGCTGCATTTACAATACGTGCATCAACATTTGTAGCTCCTTGAAAAGCAGTTTTGGTTAAGCCATAATGTTGATCGGATGTGAAAACAAATTGCAAAATATTGTTGGCGGGTGCAATTGCTGTTATAATTGCTGTATCGCTATTTTTTTTTGAGCAGGCAAATACATTAAGAATACAAAACGATACGACTGCAAAAGAGGCAGCCCTATATATTAGATGTTTACTTTTCATAATTGGTAGTAGTTATTGTTGCAAATTGGTTGGGCAGCGAAAGTGGTGGTTATTGTTCAGCGTTAGTGCAACGCATAATTATATTAGTGTTATGTTATTAAAAAATTACTAACACCAAACAGCCCCAAACTTTCAGCAAGTTTTGGGCTGTTTCACTTTTCACATACTTTAATCTTCACTTTTATTACTAACTTTTTTACTAGCTGGTCGTTTACTGCAATCATTGGTGCGTGTACATCTTCAGGGAAAAAGATGGCAAATTGGTTATCAGTTAAATTGAAATACATATCTGGTGCATCGTTGTAAAATACCACATCTTTTTCAGGATTGTATTCACCCTTTTGAGAGGTACAACTGTTACGAGGTTTCCAACCGATGGTTTCGTTGCCACGAATGCATACTTGAATATCGATATTATTGTTGTGGCACTCAAATTTTGCAATTGATTCTGCTACTGGCATACCTACTTTTTCGGCAACAATGGCTTTTAAACCATCTGAAACATCTGATTTTCCAATTTCTAAGTCGGCTAAGTTTTGAGATTTTATGTACGCAAAGGCTTGTGCAAATAATGGGTGAATGGTTATGTATTTGTCAGCATTGGCAAGTGTGTCGATGATCATATTTTTTAGTTTGAAGTGTCTAATTTATTGCTGTTAAATACTCAAGCACTTTGGCTAAAGTAATTGATGTAAAACTTGGGAAAAGTTGATTAATAATCTGAACGTTCCAGTGTGCGACGCAACGATGTTAAATGCTTATCCTACTGTTGGTTACTAAAGAAAAAAAACACCTTAGAAAAGGCTTGATGGATTTAATTAGCATATTATCTAATTAACGTTGTACACGACCGCTACCATCGCCTTTTACTAGCTCTTTAACCTCTGTTAAAGTGGCGTGGTTTAAATCGCCTGGAATAGTGTGTTTTATTGCACTTGCAGCAACACCAAACTCAGCAGCATCAGCCATTGTCATACCAGTAACCAACCCATAAATAAGACCACTTGCAAAGCTATCGCCACTACCTACACGGTCTACAATACGTACTTTGTATTCTTTAGTGTGATAAAAATCAGTTCCATCATATACCAAAGCACTCCAACCATTGTCAGAAGCACTATGGCTTTCACGCAAAGAAGATGCGATGAATTTGAAACCAAATTTCTCTTTCATTTGACCAAAAATGTCCTTAAAGCCATCCAAGTTTAATTGACCTTTGGTTACATCTGTATCAGCCACTTTAAAACCTAAACACAGGTCTGCATCCTCTTCGTTACCAATACAAACGTCTACAAATTCGCAAAGTTGGGTCATTACTTCACGAGCTTTTTCTTTAGTCCATAATTTTTTTCGAAAGTTTAGATCTATACTTGTGGTTATACCTTTTGCTTTTGCAGCTTTTAAAGCCGCTAAAGTTAATTCGGCAGCTTTATCGCTCAAAGCAGGTGTTATGCCAGTTGTAAGAAACCAACTAGCACCATCTAAAATTTTATCAAAATCAAATTCGGTAATAACTACATCAGAAATAGAAGCATGTGCTCTGTCGTAAATTACTTGAGATGCCCTCATAGAAGCGCCAGTTTCAAGAAAATAAATGCCTAATCTTTCTCCACCTCTTACAATGTACTGCGTATCTACACCATAGCGGCGAAGATGGTTGATAGCAGACTGGCCAATTGAATTGTTTGGCACTTTGGTTACAAAGGTTCCGTTCAAGCCATAATTGCATAAAGCGGCTGCAACGTTAGCTTCGCCTCCCCCATAGGTTATGTCAAAGCTATCTGCTTGTACGAAGCGTTTAAAATCAGGTGTTGACAAACGCAACATGATTTCTCCTAACGTTACCACTTTTTTACTCATTGTCTTTTTATTTAGAGGGTTAATTACTTTTTTATAAATTGAAATATTTTTTTGCGTTTCCATAGCAAATATCCTGTACCATTTTACCAATCCATTTTTCATCATTGGGTAATTGTCCGTTTTCCATTTCACTGCCTAACAGGTTACATAAAATTCTTCTAAAATATTCGTGACGGGGAAAAGAAAGAAAGCTTCTTGAATCAGTAAGCATTCCAACAAAACGGCTGAGTAATCCCATATTACTTACAGATTTCAAATGCCGAATAATACCATCCTGCTGGTCATTAAACCACCAGGCAGCACCCAGCTGAACTTTACCGGGAAAACTCCCATCATTGAAATTGCCAGCCATCGTG
>JBBQLL010000058.1:0-15411 GCA_038327865.1 Chitinophagales bacterium | reverse complement strand
TATTTAGTTGGATAAATGAAAGGACACAAATTCAAAATGCTTCAAAGGTAAGGTCGGAAAATGGACTGAAATTACACCTCTATGGTAAAATAGCAGTAGCACTAATGTTGTTGACTAACTTTTAACCCTTGATTCGCATATGTTATATTTAGTAAAGAAGGAAAGCAAAGTACTAAAGCTAAAAGAGAAAGCTGTGTGTAGAAACGAATTTGGCTTAAATTCTCCATTGCTAATATACAACGATGTGTTGGTTATAAGGCGTAATTGACATCGCATTGATATTTTACGAAAACCTCATTGATTGATAACAAACAAGAAGTAATTTGTATTTAATTTTTTGAATTAGGTAATATTCAATATGCCTCGAAAGTATTATAAGGTTAGAATTAAAAGAGCAACAACTACAGTAATACTGTCGAAAATACTTTTCGATATTTTATTTTTAGAATTAGGCATTTAATTCGCAAATGCTTGACAAGGTTAAGTTCAAATGAATTTTCGGTGAGAGATAAAACAGTAGTTACAAAATTGGTATCTACTTGTGCTTTGGTGATATGCGTGCTTATCAGTAATAATACGATCGAGAATAATTGTTTCATACGATTATTTTATTTTTAGAATTAGGGCCTAAAAAAAGCACCTGTGTTATTGCTAACACGATGCTTTTTTATATTGAATTATTTTTAGTGTTGGTTGCCTCTGCCATTACTTTGGTAGCAACCTAAATCTTTACCCGGAGGTGTAATTTCTGTTGCGCCATATTTTGCATCAATTGGTACATCCGCTCTTGGCGAAAAGCCTGTAAAACCTACACCAATACAAGGTGATGTTGGCTTAAGACCAAAATTATAATTGCCCACTACCACTATATCTCTTAAATTATATCCAGCCGGCAAAGGCACTGGCGCATTAATAAATTGTGGATTATTTGCGCCAACCAATGCAGCAGGTGCAGTATAACTATTACCAACTTTCCAACCTGTTGGTAAATAAGTAGATGGTTTAGGAATATCAGTTTCTTGTGGTTGACTAATGGCTGTACTTACTGATAAAGATGGTATAAATTGACTGCAAACTAAAGAAGAATCACCATAATAAAGATTGTAACCGTATCTTGTATTAGCGGTATCTGCAATAGGGTTTTGTACAATTCTTAAACCGAATTTACAGTTTACGATGATATTGTTGTAAGCCATACCAGAAGCATCTTGTTCAAAATTAATAGAACCACCACGACCAGCAGCAGCTCTTCTAAAACCACAGTTCACAATTGTATTATTATACATTCTAACATTTGAACCAGGCACGCCAGCAATAGCCCCTGAGTTGGATAATTTAGGGCCATTAGTCGCCATACCTATACAAAGATTGTAAGCAAAATCGCCAATTGTACCCGCTTTAGAATTCATTGCTTCACCACCAGTATAACCACATTTTTCAAACGTGTTTCTTAATACAGCAATTTTTCCACCAAGCGTTCTAATTGGGTCGTCAACACTACCGTAAATCCATGAATCTTCAAATACAAAAATGCCGTAAGGGTTTTGAAAAAGAACAGGGTAAGAACTTTTGCTAATCGTTGCTACTGTACCATTAGTTGCGCCACCTGCAAACTCAATACGTGTCCATTTAATAACCATTAAAAAGCAAGATGTATCGCCAATAATGCCGGTCCATTTACCAGCAAATGCAGCATCTGTTGCGGGATTAGCACCAGGTTGATCTGTTTTTGTTAAACCAGGTGCAGTAAATAAATTTGGCTTCTCTCTTGAACCTAAACAAACAAAAGTTCCTTTTACACCAATACCATAATTACCAGTAAAATTTATGGTAACCCCATCTTGAATAGTTAAAGTATCGCCTCTGTTAACTATTAAATTTCCACAAACAGAATACGTTTTACCCGATAACATTGTACCCTTTACAGAACCAGTTAAACATACGGCGTCGCTTATTGGTGCTGCAATTGGTATAACCGCTTGGTATAGGTTTTTATTATCTGAATTTTTTGTACATGAATTTAATAGTACAACTGTCATTACAACACTACAGATTACGAAAAGTATTTTTTTCATTTTATTGAGATTGATTTAGTTAAAATTTATAACGAATGCCAAACAGATACGATGTTTTATAAAAATCTTTTTGAACAATAATTTTGTTATCAGCATCCGTTTGTAAAGCCAAAGGTCTTGCACCACTTGTAGTTAAATAGGCATTGTACGATTGACGTAAATACAACACATAAGGTGTATTTGTAAGGTTATTAATCTTACCGTAAACAGATAATTTTTTTATAATTCTCTTTTCAAATGATATATCTAATTGTGTAGTAGGTGCTTGCCAATAATCTAAACCATAATACGGGCTTACCAACGAAACTCTTTCGCCAGTATAAACTAATGCTGTTTGAAAATCGAACCCTATTTTAGGGTTTTTATAAATGAAAGATACGTTAGCAATATGCTTCGACTGACCTTGTAATGGTCTAGTTTCAGATTGTATTCTTGATGTTATTTGCCCAGCAGCATTGCGATAAGAATATAATTTATCAGTAGTAATTTTTGATTGCGTAAATGTATAATTAGCAGATATACCAAATGAGCCAAAATATTTTGCAAACACGGCTTCAAAACCATAATTAGTAGCTGTGCCAAAATTTGTAGGCAATAATGTTTGGCTAGTTACACCAGTTTTAACAGCAGAGAATTCTATTGGGTCTTGAATATTTTTATAAAACGCACCCAACAAAATTTGACCAGCGCCACCTGGGAAAAATTCGTATCGTAAATCAATATTATCGGCTGTTGTATGATTTAAATGTTGCGGATTACCTTTTTCTGGAAATGTTTCATAACTAGCTGGACCATCAGGAATTAACTCCGCAAAACCTGGTCTTGCTAAAGCTTTATAATAAGCTAAACGTAAACTATGCGTTTTGTTCAATTCATATTTAAACTGTAAACTTGGCAACACATCGGTGTACCAAATAGTACCACTTTTTGCTGCAACTTCAGTACCTAATTGTGTATCATAATTTTGGTTCGTATGCTCAACCCGTACACCCCCTAATGCTTCCAATTTGCGAGTTAACTGCCATTTGCCTTGTATATAACCAGCACTAATATTTTCGTTGAAAGTATAGTTGTTGCCATTTGGTATTGGTACACCCGCACTTACAGGATTAAATATAAATATCGCATCGTTTATGGTGGTATATGCTTGTATAGAACTAGTTGATGTTAACTGTGGTTTTAACCCATAAGAATTATAGAAATTATCTCTTGTCTTACTTCTTAATAAACCGCCAATTTTTAACTCCATACTTCTTCCCAAAAATTTAGTTTTCTGGGTAAGATTAATATATGTAGCATAATCTTTATCGCTGTTATGGCTCCAAATGTGCGATAACGATTGTAAGTTATCGCCAGCAAGTGGGCTAATCACAATTGGGTGTTCATGAGAAAACTCAGCTTGATCTGGTATATGATTATTAGCTATTGAATATACCAAAGACCAATCAAACAATAAAGCAGATGTAACACTGTGATAACCTTGTATAGTGCTATTATAAATAGATTGATACTGCCATGTACTTCTTCTTTTCTCATTTATTAATGAATTCAAAGCAATCGTATCGTTGCTAATACGCGTTTGATAATCATCTAAACGTAC
The DNA here is from genome assembly GCA_038327865.1 of Chitinophagales bacterium. GTDB lineage: Bacteria > Bacteroidota > Bacteroidia > Chitinophagales > Chitinophagaceae > Parasediminibacterium. The sequence continues at coordinate 11,736 of JBBQLL010000058.1, read as the reverse complement.
AAACGTGTTTGTGAATGATATTTTATTGCGATTGTTTATTTTATAATCTAACTTAACACTACTTCCCAATCGTTTACTTTGAGATGAATACTGACGACCAATTAAATTTACAAATTGCGGTGTATTGTTTAAAGCTGGTTGCGCATCAGGTAAAAAGAAAGTTGAGTTAGTGCCCTTAAAAATACTTTGGTAGCTAGCTGAAACGATAAATCCAAAATGTTTCTCTTTGCCCAAACGATTGCCAACTGTAATGCCCAAAGTTGTGTTTATAGGCGAAGATTGGGTATTGTAATTCAAGTGTGCTACCGAAAAATTAGCTGGTACGGCTGCATAAGTACTACTGCCATTTATTTCATTTGGCGATTGTTTATTTATAGTGCCATTATTAAATTTTTGGTAAGGCTGACTGTTTAAAATATTGTTATAGCCTAAAGCTACATTTGCATGAAGCAATAATTTTTCTGGTGCATCCTTCATTACCAAATTAATAGTACCACCAATGGCGTCGCCCTCCATGCTTGGTATTAAACTTTTACTAACTTCTAATCTTTCCAATAATTCTGATGGGAAAAGATCTAAAGGAATAAAACGGCTTTTATTATCAGGGCTTGGAATTTTAATACCATTTACTAATGTATTAATATATCGCTTTTCCATACCACGAATAATTGGGTAGCGACCTTCGCCTGAGCTACTTTTTTCTATAGTTACACCACTTATTCTTTGTAACGCATTTGCCACAGTAATATCTGGTAATAGTTGTAATGTTTTAGCTGATAATACATTTAAGATGGGGTCTGCAATTTTTTCTAATCTTCTAGCGCCTTTTTCACCATCTTTTAAAGAACTAGTGCTTACAGATACAGACTCTAGTTCGCTAGCGGTAGATTCTAAATAAAAGTCTACCACTTTAATACCGTTGCTTACCGTTATATCGTTGCCTTTTTTTGACTTGTACCCAGCGTAACTAACTATAATGTTATAGTTGCCAGCAGTCAATTTAACAAAACTGTATGTACCATCTAATTTTACTAGCGTTACATATTTTGTGTTTACAATTGTAACTGTTGCACCAACCAAAGGCTCACCAGTATTGGCATCTATAACCTTACCCTTAATGTTTTGGGCAAATGAAGAAAAGCTGACAGCTAGTAATACTACTAGCAACAAAGTGTATTTTTTTATACACATAAATGGTGACATCATTTTTTAGCATTTAGTTTACAATGCAAATGTGTTGCTTGTACTATGGGCAGAATGCTATTAATAAAATGGTAAGAATATGGTGACAATTTGTTAACAGGTAATTAACCTTGCCAGAACAATATCTTCAGATTTGCTACAGAATTGAGTTTTCTGAAGAATTATATCTTTCAAAAAATCGAACTAAATTATCTTACAATATTTATTTATGTTCAATTAATCAGTCATTAATCTTTAAATGCGGTGCAAGTGTGACTTAAATTTACATTGAGATAGTGTACCTAGCTATTTAATTGCTAAACAACCAAATTTTGCCTACAGAAGAGAATAATAACCTAACATAGTGTTTGAAAAGTATAGTTATTAAACACACTATCAACAGGAGAATGTAATAAGACAGTTGAATACAACGAAATGACTAATATGTTAAGAGTGTTTTTCAATTACCTCATCCAAAGCTGGCCTAAACGAATTGCCAATTGGTATATGGGTAGTGCCGATAATTATTTCATTTCTGCTGATATAATCAATTTGAATCATGGCAACAATATACGATCGATGAACCCGCACAAAATCATTTTGGGGTAGCTTACTTTCAAACTCTTTTAAATTTTGCAAAGTAGTTAGTGGTGACGCTTTGCCGCGTAAATAAATTTGCGTATAATCTTTTAAGCCAGATAAATACAATACATCGTTGAGATTTATTTTTATCAACTTATAATCTGATTTAATAAATAAATAAGTAATTTTTTCAACACTCATATACCTCTGCTTGTACAGTAAACATAAAGTAAAACTAGTGGTTGGCAAAAAGTGTGTTATAGTAGTAAATAATTTTGGTTTATTTAACAGTAAATGAAAGATTTTTAATGTAGTAGCAATAGCATTTGCCACTAAACAAAGAAACAAAAGGGGAAAGCCTGTGATTATATTTCTTCTCCGTACAGTTGCTTTGTGATTTTAACTAAAAATTATTATACTACTCAATACCCAACTAAGTTATTTTTGAACCCATGTGGATGATTTGCAAAAAAGAATGGCAACAATTTTTTGGTAGTCTTACTGGCTATTTGGCAATTATTGTGTTTTTATTGTTAAACGGCTTGCTGTTGTTTGTTTTCCCCGATTACAATCTATTAGACTTTGGGTATGCATCACTTGGTAACTTTTTTAATTTAGCCCCCTTTATTTTATTGTTTTTAGTGCCTACTATTACCATGCGCAGCTTAGCAGATGAATATAAATCTGGAACTTTTGAAATACTTAAAACCTTGCCCATAAAGCCTTTTGATATTGTAGTAGGTAAGTTTTTTGGTGCATTATTAATAGTGGTAGCTGCTTTATTGCCTACTATTATTTATGCAGTTAGTTTGCAACAATTAAGTAGTGTTGGCGGTATAGATATTGGGGCAACTATGGGTAGTTATTTAGGCCTGATACTGTTAGGCGCTGTATACACTTCGGTAGGTATTTGTGCTAGTAGTTTTACTAACAATACGGTTGTAGCATTTATTGCTGGTGCGTTTGTGTGTTTTATTTTGTATAATGGATTTGAAGCGGCAAGCAAACTGCCAGTTTTTAAAGCAGGGTTAGATTATTATATAGAAATGTTGGGTATTAATTTTCATTATAGAAGTATTAGTAGAGGTGTAGTTGAATTAAGAGACCTAATTTATTTTTTAGGGTTAATTATTGTGTTGTTGCTCATTACACAACGCAACTTAATAAAGCGGTAACATTTCACACAAAGTGACAAAGAAGGCAAAGCACACAATAAGCATAATGAAAAAATTAATTAATAGTAAATATGGTTGGTTGGTTTTACTGATAGTACTTATCTGTATTATTTACGCTTCGCTATTTATTTCTTATAGAATAGATCTTACTGCCGAAAAACGGTTTAGCCTTACAAATAGTACACAAAAACTAATCACCAATTTAAATGCGCCTATCACTATTGATGTGTATTTATCTGGGAAATTAGCAGCTGGTTTGCGTAAAGTATCAAATAGTGTTGACGAGAGTTTGCAACAGTATAGAAGCTTGGCTAAAGGTAATATCTCTATAAATTATATAGATCCCTTTGCAATTACAGATGATTCGTTAAAGGCAAAACTTTTAGACTCCTTAAAACGCTATGGTCTAACACCATTTACACAAGTAGTTCAAGAAAAAAAAGGCGAGGAACAAAGTCAGCGTAACGTTATTCCTGGTGCATTGGTAACATCAGTAAATGGCACGTACCCTGTTAATTTTTTAAAGGGTGCGGGCAATAGTAGCGAGGAGGGGTATTATAACAATATTGAGTCGCTGTTAGAATATAAATTTTCAAGCGCTATAGAGAAAGTTACTCGAAAAAATATACAACACGTAGCGTATGCTATTGGCAATGGAGAACCATTGGGTTATGAAGCATCCGAAGCCATCATTTCGTTAGCTAATGACTATAAACTAGATTCTTTAAACCTAAAAATAATACCAAGTATTCCTAATGCTATAGAGTGCCTTGTTTTGCTTCAACCAACCACTGTTTTTACAGAGGCCGATAAGTTTAAAATAGACCAATATTTACTACACGGCGGCACCATTTTATTGGCAACCGATGTGCTAACAGCATCGCTAGACAGTTTGAATACTAAGGCGCAAACAATAGCTTTTGATAAGGGCTTAGACTTATACGACTTGTTGTTTAAATATGGCATACGTATAAATCCAGATTTGGTGCAAGATTACCAGGCAACTGATATTAGTTTGGTAGTAGGTACGGCAGGTGGTAAACCACAAAATCAATTATTAAAATGGCCATATTATCCTTTGCTTTCTGGCAATAATCAGCACCCTATTTCTAAAAATTTAGACCCTGTTTTTGGTAAATATGTCAATTCAATAGATACAGTAAAAGCAGATGGTATTACTAAAACTATTTTATTGTCTACCTCGCAAAATGGTAAAAAAATTGGTACGCCAGCCATTATCAGTTTTGCAAGTTTAAAATATGCCGATGACGTAAAAGAATTTACAGAGTCAAATATTCCTGTAGCTGTTTTAGTAGAGGGTAAGTTTAAATCTTTATTTGCAAACCGCTTATCTGCTGCTACTATAGATTCGTTACAGAGAGCAAATACCCCCTTTTTGCCAATGGCAAATAAGGCGGGCAAACTAATAGTTATAAGTGATGGCGATATTTTTTTAAATGAGCTCACGCAGAAAGGGCCTTTACCTATTGGCTTTAATAAATACACTAATTACACGTTTGCCAATAAAGATTTTTTAATGAATTGCATGGATTATTTAGTAGGAAAAAATGGCATTTTCGAAAGCAGAAATAAAGACTTTACGCTACGGCTTTTAAACAAAGAAAAAGTTGAGGTTGATTATACAAAATGGCAACTGATTAATATTCTTGGGCCTATTGTTTTAGTAATCATAATAGGATTGGTATTGCAATGGATAAGAAAGCGTAAATATGCAGTGTAAACAATTTGCCGCTGAAACAATAGCTTTCTTGTAATATATTACTTATGAATTCACAACAAATAACCTACCTCGTTTTTGGATTAGTGCTAGGAATGGCATTGATTTTTGATCTTGGTTTGCTTAGTAAAAAAAATCAAGCTGTTACTATAAAAAAAGCATTGTATCAAACCTTGTTTTGGGTAGCCTTAGCCTTAGGTTTTTTTGTGTTCATGTGGTGGGAACAAGGTCAAAAACCAGCACTTGAGTATATAAGTGCTTACCTAATGGAATGGAGTTTGAGTATTGATAATATTTTTGTTTTTATATTAATTTTTAATGCTTTTAAGGTACGTGAAAAATTTTATGGCAGGGTATTATTAGTAGGTATTTTGATGGCCATAGTTTTTAGAATAATTTTTATTACAGTTGGTGTTAGTTTGGTTGAAAAATTTAATTGGTTATTATATGGTTTTGGGGCTTTTTTGTTATACACTGGCTTTAAAATGTTTACTGCCAATGAAGATGAAGAATTTAAGCCTGAAGAAAGTAAAATATATAAAGCTATGCAACGCTTTTTGCCTTTAACAACTAGCGATGGTGATGGTAAATATGTATTAAAACATAATGGTAAATCACTATACACTTCTTTGTTTATAGTAGTTGTTTTGTTGGCTGCTATTGATCTTGTTTTTGCTTTAGATTCTATACCTGCAGTAATGGGTATTTCTATGAATAAAATAGTAATTTATACCTCTAATATTTTTGCAGTTTTGGGGTTACGTAGTTTGTTTTTTTTATTACGAGGTGCCGTTAGCAAGTTCGATTATTTGCAACAAGGTATAGCCATTGTACTGGTATTTATTGGGGTTAAAATGCTATGCGAACACTGGATAAATGAGTGGATGGATAAAAACCTACAAGTATTTGTCTCATTAGGGGTAATATTGGTTTGCATTTTTGGGTCTATATTTTATTCCATATTTATTAATAAAAAAGAGACACCAAAAGATGTAATTGATAGTCCTATAAATTAATATAAGTATTGTCGTACCATATCAATCATATTGTCCAACTTATTTCAGCAACAGCTTTGCAAAATGCTGATACAAATATTGACTATTTAGTTATTGATAGTCGTAAAATTGTCTTTCCTAAAACCTCTTTATTTTTTGCTTTAGTAGGCGCTAGACGAGATGGTCATGCCTACATCAATGAAGTGTACGAACGTGGTGTTAGAAACTTTGTTGTAAGCCAACTTATTGATGAAACAATTTATCCCCAAGCCAATTTTTTACTAGTTAATGATGTGCTGAAAGCCTTGCAAATATTGGCTTCCGCTCATCGTAGCCAATTTGTATACCCTGTTATTGGTATTACCGGCAGCAATGGTAAAACAATAGTAAAGGAGTGGCTAAACCAGTTACTAAACGATAGTGAAAACATTGTTCGTAATCCTCGTAGCTATAACTCTCAAGTGGGTGTACCATTAAGCATTTGGCAAATGACTAGCCAACAGTCTTTAGGTATTTTTGAAGCAGGTATTTCTACCGTTTGTGAGATGCAAGCTTTGGAAGCAATCATTAAACCAACCATCGGTATTTTAACAAATATTGGCGAAGCCCATAGTGCAGGTTTTGTTAGCGACATTGAGAAATTAACCGAAAAGCTTCAACTGTTTCGCCATTGTAGTAGCTTGATTTATTGTAAAGATTCAGTTACCAATTTAATTGATATTGAAGCCAAAAAAGCACAACTTTTTACTTTGCCCATCCAATTTTTTTCATGGAGTAGAAACCAAGAGGCAACACTTAAAATTTTAGGCGAAACAATAACTGTTAATCTAACTAAAGTAAGCATTTTGTATGAGGAAAAATCTTTTTCTCTCACAATTCCTTTTACCGATGCGGCTTCTGTAGATAATGTAATTACTTGTACGTGTGTGCTGTTATTTTTTAAAATACCCATTGAAAGAATACAAGAAAAATTATTGCTATTACTGCCTATTGATATGCGGATGCAACTTAAAAAGGGTATTAATAATTGTTATATTTTAAATGATAGTTATAGTAACGATCTATCGTCTTTAAGTATTGCTTTGGACTATTTAATACAGCAATCTGGTAACAATAAAAAAACAGTTATTTTATCAGATATGTTGCAATCTGGTATCATCGGTGAGCAGTTGTATCAAATAATTGCCGACGAATTACAGCAACGGAATATTCATCGTTTTATTGGTATTGGAAAGGCAATAAGTAAGCAGCACCAACTATTTAATAAAGCTGCCCAACAAACGTTTTTTTTCAAATCAACTGAACAGTTTTTACAGCAATTTTCGCATCATCAATTTAACAATGAGTACATTTTACTAAAAGGCGCAAGAGTATTTGCTTTTGAACGCATTAACCATTGGTTAGAGCAAAAAGTTCATCAAACCATTATGGAGATAAACCTCTCTGCAATGGTGCATAATTTAAAACAATACCAACTGCAACTTAAGACAACTACTAAATTAATGGCGATGGTAAAAGCCTTTAGTTATGGTAGCGGTAGCGTAGAAATTGCGAGACTGTTGCAGTTTTATAAGGTAGATTATTTGGCAGTTGCTTATACTGATGAAGGTGTTGATTTACGGCAAGCTGGCATTACCTTACCAATAATGGTAATGAATGTTGACGAAGTTGGTTTTGATGCGTTGTTAGAACATAATTTAGAGCCAGAGATATATTCGTTTACTATTTATAAAGCGTTTCACAAATATTTATTACAGCAAGGCATTGTACAATTTCCTGTACATATAAAGCTAAATACTGGCATGAATCGGTTGGGTTTTGAGGTTGATGATATTAGTGATTTAGCACAGCAATTATCGTTTCAAAACACCATGATTATTAAAACTGTTTTTAGCCATTTGGTGGCAAGCGAATCTGCCGAACACGATGCGTTTACACAACAACAAGCCATGCTTTTTAATAATGCTTGTACCATTTTACAACAGCATTTACCTTATACTATTTGTAAGCATTTAGCCAACTCTTCGGGTATATTTCGCCACCCAAATTTGCAATATGATATGGTGCGTTTAGGTATTGGTTTATATGGGGTTGATAGTGCTAATGGAACAGCCTTGCAACTACAACCAGTGGCAACTTTAAAAAGTACTATTGCACAAATACGAACCGTTAAAGTTACTGATACTGTTGGCTATAACCGAAAAGGTAAAGTGTTGCGAAATAGTAAAATTGCCACGGTTCGTATTGGTTATGCTGATGGTTTTAATAGGCAACTGGGTAATGGTGTGGGCTCTGTTTATCTGCACGGTACTTTTGCGCCCGTAGTAGGTAGTGTTTGTATGGATATGGTAATGGTTGATGTTACTGATATTGCTAGTGTAAGAGAAGGCGATGCCGTAGAAATTTTTGGCAAGCATTTACCCATACAGCAAGTTGCCATATGGTGTAACACCATTGTGTATGAAGTAATGACAACTATTAGCCAACGTGTAAAACGTGTATATGTTGAGGATTAAGTTAGTCATAAGCCATTTGTTTATAAGTCGATAATTAAAAACTATAAAAACTATTAAACTTTTTCAAATCCCAAATCCCAAACTATAAACTCTATTATATTTGCCCGTCATCTATAATTTACTTTTAATGAAATCGAAACACTTAATTTTTATCATATTGGCCATCATTTTTGTTGACCAAGCACTAAAATTTTACATCAAGCTTAATTTTTATGCTGGGGAAGAACATAAAATACTAGGTAGTTGGTTTCGGTTGCATTTTGTAGAAAATGAAGGCATGGCTTGGGGCTGGAAATTTGGTGGGGATATTGGTAAAATTATATTAACGTTATTTAGATTAGTAGCTGTTGTTTGGGGTACTTTTTTATTAAAAGATTTTATTGTAAAAAAATACCATAAAGGCTTTATTATTTGTGCTGGTTTAATATATGCTGGTGCTCTAGGTAACTTAATAGATAGTATGTTTTATGGGTTGATATTCGATAACAGCGACCCATTTATTCAAAATCTAGCTCATTTATTTCCTAAAGGAGGTGGCTATGCTAGCTTTTTACATGGCAAAGTCGTTGATATGCTGTATTTCCCTTTAATCAGTACTACTTATCCAAGTTGGATGCCTTATTTAGGCGGTAAACCATTAGAATTTTTTGAACCTGTTTTTAATGTTGCAGATGCGTCAATTTCTGTTGGTGTTATTGTAATATTGATTTTTCAAAATACCTTTTTTAAGAAGGAAGACGTTGTTGTTAAAGTTGAAGAAACAACTACAGGCAATGAAGATATTGTTCAAGCAAGTTAGCTTTATTTCATGCCTTCCAATTCTTTCTGCATTCTAAACATTTCGTCTCGCAATCTTGCGGCTTCAATAAAGTCAAGGTCTCTTGCGCATTTTTCCATTTGTTTTTTTATTTGTTTAATAGCACTTTCCATCTTTGGTATTGTCTTGTATTCTATCTGTTCCTCGGCGGCCACATTTAGGCTGCCGTCACCAAATACAGCGTACGGTTTATTTGGGTCAAAGCCTTTAATATCCAACACAGATGTTTGCTTCATTATCTGATCAATGCTTTTTTTAACTGTAGTTGGGGTGATGTTATGTTTGATGTTGTAAGCCACTTGTTTTTCCCGTCTTCTATTCACTTCATCAATGGTGCGTTGCATACTTTCGGTCATTTTATCGGCATAAAAAATAACTTTTCCATCTATATTTCTTGCAGCACGACCAGCGGTTTGTGTTAAGCTTCTTTCGTTACGTAAAAAGCCTTCTTTATCTGCATCTAAAATGGCTACTAAGCTTACTTCTGGCAAGTCCAAACCTTCACGCAATAAATTCACGCCAACCAAAACATCAATATCTCCTAACCTAAGCTGGCGAAGGATTTCAATACGTTCCAATGTATCAACATCGCTATGTATGTATTTAGATTTTATGTTGATTCTGCCTAAATATTTATCCATTTCTTCCGCCATTCTTTTGGTTAAAGTTGTTACCAAAATGCGATCGCCTTTTTTTACTGTTTTGTCTATTTCATCTAGCAAATCATCAATCTGGTTTACGCTTGGTCGTATTTCAATTGGGGGTTCTAATAACCCTGTTGGTCTAACCACTTGTTCAACCACTACACCACCTGTTATTTCTAATTCATAATCGCCTGGTGTGGCACTTACAAACACGGTTTGTCCTAGCATATTTTCCACTTCGTGAAAGTTAAGCGGTCGATTATCCATAGCACTTGGTAAGCGAAAACCATAATCAACCAATACCATTTTCCTACTTCTATCGCCACCATACATGCCAGCTATTTGAGGTACTGTTTGGTGACTTTCGTCTATCATACAAATAAAATCTTTTGGAAAATAATCTAACAAGCAGAATGGTCTTGTACCGGGTCTTCGTCTATCAAAAAAGCGAGAGTAATTTTCAATGCCATTACAGTAACCTAATTCACGTATCATTTCAAGGTCAAACTCCACACGTTCCTTTATCCGCTGGGCTTCTATAAACTTTCCCGTGCTGGTAAAATATGCTACTTGGGCCATCATTTCATCTTGAATCTCATGGATAACTTCTTGCATAATATCCTTTGGTGCCAAGTATAAATTGGCTGGAAAAATAGCTGCATCTTCTAGTGTGCCAATGCGTTTACTAGTTGCTTTTTCTAGACTTTCAATTTCTTCAATTTCATCGCCAAAAAACGTAATCCGATAAGCAATATCCAAGTATGGTAAATTAATGTCAACCGTATCACCTTTTACCCTAAAAGTGCCACGGGCAAAATCGCCCTGACTTCTAGAATACGTACTATTTACTAACGCATGTAAAAAGCCCTGCCTTGATAAAACTTGCCCCTTATGAATACGAACAATACCGTTTTCAAACTCGGTAGGGTTGCCCATACCATAAATACAACTTACACTTGCCACCACAATAATATCCCTTCTGCCACTTAATAATTCGCTGGTAGCTTGTAAGCGTAGCTTGTCTAACTCTTCATTAATGCTTAAATCTTTTTCAATATAGGTATCGCTAACAGGCATGTAGGCTTCTGGCTGGTAATAGTCGTAATAGCTTACAAAATAGCCTACGGCATTATCAGGAAAAAACTGTTTAAACTCGCCATACAACTGGGCTACAAGTGTTTTATTATGTGTTAAAACCAAGGTTGGCCGCTGTGTTTGTTGAATTACATTGGCCATGGTAAATGTTTTACCACTACCTGTTACACCCAGTAAGGTTTGAAATTGTTCGCCATTATTAATGCCCTCAACTAATTGCTTGATAGCGGTTGGTTGATCACCTGCTGGTTGATAATGTGATTGTAGTTGGAACGGCATTTATGAGTTATGATTGATGAGTTATGGTTAATACACTAATAAATAAAAATTTACAAGTTCGTTTGTTTAAATATTGACAAAAATTTTACCAAAAAAGCAATATTTTTTGGGTAGATGATATTTTTCTCATTAATTTTATTTTTCCAAGTCACCAAAAAAAGGAGGTATTCATGCAATCTACAGATCCAACATGGAAACTTTCGGTTAGCAACGCTTAACCGAATTCCATAAAAATAATCTGCTGACATTTTTTGTCAGAAGGCCATCTGCCTCGGCAGGTGGTTTTTTATTTTAAGCGGATACTATACGCTTACCAAAAGGCATCAATGATAGTTCAAACAGTTTAAAATGCTGGCGACCAAACGGAATACCAATAATGGTGATGGATAAAATAACACCCCAAAACAAATGCATAATGGCTGTATATAAGCCGCCGCAAAGCAACCATATAATATTAAAAATAATAGCCAAACAACCTATACCACTGCTATTACTCACTACTTTACTACCAAAAGGTATTAATACCATCAGCCCAATTTTAAAGCATTGCAACCCAAACGGAATACCAATAATGAGACCGTTGCAAAACGCTTCTTATCTCAAATTACGATAGATTAACATTTTTTCTGTCATTATAACTATATATTCTATGCCATTTTATTGTTTTAACCTTTAAAAGAGGGCTTTCTTGCCCTTTTATTTGGGTTATTCCC
>JBBQLL010000057.1:0-16396 GCA_038327865.1 Chitinophagales bacterium | reverse complement strand
GCAAATCAATATCAGCAGTAGTTCCAGCAGGACGTTAGTAATTTAGCTTTTAGTTGTTACCTTCATCTTTTGTTTTTCAATCGGCTTTGGTTACGGGCTGACAATTATAAAATACCAGCCCATCGCCAAGCCTTAACGTTGGTAGCAATTTGGACACATCTCAATGAAGCAATATTTAATAATCATATTTTTCGCTCTAAACTTAATAGCTTGTGAGACTAAATCTCAAGACAAGACCATAAGTATTTCGTCAGACCAATCATTTGAAGTAGATATTTCAGTTGACACATTAGAAATTTCAATCACAGGCGACCTTCGTAATGTTGCTTGGTTTCGGAACAACTTTTACGCAATGTTTGAGACGAGACGCAAAAACACAACGGAACGTTTTAAAAAAATGATTGTGTTTAACAAGAAAGGCGAAATGATAGAAGACGTGTATATTCCAAAAGAAATTCAAGATATGGTTTACTGTGACCTTATCGTTAGTAATGATAGCCTCTATGTCAAGGAGACACAATTTAAAAAGAGTAATCTTGTTTTAGGGGGATATGTTGCTGACTTTGCTTTGATTAAAACGAAAGAATTTCCCATATTTCATGACTATAATTATAATATTTACTCAATTTGCAATGGGGAGTTTGGTGGGACGATTTACTTTCAAAATAAGATAGCCAAAAAAAGTTATGAAGCTGCTTCTTCTTGTCCTATAATTGTTAATAAATTAAATAATCAATATTATGTGACGAACTCTACAAGCATTTTGAAAATCAGAGAGCCACAGAAACTTGAAAGTTCAAATCTTAATTTTAGATCTAATCAGGGAAGTTTATTCAGTAGAGGAGTTGAAAGGATTTTTGACAGCTTAGACATCGAAATGGATTTCTATATTGCAACATCGTTTGTAAGTGGCAATAAACTTTTGAACCTATACTCTGATAAGCAAGGAACTTATATTGGTATAATAGAAGACAAAAAAATGAAACAAGTTTATAAGTTCCCCTTTAAATTTTCAACTCACCTAAACCAACGGCTGGACAATGACCAGCAAATATTAACATGTTATTTTGCTGACGACAAAAGAGGAATACTGATTATTGACGGTAAACATTTTAAGTTTTACAGACTTCAATGAAGAAAACTGCTACCAACACGAACTGTGCAAAAAACCAAATAAATCAGGCAATATTTTTCGCGTAATTATCTTGGTATAAGATACCAGATTTTACAACAGCAAAAACCTGTTTTAAAAGTTTATTACACACCGCAATTATTGCCAGTTTTTTGTTCTTCCCTTTTGCAACTAGTCTATCAAAAAGTTCTTTGCAAGCTGGGTTTGTAGACTTGGCATTCAAGGCACACATATACAAAGTATGTCTTAATTGCTTACCACCAATTTTACTGATTCTTGTTCTGCCCCTGATGCTTTTGCCACTGCTGTATTCTTTAGGACTAAGCCCTGCATAACTTATAAGTTGTTGATAGGTTTGCGTGTGTTCAAAAGCTTGGAGTTCTCGCAATATCTCACGAAGCCAAGCTACTAAGCAAAGCGTGTACGTTGCGGTGGTAAAAGCCTACAACTTTCTTACAAAACCAATAGACCCTGTATTAGTGGGTTGCAATTCGTACACATATTGTGGGGTAATATCTTTTTCGGTACGGTGAGACACATACAATATGGCTGTAGTACTTTCTGCTGCAATTTTATTAATTAAGGCACTTACTATGGCTACATTATGGTCATCTAAACCCGCATTGGGCTCATCTAAAATTAACAAAGGTGGATGCTTTACCATGGCTCTTGCTAATAAAGCCATTCGTTGTTGCCCTAGCGATAATTTACAAAATGGTGTATGTTTAAGGTGTTGTAGTTTTATTACAATTAACCATTTATTGGCTAGTTGTAGTTGACTATTAGTAGGTAATTTGTACAGGCCAATTGAATCTAAAAAGCCTGACACAATCATGTGCTCTAAGGTATGCCTTGTAGTAAATAAATCCGTCATGGCAGGGGTGAGGTAGCCAATTTTCTCTTTAATATCCCACACGGTTTCACCACTGCCTTTGCGCTTACCAAATAGAAATAAATCTTGTCCATAAGCTTTCGGGTTATCGCCATTTATCATGGTAAGCAAGGTGGTTTTACCAGCACCATTTGGGCCCACTAACTGCCAAAATTCACCACCATTTATTACCCAATTAATATCTTTTACAATCGTTCGGTCTTCATATTTTACGGTTATATTTTTAAACTCAACTAAGGTATTTCCATCATTTGTGTACTGCTTTAAGGGGGGTGGAATATTGCCTGAAAATGCCTCATTATTGCTAGGCTTAGTATCTACATTATTTTTAATAGTAATGGTATTTGTAATGAAAGGTAATTGTTCTGCCTGGCGGTTAACAAATTGGATGATTGCTGTATGATGACTAATGGCTATTAACTGTTGTAACAATAATTGTTGCGACGCAACGTCTAAATTATCAAAAGGATTATCTAAAATAATAAAATCGGGCTGTTGTAATAATAAGTAAGCCAATAAGGCTTTTTTACGCTCACCACTTGACATTGATTGTAAGGTTCTGCTTGTGTTTTCTAAAACGGCCGTATGCTGATGTTTGGCTTCTTCTACTATAAATTCTTGCAAAGTCGTGGTAGAAAATAATACACCCTTTAATCCACTAAAATCAGTAAAAGGTACTTTTGCATTACCAGATAATAATTGCTGCACCAGTACTTCCGAGTGACTATTATTAGATAAGAAAACTGCCAAATGGTTGATAATAGTCATTATATAAATGATGATTTTGACGAATTAATATAAACAAAGTCGCCTTTACTAACTGTAGTTATATCCGTTTTTACAATAATGCTTTCACCCAATACCAATACGTCTATTTCGTAATAACTACCAAAAAAAAGGACGTTGTTGATGATGCCCTTAACACCTTGATTATTGGTGGTTGAAATGATAAAATCCTCTGGGCGATAAAAACTATGTTCTGTTAATGATAATGCCGTTATTACTGCTGGGCTAATTGTATTGTATTTGCCAAACAAACCAGCCACATACGCATTTACAGGTTGCTTATAAATGATTTGTGGTGTAGCTTGTTGTACAACTTTGCCGGTTTGCATTACTAGTATTTCATCTGCCCACGATAAGGTATCTAATGGGTCGTGCGAAACTATGATGCAAGAAATTTGTAAATTATTACAAACATCTTTTATCACCGTTTTTAAAATATTTTTATGAATCATATCTAAGTTAGAGAAAGGCTCATCTAACAACAATAATGATGGTGCAGATACAATTAATCTTGCCAAAGCCACACGTTGCTTTTCGCCACCAGACAATTCGTCGGTTCTACGGTTTAGTAAATAGTCAATCTTACACATTTTGTATAAGGCGACTGCGGTTTCATCTTTTTCTGCGTCAGCATCCAGAAGAGGGTTAGCGTAAATTAACGCTTGCTGTACCGATAAAAAATTAGGTAATTCAAATTGTTGCGATAAATAAGCAATGCCAGCATGCCCAGGAATTAATTCTTCGGCTGGGCCTTTTACGCGGTTGCCTTTAAAAAAAATTGTACCAGCATCAGCTTGTACTAAACCAGCTATCATTTTAAGTAAAGTGGTTTTGCCAGAACCTGTTTCGCCAGCAATTGCTATTTTTTTTGATTGTTTTTGGGTAAAATTTATATCACTAATCTCAAAACCTTTCTCATTTTTTTTATAAATTGCCTTAAGGCTTAAAAAACTCATATTACAGTAACTATTTTTATAATGAAGTAAATCTTTAAATTACAACAACAAATTTTTAGAAATGCTGTTATTACAAAAAATTAACAAATTTAAATACGATGGTATAATTTTTGTAATTATCTATCGTACAAGAATTATGTTTTTAGAAAGTTACTTAGTAATTTATTAGGTGTTACAAATAATGATTTATTCATTATTGTTACGATATATAAAAAAATAGTTGCCATAAAATCAATTTTTAAAATACGTGTTTGGCAAAAAGCATATTTTTTTGTACCCTTGTAAATTATACGTAACTAGGTAAATTAAAATATCTTAATTTAAATAAAGTTATTCAAAAAATTAATCAAAACAGATGAAGCCTAAAGAAGTAGTTGAGATTATTGAACCTAAAAAAATAATCGTTGGTAATAAAAAAGCGCCCATAACAATAATGGAATTTGTGGATTATGAAAGCGATGATTGTGCAAAAGTAAACGAAGTAGTTGCCGCACTATTAGAAACATACCCTGATAAAGTTAATTTAAATGTGCGTCATTTTCCTTTACTAAAAATTCACCAAAAAGCCCACAAAGCCGCAGAAGCTGTTATTGCCGTTGGTCAAGAAAGTGGTGAATTAATGTGGGAAATGCATAAAGAACTGTTTAAAAATAGAAAAAACTTAGGTATTATAAGTTTAAAATCGTATGCTAAAGATATTGGCACGGGTAACAAAAAATTTTTAGATGAATTAATAAATGGTATGTACGGTTGGAATGTGCAAGATGATTTATCTGAAGGTATGAAAATGGGTGTAACAACAGTTCCTACATTTTTTATTAACGGGGTCTTGTTTGACAAAGAACCAACTTTTAAAAACTTAAGTAGCTATATTACTAGCTTATCTGACAAAGGCACCGACACAAAAAAGAAAGTAGAAGTTAAAAAGGTTAAAGTAGAAGTTTAATACATTTATTTCTTCATTATAATACTAGGCTGATATGCAAAAACCTTTTGGGATAGATGCTATCAGCCTTTTTGTATAATTAGATGTGGGGTTGATATATACTTCTTCCGCATTGCCAATTTCTTCAATTTTTCCTTTGTTCATTACCAATATTCTATCGCTTAAATAGCGCACTACAGATAAATCGTGCGAAATAAAAATGGCAGTAAAGCCAAATTCTTGCTTTAAATCATTTAATAAGTTTAGTACTTGTGCTTGCACACTTACATCTAAGGCACTTACACTTTCATCGCAAACAATAAAACTAGGTTGTAAGGCCAAGGCCCTTGCTATTACAATGCGTTGTCTTTGTCCACCACTAAATTCATGTGGGTATCTATTGTAGAAATCTGCATTTAAACTCACTTTTTCTAGTAGTTCAATTACCTTTTCTTTGCGTTGTTTTGATGATTTGATGATACCATGAACCAATAATGGTTCTGAAATAGCTTCACCAATTTTTAATCGTGGATTTAGAGAGGAATAAGGATCTTGAAAAATAATCTGCATATCCTTTCTAAGCGTTTGTAGTTTGTGGTAGTTGGTTCTTAACAAATTCTCACCTTTATACGCAACTATGCCACTTGTTGCATCTATCAATCCCAAAATGGTTCTACCCAATGTACTTTTACCACAGCCACTTTCTCCCACTAAACCCAATGTTTCGCCTTCAAACACATCAAAACTTATATCATCAACAGCTTTGGTATAATCAATTATTTTACCCAGAAATGTTTTTTTTGCAGGAAAATAGACTTTTAGATTTTTAACAGATAATAGTGTTGTAATTTGGCAATTGACAGTTGGCAGTTGCTTTTTACTGGTTACTGTTTTTTCTACCGATTTTTCTCCCATAAAATCACTCACCACAGGCAATCTTTCTCCTTTTTTGTGCAGGATTGGTCTGCAAGCTAGCAATGCTTTTGTGTACGGATTTTGCGGATTTGTGAAAATATTAACTACCGTATTTTCTTCAACAATATTGCCTTTGTACAATACCACAACTTTATCTGCAATTTCTGCAACTACACCTAAGTCGTGTGTTATAAAAACGATGCCCATTTGGGTTTGTTGTTGCAATATTTTTAGCAGTTGCAATATATTTTTTTGTACCGTTACATCCAAAGCTGTTGTTGGCTCATCACAAATTAATAAATCTGGTTCACAACTCATAGCCATTGCAATCATTACACGTTGTTTTTGACCACCACTTAATTGATGAGGATAGCGGTTAAATAAGTCTGGGATATTTTGTAATTGCACTTTTTTAAATAAGGCAATGGTTTGGTTTTTTGCTTCTTTTTTAGAAATATTTTTATGTAACAAAATAGCCTCCATCACTTGATTACCACAGGTTATTACTGGGTTTAATGCACTCATTGGCTCTTGAAAAATCATGGCTACCTTATTACCCCTAATATTGGTTAATGCCTGTTTAGGAAGTTCTAAAATATCAATTGTTGTGTCACCAACTGTAAGCAATATTTCACCAGATGCATATACAACTGGTGGCGATGGAATTAATTGTAAAATAGATAGTGATGTTACTGATTTACCCGAGCCACTTTCGCCAACAATTGCTACTATTTCACCTTTGTTTACGGTAATAGATATATTGTTTAAAGCATTGGTAATACTGCCATTATTATTAAAATTGACGGTTAAGTTTTTTATTTGCAATAAGGGATTACTCATACTTCAAGCATCCAATATACACCACTTGTGTAATCATTATTTTTTAGACGCCTTATTTTTAAATTATTACTTTTGAACTTTAAGGAAATGGTGTCTTCCTAATCAACCGTCGCTTCAATTTTAAGGACTAATGACGCCTACAAATAGCATCATTTTTTAGATAATATCTATTTGTAGTATGAATAATTTTTTCAAGCATCAACTACCCACAAAAGTTTTTTCACTTTTACGTTTATCCGCAATTATAACATCTTTAGCTATTGTTATTGGCTTGATGGTAGCTTTTTTTTTATGGTTGTTAGATGTGGTAACCAAATTACGTTGGCAGAATAGTTGGCTTATTTTTATATTACCGTTGGCAGGTGTATTAATTGGTTTTTTATACAAGCAGTTTGGTAAAAACAGCGATAAAGGCAATAATTTAATTATAGATGAAATTCACAAACCCGGTGGTGGTATTACTTTTAGAATGATGCCCTTAGTTTTGTTTACAACCGTTATTACACACCTATTTGGTGGTTCGGCTGGTAGAGAAGGCACTGCAGTGCAAATGGGTGGCAGTACGGCATCGTTATTTGCAAAATGGTTTAAACTTAACGAAAATTACCAACGCATTTTATTGCTTTGCGGTATATCTGCTGGCTTTGGTGCAGTATTTGGCACGCCTGTTTCAGGTGCTATTTTTGCTATTGAGGTTTTAGCTATTGGCAGCATAAAATACGATGCTATTTTACCTTGTTTATTTGCAGGCATAGTTGCAGATATTACATGCACAGTTTCTGGCATTCATCACACTCAATATTTCGTCAATTTTACTGATACAAGTACTAGGTTATTTCCTTTTATAACTGTTGATGTTTACTTGATTTTTAAAGTGGCAATTGGTGGTTGTTTGTTTGGATTGGTAGCGGCTACATTTGCAAAATCAACACATTTTATAAAGCAAAAAAGTGATGAATTAATCAAACAAAAGTTGCTAATACCTATTGTTGGTGGTGTATTAGTCATTGGTATTAGCTACCTTATTGGTTCTTTTAATTATCTTGGGTTAGGCGTTACAAATCCAAACGGTGGTGTAAGTATTGTTAGTGCTTTTAATGTTGGTGGGGCAGAAAACTTTAGTTGGTTTTGGAAATTATTATTAACAGCCATTACGCTAGGCATGGGCTTTAAAGGTGGTGAGGTAACGCCATTATTTTTTATAGGCGCAACACTTGGAAATATCTTGGCAAGTTGTAGCGGTAGCCCTATTGATTTATTTGCTGCCCTTGGATTTATTGCAGTGTTTGCAGGTGCAACAAATACACCTTTGGCTTGTACTATTATGGGGGTAGAACTGTTTGGGGGTGCTAATGTGTTGTATTATGCAATTGCTTGTTTTGCAGCTTATTATTGTAGTGGACACAAAGGCATTTACACATCGCAAAAAGTGGCTGTAAATAAGTATGGTCATATATTTTAATTGATAATTTGGGTTTATGGAAGATGTAATTGTTATAGGGGCAGGCTTAAGCGGTTTATCGGTTGCGTATTACCTAAAAAAGCAAAATATTAGCTGTAAAGTTTTAGAAGCTCAAAATAGATTAGGTGGTCGCATTGAAACTATTTATGGTGTAAACAATACACCAATGGAAATGGGTGCTACTTGGTTTGGCAATCAGCACCAATATATAATACATTTTTTAAATGACATTGGTATTGCCTATTTTAAGCAACATGATGAGGGGATTGCTTTGTTTGAAACGATGTCCTTTGAAGCACCCCAACAATATTATGTTCCTGCCGCAGAAGCCCCCGTGTATCGTGTAAAAGATGGTACTTATAGTATTATTAATGCTTTACACCAATTCATTGGTGCAGAAAATGTTCTATTACAACAAACAGTTATTGATGTAGTTGATAATACAGACCGCATAATTGTTATTTGTAATAATGGCATTGAGTACCAATGCAAAAAGCTAGTAATTGCCGTTCCACCTCAAGTATTAATTAATTCCGTTCGGTTTACACCAATATTACCAACTGCACTTACACAAGTTATGATGCAAGTACAAACTTGGATGAGTGGCTCAATTAAATTTTCTATCGAGTACAAATCACCTTTTTGGCGTGCAAAAGGCTTTTCTGGCAGTGTTTACAGTCAATCTGGTATTGCACCAGAAATTTATGATCACACCAATTTTGAAGAAAACAAGTTTGCTATAAAGGGTTTTTTAAATGGCTCGGCAGTAAAATATTCTTACCAAGAACGTCAACAAAAAGTAGTAGCACAATTGACAAAATATTGGGGAGAGGAATGCCATGATTTTATTAGTTATCATGATAAAATTTGGGATGATAAGTTTATAAAATCTGAAAATGAACAGTTTTTGCCACCACATTTTAACAATGGCAATGTACTTCTTAACAATACTTATATGAATAATAAATTATTTTTTTCAGCTAGTGAAACAAGTAAGTTATTTGGTGGTTATATGGATGGTGCTATTTATAGCGCAAAAGCAACCGTAAAAGCCATGCTAACTTTTGGTATTAATTAAAAATATAGAAGAAAAGTTTTTTAAAACTTAAGCTTTATTAACTTATTAATTTACCCTTACTTTAGTTTTGATGCCTTGCTTTATACTACATTTGCTGCCTTAATAAACTAACAAGCGTTAACTTGTAGGTTTATGATAAATCCTAAAATATGATGCGTTCGTCTTGGTGGAAAATCTTAGCAATCTTGCTGTTATTGTACGTTTGTACTTATGGTTTTTTGGTAAAAGTGCCTAAATTAGATGATAGGCTACAAGAGTCTGTTCGCAATTTCTTCTTTCATGTGCCTATGTGGTTTGGTATGATGATTTTATTGCTAGTTTCAGTTATTTATTCTATCAAATATTTGCAAAATCCTTCCGTTAAAAACGATATTTATGGTAGTTCATTTGCTGCCACTGGCACTGTATTTGGCTTGCTAGGTATTACAACTGGTGCATTGTGGGCCAATTATCAATGGGGTCAACCATGGAGTGGTGATCCAAAACAAAACGGAGCTGCTATTGCTTTATTAATTTATCTAGCTTATTTTGTATTGCGTGGTAGCATGTCGGATGACGAAAAGCGAGCAAGAATAAGTGCTGTGTTTAATATTTTTGCTTTTTTTATGTTATTTCCAACACTCTGGATTTTGCCAAGATTAACACAGTCGCTACACCCAGGCGGGCAAGGTAGCGAAGGCAACCCAGGTGTAAATGGTAAAGATTTAGCACCAGCCATGAAGTTGGTTTTTTGGCCAGCAGTTATTGGCTGGACATTATTAGGTGTATGGATTACTACTTTGAAAATTAGGGTACAACTGTTAACAGAAAAAAATTAATAAATGGATAAGCTAAAAAGAATTGTGGTCATTGTGGTAATGGTGTTTATTAGTTATTATGTTAATGCCCAATCGGTTGCTGTTAAGCCAGATATTATGCGTAGCAATGGTAAAATTTTTGTAGTTATGACAGTAATTGTCATAATTATGACTGGTTTTTTCATATATCTAATTAGTGTAGATAGAAAACTAAGTAAACTGGAGAAGAAGTAATAGTTCTTTTAGTTTTTGAATAGCCAGCTTTTATTACATTATTTAGTTTTTTGTTAATTACATTTGGTTGGGTAATGTGTTTGTTGATTATATAATAAGCTATTGTACATCTGCTTGATGGGCAAAGCCGCAAAGTGATAAGAACGTAGAAGTGAGTGACACAAAAACTGCTTGGTTATGTGCAACAGCAAGCCATAAAATATTTTTTTAATAACGATTGCCATATTTTAAATTAAAAATGTAACAACATGTCAAATGAAAATTATAGCTTTTTCCACAGTGTGGAGCAAAGCTTTGATAAAGCCGCAAAATTTACCAAATGGGAAAAGGGATTGTTAGCGCAAATAAAGGCTTGTAATAGCGTATACACAATGCGCTTTCCTGTAAAAATGGACGATGGTAGGATAGAGGTTATTGAAGCTTATCGCGTGCAGCATAGCCAGCATAAGACGCCTTGTAAGGGTGGTATTCGTTTTAGTATGGCTGTAAATCAAGATGAGGTAATGGCCTTGGCGGCACTTATGACTTACAAATGCGCCATTGTAAATGTGCCATTTGGTGGCGGTAAAGGTGGCATAAAAATTAATCCAAGAAACCATAGTACGTACGAACTGGAAAAAATTACTAGACGTTATACCAGCGAATTGGTTAAGAAAAATTTTATTGGTCCTGGTATTGACGTGCCTGCACCAGATTATGGCACTGGCGAGCGAGAAATGGCTTGGATTGTGGATACCTATCAATCTTTAAAACCAGGCGAAATTGATAGTGCTGGTTGTGTTACTGGCAAGCCAGTATCGCAAGGTGGTGTGCGTGGTAGAAAAGAAGCAACTGGTTTGGGTGTATTTTTTGGTATTAGAGAAGTGTGCAACATGCCAGAAGTAATGAATAAACTTGGCTTATCAATAGGTGTAAAAGGCAAAAGAGTTGTTGTGCAAGGCTTAGGAAATGTAGGTTATCATAGTGCGAAATTTTTTCGTGAAAATGGAGCTATTGTGGTATCTATTGCTGAGTATGAAGGTGCTATTTATAAAGAAGATGGTATAAATGAAGAAGAGTTATTTGAGCATAGAAAAGTAACTGGCTCTATATTAAACTTTCCTGGAGCAACAAATTTGGCAAATAATATGGATGCTTTAGAGCTAGCTTGCGATATTCTAATTCCTGCCGCTTTAGAAAATGTGATTAATGCCAACAATGCTCCTCGTGTGCAGGCTAAAATTATTGGGGAAGCTGCAAATGGTCCTTTAACGCCAGAAGCTGATGAAATTTTTATCGCTAAGGGTACTGTAGTAGTACCAGATATGTATTTAAATGCTGGTGGTGTAACAGTAAGTTATTTTGAATGGCTGAAAAATTTAAGCCACGTACGCTATGGTAGAATGGAAAAACGTTTTACTGAAAATATGAATCACCATATTTTATCACAGTTAGAAGATTTGACGGGTAAAAAAGTAAGTGATGCAGAACGAAGTTTTATAGAGCATGGTGCTGATGAAGTGGATTTGGTACACAGCGGTTTAGAAGAAACTATGATTACTGCTACAAGAGAGATTATGGCTATTTGGCATGCCAACCCTTCTATACCAGATATGCGCACAGCCGCCTATGTTTGTGCAATTGATAAGGTTGGTACTAGCTACACTGAGTTAGGAATTTTTCCTTAATTTCCTTTGAATATTTTGTAAAATAATAAGCCGCTATTGTAAAATAGCGGCTTATTTATGTATAGTAAGACCTAAGAGGAAATAAAAAAGGTAACCTCGTTTTACCGAGGCCACCTTTTAAAAACTATAACAGGCGGTTTTTATATTATACTAAGTCGAAGCGGTCAAGATTCATCACTTTGTTCCATGCTGCAATAAAGTCTTTTACAAACTGCTCTTGCGCATCTTCGCAGCCATATACTTCAGCAATTGCTCTTAGTTCTGTATTAGAACCAAAAATCAAATCAACACGTGTACCTACCCATTTAATGCTACCAGTTTTACGATCTGTACCAATAAAAGCGTCATCAGATTCTGAAATTGCTTTCCAAGTTGTACCTAAGTCTAACAAATTTACAAAGAAATCATTGGTTAGTACTTCTATACGTTTTGTAAACACACCGTTTTGGGATTGATCGAAATTGGTATTTAAAACACGCATACCACCTACAAGCACTGTCATTTCTGGCGCTGTTAAGGTTAATAATTGTGCTTTATCAAGCAACATTTCTTCTGCCGAAACAGTAAACTTGGTTTTCACATAGTTTCTAAATCCATCTGCCTGCGGCTCTAACACTGCAAATGATGCAACATCTGTTTGAGCTAACGATGCATCAGTTCTGCCAGGTGTAAATGGTACGATTACATCATGGCCTGCATTTTTAGCAGCTTTTTCAATACCTGCACAGCCAGCTAACACTATAATATCAGCAATAGATACCTGACTACCTCCAAAATTAGTAGTGTTAAATTGTGTTTGAATATCAGTTAATACGTCTAATACATTGGCTAATTGTGCTGGATTGTTCACTTTCCAATCGTTTTGTGGTGCTAAACGTATACGAGCACCATTAGCGCCACCACGTTTATCTGAACCACGAAAAGTTGACGCGGATGCCCAAGCTGTAGCTACTAATTGAGATACAGATAAGCCAGAAGCTACTATGGTTGCTTTTAGTTTAGTTATGTCTTGATCATTAACTAGTGAATGTGTGACTGCTGGAACTGGATCTTGCCAAATCAACTCTTCAGCAGGCACTTCTGAACCTAAATAGCGAACTTTTGGCCCCATATCGCGGTGTGTAAGCTTAAACCATGCTCTACCAAATGCATCGTTAAATGCTGCTGGGTTTTCTAAAAAGTGTCTTGAAATTTTTTCGTAAGCAGGGTCTGCTCTTAAAGAAATATCAGTTGTAAGCATAAATGGTTGGTGGCTCTTTGATGCATCATGTGCATCTGGCACTAAACCAGCACCTCCACCATTAATAGGTCGCCATTGGTGTGCACCACCAGGTCCTTTGTGTACTTCCCATTCGTACCCAAATAAATTTTCAAAGTAATTATTGCTCCATTGTGTAGGTGTAGTAGACCATGCACCTTCTAAACCACTACTTATTGTATCTCCAGCATTGCCAGTACCATAGCTATTTTTCCAACCTTGACTTTGTTGCTCAATGCTTGCACTTGCAGGTTCTGCACCAACATGGGGGCCTGGGTCGGCAGCGCCGTGTGTTTTGCCTAAAGTATGTCCACCAGCTATTAACGCAACCGTTTCTTCATCATTCATTGCCATACGGGCAAATGTCTCACGAATATCATGAGCTGCTAGTAGTGGATCTGGATGTCCGTTTGGACCCTCTGGATTTACATAAATTAAGCCCATTTGCACTGCAGCAAGTGGTTGTTCTAGTTCGCGTTTGTCGTTGTAGCGTTTATCTCCAAGCCACTCACGTTCAGAACCCCAATAAATATCTTCATTTGGTTCCCAAACATCTGCACGTCCACCAGCAAAACCAAAGGTTTTAAAACCCATAGATTCAAGTGCACAATTTCCAGTTAGTATCATCAAGTCAGCCCAAGAAATTTTGTTGCCATATTTTTGTTTAATTGGCCAAAGTAGCAAACGTGCTTTATCAAGATTTGCATTGTCGGGCCAGCTATTTAGAGGTGCAAAACGTTGCGTACCAGCACCCGAACCGCCACGTCCATCAGCTATCCGATATGTACCTGCACTATGCCAGGCCATACGAATAAATAAGCCACCATAGTGACCGTAATCTGCTGGCCACCAATCTTGAGAGGTCGTCATTAAACTAATGATGTCTTTTTTTAAAGCCTCATAATCTAAAGATTTAAACGCTTCAGCATAATTAAACGCTTCACCCATTGGGTTAGATAATGTAGAGTGCTGACGTAAGATGTTCAACTTTAATTGATTGGGCCACCAATCACGGTTTACTGGGCTAGATCCAGCACCTTGCTTTGGCTGAGTACCAACACTAGCACCATGGTTAAAAGGGCATTTCGCGTCACCTGTGTTTACGTCTGCTAATGTGGATGAGTCAAAAGGATGTTTATGTTCCATTTTTAATTATTTTATTACTTTAGAAAACAAATCTACAATCATTCTACCATAATCATTATCTATGTATCTGATGAACTTATAGGTAAAAGCTATACAGAAAGTAAGAAATGATTAAATTTTAGTGGTTGTCAGCAAAATTGCATGAGATAATATAAAAAGGATAAAAGATATAATCAAAAAACTTAGCGCATTAACTTGTAAAAAGTAACTTCATTTGGTGAGAAAATACCATATTAAGCTATTAAACATGATCTATAAAAGTGTCAGATTTAAAAAGTGTATGATTTATTTGCATATATGAAATACTATCTACAAAAAAATGACCTCCTTTGTAGGAATTCATCTTAGTGTTTAGGGTAAAAATAGGAGGTAAATTATTGTGTTACAGTACCTGCTATACCATAAAAGCCGCTACCATTTAAAGGGGGCATCGGCTGTAATATAATCGTGGTAAATAGCATTTGGATAATATGCAGTAGCTGATTTTTGGCCATGGTAAATATCTAATGTATTGCTACTGCTAGTTAGTATTACTCCATTTTAAACTGGATCATAAAAAGGAAACCCGTCTAATAAAAAGCCTATTAAAGCACTTTTTACTTTTGCAGTGGTGATGTATGTCGGCTCTACCTGGTAGTGATATAAAACTATCGGTTGTGCCTTAATATGGGCTTTTATGATCGGGTATTTCGTTGGTAGTTAACACCACAAAATTACCAAATACTGCAATAATAACAGTTGCATTGAATTTGGTAAAAATACTTGTCAAAGTTGTAGTTGTGGTTGCGGTAGCGATTGTGTCATCATCTTTTTTACAAGATAATATAAAAAACGTAGTTGCAATAGGAACTATTGAAAACAGAAACATTTTATTTTTAAAGTAAATTTTCGAAGGTAGACTTAAAATTTAAAACGTGTGTTGATTTACATACTTTTAAATAAGATGCTAATTTGTTTTAAAACCTTCGCTACCAATCAATAAATTATTTATTAGGTGGTGGTGGCGGTCTTTTTCCATCGGGTGGTGATTCTCTTTGTTCACCATTTCTTGGGTGCGCTAAAAAATATGGTCTAGCATCACCTTCGTTTGGTTGGTCTCTATTTCGAAGCGAATCGTTAGGTAACATGGGTGAAGGTGGTTGTTGAGGCCCCATCATTTGCACTGCATTTTTAATAATACTATCAAATTTCTTTTTTTGTTCAGCATTACAAAAGGTTCTCACCTTTTTAAAGTGATTAAAAGTTAAAATATCTAATTGTTGTTCTATGTCACTTACACGTATAGATACTTTTTTTATTGAGTCATTGGTAATAGAACTATCACTTAGTAATTCAAAAAAAGCATCTTTTGCACTGCGTATTTCACTACGCATTTGTCTGGTACTTTGTCTATGTTCTAACACCAATTGATTGTATTTTAATTGTTGGATACTATCAAAAGCCAACTCTTTGTTTAAGTACAATTCAGTAGCACCTTTATTTTCTTGTTTTTGGGGCAAATCATGGTTGCTTTTTCGTTCAACCCAAAATATGGTTAAGGTTACAGCATTTAAAACTATGAGTAAAATAACTGTAATTGCCCACCATTTAGTATTGTTAAAATAATTCATTGTATTGTTATTTATCAGTATATATGGTAGTTGTAGATAAATTATATTCTTGTGCAAAGCCTTGTATAGTGGTACTTTCAGCTATTGTTGTTGCTAGTTTTTTTTCTTTAATTATGGTGGTAATAACAGTAATGTTTAATAGCAGAAATACAGATAAAGTAGCAATATAAAATATAGGTTTTGTTGCAACAACCAACAATCGTTGCCACCAAACACTAGATGCTTGGTTGGTAAGCTTAGCTTGAACCCGTGTATAAAAAAATGCTGGTATTTCAGCACGTGTTATACCATCAATACTGTGTAATGTTGCTTCAACTTTTTCTTGTATATTTTTCTGTATCATATTATTTTTATTTGTATTAATTTGTGTAATAATTGGTTAACGCTTT
This sequence comes from Chitinophagales bacterium, assembly GCA_038327865.1. Classification (GTDB taxonomy): domain Bacteria; phylum Bacteroidota; class Bacteroidia; order Chitinophagales; family Chitinophagaceae; genus Parasediminibacterium. The sequence goes on along the minus strand of JBBQLL010000057.1, from coordinate 309 downwards.
ACGTAAATTTTCCTTTGCTCTGTGTAAATAGGCTTCTACAGATGCAACTGTAACAGCCATAATATCTGCCACATCTTGATAGCTTAAGCCCTCTACTTTATTAAGTGTAAAAGCTATTTTTTGATTGATGGGCAAGCTATTTATTGCCTTAAACAACAAAGCAGCCAGCTCTTTATTTTCCATTGAAACGCCAGGGTGATGAAATTCAGGAGTTTCGTGTAATACGTCATTATTTAAACCAAATAAGTTTTGAACCACAACAAAACGCTTTTTTCTGGTTTTGCGACGTTGCCAGTCTAACGATTTTGT
>JBBQLL010000056.1:0-16892 GCA_038327865.1 Chitinophagales bacterium | reverse complement strand
TGTGTTATAGTAAAAATAACAGCTAAAAATGCAAATATAAATTTCATTCTAAAAATAGTTATTTGTGTAAAAGTAATTCTCGATTGACAGTTTTAAAAGGAACTCTTTAAATATGGTGTCGATAAATAGCAGCCAACGAGCGAGGCTTTGTGCAGTTGGGGAATTGACCAACTGTCTGCCCGGAACTGAAGCTAAATTAACAAACAAAAGTTGAAGTTTAGAACTAATGACCAACAGAATTCCGTCAGCCGAAACCAAAGCTTGGATATGCACTGTTGCTGATTGTTTCAACGTCCTGCCCCAATTGCAGCAATACTTTTGTTGGCTGCTGTGTTTTCTGTTGGTCTATGCATTAATTTTCTCTTGTTGAATAGCTACTTCAATAAGCATTTTTACTTTTGAGATTGGCATTACCCATAGAGAATTTGAGTTCACCAAAACATCGCATAAAACTCCAACGCATTCACCATCTTCACTTATTACTGGTGAGCCACTTAGTCCTTCCCAATCATCTTTGTCGGTTATTAATTCTTGCGTATTGAAAAGAAAAAAGTCCCCTGTATTTGATTTATATTTTATTGTTTCCTTGATGGTATTCTGCCAATCCATTCTAATATTGTCAACGAGTTTTGCCCTTATTTTTCCAAAAATGAAATAGTTTTTGTCCTTGTTAGGGTCGCTAAAACACTCTTTTTTAATTGTCAATTTTTGTTCTCCGACTTTTATTGTTTCGCCATTTGTAAAAGTTACTTGGTCTGTCAAAAATGGATATTGAAAATGTCTGTCTTTCATTTTGCAAACACTAACGTCAACTGGTCGTGATAAATTTTCAGGTTTGTCTAAATGGAATTGTTCCATATAATAAAACCCTCCAAGTGGTGTAATTATTGTTGAGAGAAAGTTGTTTGGGTCTGTATAATTATTGAAAATTGCAATTACATAATCTTTCCAAGTTCTCTCTTCAGTTTCGCCCTTGTAGTCGTCAATATGGATTGTATGGTCAGCGGTAACAAAAAATTTGTCTTGTTCATACTCAACTATAAATCCCGAACCAAATCCAATTGGATTGTCTAACTGTAAGTTGTCAGGTTCAGTTATTTGTGTTAAGTATGAAGTCTTAACTAATATTTCGTGTAATGATACTTGGTCTTTCATTTTAGTGTTGTGTCGTTGCAACATAGCAGCCAACTCGTAAATAGCCGCTACTTATGAGTTTATGAAATATTTAAATATATATGTATAATGCATTGATAGTAATAAACTTTATAGCACAGATTGCCACATTCTAAAATACCGTACATATTGTATTGTTTGTACCGTACATTTTGTATTGTCGCTACCGTACTTTTTTACCGACAATACAAAATGTACGGTGTTTTCTAGCTTGCATTTTTATTCCTAAAAATTCTATCCAAAGGGCTTTCTATCTTACCTAATGCCTTCTTACTTACATGGGTATACCGTAAGGTTGTTTTTATATCATTATGCCCCAACAACTCTTGTATAAATTTAATATCTGTACCGCCTTCTAGTAAATGCGTAGCATAACTATGCCTTAAACTATGAAACGACATATATGAAGGCATTCCCCATCGTTTAAAGTAATGAGAAAACAGTTCTTGTGCACTTCTTTTGCTATAAGCAGTTGCTTTTATTTGACCTTCAAATAACCATGTTTTTGGTTGGTATTTTACATAGTAGTCTCTTAAAAGGCTTAATAATGTTTTACTTAGTGGTACCATTCGGTCTTTTTTACCTTTTGCCTTACTAATAAAAAGTTGCATTCTATCACTATTCACATCCACAAGTTTTAAGCTCACCACTTCACTCACTCTAAGCCCTGCACTATAGGCTGTCATTAATAATACTTTATGTTTAAGATTTTGTATGGCCAATAAGCTACTAAGCATTTTTTCTTCACTAATTACTTTAGGTAGTTGCAAATGTTTTTTTGGTCTTGGTATTTCCCAAAAAAATTGTACTTGATGCAATACTTGTTCATAGTAAAACTTCAAAGCATTTATTCTGCTATGTATCGTACTCTCGGTTAATTTAAGTGTTTTGTGACAATACAATAAATAATCCTTAATTCTTTGTGTGTCTAGGCTATTTACATTCATATTTTTCAGTGTTTGCAAAAAAGCACCAAATTCGTTTTTATACGTTTTAATGGTAGAGGCACTATAACCCTTCAGCATTAAAGTTTGCAAATACAACTCTAGTTGTTTGGTATTATGGCTGTTTATTTTCCTTTCTTTTACAATTAGGCTATTATTAACTAGTTTAGTAACAACTGCTTCTGGCGTAAGTTTAAGTGCAGTTATGCTTACTGTCGCTATAAGTTTTGTAGCATCTATCAACTGCTGCAATAAAGTTTTTTGCTTAGGTATATACCAACTTTTAATAGTAGATGAGTACTTGGCAAAAGGCAAACCTCTCATTATTTTATTCAACGCTACATCGTATTGATACTCCAGCAAAACAACCTCAACATTTCTATGAGTATAATATTTGCAGTCAATCATTATCATAGTTGAAAAGTGTTTACAGCTTCGCGTGCTCACTTACAGTAAGTATTACAGATAGCTTGGCATTTACGATGCGATGAAATTACATGGTCTATTTCATAATACATAATTTAGTTACTCTTTTTTTTATTTTTTTTATTTTATAATTATAGTTATAAATTTTAAATTGATTTTTACTTTAATAACATTTTTTTTCTGATAATTAACTATACGCTATTTCTATAATTTAATTTATAAATAAAAGCCCTGCAATAGTTTTGGTTAAACAGGCTTTGTAAAAAATTTTGGTTGTAGATATAGTAGATTGTTATTTGCATTCTACTACACCTATTTTAAAAGTTCAATAAGTCCATCAAACATCTATATAAATGGTTCGAATGCATTCTTAGTATGGCTAATAAAAAATGCTATATTTAATCTTATAGCGTTTTTTACGCTTTATACTTTCAAGGCAAAAACAACCTAAGTTCAATTACCAATTTGCAAAATAAAGTCACTATTTATTTACTTAATAACTCTACCAAACTTAACAATTCTTGTTGTTTGTATTGGTTGCTGGCTAGGCTGTAACATTTACTTAATTCCTCAATTAAAATTTGGAGAGATCGCTTGTGAGAGATGGGTTTGTAGTAAGATTTTACTGGTGGTACAGAAATGCGTTTAAAATAATTTTCTATGTCGTTATGCGAATGAACTTGCCCATTAGTAGCATCTACAAAAAATAAAATTTTGTTTTGTGGGTGTCCTATATATGTGGCTTCATCGTAATCATCTTGAAAAAAAGCGAGTATAAATTGCTTTGGTATATTAATAATCTTGGCATTTATATCCAACAAGTCGCACATTGTTTTATATATAATACCATTACTTATGGCATTGCCTTGCTTGCTTGCTAATACTTTATTAATAAAAAATTCATCGGGCTTGTTGTAGGCTACTTCACCACCTTTTAAATTGTAATAATTATAAATAATACTACTTAAAACATTGGCTTGTTCAAGCGGTGTTAAATAGCTATTTAATTCAAGCCACACATTACGGCGAATTTTTTCTATGTCTTGCAATACAGGTGTAGTTTGCAAATCTGGATACTCGTATTTAGCAACTAATAATGCACCAAACAATAAATCGTTTTGTGTACTATCTCTCCACTCAGAAATATCATTTGTAAGATCAGTAAAATGTAATTTATGAATAAGGTTGGCAATACGCTCTTGCACGTCTTCATTAAACGTATTTTCCCATAAATTTTCAAGATTTGGAATAATGGCTATGCCAAAATCAGCAATACGTTCAGATACAGATGTGTATACTTCTACATCAGGATCATCAATTAAAGTAAAAAGCGCATTTAATTCTCTGGTTTGTTGCATAGCAATAATATTGATTGTTCCAGCATTTAAAATAAATAATCATTTGTAACAATACCTCAACGTGTAAACTATCTTAAAAATTATGTGAGAGGCAATGTTTACTTATTCTATATATGTGGAAATGTTTATTAGGCTACCATATAATAATTTTATTATGCCACATTTTTAATTATCAAATATTTTATTGTTGTGCTTTTCCGCCATACAAATGTTATTTTAAAGCATATACTGCTTATATTGATTTTTTGGCTCTACCTTGCAGTTTCAAAGTTTAAATTTCACCCCATGTCACAAACCATTATCCCAAAGTTTGCAGTTGTAAAGCAATCATTACATACAGAATTAAAAAAGAGAGTTCAAGCATATTTTGACGAAAAAAATATTACCTCAGCAGGCACACCCAATTTATTTACAAAAGCTATTTTATTAATAGCAGCTTTAATAATAATTTACATACACTTATTATTTTTTACACCGGTTTGGTACTTAGCCATTTTAGAATGTGTGGTAATGGGTGGTATAGTTGCAGGTATTGGTTTTAATGTGATGCACGATGGTAGCCATGGTAGTTTTAGTACTAAAAAATTGGTAAATAAAATTGCCGCAACTAGCATAAATATGTTGGGTGCCGATCATTTTATGTGGAATATGAAGCACAATATGATTCACCACAGTTTTACCAATATTGCAGGTGTTGATGATGATATAGAAATTGGTATTCTAATGCGTATGGCGCCAACACAAAAACGTTTAAAAATGCACAAGTTTCAACATTTTTATTTTTGGTTTTTGTATATGTTGTTGTATGTTTTTTGGATGTTTTTTACAGATTATAAAAAATATTTTACAAAAAAAATAGGCAATGTGCCACTTAAAACCATGACCATAAAAAATCATATTACTTTTTGGTTGGTTAAAGTGTATCATGCATTTGCATTTATAATTTTACCAATCCTAACTGTGGGTTGGTTATATTGGTTTGTAGGTTTTATGATTATGAGTATGGTGGCAGGTTTTGTATTAAGTATTGTATTTCAATTGGCCCATACGGTAGAGCATACTGCTTTTCCTTTAGCTAATATAGAAACCAATAAAATGGATGATGAATTTGCCATACACCAAATTAAAACAACTGCCAATTTTGCTACTAAAAATAAATTGATTAGTTGGTTAGTTGGGGGATTAAATTTTCAAATAGAACACCACTTATTTCCAAAAATTTCTCATGTACATTATCCTGCTATAAGCGAAATTGTAAGAAATGTTTGTAGAGAATATCAATTACAATATATTGAGTATCCTACCATGCGTAAAGCCATTGGTGCCCACGTTAGGTTTTTGAGAGATATGGGTAGGTATGATTAAAGTTATGAATTGTGGGTTATGAATTATAAGATATGGTAGTGTAAATAAACAACGGCGATGACATTTTCATCGCCGTTGTTTATTTCGAGAATTTGCAGGAAAATTAACTTTGTTTTTCTTCCTATTCGTAGTGGCAAAATTTTTATTTATGCTCACCAAATTCCTTCCTCAATACATCTGATATTTCGCCCAACGTACACAAATTTTCCACTGCATCAATTACCAATGGCATTAGGTTATCTGTACATTTTGCCGCTGCCGCAATAGCAGCCAAGCACTGGACTACTTGGGTTGCGTCTCTCCTATTTTTAAGCTCATTTAATTTTTCAACTTGTTGCTTACCAATGCTGTCATCAATTTTAAAAACTGGCGTGGTATTTTTTTCGGTCGATTGAAATTTATTAACCCCAACAATTATTTTGTCACAGCTCTCAATTCCTTTTTGATAGTCATAGGCACTTCTCGCAATTTCATCTTGCATAAATCCTTGCTCTATGGCTGCAACGCTTCCACCAAGTGCATCAATTTTTGCAATTAAAGCCAATACTTTTTCTTCTACTTCTGCCGTAAGGTTTTCTATAAAATAACTACCTGCTAGAGGATCAACTGTATCGGCTATACCACTTTCAAAAGCCACTACTTGTTGGGTGCGTAAGGCTATTCTCGCAGCATCTTCTGTAGGCAAACTCAAGGCCTCATCAAAGCCATTAGTATGCAAACTTTGTGTACCGCCAAGCACAGCAGCTAGTGTTTGTATAGTTACCCTTGTAATATTATTTTGTGGCTGCTGTGCTGTTAAGGTACTGCCACCAGTTTGTGTATGAAAACGAAGCATCATGGCTTTTTCATCAGTAGCACCAAGTTGCTGCATCATATTGGCCCAAATACGTCTTGCAGCTCTAAACTTGGCAACTTCTTCGAACAAATTATTATGTGCATTAAAGAAAAATGACAAACGCTTACCAAACACATTTATAGCCAAACCCTTTGCTAGTGCAGCTTGTACGTAAGCCTTGCCATTGCTTAAAGTAAATGCTACTTCTTGCACCGCAGTGCTGCCTGCTTCACGAATATGGTAACCAGAAATAGAAATGGTATTCCATTTTGGTAGCTCTTTTGCGCACCATTCAAAAATGTCTGTAATAATGCGCATGGATGGTTTTGGTGGATAGATATACGTACCCCGTGCTGCATATTCTTTCAAAATATCATTTTGAATGGTGCCCGTAATTTTAGATAAATCTGCCCCTTGTTGTTTGGCCAAAGCCACATAAAAAGCTAGTAAAATAAAGCCTGTTGCATTAATAGTCATTGACGTACTAACGTCTTCTAATTTTATGTCTGCAAAAAGCCTTTGCATATCTTCTAAACTATCAATGGCCACACCTACTTTTCCTACCTCGCCTTCAGCTAATTCATGGTCGCTATCGTAACCAATTTGTGTAGGTAAATCAAAGGCTACACTTAAGCCACTTACACCTTGACTTAATAAATAATGGTATCGTTTATTACTTTCTTCGGCAGTAGAAAACCCTGCATACTGCCGCATTGTCCAAAGCTTCCCCCTATACATATCTGGCTGAATACCTCGTGTATAAGGAAATTCGCCAGGCAATTCAGTTGCTGGTTGTTGGTTGCTGGTTGTTGGTGTGTAAAGTGTTTGTATTTCAATACCACTATCGGTACATATTTTTTTTTTCATAGCAATCGTTTTATAAGCAAGTGTATTTTAATAACTCCCTTTAGGCTGGGATTTGTTACAACATTTTCTTCGCCTCATAACTTAGCACTTCTGCAACTACTTCATGCAGATTACCCTTCCTATCATTCATCACATAGTCTAACACCAATTTATTTAAATCTAAACCTGTAGCTGTTGTTGGCAATATATTAGCCAATTGATTTATAGCCAACATATTTTGCTCCTTTAAATTTCTTACAGCCTCCCAAGCGGGGGTACTTACATAAATCTGTTGTGTAATATTGTAATCAAATTCCTCTCTTATAGCTTGTATCATTAGCATTTGCATATCTCTTAAACCCAAATCTGGTTTATTTACTCTACTAATTACGTTGGGCAACCCAATACGACTAGCAACTAAAATTAAACGTTCATACGCCTGTAATTGTAATACTTTCGAGCTGTCTGCTTTGTTACTTTCTTCAATTGTTGCCTTGCGTTGCAAATAAATAAGCCAACCCGCCAAGCCTGCAATTACTATTGATATTGTAACACCAAAAATGATGGTTGTAGAATCCATTCTATATTATTTATGTGGCAAAAATAGCGGAAAGCCATACGTTTATACGTAATGTTATTTTCCTTTAAACGATAATGGCAACGATTATTTACAAGCTGTATTTTTTAACTTTGTAAAAATATTTTGTGTGTATGGAAACGATATCAGCATCGCCTGTGAGGCTTACAAATAGTGCTATCAGCGAGATTAAAAGATTATTAAATGAAGATGGATTTGATACCAGTAAAAAGTTACGCATTGGCGTTAAAGGCGGCGGTTGTAGCGGCATGACATATGTATTAGGTTTTGATGATGCTACAGACCTAGACCAAGTTTACGAAAGTGGCAACATTAGCTTTATAATGAATCCAAGTCATCAGTTATATTTATTTGGTATGGAGGTAGATTGGCAAGGCGGTTTAAACAGTAGAGGCTTTACTTTTACCAACCCAAATGCAAGTAAAACTTGTGGCTGTGGCACATCGTTTAGTGTATAATCTTTAAAATAAAAAAACTTAAAAATCCCTCTTATAAAATTTGGTAAGAGGGATTTTTTATACATGATATTTATACTGTAAGTTATGATTGACCATCTGCAACATAAAAAAACAGTTATCATTATTGTAGGCCCAACAGCGGTTGGCAAAACAGCCTTGGCCATACAATTAGCCCAGTATTTTAAAACACAAATTATATCGGCAGATAGTAGGCAATGTTTTAAAGAGTTAACCATTGGTACTGCCAAACCATCACGACAGGAATTAGAACAATCGACTCATTATTTTATTAATTCGCACAGCATAAGTGATGATGTAAATGTGGGCATTTACGAGCAATATGCTTTAAATGCTTGTTGTAAAGTATTTATGCAAAATGATATTGCCATAATGGTTGGTGGCACAGGTTTGTATATAAAAGCTTTTTGCGAAGGCATAGATAATATGCCAACAATTCCTTTTGGTATAAGAGAAAACATTATTATCCAATACAATCAATATGGTTTAAGCTGGCTTCAGGAAACGCTAAAAACTAAAGACCCATTATTCTGGCAAACTGCTGAACAGCGAAACCCGCAACGTTTAATGCGTGCCTTAGAAGTGTTTGAAGCCACGGGTAATTCCATTAATTTTTATAGAAGTAAAACTGCTGTTGAAAGGCCTTTTAATATTTTAAAAATTGGCTTAGAACTACCAAGAGAACAACTCATTCACAACATAAACCAACGAGTAGATGGCATGATTGAAATGGGATTGTTGAATGAAGTAATTAGCTTACAAAATCATCAACATTTAAACGCATTACAAACCGTTGGATATAAAGAATTATTTTCATATTTACAAAAAGATTGTAGCCTCGTTACAGCCATTAACCAAATAAAAATAAATACCAGACAATACGCTAAACGGCAAATGACTTGGTTGAAAAAAGATGCTGCGATTACTTGGTTTAAAAGCAATGATTCGATTTTAAAGGATATAAAAAATTGGTTAGTAGAAATGGAGTTAGTATAGCGAAAATGGGATTTTGTATAATAATATTTATCTTAATTTTATATATCATAAGTTTGTCACGTCAAATAAATACTAATACAAAAACTTAACAAATCATCTCATGAAAAAATGGCTTTTTCTGCTTACAACTGCTATCTGCATTGGTAGTGTCTCGTTTGCCCAAACCAAACAAATTCAATTTGAAAAGTACACGTTACCCAATGGCTTAACGGTTATTTTACACCAAGACAAATCGGCCCCAGTGGTTGCTGTATCTGCATTGTACCATGTTGGCTCTAAAAATGAAGACACTGCACATACTGGTTTTGCGCACTTTTTTGAGCATTTAATGTTTGAAGGGAGCGACAATATAAAGCGAAGTGAGTTTTTTAAATACATATCAAACGCAGGCGGAACCAATAATGCTAATACAACACAAGATCGTACCTACTATTATGAAGTGCTACCAAGCAACCAACTTACACTTGGCTTATGGCTTGAAAGTGAAAGAATGTTACATGCAAAAATTGAGGACATTGGCGTAAATACACAAAAAGAAGTTGTGAAAGAAGAAAAACGTTTACGTGTAGATAATCAACCTTACGGAACTATTATTGGCAATGTTTTTAGTCGTGCTTTTAAATTGCATCCCTACCGTTGGCAGCCAATAGGTAGTTTAGAGCATTTAAGCCGAGCCAAACTGCAAGATTTTAAAGATTTTTACAAAACTTTTTATGTGCCAAATAATTGCGTATTAAGTGTTGCTGGCGATATTGATATTGCTAAAACAAAAAAACAAATTAACGATTATTTTGCTACCATTCCTAAAGGTAAAAATGCTATTCCAAGGCCAACAGTAGTTGAGCCGCCATTAGGAGGTGAGGTAAGAGATATAATAGAAGACAATATTCAATTACCAGCAGTAATACAAGCTTACCGTGCACCTAAACAAGGCAGCGATGAATATTATGCCTTTAACGTGTTAAGTACTATTTTATCTGGTGGTAGCTCATCTCGTTTAAACAAAACTATTGTTGATGAAAAACAGTTGGCTGTTGCCTCGGGTGCGTTTAACTATGCGTTAGAAGATGCAGGTTTGTTTATCATTTATGGCATAGCCAATGCTGGTGTAAAACCTGAGGTATTAGAGCAAAATATAGACTCAATTGTAAATGCTTTAAAAACAAATTTGGTGGGCGAAAGAGAGTTTCAAAAAGTTAAAAACCAAACCACTACCAACTTTGTAACACGTAACGCTACTATGGAAGGTATTGCTGAAACTTTGGCCAACTATGAGGTTTATTTTGGTGATGCCAATTTAATAAATACCGAAATAAACAAGTTTAATAAAGTAACCCGTGAAGACTTAATAAACGTTGCAAAAAAATACCTAAATAAAGACAATAGAGTGGTGTTGTACTATGTAGCAAAAGGAAGTAAGAAATAGTTTTAAATTTTGATCATTAGCGGTTTTAAAACTTAAATAATTAGCTTACTCCCACGTTTAATTTTAGAATAAAAAATCAAATAAAAACAATATGAAAAAGATATTTTTATATACCTTATTTATTTTGCCTTTGGCTTTAATGGCTCAGGTAGATAGAACAAAAGCACCCAAACCTACTGCAGCACCAACTATTACAATTGGCGAGCCAGCAACTTTTACTTTAGCCAATGGCTTAAAGGTATTTGTGGTTCAAAATACAAAGCTACCAAGGGTTTCAGCTACTTTAACCATTGATAGAGAAGCCGTTTTAGAAGGTAATAAAGCTGGTATGGTATCTATGGCTGGAGAATTGCTACGCCGTGGAACTACCACTATGAAAAAGGTAGAGCTAGATGAAGCCATCGATTATTTGGGGGCAAGTATTAGTACCTCTGCAAGAAGTGTTAGTGGCTCATCATTAACTAGCAATTTTACTAAAGTAATTGGTTTAATGGCAGACATTACTTTGCATCCTTCATTTCCTGCTGATGAACTTGAAAAAATCCGTAAACAAACATTATCTGGCTTGGCTCAAGCAAAAGAAGATCCTACTACCATTGCAAGAAATGTAACTGCCAAATTGGTATATGGTAAGGGGCATCCATATGGCGAGATTGAAAATGAAACATCTGTAAAAGCAGTAACCGTTGACGATATAAAAAAGTATTACACAACCTACTGGAAACCCAATATTGCATACCTAATTTTTGTGGGCGATATTACCGTTGCAGATGCCAAAAAACTAGCTGAAACCAATTTTGGTAAATGGGCAAAAGGTATTGTACCAACACCAACTTATAAAATGCCACAAGCACCTGCTAAAACTTTTATTGCGATTGTTGATAGGCCTTCTTCAGTGCAAAGCACCATTAATATTGTATCGCCATTTATGCTAAAGCCTGGCGCCATAGATGCCATTGCAGCAGACGTGACTGCTAGTTTATTAGGTGGGGGTGCATCTTCAAGACTTTTTTTAAATTTGCGTGAAAAGTATGGGTTTACCTATGGTGCATACTCATCTATTTCTGAAGATAGACTGGTAGGAAATTTTACCGCCAATGCTGCTGTAAGAAACGAAAAAACTGATAGCGCCATTGGTCAGTTTTTGTACGAATTTAAACGCCTTAGAAATGAGTTGGCTACTACCAATGAAGTAAGCTTGATTAAAAATGAAGGAAGTGGTGCTTTTGCACGAAGCCTAGAAAATCCGGGTACTATTGCTGGCTTTGCATTAAACGTTGCAGTGTATCATTTACCAAAAGACTATTATCAAAACTATTTAAAAAACTTAGCCTTAGTTGATGCAGCTAAAGTAAAAGCAATGGCTAATAAATATGTGCCTATAAATAATTTAGCAATTGTAATAGTAGGTAATGCTAAAGAAATTGCCAAAGGCTTAGAAAAATATGGTACTGTAAAATATTTTGATATTGATGGTAACGAAAAAGCCGCACCAGTAACCAAAGCTGTAGCTGCCGATGTAACTGCTGAAAGTATCTTACAAAAAGCCGCTAATGCTATGGCATCAGATGCTACAATAGCTGCTACAAAAGATATGGAAATGATAGGCACTGCTAGTGTAATGGGACAGAGCTTAGGCTTTAACCAAAAATTTGTTTTCCCTAATAACTATTTACAAGTGATGACTGTGCAAGGCATGACAATGGCCAAACAATTATTAAAAAATGGCACTTATGCACAAAACCAACAAGGGCAAGACGTGCCATTAAAAGCGGATGACAAAGAGAAAATGGATGAAGATGGTTCGTATTTTACAGAAGCATATTTACTAAAACAAAAAGGCTACACATTTACCATAAAAGGTATTGAGCAAGTGGATGGTAAAGATGCCAATATCGTAGCGATTAAAAGCCCTAAAGGAAGAACCTTTACCAACTACTACGATGTAACTTCTGGCTTATTGGTAAAAAATTCTTTTACTGCCGACTCACCACAAGGTAAGGCCGTAGTTACAACCTATTCATCGGGTTATAAAGCGTTTAATGGTGTGCAAGTGGCTACCAAAATAATTATTGATTATGGACAGTTTAAAATTAATTTAGATATTACCGATGTGAAAATAAACCAAGGATTAAAAGTAGATGATTTGAAATAGTGAGAGAAGAGTTAGAGAGTAAACGTTTAAGGTTAAAGAGTCAAAAAGTTTTAAAAAAGGATGGCACTTTTATAGTAGCCATCCTTTTTTATGAGCCGTTATGATTACTAATTGCAATGAAATGTACAATTATCGTATCAATACTACTGTACCTTTCCTGTACACATCGCCACAATTGGTTGTAGCTACCACTTGATAAACATAGGTACCAGGTGCTTGTATTACTCCTTTGTATGTACCATCCCAACAGTTATTTATATTATTAGAGGCAAATATTTTTGTACCAAATCTGTTATATATTTCTAGCTGTAGGCTGCTAACAAAGCCCCACTGTTTTACACCAAAACAATCATTTATACCGTCACCATTTGGGGTAAATGCGCTAGGCATCAAGTAGCCATTATCTGTAACCCCTTTTATCACATTTACTTGTATAGAATCTTCACCAAAGCAGCCTTTATTTGAGTTCGCTTTTACATGGTAAACCGTAGATTGTTGTGGTGTGGCAATTGGTGTTGCCGTAGCAGCAAATTGTAAGGTAGCTGCTGGATACCATAAATATTTGACTGCTCCAGTAGCGGTTAATTTTACAATACCAAGTACACAATTGGCATCGTTAGACTTTGTTAATATTAACACAGGTGGCTGATTTACAGTAACCGTAACTACAGCTGAATTAGTACAAGTATTAGCATCTGTAACCGTAACAGTATAGATAGTAGAGCTTTTTGGAAATGCTGTTGGGTTAGCAATGGCACTGTTTGACAGGCCATTATTTGGTGTCCATTTAAAGCTATTGGCTGTACTAAAGGCCGTCAAACCCGTACTATCGCCTACACAAAATTCTGTATTGCTTGAAACAGTAATTGGTGGCTTTGGTAGTACTTTTATTGTAACCGTATCTTTAGATGAACAACCAACAATTGAAGAACCTGTAACTACAAAAAAAGTATCTTTTACTGGTGTTGCTATTGGATTGGCAATAGTTAAAGCGGATAAATAGTTAGAGGCATTCCATACATAGCTGTTGGCACCTGTGGCATTTAATTGCAATGCATTGCCGCTACAAATAGCAGTATCTTGGTTTAACGTTAAAGTAGGTGGCTTTACGACTGAAACGGTAACAGAATCATTATTAATAATTAATTCTGCAAAAGAAATATCATCCAATGCAAAATCGTTACCTAATTTAATCGTGTCCTTATTTACAACAGAAATAACTGCGGTGTTGGCTCCGCCAGAGTTCCAAATAGTATAAAATTGTTGCCAAATACCAGTCGTATCACTAGCTTTAAAAATGTTACCTATTTGCCCACCATTAATAGAAAACTGTAACTCGGCAGGATTACCTGCATAAATAGATTGCAACCAAACCGAAAACACATAGTTGGTATTTGGTACGATATTAAAATTCTGCTTCCAAATAATGATGTTAAAAACAGTGTCGCCATTTACCAATAACATATTACCAGTACCAGTTGTATGATCCACATTACTACCTAAAAATGGGTGCCATGGATAAGAATTTTTATCTACATAATACACACCTTCAGGAATACCATTTGCAGAGTATTTGTACTGAGATGTAAAACCAGTATTGCCAGCAGAGAAATCGCTATTAGCTACTAGATTATTTCCTAGTTTTTGGGTTTGCAGCTTGTAAGTAGTAGTGGTTTGTGGCTTTGCAATAGGATTTGCAATAGTGGCATTTGATAAGCTATTTGTTGGCGACCAACTATAGCCAAAAGCAGGGAGAGCTTTAATTGAAACGCTATCACCTTTACAAATAGTGGTATCATTGGTAATAATAAGCGTATCTACAACTAGCGTATAATTGGTTAGGAAAAAGTGATTGTTTGAGTAATAGTTAGTACTGAGGCCAAAAGCATGGTAGCAATTAGATAAAAAAAATAAAACCAAAATATGCTTCATGTACTTTTAGAAACTATGTTAAAACTATAAGATACCTTTTTATGTAATATCGTTTGTTTAAACATAACGTAATTTATTGCTAAACGGTATCTTATTATAAAAAATTAGGCAAATTTTACAATTTAGTAACTCGTTAAAGTATACGTTACCAACTATCTTTTTTTAATGACAGTATTTGTGGTTTGTTTTGAGATAAGATTTTGGTGTATAAGTAGTCTTTCATAATTAACTTATAAAAAAATCGCACTGAACAGCTAAAATAATGTACGTATTCAGTGATTTCTGTGAATATAATTAGTATAAGATAATTATGACGGACTACTTATAATAAAAAAAATAGTAACTAGAGGTATGCATAGTTAATTATAACCTTAAATAGTTATGATGTAAAAAAATTACATGTTTTACTTTCTATTATCTTCTTCTAAATTGTTATGATTGTCGCCACCTATACCATAATAATTATTTTCTTTATCTTCTTCGCCAATTTCTTCGTTACTATCATCAAGTTCAGCACCAGGCACATCTAAATTATTGATTGGACTATTTATATCTTGCTTAAAAGCGGTAATATCTTCTGAGTCAACGTCTGTTTTCTGTTTAGGATGGTTATAAATATCTTCACTTACAGGGTATAATGGATAACCAGAAGTATTGCTTTTATCACCATTTTTTAGTTGTTTACCCAGTAAAGTGGTTTCGTGTTCTGCGGGATACATGGTTTCTCAATTTTAAAAAATAAAATAATATTGTTTAAAATAATAAAATTGTACCGCCATAGTTGTAGCAACAATTACGCAATTTGCTTTTTTGTAAATACCAACAATAAAATACCGCCAAACAATAATGCCCCACCAACAAAAGGTGACCATTGTACAGGATGTGTAGTTTGTTTGTCAATACTAATTTCACCAACCTTTACTACCGTATCGTTGGTTACATAATTAAAACCCGTATATACAATCATTGCTGCACCAATAATAATTAGGATGATACCTAAAAGTTTTAGAGACATATAAATAATTTAGATCCTGTTAGGGTTTTCAAAATATTGTTTTACAAAAGCGTACTGTTGATTTTCTGTCATTTTATCGCTATCAGCTACATTAATTTTTATGTTGTCAAATGCATGATCTTCTTTTAGTATGTTCAATAATTCAACTTTTGCATTAGTAGGGCCAAATAATAATACATCAGTATATTGCTTAATTACATTACCAAGTTTTTTATAAAAAGCATGTTGTTGTTGTTGCTCCTTATTGTGCATGGTGTGCTCACTATTTGCCAATGTATCTATTTTTTCTTCGTGAGTGAAGTCAGATGAAATGGTGGTTGTTTCTAATGGCTCGGCAGAAAATTCTATTAAATGTGCATTGGCATGATCCATAAATATGCCCAAACTTTTACTCATCATTTTTTGTATTATTATTAATTAAAAAAATATACCTTAATTAACAAATTTAGTAAGCTAGAGGAAAAAATTATTACAGTATTATAGAAATAAGTTGTGTAATTCACACTTTTTTAAGGAGATATAAGTAGTTAATTTTTTGTAAGATTTGCTTTCTGAAATAATAGATACACTTAACGTTAAATACATTACGATGGTTAATTAGTATACTTATTAAACAATCGTAATAACTAAAAATATCAAGCCCCTATCGTATTATCATAATACTTAGCCTGCTTTACAATACCAGAGGCAAAGCAAGCTAAGGCTAGCTGACCGTGATTAGCTACGCCAAACTGCTTACAAAGCAACAAGTTATAATCCTTAACCGTATTTACAGTTGTGTGCATTAGGCTGGCAATTTCTGCTAATGATAACCCTGCGGCATTTAAAATGGCAAACTCTATATGTTTGGGTTTTAAATGTTTATGATGTGTAGCTATAATGTTAGTTGTAGTTGGGGTAAGTTTTATAGTAGCAGGATTATTTACAAGCAATTTATCAATAAATAATTGCCCCTCTAATACTGCATCAATGGCTATTTGTAACACATTGGTAGTACCATAATTATCTTGATAAACAATTGAATCGGGTGTTAAAAAATATTTGGTTATAAAAGCAACGGCACCTTCGGTAATCACTTCTGCAATTAAATCATCGTTTGTGTGCGATGATACTGCAATAATTTTAATACTAGGATATTTAAAGGCACAATAAATAGTTATTAATAGCCCATTTATTCTAGGCATATTTATGTCTAGCAGTAATAGCGTAGGCAATTTATCTTTTGATAGTTTTAGTAATTGCTCTAGTAAGTCGTAGCCATTTACAGCAGCTAACAGCAGTTTGTGCCCAAGTTGTGCTACTTGTTTTATAAGCCCCTCTTTTTCAGCAGCATTGTCTTCTGCTATG
>JBBQLL010000055.1:0-17038 GCA_038327865.1 Chitinophagales bacterium | reverse complement strand
AGGTAAATAGAATACGTAACAGCACATAAAAAAATCATGAAACTACCATAGAAAAAATTGGGATTGGTGGTGTCAATACGTAACTCGCCAAAGTAGGCAATGCCAATACCAATATAGGTTAGCACCAAAGCTATCACCTGTATTTTGTTGAGTTTGCTTTTAAAAAAATACGTGTTGATGAGTACTGCAAACGTTGGATACATAAACAATATCAACCGCTCTAAACCTGCTGATACATATTGCAAGCCAATAAAGTCGAGTAAACTACTAACATAATAACCCATCGCACCCATTAACGCAATATAGAACCATTGCTTTTTTGTAATGGTTTCAGCACCTTTTTTTTTAGATGCAAACCAAGCAATACCAACATAAAATGGTAATGAAAACAACATGCGTAAACTAAGTAAGCTAATAGCATCAACGTGAGTGGCAGCAAAGGCTAGCTTTACAAAAATTGCTTTTGTAGAAAACAGAATAGCACCTGTGAGTGCTATTGCCAAACCTTTTAAAGTGATGTTGTAAGTAGTTGTTTGATGCATGTTTGTCTGAACCTATATTTAAAATGGTTTTTTGGATTGATGTGATTACAAAATCTTCGCTGCGATAAAAGCTAAATAATGTTATAACCGTTGCAGTGAGTGACACAACGAAGTTTAATTGAAATACAGTTGCTAGTTAATAAAAGAAAGATATGCTAAATTTTTTAAACTTAGCATGTCTAAATCATTCACAATCACAATTATACACTCACATTAAAATCTCTCAACGCATCATTTAAACTTGTCTTCAAATCGGTACTAGGTTTGCGTGTACCAATAATTAAAGCACAGCCAACACCAAACTCTCCAGCAGGAAATTTCTTATTGTAACTACCAGGAATAACCACGCTACGTGCAGGTACACGACCTTTCATTTCTATAGGATCGCTGCCACTAACATCGATAATTTTGGTTGATTGTGTTAGCACTACATTGGCCCCTAAAACGGCTTCTTTTTCTACAATTACACCTTCTACCACAATGCAACGACTGCCTATAAAACAACCATCTTCTATAATTACAGGGCTTGCTTGCAAAGGTTCTAGCACACCACCAATACCAACACCGCCACTTAAATGCACACCTTTACCAATTTGTGCACAGCTACCTACAGTTGCCCAAGTATCTACCATGGTGCCTTCATCTACATACGCACCAATATTTACATAACTAGGCATTAATACCACATTTTTAGCTAAGTACGCACCATAGCGAGCCACCGCATGTGGTACTGCACGAACACCAAGGCTAGCGTAGTCTTTTTTCAACAACATTTTATCGTAAAACTCAAATGGTTCTAAGGTGTAAGTTTTCATTTGTTGAATACCAAAGTACATGAGTATACCTTGTTTTACCCACTCATTTACAACCCAGCCACTTTCGGTAGGCGATGCTGTACGTAATCTGCCTTTATCAACTTCTTCAATTACTGCTCTAACGGCTTTAGAATAAATAGGATCTTTTAGTAATTCTCTGTTACTCCAAGCTTCTATTATTAATTTTTGCAATTCCATTGTTGTAAAATTTTTGCAAACATAAGGATGATGAAAGGAAGTTGTTGGTTTGAAGTTTTAAGTTCTATGTTCATAAGGCATTGGTGATAGTTGATTGGGTATCTAACGCAAACGATGCCATTAATTATGATGTATTGTATGGTTATTTAGTCAAAAGTATCTGCTTATCTTGTCGTCAAATTGATTGGCTGTGCTAAAGAAAAAAGTACAATCATTTGGTGAATTGTTGCTACATATTTCTCAAGCACCAAAAGAGTAAACCGATAAACAATCTATGCAAGTATAGGTAGGTGGTGCAGAAGATAATGTGGCTAAAGCGCTTGCTGGCTGGGATGTTCCTGTAGAACACTTTACGGTGCTGCCAGATAATTTTATGAGCAAACATATGTTGCACTATTTAGAGTATAAAGGTATATAACTCTTTAATCATATTACAAAGGGATAGAGTTGGTTTATATTATCTTGCTCGAGGGGCAGATTTAAAAGGTAAAATGGTGTACGATAAAAACTGCTCTGCTTTTTCTAAATTGCAAACTGGTACGGTATATTGGAAAGGGGTTTTACATGATGTGGCTTGGTTTAATTTATGGCCTGTACTACCAACATGTGCCCCAGAATGTTGGTGATTATGCTACAGTTGCTGCATTTGATAAGCTACAAGAATTTGGCGATGCTACAAGGGAAGATGAATTGACAGTTTCTAAAGCAATAGAAAGTATATTACCAATTTATGGCGCTTTAACTAGCAAGTCTTGTGTTACCAACTTCTTCAATTTTAATGCGATTTAAAGTTTTATAAAGCTTATAGTATGATGGTGAAGTACCAGTAACCTTTTTAAACTGATTGGACAAATGTGCAACACTACTGTAATGTAGTTGCCATGCAATTTCTGTTAAATTCATTTCATTATATATCAACAATTCTTTTACTTTTTCAATTTTATGGATAATTATAAATTGTTGGATGGTAATGCCTTTTTCTTCAGAAAAAATATTGGATAAGTAAGTATAATCGTAGTTCAGTTTTTGGCTAATAAAATTTGAATAGTTTATTAATGGCACTTCATTAGTTTGTTGAATCATTTCGATAATTATATTTTTAATTTTTTCAACTAGTATAACTTTTTTATCATCTATTATTTCAAGTCCACAAGTAAGTAAGGCAAATTTTAAATGTTCCCTATCTTCAAGCGATATGTTTCCTAATACTTCTGCCTCACCTAAATCAATTGAAATAACCTGATAGCCAAGTTTTGTTAACTCTTCTTTTAACAATATTTTGCAACGTAAACTAACCATGTGTTTGATATATAATTTCATTTTGTCTTACGGGTAGTTAAAATTAAATTGTGTCTTACTAACCCATTTTTACTCTAAAGCAAAAAGCACACCTAGCGGGTAATGCTAATTTTAAAATCTCATGCTATATTGATTTTAGATGTTTACAGCTTAAATTGTAAGGTTTATTTGTGGAATTATATCAACACTAATTTATAAAAAAAGTATTTAATAAATGCAGAAGACCTAAACATTAGTCATATTTAGGTCTTCTACTTTATTTATTGAAAGTGCTATGCTAATCTTTTTATTTAACAGGAATAATATCAATAATAACAGTTCTGTTATAAAAGCGTTCTTCAGGTAAATTGTTTTCGAAAGGGGCATCATTTACAGAGGCACCAAAACCAAAAGTTTCAAATTTTACACCTTTTTTCCCAGTACTTGCCAACGCTTTTTCTATTATTTGTTGGGCACTCATTGCCCTTTCATGAGACAATATATGGTTGTGATTAGCATCACCAATAATATCTGTGTGGCCATGAATAATTACAGTGGCATTATCAGTAATTAGCGGCGTTACTTCGTTCGTTAAAAACTTTTCGTATGCTGCAATGGTTTTAGATCTATCAAAGTCAAACAAAATGCTATATCGCAAACCTTCTTGTTTAATATCTTCTCTTTTTGATAAACTTACACTGCTCTCTTTACGAACCGTTTCACCAGTTTTTGTTTCGCCAATCATAGCAACTTTATAATTGCCTTGTGCATCATTGCCCAAAATAGTTTTGCCAGCAACTGACGCATGATCTTCTGTATAAGGACCATAATTTTGAATATTTCCTTTACTATCAGTTACTTCTACTTTCCAAAATTTTAATAAAGTATCAGCACCTTCGTTATTAAATATAACATGGCTGTCTAATGGGTCAACCATTTCATCTGAAATATAAACTGGTTTAAGAAATGTTGATGAATTATTACCAACTTGCATTAACAATTCAGGAGACGTACTTGTAATATCAACTCTTCTATCGCCTTGACGTAGTAAGGCCAATTCTTTTGTAGCACCTTGTTGTTCTGATGGCATTACTGGCTTGTCTCTACCTTCAGTAGTAATTCTAGACCCATCAATACCATAATTTGTAACCAAGTAGGTTTTAATTTTTTCTGCCATTACTTTACCATCTACTGGATTTTTGTCCGATGCGCCAGTTAATAAAATGGTACTTCGAGGATTGGCTCGTAAACGATCACCCATGATATTTAAAATATTATGGTACACTGCTAATTGTCGTGCAGAACGACCTGTAGATAAATTATTTGGCTGGCTTTGTTGCAATTGAACTTCTTTAAAAGACGCAGCTTGGGTAGATGTTAATTGAACATAACGGTCAGGAATTTCTGACGAACCCATATCGAAAAATACTGAATTACGCAAAGGAAATGTTTCTTTTACTTGACGGCTATTCGGCATTTCTTTAGGTGCACGCACCGAAAATTGAACTTCTTTTGGAGTAGCTTTTACTGTTTCAGCTGGTAAGGTTATATAAACGGTATCGTGTACCAATTTACTTGTTGGCATTGCTTTTCTGCTAGTACCTAGTTTTAATGCAATACCTGCACGAACTGTGTTGATAGCCCAAGTTTCAACAGTTCTTGGCGCATCAAATAAATCTGTTTGAAAAGATACAAATGGTGAAACCGTCATTTGCGTGGTACTTGTTTTTTTAGATACTGGAATATCTATTCCTGCACCAGCTTGTGCTGAAAATACCGTTTTTCTTATAGCGCTCCAATCTGCATGTGTTTCAGTTTGGTTTAATTGCGTATACGTAAATTCTTTTCTTACATTAATACTGATAGTTGGCCCTGCAAATATGTAAAATGCAGATGCAAATGGCGCAATGCGTAAGCTAGGTTCAATAGTTACATAACTAAGGTTAGTTGATAAATTAGCAGGACAATCACAAGGTGTTTTTACACCATCAAATGTACCACCTCGATTATCAAACCCAACATTTAACATGAGACCAATAACTTTATTTGGTCGGTACTCGGTTAATAAAGAAGCATAAGGTTTAATAGCTGAACCTTTATGAAATGCCGTTGGAACACTTAACTCTGTATTGAGCATTTGTGTTGTACCACGATAATCGTTAAAGTTTACAGCACCTGATTCTCCAAACCACCATTTTGGTTGTGGTCGTTCAATTTTTTGGGCATTAGCGGTTGTTACTGCAATCAAAAGGAAGGCAATAAAACTTAGAAATTTTTGTTTTGAATTATTATTGTAATACATAAAATGAAGCTTTATAATGAGAGCAAATAATTTTTTATTAATTCATCCCGCCCCAAATGGGGCGGGATGAATAATTTATTAAACCTAGTTAGGAACGTTAACAGTGGTATTAACCATTGTTACAGATGCAACCAATGAAATGGCTCTACCGTTAAGTATAGTTTGTACATTGTTGCCTGCTGTAGAAAAAGTAACACCAGAAGATGCGATAATAGTGCCTGTCATTACACCGCCACCAGCACCATTAATAACTGCCGCACTACCTACGTACCAAAATACATTTTTAGCTTGTGCGCCATTAACCAATAAAACACTTTTAGCACCTGCGGGCCCTGCAACACCAACGGTTAAGCCAGCAGCAGTTTGAAAAATCCATACTGCATTAGGATTGCCTTGTGCATCTAATGTAAGATTACCGTTAGAAATTTTGAAAGTACCAGCGGCAGCCTTATAAGTACCAGGTGCTAATGTTAAGCCACCTAATTCACCAGCACCAGGGTCTGTACCACCAGGTGTGCCAGCAGGTGAAATAATTAAATAAGCCGCATTAGCATCAGCCAAAGCCTGTGTTGCAATAGCAGCAGAAGCTGCAGTTCCTGGGGCAGGAGGAGCTGTGTAAATTCTACCAGTTACCAACCCTACATTTAATGGTGTTTCTGTATAAACATCACCTGTTGTTCCATCATGAAATCCTGTTACTAAAGTGGAAGCGGCCGTAGTACCAATGCTACCATTGATTACTGTATTAGTACCCTGATTGGTTACACCTGCATTACCTCCAAATGATCCAAAAATAGCTGCACTACCTAAAAATGGGGTATTATTAATTACTACTACAGCTGCTGCTGTTGTAAAGCTCCACACATAATTTGAAGCCAATGCATTGCCGTTTACATCTTTAGCCCCAGTTGTAATGGTAGCAGTATAAAGTGTACTTGCAGCAAATGGTTGAGCTGGTGTAAATGTGGCAGTAGTACCTGAATAAGTAACGGTTCCAAACACGGTATTTGCACCTTGTTTTATTGTATAAGTTAATACATTAATAGTTGTTGGATCCATTGCTTTATTAAAAGTAGCAGTAACAATTTTATTAAGAGGCACATTAACTGCACCATTTATAGGATCTGTAGAGGTTACTGTTGGACCACTACCTGTGGTTGTAAAGCTCCAAGTATAATTAGCAGGCAATGCATTACCCAATAAATCTTGTGCACCCGTTGTAATAGTACCTGTGTAAACTGTATTAATGGCAAACGGTGCCGAAGGTGTAAACGTTGCAGTGGTACCTGCATAGGTTACAGTTCCACTAACAGCATTAGTGCCTTGTTTTATTGTAAAATTGGTGCTATTAATAGTCGTTGGATCCATAGCTGTACTAAAACTTGCTGTAACAATTTTGTTTAGTGGTACATTAACTGCGTTGTTTGGTGGATCTGTTGCTATTACTGTTGGTGCAGTACCTGTTGTAAAGGTCCAAACGTAATTTGATACAAGGCTATTACCAGATGAATCTTTAGCGCCTGTAGTAATAGTGCCAGTATAGGTTGTATTTGATGCAAGTAAAGCTGTAGGGGTAAAAGTGGCTACTTTATTGGCATAAGTAACAGTTCCTACAATTGTATTAGTACCTTGCTTTAAAGTAAAGGTTGTTGTATTGATGGTTGAGGCATCCATCATTTTATTAAATTTTGCTGTAATAATTTTATTCAGCATAACATTAGTAGCACCATTTGTAGGATCTGTAGAAGTTACAATTGGGGCAATGCCTGTAGCAAAACTCCATGTATAAGGTACGGCCATGGCATTACCAGCAACATCTTTAACAGATGTGGAAATTGTGCCTGTAAATACTGTGCTTGCAGCTAAGGGTGTGGTTGGTGTAAATGTGGCCACAAAACCAGAATAACTTATGGTACCAGGTACTATAACACCACCTTGTTTAATAGTGAAGTTTGTAGCATTAATAGTAGTAGCATCCATAACGGTACTAAATGTGGCAGTAATAATTTTATTAAATGGCACATCAACCGCACCATTTGGTGGGTCTGTAGATACAACTATTGGCGTACTGCCAGTATTAAAGCTCCAAACATAATTTGCTTTCATTGCATTTTTTGATAAGTCTTTAACCGCAGTTGTAATAGTAGCAGTATATACCGCATTGGCTATTAGTGGGCTTGATGGCGTAAATGTGGCTACCAAACCAGTGTAAGTAACTGTACCAAATACTTGTGTACTACCTTGTTTTACTAAAAAGCTAGAAGCGGTAACAGTACTTGGGTCTACACTCTCATTAAACGTTGCCGAAATAATTTTACTTGTTACCACATTAATTGCACCGTTTGCAGGGTCTGTTGAAACAACCGTTGGACAAACGCCTATAACGCCTGTTTCTTCGGTTATTTTTTTACAGCCTACTGCAAAAAGAACCAACAGTAACAATGCCGTGAACGATTTTTTGTTAAAAATTCTAGAGCAGTTTTTATACACATGTAATAAACTACTCCTTTTAGTGGAAAGATTAATTGTCATAATTGTAATTAATGAATGATTATAAATTGAGAACATTACTTGATTGTTGAGGCTATCTAAATAATCGTGCCGTGATAGCTATTAATAAGATACTATAATGCAAAGCTATATTGACATATGATGAAGGGTGTTACACAGTAACGGGAAAAAGTTACAAGTTTCACAGATTGCAATCTCTAAAAAGTATTAGAGCCCTTGTAAAAATAATTCCACAAATTTTATATAGTATAGTGGAACGCTTCTGTTACCACGTATGCACAAATGCACACAAATTAGTCGTGCTAAGTAGCGCATCTGTGGAAAAAAATAAACATTGGTGATTGAAAAAACTTATTTTTAAACAGGCTCTAAATAATTTATGGCAATAAATTTATAAATATCAAATGCCATCAATTAATTATCTATTAGGTTGTTTTTGTTATCTTGCTACTATAATTAATTATTAAACTTCTAGTATTTTTTTATAGCCTCAATTACCACAATTATTACAGGTACTAACGCCCCAAGCATCAACCCCCCCCATAATATTTCTTCAATATATTATTTTTAAAAATCATTGCTATTATAAATAATAATTTTATTATTGTAATAGCAATTTCATACCCCCTAATGAAATACATCTTAAAAAAAGCCACCTGGCCAAATTCTAAGATGATGATGCTAACTGAATTAAAATATACATAGTTATAAATAGTCTGTTGTTAGTGACGTGATAAGTTGAAGAGAGTAAGTACAACAATGAGGCCGCTGTGGTTAGTCACAGTGTGTTCGTGGTCAGTCACAGTGTGGCTGTGGTTAGTCACAGCGTGGCTGTGGTTAGTTACAGCGTGACTGGGGTTAGTTACAGCGAGTTCGTGGTTAGTTACAGTGTGTTCGTGGTTAGTCACAGTGTGTTCGTGGTTAGTCACAGAGCGGCTGGGGTTAGCAATAATTATAAAAAACTTAGGTTTTAGTGGTAATTCTTAGGAATAGCGGCTTGTACCTAAGCATACAGTAGCAAACTCAAAAAAGCTTTAATAATAAACACCCATCATTAACAATTAAAAACAAACACACAATGGCAGACTTTATTCCACATGCAGATGACACGCTAAACACCTGGCTAGTAAATTACAAAACCAAATTACCCATTCATGCCGCCACTTTGGGCATTGCTCCGGCGGATGTAGCCATTTATGTAAATGAATGCGATGCATTAGTAACTACCATACAAGGGGTAAACAATAGCCGCAAGAGTTTTCAAAATTTGGTAAAAGCTAAAGACGACCAACGCACTGATACCGTTGGCAATGTTCGCACTATTAGCAATCGTATTAAAACTAATGCCAACTATACCGCTGCTATTGGCAACGATTTAGGTATCATAGGCACGGTTAGCACGAGTGATTTTAGTACCGCCAAGCCGCAACTTGCTGTTGCTACCAGTGGTGGCCACATGGTAATAAGCTTTAAAAAAGGGCAGAGCAATGGGGTAAAAATTTACGGCAACCGTGGTAGCGAGGCAGCTTTTAGCTTTTTAGCGTTAGATACCCACAGCCCTTACCACGATAACCGCCCCAACCTAGTAGAAGGCACGCCCGAAACGAGACATTACTACGCCTACTTTGTAGATGCTACCGACCAGCAAGTAGGGCTGCAAAGTGATATTGTTAGTGGTATGATTTAAGAGGCAAGCACCCGTCATTGCTAGGCACGAAGCAATCTAATTTTGTATATAGACTGCTTCGTGCCTAGCAGTGACGGTAACTATAATCTTTTAGCCGTTGTTGGTAGGGTAAAACCTACCAACAAGGTTTTTTAAAATAGTTGATGGTAAAAATGCAATACCAATAAAATAGGAAAAATTAGTAGTACTATTTACGCTATTGACGTTACTTTACGTAAACAAAATTCTAAAGCCTAATAGCATTGCAATTGCAGTAGAGTTGGGCATCATTCTAAAATCAATTGTATGAATAGAGCAGCCTTTTTAAAATCGGGTACATTAATTGGTGCAGCTTCGTTAATCAGTACTAGTAATGCTTTTGCACAAAACTTAACCAACAACAATATTGATAAGTTGGTAGATGCCAATGGCAATTATGTACAACAAGCATTGCCTTATAGCGAAAACTTTTTAGAGCCCTATATGGATGCTGAAACCTTGCATTTGCACTATACCTTTCATCATGGAGGGGCTACTAAAGCTGCTAATAAAGATTTGGCAATGATAAAAAAAGCGTTGGATGATAATAATTTAGAAACGGTTGATTATTGGACAAAAAAACTAGCCTATCATTCCTCCTCACATATTCTTCATTCAATATTTTGGACAAACCTCACCAACAAAATGACCATGCCATCTGGCGAACTTTTGAAGCGAATAGAAAAAAATTTTGGTAGTTACAACAGGTTAAAAACACTTATTGCTGAGACATCTAAAAATGTAGATGGTAATGGGTGGGGCATTTTAGCTTATCAACCTTATAGCAATAGTTTAACCGTTTTACAATGTGAAAACCATGAAAAATTAACACAATGGGGTTGTATTCCTTTGTTAGTGATTGATGTGTGGGAGCACGCCTATTATTTAAAATATAAAAACAAACGTACAGACTTTGTAGATGCCTTATTTAATTTGATTAATTGGGATAATGCAGCACAACGGTTAGCCGATGCAGTAAAGCTCACGAAGTAACGGTATGGCCTACATGAGTTTAAATTTATTGAGGCTGAATGGAAGTTAGCCTAATTTTTTCAAACCGTTGCTAGTAAGCCAAAAGCTACTAACACGTTTTAAAACCAAAAACATAAATTAGCAAGATGCTTACTAAATTAGGTACCGTTTTCTTTGTGTTGATTGTTGCACCAATAGCTTTTTGTAGCTTTATTTGTAATAACGCCGTTGGTAATAATCCAGCAGTGTCTTATGAAAAATCTACTAAAAATTTTGTTATAAGAGGTATTGGTTTGGTAGCTACTGTAAATGAAATTAAGCAAGATGCTTTTACGGCTATTACTGCCATTAATGCAAATGCTATTACTATTATGCCCTATGCGTTTTGCAGTGTAAATCAGCCAACGGTTATGTATAACAATGCAAGACAATGGTGGGGCGAAAAAGATGCAGGTGTAATTGGCACTATTGTTTTAGCCAAGCAAAATGGATTATCAATCATGCTAAAACCACACTTATGGTTAAGGCATGGTGCTTATACTGGCGACTTTGTTTTGCCCGATGAAAAAAGTTGGCTAACGTTTGAAAATAGCTATAAAAACTACGTATTGCATTACGCTAAAATTTGCGATAGCTTACATGTAGAAATGTTTTGTATTGGTATTGAATTAGGTGCTGCTGTAAAAAATAGACCATTATTTTTTAGTAATTTAATTGATGATGTAAAAGCCATTTACAAGGGGAAAATAACTTACGCTGCTAATTGGGATGATTACAATAAATTTCCTTTTTGGAATAAGCTAGACTTTATAGGTATTGATGCTTACTTCCCTTTAGTAAATGCTGTAAACCCTACTATAGCTGAGTTACAAGCTGTTTGGAAACCGCATCTAGCAAAGATGGAAGCATTAAATAAGCAAGTTAAAAAGCCAATTATTTTTACAGAATATGGCTACCGAAATACCGATAGTTGCACCGCTGAACCGTGGAAAGAAAATGTTAGTACCACCAATAATGACGCCCAAGCTACAGCCTACGAAGCTTTGTACGTATCTGTAACCACAAAGCCTTGGTTTAGGGGTGGTTTTGTATGGAAATGGTACGCAGACGACTATTATAGAAATGCTACAAGGCCAGATTATACCCCACAACAAAAACCAGCAGAAGCGGTGATTACAAAATGGTATGGCAGCCACTAAAATATTTCCTCGAGGTAAAGACAACTAATTTATTTGTGATTGTAGGTACCCAAAGACATACCAAAAATCCCACTTCAAATACTTGAAGTGGGATTTTTGAGCGTGCCATATTAAGGCTACAATACAGATGTGTAACCTTAGTTTAATTAACTACACTTCTTACCAATTTTATTTAATTATGCAACTGTAAAATATAGTATAATGATAGATGTTTTAGGACAGGCAATTTCAGATTATTACCATCAAACAGAGCCTAAAAAATTGTGGATTAATAATAAATATTGGCATAAAGAAGAGATGCCGGTGAATGTATATTTTAGAGATGAAAACAAAATGTCGCAGCTTGAGTTAACTGCTTTAAAAATGTGTACTGGCAAAATATTAGATATTGGTGCAGGTGCAGGCAGCCATGCATTGTGGTTGCAACAAAGAAATCAGACTGTTACAGCATTAGAAATATCACCATTAGCTTGTAATATTATGCACTTGCGAGGTGTGAAACATATAGTACAAAAAGATGTGTTTGCCTATGCCGATGATACTTATGACACTTTGTTACTTTTAATGAATGGTATTGGGTTAGCTAGTAATTTAACTGGCTTGCAACGTTTTTTGCAACATGTAAAAAGCTTATTACTTCCTGGCGGTCAATTATTATTCGATTCATCAGATGTGTCTTATTTGTACGATGGTAGTGTGGGCTTATCTAGTAATTATTTTGGCGAAATAGACTATCAATACCAATATAAAAAACTAAAGACCGATTGGTTTACATGGTTATATATCGATCAAGCAACATTGCAACAAATTGCATTTGCCGAAGGTTGGAAAACTGAGTTTTTAATGGTAGACGAATTTGCACAATACTTAGTGCGGTTAACCATTTTGTAAGTTGCTATTGTTATCCTTCGCCTTATTTTTAATAGTACAATACAACCTTTTTTAAATTAGTATTACATTGGTAACAAAAATGCCTCAATATTATTTTGAGGCATTTTCATACATAATTATCATTAAAAAAAGGGGTTAGTCCCAAATCTCATCTTTACCTTCTATCCAAAGTTTTACGGCTTCGGTAGTTACACTTTTAGGACGCTCTAATGCAAAACCTAAAGCTCTATCCCAGCACAAACTTGCCAGTACACCTAATGAGCGACTTACAGCAAATAATACGGTGTAAAATTCATATTCAACTAAGCCATAGTGTACTAATAAGGCACCACTATGTGCATCAACATTGGGCCAAGGGTTTTTAATTTTACCTAATGATTCTAAAATAGGTGGTACAGTTTCATAAATATTCCACACTGTATTTACCAACTTATCATCTGGCATATGTTTTTTACCAAAGTCCATTTGTGCTGTAAAGCGGGGATCTGTTTTGCGCAGCACTGCATGCCCATAACCTGGTACTACTTTACCGCTATTTAGTGTTTTTTGAACATAATCGGCTATTTGCTCTTTTGTAGGTGCATCTGTACCTAACTCAGCCTGCATTTGAAAAATCCATTTTATTACTTCTTGATTTGCCAAACCATGTAACGGGCCAGCTAAGCCATTCATGCCTGCGGCATAACTTAAATAAGGATCGCTTAAAGCACTACCAACCAAGTGTGTCGTATGTGCAGATACATTGCCACCTTCATGGTCTGCGTGTATAGTCATGTATAAACGCATCAATTCTTTAAAACTTTCGTCCTCAAAGCCCATCATGTGCGCTAAATTGCCAGACCAATCTAATAAACCATTTGGCTCAATATATTCTTTGTTTTTGTACTTTCTACGATAAATATAGGCGGCTATCCTTGGCAAACGGGCAATCAAATCCATCGAGTCATCGTATATCGCACTCCAGTAATCTTTTTTATTAAGTCCTTTAGCGTATTCTTTGGCAAAGTTACTTTCGGTTTGTAACGCCATTACACCTACCACATACATCGTCATCGGGTGCGCTGTTAATGGCAATGCATCTATGGCTTTAAATACATGGGTTGGTACGTGGCTTCTACGTTGCCACACATTAGTTATATGGTGTGCTTCTTCCTCGGTTGGCAGCTCGCCAAGTAACATTAAATGAAACAAACCTTCTGGCAGTGGTTCGCCACCATTGATAGCTTTTGGTAGTTTTTTTTGTAATTCTGGTATGGTATAACCTCTAAAGCGTATACCTTCTTGTGCATCCAACAAACTAGTTTCGGTAACTAGGCCTGTAATACCACGCATACCTTGGTACACCTGTGCTAAGGTTACTTCACCAATTTTCTTGTTCCCATATTCTTTTAAAATACCTTTTATTTCTACGTTAGCCAAGTCGGCTTTTTCTTTAAATCTGTCTTTAAACACTCCCATAGTTGTTGCTTGTTTTTATTATGTATAAAGCTTTTTTAATAGTTGGCTATTGTACTATTTGTCTACATTGTTACGAGTTTACATAGCGCAATGCAAAGTGCCTAAGGCAACTTGCGAATACTTTTTTTAACGCTGTTAAAAGTAATACAAGTTGCCAAGTAGAACAAAATATTTAGTAATAAATTGAGGAAAAAAGGGGAAAACTACTTATTGCGTAAATAAACTGCAATTAAATCTGTTAGCAATTTTTTCTACAGCAGTTTTGTAACCAAAATAATAAAAATATAGCTACCAATTATTATCAAAATTAGTAATTGCTGGAACAGGATTAAAAACAGCATATGGTTTAGCTCTTGCAAAAAAATTCAATTGGATTCTGATTTAAAAGATATTGTTGAACTTGTAGATATGCTAGAAGGCGATAGTAAATGGGGGCTTTTTATGGATGTGAGGCCTTTGTTTTACCAAGTCATCAAAAAAATTTTGGATTAACAGTTGCCGAGGCTTTAGCCTGCGAAAAGCCAGTTTTAGTTTCAAATAAAATAAATAGCCAGTCTGAAATTATCAAAACAAATTGTGGGTTGGTAGCTAATGATGGCTTAATAGGTACCATTTGTTTATTAAATAATTGGATTAATCTTTCTGTTGCAAATAAAAATACAATGCGTGTTAATGCCTACAATACATTTAAGACTAAATTTTTAGCTACAAAAACTCCAATGAATATTATTGAGACAATACAAAGCCATATTGCAATGGAAAAATAATAAATAATATTTACGAAATTAAACTTCAAAAAAAGAACGTGGTACTACTTTAAAGTTGAAAAATCTATATTAATAAATTTCAATGCTTCGGTCGCGGTCAAATCTGCTTGGGTCATTAATACCAGTGTATAAATTTTTCCATTGCCCAAAACTAAACCTGATTTGTTAGCTAATGTACCAGAATCGTTAAAAACATTAGTGGTATAGGTGCCAGCTGCTAGGGGTCTAAAAGTTGTATAAGTATCGTAAGAAAGGTGGTCTAAAAAATTACGGTTCACGTAATCTATTTGATCTAAACCAACACTAAAAATTTTCACTTTTACATAGTCAAAGTAGGCTTGTGTTCTAAAATCTAAAACACGTATACCTGCTTTGCCCGCAGCAGGGGTAGTTAAATCATCAGTAACAATTGACACTCGCCAATTAAAGCCAACCCTATAAATAAAGCAGGAGTAATATTTATCGCCAACTAAATCTGCAAATACATCAATAATTGTATTGCCCCCTAGTGTTACTTTAATATTTTTATTACCAGCAGCAATGGATTTGTAAGCTGTGGAATAGTAAAGTGCCACATCACCCATGCTTGTACCTCCTAATGTTACGTTTACATTGCCATAATCCATTACGTTATAAAACTTAATAAATGCGGGACCTACTGTTGTGGTGCCTGTGCCGGGTGTTACAGGTACTGTAGTTGTGGTATCTACGGTTTTAGTGCACGATGTGAAACCAAAGGCAAGTATAATAATAATACTAATAAATTTTTTCATAAATGGTTTATTTGGCAGGTACTGTTACAGACGTAAAAGCTGAGTTAGGGCAATTGGCATTTGATGTAGCAGTCAATTTTATAACAAAAGTTTGTGCTACAGTTGTTTGATTGTAGGTATAAATATTAAAGGCATTAGCGCCAGTGCTACCATCACCATAATCCCATTTATAGGAAGTAATGGTACCACTTGGTATGGTAGAGGTACTATTAAAAGCCCAAGCTGAACCAGATGCATTGCTCTGTTGCACCGATATTGCAGCGGTAGGTGTAGCGTTTTGTCCAAATGAAGTTACAGATTGTAACACACGGTATAACTGAGCATTGTTTAGGGTAATTGTTAATATAACATTATACGAATTAGGAAATGTAAAACTTTTGGTTATTGGGTTGCCTATAGTACTGCTACCATCACCAAAATCCCATGTGTATACAGAACCAGATGGTACGCCATTGGTTGGGCCTGTAAATGTAAATACCTCTTTACTTGGGGCACATGGGCTTGTACTTACAGCACTAAACCCACCAGAAATTATATAACCCGCTGGTACACTTATTGTTTGAGTTTTACTAGCTAAGCAACCTGCATCACTTGTAATGGTAAATTTTACTGCAAATGTTTGATTGGACGTTGTTTGAATATAGGTATGTGTACTAAAACTACCAGTGCCAGATGTACCATCACCATAATCCCACACATACGAATTAATAGTACCCCTTGCCAAGCTAGACGTACTATTAAACGAATAATAATTCCCAGCAGTAGTTGCATTAGTTTGTTGTGCAAAAAACGATGCAACAGGCGTTACACTTTGCCCAACTGCAGTTACAGCTAAGCTACATTGCCCTAATATTTGATTGTTGTTTAGCACTTTTACAAGTACTGTATAAGAGCCAGATGTATTGTATGTATTGGTAGTGCTAACACCAGAACTAGAATTGCCATCACCAAAATACCACTGATAGACTGAGCCTGCTGGTGCCCCAGAAGCAATGGCATTAAATGTAAAAATCTCGTTGCTAGGTGCGCACGGTGCAGTAGTTATGTAAGCTATAGTTATAGCTCCAATACTTCCAGAACTAATACCACCACTACCAGAAGAGCCGCCAGGTGGTGGTGTGGTGCTACCGCCCCCTCCACTACCAGATAAAGCTGGTACTGTAATAGTTTGTGTTTTAAAGGCTGAGCAACCAGTAATTGCACTAGAAACTGTATGTATAACTGTAAATTGTTGTGTAATAGCAGTTTGCGTATAAAAATGTGTGCTTACGCTACCATTACCACTAGTGCCGTCACCGTAATTCCAAAAATAATTTTTAATAGTACCATTAGCAATAGTGCTGGTGCTTGTAAATACAAAAGCATTGGTTGTTGTGCCAGCTGAAGTTGTAAATGCAGCAATGGGTGCGGTACTTTGTCCTAATGCGTTAATATCTAGTGTACATTGCCCAATTGTTTGATTATTGCTCACCACTAGAACTAATACAGTGTAAGTGCCTGCATTAGTATATGTATTGTTACTAGTAATGCCAGTACCTGTTTTACCATCACCAAAAAACCACTGATAGATTGAACCTGCTGGTGCCCCTGGAGCAATTGCATTAAATGTAAATATCTCGTTACTTGG
>JBBQLL010000054.1:0-17114 GCA_038327865.1 Chitinophagales bacterium | reverse complement strand
AGAACGGTAAACATTTCTGCAAACAGGACTTGGTAGAAATATAAATATTTTTTGATGATGCGGTTACAGTAATGTGACCGCATTTTTTTGGCTTTGCTTGCACTTTTGAAATGATTGCTGAATTAATTTGGGTATTTTTCTGTGTCTAAGGGCCTTAAAGGCCAGAATATGACCAATCAAAGGTTACAGGAGTTCCTCTTTTTTACTGCCATAAATAAGTAACATTTTTTGCAAGTCTTTCAAGGTATTTATCTCATCTGGCTTTTTATCTTTTCGCCAACGGCTCATTCGTGGAAAACGTAATGCCACACCACTTTTGTGCCTACTACTTTTGGCGATACCTTCAAAGGCAATTTCAAAAACAAGCTCTGGTTTTACGGTGCGTACTGGGCCAAATTTTTCAATAGAATTATTTTTTACAAATGCATCTATCTCGTTAAATTCCTTATCCGTCAAGCCACTGTAAGCTTTAGTGAACGTTACTAGTTTATCGCCATCTTTTACGGCAAAAGTATAGTCTGTGTAAAGGTTACTTCTTCGTCCATGACCTTTTTGTGCATAAATCATCACGGCATCAATTACCAAAGGTTCTATCTTCCATTTCCACCAATCGCCCACCTTTCTACCAACTTGATATATAGATAATTGTCGCTTTAACATAATACCTTCGCTACCCATATCTCGTGAGCTTTTTCTTAGTTCAGTTAGTTCATCCCAAGTATTTACTTGAATGATAGGCGAGAGTTGAATGGTATTTAATAGTTGATTGTTGGCAGTTGTTAGCTGGTTGATAATCTGTTCCAATAAAGCCCTTCTTTGGTGCAAAGGTTTTGTTCTATAATCTTCAAAATTATATTCTAATATATCGTATGCAAAAAAACTAATAGGTACTTCTTGCAATTGTTTTTTGGTAATATTTTTTCTGCTTATTCTTGTTTGTAATAAGTTAAAAGGCAGTGGTAGTAGGTCTTTGGTAGGAATGATTTCTCCATCAAGCACAATGCCATTGGGTAATAATGCTTTTAAAATTTGGTACTCAGGAAATTTATCGGTCATCAATTCTTCTCCACGGCTCCATACAAAAAGTTCATTATTACGTTTAATAATTTGCCCACGTATGCCATCCCATTTCCATTCTGCTTGCCACTCGTTTATATCACCCAAACTTTTTGGCGTAGCCTCTAAAGCATAAGCTAAATAAAAAGGGTATGGCTTACTAAAGTCTTTACCAGCATGGGTTTCACTTAATAAATCTGTAAAAGTAGTAGTTGAAGGATCCCAAGTGCCACTTATTAAATGGGCAATAGTTGATGCGTCAATATTGGTAGTTTTTGCCAAGGCATTCACCATCATTTTTTGTGATACCCCAATACGAAAACCACCTGTAATCAACTTGTTAAATACAAAACGTTCTTCTTGGTTTAGCACCATCCAGGTATCAATTACAAACGCTTTTTTTATAGATTCTTCTGCTTTTTCTAGTGTAATAAATTGTTCAAGATAGTAGGATAGTGTGTAAATCGGTTGACTTTGCATCTCCCCTTCAGGGGTTGGGGATTCTGGCAATAACAACCCAATAGTTTCTGCTAAATCGCCAACGGTATGATAACTCTCTTCAAATAGCCAAGTAGGTATGTCTGCAAGTTCTATGCACCAACTGGCCAGTATAGTTGAGTTGATGATACGCTTTGGTCTGCGGCCACTGAAAATAGCAATTACCCAAACTTTATCCTTGTCATCAGCGGTTAAAAAATAGTTTTGTAAAGCTGTAAGTTTTTCTGCGTTTTTGGTAGAGGTACCAACAGTATTTACAAGAGAAGCAAAAGAGGTAAAACCCCTAGCGCTTCCAACCCTTAAAGAGAGGTTATTATGTAGGATGCTATTTTCAAGTTGTTCATTCATTTTACTATGCTTTTATTCCTCCTCTCCAACAATGGTTGGTGGCATATAATCTAATGGGGTTGCATGTATCCCAATGTCATTTAAATATCTGCTAAAAGCTGCCTTAAAACCGTGTGTTACCAATACTTTTTGTGCTTGTGTTGCTTTTACGGCTTGTAACAAACCTGGCCAATCTGCATGGTCGCTAAGGCTGAAACCTGCATCTACATTGCGTCTTCTAGCATTGCCACGCACCTGCATCCAACCGCTACAAACACCCACTTTGTACGGGTTAAATTTTTTCATCCACGGCGTGCCATCTGCACTTGGTGGTGCAATTATCACTGCATTTTTTAGCTCGTTTTTGGTTGTTTCGGGTGTTATTCTTTTCACTTTTGGTAAATGGATGCCAGCGTTTAATAAAGCTTCTTGCGTGTTCCAAATGGCACCATGTACAAAAATATTGTCTGTAATTTTTGATACCGCTTCTATTACCCGTTGTGCCTTGCCCAAACTATAAGCTATTAGTACAGAACTAGTGTTTTGAGATTGATTTTCCAGTATCCAGTTTTGAATATTTTGGTAAATGATGGCCTGTGGTTGCCATTTGTAAATAGGTAGGCCAAACGTACTTTCTGTAATAAACGTGTGGCATTTTACTGGCTCAAATGCGCCACTTATGCCATCATCTTCTGTTTTATAATCGCCACTTGCCACCCAAACCTCCCCACCATATTCAACCCGTATTTGCGATGAGCCAATAATATGCCCAGCAGGATGTAATGATATTTTTACGCCATTCATAAAAACAGGTTCATTCCATTCAACACTTTGGTAATTATTATTACCCAAACGCAGTTGTAGTATAGGTTTGGTAAGATGGTGACAGAGATAATATTTGCTGCCCCAACGTGCATGATCGCTATGGGCATGTGTAATAATGGCTTTTTCAACAGCCCCCCAAGGATCTATATAAAAACCACCTTGCGAGCAGTACAAACCTTTATTGGTGAAAGAAAGCAGACCCCTAATTTCATCTCCAACCTCCAAAGGTAAGTTGTTTTGTAGGTTGCTAATTTCAAATTGATCATTCATTTTTTAGTACACTTTTTCTTTTCTGCTCCCCTTTAGAGGTTGGGAGTGTGTGTTCTCGTTCCTCTACATTTCTCGCTACAATATTTTACTGCATCCCAGTTTTTCTCCCACTTTTTACGCCATGTAAAAGGTCGGTTGCATACCACACAATTTTTTGTTGGGAGATAACTTTTATTCGGATTGCCTTTAGGCATAGCTATTTTTATTAAACAACAAACAAATAATGGCTTTGTTGATGATTACTATAACTAAATAGTTTACTGGCAATTTGGATTTTTAATAATTGGGCTAAAGAAAATACTTACACTGCATTAATTTATTTACCATAATTATGACTTAACAAATTACTATTATTTCTCATAAAAATTTGCAGATAATTTTAAATAGAAATACCTAAGTAAAAGCCAAACCATCAAGTAAAAAAAGCATCGTTAGATACTAGGCATTAAAGTATCTACTACTTTTAATAGTGTATTTTACCTTTTTAAAACATGGATTTATTATTCTGCCCAGCTCAATATATAACCTTCATTTTCAATGGCGATGGCGGTTTCTGTCAATTGTAGAGGATGAAAAGTATCTATCATTACAGCCAACTCTTTGGTTTCTTTTTTGCCAATACTTTTTTCTACGGTGCCAGGATGTGGCCCATGTGGAATGCCAGCTGGGTGCAAAGTTATCATGCCACGCGTAACATTTTTGCGACTCATAAAATCACCATCAACATAGTATAATAATTCATCACTATCAATATTGCTGTGGTTGTAAGGCGCAGGTATAGATAGTGGGTGATAATCGTACAGTCTTGGAACAAAACTGCATACTACAAAATTATTGGCCTCGAAGGTTTGGTGAACTGGTGGTGGCTGATGAACCCTACCAGTAATTGGCTCAAAGTCGTGAATGCTAAACGCAAAAGGGTAGCAGCAGCCATCCCATCCAACCACATCAAATGGATGATTGGCATAATGCAAGCCATAGAGAATACCCTGTTTTTTAGTTTTAATTGTAAAATCGCCCTGTAAATCAATGCCACTTAGTTGTTGCGGTGTGCGAATATCTCTCTCGCAAAACGGGGCATTTTCTAATAATTGCCCATATTTACTGATATATCTTTTTGGGTAACGAATGGGGCTAAATGATTCAACAATCAATAATCTGTTATGCTCATTATCAAAATGAATTTGATAAATGCAACCTCTAGGTATTACCAAATAATCGCCATAGCTAAAGGTTAGTTCGCCATACTGTGTGAGTAATTTACCACTGCCTTCATGTACAAAAATTAACTCATCTGCATCTGCATTTTTATAAAAATAATCGGTTAAACTTTGGGTGGGTGCAGCTAGCACTATATGGCAATCTTTATTTACCAGAACTGCTTTTCTACTTTGTAAATAATCGGTAGTAGGCTGTATTTTAAAGCCTTCTAAACTGCGGTGTTTTAGCATTTTTTCTTCCACCACTTTTGGCGAAATATCAATTGGCTCGTCTGTTGCAATTATTTGTGTTGGCGGGTGGTAATGGTATAGCAAAGACGAGTCGTTACTAAAGCCTTCAGTAGAAAATAATTGCTCTGAAAACAACGTGCCATCTGGCTTACGATGCTGTGTGTGACGCTTATGAGGAATATTGCCTCTTGTTTGATAATGTGGCATAAGAATGATATTTTACAAACTTTCCAATTTTATAAAACTTGGAAAGTCTTATTGAAAATAGTGTCTAGTTCTTCTAAACTATCGTATAAATATTTGTACGATGGTATAATAAAGTATTGCAATTGAAACTTGTCTTTTATGTAAGGTATACCTAAAATTGTAGCTACATCATAAGGCAATCTTTTAGGTATATCCGAATGTAACGAATAATAAGTCTCGCCACTTGAAGATAAAATTCCGGCACCATAAATTTTTAACGCGTCACCTTCTTGTATCAAGCCAAATTCAACAGTGTACCAATACAATCTGCTAATAGCTTCTATTGTATCATCATTATCAATATGTTGCAGGGCAATGACGGCTAACTTCTCTAAAAAGCCACAAAAATCTTTGGTTGCTAAAAGCGGTACATGCCCCAATACATCATGAAACATATCTGGTTCTTCCAAATAATCTAGCGCTTCCATTTTACGTAGCCAAGTGCTTGCAGGGAATTTTTTTTCGCCCAGCAATTCAAAGAAAGATTTATTGTCAATGAGCCCTGCTACAATTTCTATTTGCCAACCTGTAATAGCTAATAACCGTTTATTTACATCGGTAATTAATGGTATTTTATCGGCTGTAAAGCCACAACTATCCATACCTTGTATATATGCTTTTGAGGCATACAAATGAATTTGTGCAATTTGGCGTTGGTATAATTCGTGCCAAACTTTCTGGTCTTCAACTGTGTAATTATTGTAATCTTGAGTCATATGGCAACTATTTAAAAAAGTATGATTAATAGTGAATGTTTTAAGTATGAAGTAGTATTTGCCAAGCCTGTTCTAACTTGTTTTCTAGTAATAATTCTTTTACGTGATGGTGTATAATAGTTTGTTGTTGTAAGTTATTTTGCTGTTGAATTACCGCTAACCTCTCATCTATAAAACACATATCTTTTAAGGGTATAGCCGTAACATTTGCAAGCATCGCTAAATCGTTACCAGTTAATACATTGCTGTTGCGAATAGTAGCTGGCAAGCCATCTATACCAATGGCAATTTGTGTGGTTGGTTTGTTTATTTTAAATAGGTTGGTAGTGTTTACAGCCGTGTACCAATCGCCGCCAAGCCTTGCAACATGTTGCATTTTTTGTTGGTCAATCATGGTATTTGTATCATTTAAAATACTATCATCAACATGTAGTAACACAACTTTACAAATAACTAAATTACCAGCACCACCATTATTGCCCAACGGTTTTACCTCTTCAACAATACATTCTAATTTTATTTTTGCTTCTTTTACCATTGGTGGTTTAATAGCATGTGCTGCTTGCATGGTAAAGCCGGCTTTTTTAAACTCGTTAGTACCTTTAGGAAATTCACAAGACGCTAAACTTAGTTGCTGTACCATATCAACATCGCAAATATTGATGACCACTTCTGGTATTTCTAGTACATTTTGTAAGGTATGTTTAGTGGTATTATCTCTCACCCTTCTTGATGGTGAAAAAATAACAATGGGCGGCTCGAAAGAAAACACATTAAAAAAACTAAATGGACTTAAATTAACGTTTCCATTGGTATCAATAGTTGATGCTAATGCAATAGGCCGAGGTGCAATAGCATGTTGCAGCCAATGTTGCCGCTCCATAATAGATATGTCTGCCAAATTAATTAACATGCTTTTTCTTTTTTAAAATAGAAAAGTCGCTGTCATCTTTTTGTATGGTATTAACAAGTGTACCAATGCCTTCAATGGTCATTTCAACAACATCATTTGGTTGCAGCCATTGCTCTTGATAGGTTGAATTGTTTAATTTACCCGTACCATTTAATTCTAAAAAACAACCTGTGCCAACTGTGCCGCTACCAATTACATCGCCTGGGTAAATATTGGTGCCATAAGCACAACGTTCTACAATTTCTGCAAAAGTCCAATTCATATCTGCTAAGCTACCTCGACTCACTTCAATGCCGTTTACAGTACAGGTCATTTGTAACTGCCAAGCCTTACCTACATGGTTGTCTTTAGGTGCTATTTCAAAGGCTTCCAATTCATCTAAAGTAACCAAACAAGGTCCAATTGCGGTTGAAAAATCTTTACCTTTTGCTGGGCCAAGATTGAGTTGCATTTCTTCCATTTGTAACACCCTTGCACTCATGTCGTTCATAATCATTAAGCCACCAATATAATTATCAGCTTCATCGGCAGTAATATTTTTGCCTTGTTTGCATACCACAATAGCAGCTTCTAATTCAAAGTCTAATTTTTCAAAATGATCAGGCATACAAACTATATCGCCTGGGCCTTGAACGCTGTGATGGTTGGTAAAATAAAATATTGGAAACTCGTCAAAAGCTTCAATCATCGGTAAGCTGCGGTTACGACGAGCCGTTGCAACATGTTGCCTAAAAGCATAGCCATCTCTACAGCTTGTTGGAAAAGGAACTGGTGCTATAACCACCACATGGCTTATGGCAATACCTTTATCCTTACTTATTCTACCATCTTTTATAGAGGCATCTACTTTTTGTGCTAGTGGAAAATTATCATCCCAATATTGCAAAAACATACTCATGCTATTGGGTAATTCAGGGTGTAATAAATCGCAATCGAATAATAAGCCATCTACCAAAAACGCTAATTGATCGTGCCCATTTGTTAAGTAAGAAACTAGTTTCATTGATATGTTTTTTTTACCACATAGTCATATAGGCACTTAGCCTAGAATATGTTTTGATGTTATTGTAATGCTTATTTTTCTATTGTGTCTATATACTTATATGATAAATTTTATTACTACAAATTGCCCCTTAAATCTTGCTCTCTTTCCAATGCTTCAAACAAGGCCTTAAAGTTACCCTTACCAAAGCTTTTTGCACCTTTTCGTTGAATAATTTCGTAAAATAAAGTTGGTCTATCTTCTACTGGTTTTGTAAAAATTTGTAGCAAATAACCTTCTTCATCTTTATCAATTAAAATACCAAGTTCTTTCAAAGGTTTTAAATCCTCGTCAATATGACCAACACGATCTAAAACAGTATCGTAATAGCTGCTTGGCACTTTTAAAAATTCAACACCACGGTTTTGAAGGTCGGTAACGGTTTCTATAATATTATTGGTAGCCAATGCTACATGCTGCACACCCTCACCATTATAAAAGTCTAAATATTCTTCTATTTGCGATTTTTTTTTACCCTCGGCTGGTTCATTAATTGGAAACTTTACAAATCCGTTACCATTACTCATTACTTTACTCATTAACGCAGAATATTCGGTAGAAATATCACTATCATCAAAGGTGAGAATATTTTTAAAACCCATTACTTTTTCGTAAAAACTAACCCAAGGATTCATTTGGTTCCAGCCAACATTACCCACACAATGGTCAACATATTGTAAGCCCGTTGGCGGTGGATTATAATTGGAAGTCCACGCTTTAAAACCAGGTAAAAACACCCCAGTATAATTGTTACGTTCGATAAATAAATGTACCGTATCGCCATAAGTATGTATACCACTTATAATGACTTCGCCATCCTCATCTTTCAAAGTAGTAGGGGCTTGGTAGCTTTTGCCGCCACGTTTGGTGGTTTGTTCCCAAGCATTTGTTGCATCGGTAACTTTCAGCGCTAAAAATTTTACGCCGTCACCATGTTTGTTTACGTGTTCAGCTATTTCGTTGCTTGATCTTAAAGCTGTTGTGAACACAAACGTGAGTTTTTGTTGCCTTATTACATAGCTTACCTTGTCTTTTACACCTGTTTCGGGGCCTGCATAAGCCAAACTTTGAAAACCAAATGCTGTCTTATAATAGTGAGCAGCCTGCTTGGCATTGCCAACATAAAACTCAACATAATCTGTGCCATGTAATGGCAAAAAATCTGTTTCGGATATAGTATTTATAGATGGAGCTAAAGTTTCCATGTTATATAAAGTTGATTAGTGTAAATAAAATAATGAGTGCTTATTAAAGCTGTAGAAAGAAGTGGCGGATTTAAATAACCGAATCAGTAGCAAGGGATACTATTAAGAAAACGTAATTGCAACGTTCATCTTTAAATAATTTATATGGATAATCAGGCCTCATTGTAAAATAAAGGTAATAGTAAAATGAGGATTTAAAATAGTAATTTATTATTACTGGTAATTATTTATGTCAAAAAAGCAGACAGAAAGTAAGGTTTACAAACCGTTAATCAATTTTAGGCAGTAGATGTTTTATATTCGGCGATATTTAAACTTTAATAACCACAAAGACACAACGGCGCAAAAGCCAAATTATTATTAAACAAAAACGGATACTATAAAAATTAAAACATGAGAAAGAGCCTTATTTGTTTGCTACTGTCATCTACTTTCTATCAACTCTCAACCGCACAGTCTGACCGCTGGCAACAACGCATTAAGTACAATATTGACGTGAAAATGAATGTGGTCACCAACCGTTTTACGGGTACTGAAAAAATGGAATATACCAATAATTCGCCCGACACTTTGGGCAGGTTATTTATCCATTTATACTGGAACGCTTTTCAGCCAAATAGTAGCATGGATGTGCGCAGTAGAGAACTTGGTAAAACCTATTTAGGTCAAAACAGAAAGGGTGAAGATCAATACGATTGGGATGATCGTGTGAAAGACCGCATCAGCAAATTGACCGATGCTGAAATTGGCTACCAACATGTTAAGAGTATAAAAATTAATGGTGTTGAACAAACGCTGATTGAACACGAAACTATTTTAGAAGTGAAGCTGGCTAAAGCTTTGCTGCCAAAAAGCAAAACCATACTTGATGTGGTTTTTGAAGCACAGGTGCCACTGCAAGTGCGTAGAAGTGGCCGTGATAATGCCGAAGGTGTGCGTTACAGCATGAGCCAATGGTACCCAAAAATGGCTGAATACGATTACCAAGGTTGGAACGCAAACCCATACATTGCTCGTGAGTTTTATGGTGTTTGGGGCGATTATGATGTAATCATTAATATTGATAAAAACTATATGGTTGCAGCAACAGGCATATTGCAAAATGCCAACGCTATTGGTTATGGTTTTGAAGCCGCTGGGATAAAAGTGCCTGCAGCAACGAGCAATACACTGACGTGGAATTTTAAAGGTGAAAATATTCACGATTTTGTTTGGGCTGCTGATCCTCAGTTTAAGCATTTAAGTAAAAAAGTACGTCCAGATTTAACCCTAAATGTTTTTTACAAAGCTAAAGACTTGGCAACCGATAGTGCTTGGGGCAATGTATTGTGGGCTGCTGAAAAGGTCTTGCCTTTTATGGAAAAAAATTTTGGTAAATATCCTTACCCGCAATACTCATTTATACAAGGTGGTGATGGCGGTATGGAATACGCCATGGCAACTTTACTAAAAGGCCCAAGTTTGGGTACGGTTTTTCACGAATGGATGCACAGTTGGTACCAACATGTTTTAGGTACTAACGAAAGCTTATTCGCTTGGATGGATGAAGGGTTTACTAGCTTTGCCGAAAGCGAAGTATCAGATTATTATTATGCAACATGGGCGGCACAATCACCTTATTTAAGTGCTGGTGCAAAAGCTGGTG
The DNA here is from genome assembly GCA_038327865.1 of Chitinophagales bacterium. Taxonomy (GTDB): domain Bacteria; phylum Bacteroidota; class Bacteroidia; order Chitinophagales; family Chitinophagaceae; genus Parasediminibacterium. The sequence goes on along the minus strand of JBBQLL010000054.1, from coordinate 6,920 downwards.
TAGCTAAAATTATAGAACGTAATAATGCACAATTGCCAAAAGTGCAAGCACCTAGTTATAATGGTTATTTTGGTTTAGCTAAAAGCCCATACGAAGAGCCAATGAGCACACATGCTGACCATTACAATACCAATTACGCTTATAGTAACGATGCTTATAGCAAGGGTGCTACTTTTTTAGGCCAACTAGGTTATATAGTTGGCGATAGTGTGAGGGATAAAATTTTATTGGCTTACTACAACGAATGGAAATTTAAACATCCCAATGCCAACGACTTTATTCGTGTGGCAGAAAAGGTAAGTGGCATTCAATTACAGTGGTACAAAGAGTATTGGATTAATAGTACAAAAACAATTGATTACGCTGTTGGTAATATTGATGTTGTAGATAATCAAACACAAATAAGTCTTAAGCGTATTGGTAAAATGCCAATGCCAGTTGATGTATTATTAACGTTTAAAGATGGTAGCCAAGAGTTGCATTATATACCAAGTAGTTTAATGTTTGGTGAAAAACCTGTAGAAAATAACATCCCAAGAACGGTACATACTGAATGGAAATGGACGCATCCTGATTACAGTTTTACCATTAGCAAAAGCATCAAAGAGTTAAAGAGTATTGAAATTGATGCGACGCAACGTATGGCAGATGTGAACAGAAATAATAATAAATTAGTAGTGCCAGAATAGATTGTTGGTGATGTATTATATTATCAGGAACATTTTAATATTCACTATTATATTTTCTTTAAACCGATAAACAATCGCTTCAACATGAAACATCTAACAAAGCTATTTATGATTGCAATGCTTGGTCTATTATCATTTACGAATCAGCCAAAGAAAACGAAAATTGTGTTTTTTGGCGATTCTATTACCCAGCAAGGTGTTGGTAAAAATGGGTATATTTCTAAAATGGATAGCCTAATTAAGTTGCAAGGTTTGGGTGATAATTATGAACTTCTAGGTGCAGGTATTGGGGGTAATAAGGTTTACGATTTGTACTTACGAATGGAAACTGATGTGTTGGATAAAAAACCAGACATAGTGGTAATATATATAGGTATTAACGATGTTTGGCATAAAACAACCTCTGGTACTGGCACAGACCCTAACAAGTTCGAAGAGTTTTACAGAGCAATTATTAAAAAACTGCAAGCTCAAAACGTTAAGGTAATTGTGTGCACACCAACAGTAATAGGCGAGAAAAACGATGAAACTAATTTGCAAGATGGCGACTTAAATAAGTATAGCAAAATTGTAAAAAGTATGGCAAAAAGTTTATCGTTACCTGTGTGTGATTTGCGTTTGGCTTTTGCCGACTATCTTAAAAATAACAATCCTACCAATGCAGAAAAAGGTATTTTAACGGTTGATGGTGTGCATTTAACTAATGCTGGTAATTTTTTGGTTGCAAATACAATTTGGCAAACTATCTATGAAAACAGTAAATAGCAGCAACAAACAAACTGTAAGCACTTTAAAAATTATTAAATAAGTGCAATTAGTAACATATTTCTTTTACTCTTAAAATTAAAACCAACGTTTATGCTTGCCAATTTAGTACAACTTGTAAAATAGTATGCGGTATCCGCCATCATTACCAATACCAAACTAAAAAAATAACTAAACCATTGAAACGACAAGTTCCTCTATTTTGATGGGTTAAAAAATGCTGCTAATGGTATTACCCGAAATATTCAGAGTAGGTTTAATAATAATTTGAAGCAAAAATTGGTATTGAATATAAGATAAGAGCAGCTCAATTTCTTGAGCGGCTATTGAATCCTTATACTATTGTTGTATCATTTCTGAACCGCCACTTTGGTCGGTCTTAGTATTTTTACGTTTAAATAATGTAGCATCAAACTTACCAAATCGGTAGCTGAAGTTGACGCGTAATACTTGTGGATCTCTTCGTCGTTCGCTAATTTGATTAAAATAAATGCTTTCAGAATAAGATTTGGATAATTGGGTCCTAAAAATATCATCCATACTTATGTTTAATGAACCACTTTGGCCATTTTTCCAAATCCAGTCTTTCCGTATGCCTAAATCTAAACTATATCTTGGAAAGTTGTAGCCCTGTGCGGTAGATTGTGAACCACCACCATAAAATCCACCACCACGGCCGCCACCACCGCCTTGGGCAATCACACTTTTTGCTCTATAATCTCCACTAAATTGTATTGAAATACCTTTTTTTAACTTAAAACTATTGTTCATTTTACCAAACCAGCTTACACGCTCTATGTTAGTGCCGTTATTTATATTGGTACTATTTATTTTTGAATTGTAGATGTTTAAATTAAGTGTTAGTTCCCAAATTTTAGTTACAGGTATTTTATTAGTAACTTCTAAACCATACGAAATACTATTGTTTGCATTAATATACGTGTTAAATACCACACTATCTGCATTGGTAAGCTGTTTTGCAGGGTTTACATCCTTGTATTGAAAACGTGAAATTAAATTATCTGTTTGTTTAAAATAAGCGGTTACCAACAAGTTGGCACTTTTCTTATACGCATTATTATACGATACCTCAAACGAATTAGTAAATTCTGGTTTTAAATTTGCGTTACCATTACTTAAATTCAATGGGTCTGAGTAATCAATAAATGGTATTAACTGAAAGAAATTAGGGCGATTGATACGGCGTGAATAGTTTAATTGTAAGTCTTGTTTATCAGTTAACTTATAAGTGATAAAAGCACTAGGAAACAAGCTTATTGGAAAATCAACTTTAAATGACGAATCTTTAAAAGTGGTTTGGTTTAAAATATTACCCTTGTAATTAGAGCTTTCTGCACGTAACCCTAATTGATAATTAAACTTTTTTGCCTTCCAACTAATATTGCCATAAGCTGCATAAACTTGATCTTTATATTGATAGTTTGAACTTAAAAAAGCGTTATAATCGTATTTGGCAGTAGTGGTATTATAGAAGTATTGACCGTTGAAATTAGTATAATCTCTTATGGCAGCCCTTGCACCTAATTCTAATTTAATATTTTCAGTTATCGGGTTTTCATAATCAGTTTGAAGTGTTATATTCTTACTCTCGCCAGCACTTAAAGATTGCTGATTAATGGGACTTTTTGAAGGGGTAGAGGTATTTGCATAATAATTTTGTATATTATTTATTGCCGTGCTATTATTGGTACTATAATTATAATTAATATCTGAACTAATATTATGACCGCTTTTCTCAAAATTATGCTTAAAGCTTAATGATGAACCGAAGTTTTTAAAGTTAAAACCACTTGCACCATTTATTAAGTTATACGATTTGTATATATTATTTACGGTTGAATCTACACGTTGATTTTGGTCATTATCAAACTTGCCTCTGTTGTAGTTGGCTGCAACACTAAAGGTGTTTCTATTATCAACAAAAAAATCTAAACCACCACGAATAAATGCAAAATAACCATCACTTGTATTATTTTGGTCTTGGTGAATATTATCGGGATTTGTGCCAAAGTCATTTCTGTCTGTAATGTTTGTAGATATTGACTTACGTTGGTTGTAAACACCACTAACAAACATATTTATTTTGCTTTGACGAAGATTTAAATCGCCACCACCATTAAGCTTGCCGCGGCTGTCTACACCAGTTCTGATACCGCCGTTGTAGCCAACTTTTTTATTTTTCTTTAAAACGATGTTTAAAATACCTGCACCACCGCCACTTGCATCAAATTTGGCAGAGGGATTGGTAATTATTTCTACTTTATCTATTAAGTCTGCAGGAATTTGGTCTAGCGTTAAAGTGGTAGGTCTGCCATCAACAAAAATTGTGGGCGATGCGTTTCTTAATGTTACGTTACCATCAATATCAACACTAAGCGATGGGATAGATTTCATTATCTCGGTGGCAGTTTGCCCCGTGCTTACTAAGTTCTTATCTACATTAAATACCTTTCTATCAATACCTAGTTCAAATTGAGGTTTTGAACTAGACGTTACAGTTACACTTTCCAGTTGCGTAGCATCTTCTTCTAATTTTATATTACCTAAGTCTTTATCTGAAGCTGCAGCAATAGCTTGAAAATCGGGTTGAGAACCAGTAGAAGGAAATTTAATGCCAAAACTTACAGTATTAATGGCCACTTTGTAACCTACAACAGATATTTTCATTTTAAAATTACCAAAAATTGATAGGCCTTCTAAACTAAAGTCACCATTGGGTTCGGTAATTGCTGTTCTTAAAATGGCTTGTTTCATTTGTTTACTTACAGAGTCAAACTTAGAACCAGTAAGTAGTAGTGTTACGCCAGTAATACCCTTATTAGTTTTACTATCAACAATTTTACCGTATAAATGACCAATATTTGCATTTTGTGCACCAGCTTTACCTGCACCGCCTGGTTTACCAGCACCAGGATATTGTGCCACACTAACTATACAACTCAGCAAAAAAATACCTCCAATTAAAATTTTTTTCATAAATATTTTATATAAATAATGGGCGAAATTAGCCTATGCAATACCAATGGGATAGGGCATAATATACGAACGGTTCAAAGACAATTTTAAATGGATATTGTTGGGTTAGTGCCTTAGACAGGGTATTATTATCGGTGAATTTAGATATGTAGTAAGGTGATAACTATTTGTAATAAGCCAATAATAAAGCCTAGTACAGCACCAATAATTTCTATAAAGCGAAATTCTTTACTCATAATACTATTAAGAATGTCTTCTAACTTATCCGATGAAAAAGCGGTTACTTTTTGGGTAACTATTTCTTCTAAATCAAGATCTTGTTGTAGGTTGGTCATATAGTTTTGCATTAAAGAAGGGAAGAGCGTTTTCAGTTCTTCCATAAAAACTATTTTCAATTCGCCAATGGTTTTATCGCCAATAAACATACTAATTACGGGCATTTTCTCAGCTAATTTTATACGTAAAAAATAGTCAATATGTTCATCCACAAATGGCATCAATTTATCAACATTTTCAGGGTTGGTTATTTTGCTAGAAATATCTTTAAACGATAATAGTTCCTCACCAACCAATTTGCCCAACTTGGCAGCAAACTGCTTTTGGTTTTTGGGAAAAATACCTTGAAACGTGATACCCAATATTTTCTTTGGTTCTCGTGGATGAAAGAGCATTTTAATAGCTATCCAATTGGTAAACCAACCAATAAAAGCAGAAATAATAGGTATTAGAAATAAGCCTAACGTCATAATAAGTAATATTTATTGGCAACCCTCTCGTCAACACTTTAAAAAGCTGATAAAGTTGCGGCTAATAATAAAAAAACCTTGAAAGTGTATCAAGCACTCTCAAGGTTTACCAATTTTATAAGGGGAGAACGATGGGTCTCGAACCCACGACCTATAGAACCACAATCTATTGCTCTAACCTACTGAGCTACGCCCTCCGTTTGTTTGGGCAGCAAAAATAGGGGAATTTTTATTTTAGGGAAACAGGAATTTTAAAAAGATGTGTAGCTATATAGGTAGCCCATGTACTAGCACTATTTTGTGCGTTAATTTTACAGCTGATGTTGTGCATTTTACTAATTAATTGCATATTTTTTTAATACAGATACAAACATTATTAAAATAGTAAGCTGTATTTGCTAAAAAGTATATTACTGTGGTGCAACAGCAGCTTACACCAACTTAATAGCTATCTACAATGCCCTAATAGCAGCTTACATTGGCTTTATACAATCTTACAATGGCTTAATAGCAGCTTTTAGTAACTTAATTATAGCTAGCAGTAAGTTAATTTCATCTTACATTAATTATATAATGCTTGCACTAATTTAATAGCCTATTATAGTAATTTAATTGCTGGTTACAGCCACTTAATCAATTTTATATAAAAATCTTAAGGTATTACCATTAAAATTACCCATTTAACCCAACGGTAAAAATAAATGTATAAAATACTTTGTTGGTGTACAACAAAGTATTTACATTTAGCATATTAAAAATAACCAATAACAAAAAATCATGACTAACAGGCAAACCAACAAGCTAACGATGGCTACTGCTGTTCAGCTTATCGTATCTACGTTTACAAGTATTTTAACTGCTGTAGCGTTTAAAAAAGCCATTACCGACCTAGACAATTGCATAGCCACCATAAATGGACTAGCACAGGCGCAAGCCAAGCAAACAACCGGTACTGCTACCGATAAAAGCCAAGCAGAAGATGCCGCTATTGCTGCTGCCATAGCTATTATAGGCCCTACACGCAGCTATGCACTGGCAGAAAATAAAAATGCATTGTACGAGGCACTACACTATACCGAAAGTGGGCTAAAGCAAACAAGAGATTTGGTACTAATAAACGACCTTACCCTAATACGAGATACCGTACAGCCAGAACTTGCCAACCTAGCCGACTATGAGGTGCTGCCAGCCAATGTAAATATATTAACCACCGCCATAGCCACTTACAGACCACTTGTTGCTGCCCCAAGAGCCGCCATAAGTGTAAAAGCCGCTGCCACCAACGAATTAGTACCTGCATTTGAAACCTTAGATACCATATTAACCCGCCTAGATGGCCTTGCTGAAGCGAAGAAAACCAGTACCCCAGACTTTTACAGTAGCTATACCACCGCAAGAGTAATTGTAGATGCAGGTGGGGGAAGTGGGGTAGATGAAGTGAAACCAGTTGGGTAAATGGGATGCTTTGTATCGCAACGCCCCCTGCGGGAGACGGTGCGGGGAAGGAAAAATTATCCAGTAAAAAATTATACTGATAATATTTTTTTTAAAAAAGTAATAAAAAAAGAATAACTAAATTGTTTATTATAAATTAGACGCTGTAATTTCAGCGCATTGTAAATGCCAAGCTATATGTAATGCTAACTGTGAGTGAGTTTGCGAAGCTGTAAACACTTATGAACTATAATAGTGATTCTATATAAAATATTATGTCAATAGACTG
>JBBQLL010000053.1:0-17407 GCA_038327865.1 Chitinophagales bacterium | reverse complement strand
GTCTAATATATTGACCGTCAAGTTGTTATGACATAATTTATTTTGAAAGATATCCAAGTTGCCTTGCAACTATCTCAAAGGTTGGGCAATAATATACTACTTAGCACCAACCGCTTCGTAAATAGCATCCTGTATTTTGCCCCTAATGCCAAGTGAACTCAATTTATTATTATCTCTAGTTGGGTTAACACGATTTGATAGAAAAATGTAAATAAGTTTATTTGTAGGATCTACCCAAAGTCCAATACCAGTATATCCAGTATGACCATACGTTTCAGGCGATGCAAACCTAGAGGGGTACGGTTCTTTTCTTGTGGCATTGTCTTTTTCAGGTTTATCAAAACCTAAACCTCGCCTACTACTATCACTATTATAGGCAGTAAATTTATCTATCGTTGCCTTCTTTAGCAGCCGATGCCCGTTTAGTTCTCCGCCATTTAATAGCATTTGGTACAATTGTGCCAAATCGTACGCATTGCTAAACAAGCCTGCATGGCCAGCCACACCGCCAAACATAGCTGCGCCTTCATCATGCACATCGCCCCACAATAATTGCTGCCGAAAATGTTTTTCTACTTCAGTAGGCACAATATTTTCTAGTGGCATAAATTCTCGTGGGTGAAACGTAGTGGTAACCATGCCTAAGGGTTTATAATATGTCTCTTTAACATATACATCCAAAGGTTTACCAGATATGGCTTCTACAACTTTACCAAGAAAAATAAAGTCATTATCACTATATACATATTTGTTGGGCGCAGTCAGTTTGCTGGTTACAATACGTTGGTAAAGTGTGTCTTCCCAATCGTTAAGCACATATAAATTTTCAGCTGCACGATATTGGTGTTGTTTATCAGCCGTTTTACTAAAATAAGCCCATTTTGGGTTGCCAGTTATCGTATCAATTACTTCTCTATAAAAAGGGATAAATGGTGTAAGCCCAGCTTGATGCAATAAAATATCTCGCAGTTTTAAGGGCGCTTTGTTACTACCTTTTACCCAAGGTAAATAATCACCTAAGGTTTTATATATATCTAATTTGCCATCCTCATACAACTTCATTACGGCAACTGTGGTGGCAGATATTTTAGTAACAGATGCTAGATCGTACGCCATATTTGTGGTAACTTTTTCGGTACCGCCCATAGTTGTAGTGCCAAATGCTTTTTGGTAAATGACGTTGCCATCTTTTGCAGCCAACACTACACAGCCAGGCATCGCACCTTTTGCAATGGCATCGTTGACTATACTATCTATTTTACCAAATTTATTGACGCCGTATTCAGGTTCTGCCTTAGGGAAATAACTATTGTATGCAACACCATCACCAAACTTATAGTTATCGCATACAGTTACCGGCAATTTACCCTTTGCTTGTTGCTTGCCTTGCAACCAATCTGCCACAGCAAGTTGGGTAATATCGTCATCCTCGTAAGCAGTGGCCAAGTTTAAAGCATTGCATGAAAATTTTATGGCATAAGGATTACCAAAATAAATACTAAACACATTATTCTGTTGTTGCAATTGAGCTATTAAAAAAATAGCAGGATTACTTAACCCAAAATTATTGGCAGGCCTGCGGCTATAATTATGCATACCAACAATAATGGCATCGTAGCCTTTTGAAAATATGACATTAATGAGTTTTTGCGCAGTAGCGCTATCACTTTTATCTACTACAGTTGTAGGATTTTTATCATCCATTAGTTGCTTACCCAAGGTTTCTTTGCTGCCAAATAAATAGATGTCGGCATTGTTTTCAGCCTTTAATCTAGTGGCAACTATTGGCTCACTTGCTGCGCCAATAGCTATATAGGCTATCTTTTTTTCGTTTTTAAGCGGTAGCAAAGTGGTATTGGTTTGTTGCAAAAGTGTCACTGCATTTTTAGCCAACAGCGTTTTTATACGTACTGTTTGCTCATTTAAATCTGCCAAAATACCAACGGTATCTATTACTTGTTTTTTGTTTAACCCCAAATTGTACTTAGCCAATAATACTTTTTGCACACGGCTATTTAAATCATCCCAAGTTAATTTACCGTCTTTAATGGCTTGTTTTGTTTTTTCAATAGCAGCACCTACATCTTCTGGCAAGCACAACATATCGTTACCAGCAATTAATGCTTGCACACTAGCTTCGCCACTTGGGTAATATTTGGTAATGCCTTTCATACCTAACCCATCGGTAAATGTGATGCCTTTGTAACCCAGCTCATTTTTTAATAACCCTGTTACATTTTTGTACGATAATGAGGTGGCTTGGTTGGTAATAGTATCTATAGCTGGCACAAATAAATGCGCAATCATCATGCTACCCACACCTGCTTTTATTAGTTCACGAAAAGGGTACAACTCAAGGCTATCAAGCTGTGCACGTGTTTTATTAATCACGGGCAAATCGTAATGACTATCAACCGCTACATCGCCATGACCAGGAAAATGCTTGGCACAAGCCATAACATTTACCGCTTGCATACCTTGCATATATTTTACACCATAGAGCGCCACTTTGTATTTATCCTCACCAAAGCTTCTATCGTTTATAACTGGGTTATTAGGATTATTATTTACATCTATATCAGGCGCATAGTTTACATGAATACCCAAGCGTTTACATTGCTCGCCCACAGCTTTGCCAAATTCATAAATTAAGCTAGCATCTTGTGTTGCACCCATCATTAACTGTCGTGGATAGTTGATTACACTATCTAACCGCATACCCAAACCCCACTCACCATCAATGCAAATCATCAATGGGGTTTTGGCTATGCCTTGGTAAAAATTGGTTAATTGTGCCTGACGAATAGGCCCGCCCTGAAAAAAGCACAAACCACCAACATTATATTTGGTAATAAGGTCGGTAACTTGTTGTACATGCACTGCCCCCAAATTACTATATGCCCTAATAATCATTAACTGGGCAATGCGCTGGTCTTTACTCAGTTTTTTAAATTCTTTTTTTACCCAGCGGTTGGCTTCGGGTGAAGTTTTGTAAAAGTTTTGCGCAACCACCATATTAAACGTGAGTACTACTAAACAACATGCTATAACAAACTGCTTCATGTAAAAATATATTGAACGCTAAATTTAGATAAAATTGATGGTTAGTGCGTTTTTTTGCAGGAATAGGGGTTTGGAGAGAAAAGAATTTGGCGATGTAAGCGTTGTACTTTGCCATTAAAGGAGATAAGAAAGTTGGGAAATTTTTTAGAAGAGCTGTCTATCATGATGGAAAGAAAGTAGAATCTACAGCTTACGAACTACATATTTCTTATACGTTACAATAAGAATGGAATAAAATTCACCAACCCTGTTTTGCGTAAGGGATGGCAGTGGATAGCCCACAGCTACCGTAGGTAGCGAGGACTAGGAACGAACAGCCCGACCCGCACAGGCGGGTTACGCACAAAAAAACCGATAATGACTTATCGGCTTTATAATTTATTGCTATTGTGTATATAATTATGCTTCTGCTTGCTCGGTTGGGGTTTCTTCTTGGGCTTCAGTATTTAACTTTAGCTCTACATTATTGGCTTTTAGAATGCTGTACCATTTTATCATTTTCTTCATATCGCTGGCGTACACTTTATCAAAGTCCATATCAGGATACACGATTGTAAAATACGATTTTACGGCTTTAGGGTCTTTATCTGAAGGTAAGGTTTCCGTACTGGCATCCATGGTAACAAATAAATCTATCAGATTAATATTTTCTCGCACTGTAAACACTTCTATACTTTCTAAATGCGAGAAATTATGTACACGACTACTTACAAATTTGGTTACTTTATCTTCTAACCCACGAACAATGGCACCGTCTGTTTTACTACCTACTAATTCAAACAAACCACTCATGCCTGTAATTGATACCAACTTACTGTATTCCATTTTTTTATTTTAAGAAATTGCAAAATAAAGGGAAAGATGTTATAAAAATAACTATTAACAATTTTGAAATAATTATAACTACTTTACCTACTACCATGAACGATTTTATAGACAATTGCATTTTTGCTAACGATGCATTGCGGCCAATAATTATTAATAATTTTTAGACCTTTATTTCAGCTAGTAGATTCTCTAATCGGCTCTTCATATTGTCAAAACTTGTATAGCCTCTTGCTACTACGTAAAACTTGCTGTCACTAGTTTGTACTAACACACTGGGGAAACTACTTACCTGCAATTGCTTGCATAGCTGAAACTCATAGTAAGCTTGTTCTTTATATTCCTCACTTTTAAGTTTCTCGTAAAAGGTTTCTGATTGAATACTGTATTTTTCTAATAAGTTTGTGTAGGCTGCATCATCGGTTAAATCTCTACCTTCAAAATGGAGTGCATACTGCAAATCGCTAGCAAATTCTACCTGCCTTTCGGGATAAAATTCTTTAAAAATGCACAATGCAATGGCCGGTTTCTCGCTATTAGGATACCAATCGCTTTCATCTGGATTGTTGATATGCCATAAATAATCTGCACCAAATTTTACGCCTGACAATTGCTCTACGTTTTTATAAGCTTCTTGTATATAATTGGCCGTAACGCCAATATGCACAGGCTTTTTAGGTAAAATCATACCACCAGATAATACATCAAATTGTAGCTTATTGCTAAACTCATCAGCAATTTTTTTTATTACATTACTAAAGCCATAGCACCAACCACAGTAGGCATCGTAACAGTAAAAAAGAATGGGTGTTTCCATGTGGACAAAATTAGTTGTAAAAGTGTACCAGATTGGCATAGTAGATATATAGAAGATCTGGTAATTTTCAAAAACCTATATGGCTATGTATCTATGTGGTGAAGAAACAAATACTTTCGCGGCTATAATTGTTGATAATGAGTATTGCAGATAAATATGAGGTGGTAATTGGTTTAGAGGTTCATGCCCAATTAAGTACAGCTAGTAAATTGTTTTGTGGTGATAGTGCTGCTTTTGGTGCTGATACCAACACGCATATTAGTGCTATTACCATGGGGCACCCTGGTACATTACCTAAAACAAATAAAGTAGCTGTTAACTATGCTATTAAAATAGGGCTAGCTTGTAATTGTGAGATTGTACAACACAATTATTTTGCCCGTAAAAATTATTTCTATCCAGATTTACCAAAAGGCTACCAAACATCTCAACACACAACACCAATTTGCAAAGGAGGCTTTGTTACAGTTACAACAACAGCAGGTACAAGGGATATAGAATTAAACCGCATTCACTTAGAAGAAGATGCTGGCAAAAGTAGTCATGATATTGATGACCAAAATACTTGTATAGACCTAAATAGAGCTGGTGTTGCATTAATTGAAATTGTAACAGAACCTTGCCTACGTAGCAGCGAAGAGGCTTACCAATATGTAACTGAATTACGCCGCTTGGTACAATGGCTAGATGTGTGCGATGGCAATATGGAAGAAGGTAGTTTGCGTTGCGATGCCAATGTGTCTATCCGTTTAAAAGGCGAAACAGAGTTAGGCACTAAGGTAGAAGTGAAGAATCTTAACAGCATTCGCAATATTAAAAAAGCCATTGATATAGAGGTTAAGCGAATGATTGATATTGTAGAAAACGGTGGCAGCATCATACAACAGACTAGAAGCTACGATGCAGATAACGATACCACTTTTTCGATGCGTGACAAAGAAGAAGCAAATGACTACAGATATTTTGCCTGCCCAGATTTAGCACCATTTCATTTATCGCAAGATTTTATTACATCTATAAAAGAAGCATTACCAGCACTACCACAGCAGTTGGTAAAAACATATCAAACCGATTTTGGGCTTAGTGCTTATGATGCCGCACAATTGTGTGATAACAAAGCAATTGCTGATTATTTTTTAGCTACAACTACATTTACAACTAATTACAAAGCCATTGCTAACTGGATTTCTGGCCCAATAAGGCAATATTTAAACGATAAGTGTATTGAATTTTCTCAACTTTCATTAGCACCAACTTCATTAGCCGCATTAATTGCTTTAATTGATGAGGGCAAGGTGAATTTTTCTATAGCCGCTACTAAAATATTACCTGTTTTACTAAAAGAAAACAAAACGCCTTTACAAATTGCTGAGGAATTAAACTTGCTACAAGTAAGCAATAGTAACGATTTGGAAGTTTGGGTAGATGAAGCTATTAGCAAAATGCCTGAAAAAGTTGCTGAGTATAAAAAAGGTAAAAAAGGATTGATTGGGTTGTTTGTAGGCGAGGTAAAACGGATAAGCAAAGGCAAGGCTGACCCAAAAATGGTAACCGAATTATTGCAACAAAAGCTTGAAAGCTGATTTAAATGCTGCTTATTTATTAACTTTATTTACAATGACTTTATTGCATAAGACATGAAAAAAATAGCAATTATTATTTGTATAATTAGCATTGTTACTGGTTGTTTTAATAAGCGCAAACTATTTGAGGTAAGTGGCAAAATTACCAATGCCACAGCCAAAAAGGTGTACTTACAATACTTGGTTTGGGGTGCTGATAGGCCAATTGTTGTTGACTCTACCAGTTTACTAAAAGATGGCAGTTTTATTTTATCAACTGCTTATGGCAAAGAAGAAAGTATATATGAGTTACTTATTGAAAATGGATCAAGCGTGTTGTTGATTAACGATAATGAAAAAGTTTTTTTAAATCTTGATATCAATAATTTCAAAAAATATACTGTTAATGGCTCTACAGCAAGTGCAGATTTACATAGCTTTCTAAATAGTTATAGCACAGTTTATCCAGAACTTATTGGCATAACCCATCGCTTAGATACGCTTGAAAATGAAATTAATAGAAACGATAGCATTACCACCGTTGTAAAACTTACAAAAGAACTACAATTACAAAAGGTAAATGCAAGTATTACAACTGCATTTAAAAACACAAATAGCCCAGCTTTGCAGTATTATTTAATAGCAAAAGCATTTGTTACCATGCCATTACCACAAATTAAGCAATTAAATACTATTGCTATTGGTCAACATCCAAGTCACTCTGGTTTGGCCTTTTTAAAGTCGGTTATTACTAAAGAACTTGAGAAGCAAACAATAAAAGCATTGGCACAGCAACGCGAAGCTGATAGTATTAAAATAAAAATTGACACTCTAAAGAAAAAAATGATAGATACGATAAAGAAAACTACCGTAAAAACTTTACTTAAATAAGCAAACATTACAATTGTAATATACCATTTTTAAAAGCTTAAGATAGTATCTTAGCCACCTTAATAATATAATATATGCCCACAACACAAGAACTAAAAAACATTGCTTCTCAAGTAAGAAGAGATATCGTACGTATGGTACATGGTGTACAAAGTGGTCATCCAGGCGGCTCTTTAGGTTGTACTGATTATTTAACTGCACTATATTTTAATACCATGAAACATGATACCAGCTTTAAGATGGCAGGTAAAGGAGAAGATTTATTCTTTCTTTCTAATGGTCATATTTCGCCTGTATTTTATTCAGTTTTAGCTCGTGTAGGCTATTTTGATGTTAAGGAATTGGCAACTTTTAGAAAACTAAATTCTCGTTTACAAGGTCATCCAACTACACATGAGCATTTACCAGGTATTCGTATTGCAAGTGGCAGTTTAGGTCAGGGAATGAGTGTGGCAATTGGTGCTGCACTAGCTAAAAAGTTTGATAGCGATAACCGCATCGTTTACTCGTTACATGGTGATGGTGAGTTAGATGAAGGGCAAAACTGGGAAGCAATTATGTTTGCAGCGCATAAAAAAGTAGATAATTTAATAGCTACCATAGACTACAATGGCCAACAAATAGACGGCCCTACAAGCAAAGTGATGAACTTAGGTAATTTAAAAGCCAAGTTTGAAGCGTTTGACTGGACAGTTTTAGAAATGGATGGTAATGATATGGACGCTTTGATTGCAGGTTTAGAAAAAGCCAAAAGCCTCACTGGCCAAGGCAAACCAATTTGTATTTTAATGAAAACAATAATGGGTAAAGGTGTTGACTTTATGGAAGGCTCGCATGAATGGCATGGCATTGCGCCAAACGATGAACAATTAGCTAGAGCATTGGCACAATTACCAGAAACTTTAGGTGATTATTAATTGATCATATTATATTTTACTTAATAATATAAATGGGGGTGTTTCAATTGAAACGCCCCCATTTATTTATAAATACTTTTAAATACTATTTTATACTTGTTACAAAAGCCACTAAGATTTTTATAATAAATAATTTTACTAGTAGCCAGGATTTTGGCTAATATTTGGGTTAACTAATATTTCATCATTTGGAATAGGAAAAATCATATTTAAAGAACTAGGTGTAACAGTAATGCTTTGTGTAATAGCATTTGTACCATCTTGTCCTTGAGGCTTGACAAAGCTTCTTTTTAAGCGATACATATCCCAAAAACGATATCCCTCAAATAAGAATTCTTTTCTTCTTTCTTGTAAAATATCTTCTAATACTTGTGTACCTAAAGATGCAAAAAGCACTGAAGGATCTCTTTTTTGAGCAACTAGATTTAGATATTTATTAGCATTTATAATATCATTTAAATTATAATAGGCTTCGGCAGCTATTAAATAGCATTCAGATATTCTTAATATTTTAACATCGTCGACTGAAATACCATTACTCGGTGGGTATTTTGTACAATAATAAGTAGTACCCAGCTGACCAGAACGTGCTTGTGGGCTTATTAACCCTTTACGAACATCTGTTGCAGTAAAAGCATCGTATACACTTTTTGTTGCTAATATGTCGCCATAACTACCACCATTTGGTTTAGAGACGTAAATAGCAGATAAGGTTCCATCAGCAACACTATTATTTTGATCTGAAGTTACTTCAAACAGCGTTTCCGTTTTAGTGGTTATCGGGTCTGTACCTTTCCAATAATTTATTAACCCAGTACTTGTCACTAAACTGAACCCACTATTATTAATTACATCTAGCGCATTTGTTTGTGCATTCGTCCAATCGCCCATATTTTGGTATACTCTTGCTAAAATTGCCTTAATCGCATATTTACTAATAAAAGATGAATTTACTGTTCTTTTAGCACCAGTAGATAAAAAAGTCATTACATCGCCTTGTGTAAACTTTGATAAACTTACTGCCTTATTTAAATCTGCAATAATTTGTGCGTACACTTGTTTTACAGAAACCCTTGCTGGTTTAGACGTTTGATCAAAAGTAGTGACTATTGGTACACCTACACCATCTGGATTATCGGTATATGGTTTTGCATAATTTCGCACCAAATCAAAATATACCAAGGCTCTTGCGGCATAAGCTTCTGAGTAAAGCTGACTAATATTATCATTACTAATCGCCAATCCGTTATTAATAATAATTGATGCATTTTTTATAGCTGCATAGCTATTTAGCCAAATATTAGATGCGTACCCATCGGTATTAACCATGGTATATAAATTTAAATTATTGTAACGACCAGAGTTGGTAGAAGACAAAAAGCAATCATCACCCATTAAATCCCCTTTTACTGCAAAGGTTCTACCATAAAAATCTGTAGCTCTAAACGAAGCATACATACCATTAATAGCAGTATTCATATCTGCTTCATTTTGTATTGCATCTGTTACTACAGAAGCTGTATAAGGTTTTTGATCGGTAAAATTTTTACCGCATCCGGCTGCGACTAGTACAGCAATAGAAACCGCAAATAATTTATTTTTAAAAAAATAATTAGTTATCATGTAATAATTTTTATTTATTAATTAATTAAAATCCAATATTTAGACCAACAGTTACAGATTTACTGGGTAGTACTTGTTGGTTATTTATACCAAGTATACCTTGCTCTGGATCACTTAACAAATTATCTGCATAAGTTTTAGTATATAGGTTTGTTCCTCTAACATAGAAGTATAAATTACTCATGCCGATTTTACTTAATGTATTTTTATTAGTTAAACGATAACCAACCTGTACATTTCTTAATCTGATATAATCGCCTTTAAATAATAATCTATCTGAACCAGTATAAGCGTTATTACCTGTACCATATATATATTTTGGAACATCTGTAACATCGCCTTTCTTCTGCCAACGGTTTAACAGATAAGTATACTTCCCACGTGTTGGAGAGAAGCCATCCATAAAGAATCGGTAATAAGCCTCTTGAAACCAGTTACCATAATTGTAATAAAAATCGAACCCTACACTAAATCCTTTGTATGTAAAAGTATTACCTAAAGTACCAAAGGAGGAAGGTGTAGCACTTTTGCCAACAATAAATTGTTTAGCTGCACCAAAAGTACTTGTGGTTGTTCTAGTGCTATCACTATACCACATTGGTGTACCATCATCAGCGTTTACACCAGCCCATCCTCTCGTATAAAAAGAGTAGAAATCTTGACCAACTCTTAAGAAATAGTTACCATTTGGTTGATCGCCTGAAGGTAAACTTGTAACCTTGTTAGCATTGTGGGTATAGCTGAAGTTAACAGCCCAAGAAAAGTTTTTTGTTTCTACAGGAATAACGTTAACCGACAACTCTAAGCCTTTATTTTCTAAACTACCCACATTGTTGATAAAACCAGTGAACCCAGTAGTTCTAGAAATTTGTTGACTAAGCAAAGCAGCTTCAGTAGTTTTTTTATATAAGTCTAATGTGAAGTTAATCCTATTTTTAAATAAACCTAATTCAAGACCAATATCAAATTGCTTATTTTTTTCCCAAGTCAAGTTAACGTTACCAATATTATTAAACGTACCACCAGCTACACCATTATAATTAGCGCCGTAACCAAACGTAGGACGCCAAGTATAGTTGCCAATTTCGGCATTGCCAGTTGTACCATAGCTTGAGCGAATCTTTAAGTTTGAAATTGGTTTTAACTTGAAGAAGTCTTCATTTGTAATATTCCAACTTGCACCTACTGACCAGAAATTACCATATGGGTTATTAATACCAAATCTTGATGAGGCATCTCGTCTAAAACTTGCACTAACATTATATTTATCTTGGTAACTAAAGTTTGCAGAAGAAAAATAACCTTGGAATGCATAATCAGAAGCTGTTGCTTTACCATTAGTTGATGTAGCAGCATTTGTTGAATAATACAAATCAACTTTAGGTGGGAATCCTGTTACATCACCAACTTGTTGATAACGGTTACTTTTAATTGCTTCGTAACCTGCTTTTAAATCTACACTAAATTTCTTGGAAGGAATGATATCGAAGTGATAGTCAAACTGGTTAGTCCAATCGTACAAAAAGTTTCTTGTATAGATAGAAATACCCTCACCAGATGACCCAGAAGCATCTCCATGAAATGGATTATTATATTGATACTCTTCATTAATGTTGTACTGTAATCCTAATTTACTCGTAAACTTTAAGTTCTTTACTATTTTGTACTCGGCAGTTTGTGTTGCAAACCCAGTAAAAGCCTTTAACCAACGCTTATCGTTGGCAGCAACATATAAAGGATTATAGTGTGCTGGAAACCCAAAATTATTTGAACTGATATTAAAAGAACCATCAGCATTGAAAGGATTTTGCGTTGGTCTTAATACCATGGCTACATAAGCAGGATTACCAAAATAACCACCACCACCACCAGGACCATCAGATGCTAATATAGAATTTTGTATAACATTACCTAGAGTAATATCAGTAGTAAATGAAAGTTTATTACTTACGTTATGGGTTATTTTTAATTTACCGCTTAACCTTGTCAATCCAGAAGCTAATGTTGTACCGTCTTGCTTAAAATAACCACCGCTTAAAAAGAACTTCGTTTTTGCATCACCGCCACTTGCAGATAAGTTGATTTGAGATTGACTACCTTTTTTAGTAACTAAGTCAAACCAATCAATATCAACACCGTTGCCATATCCATAATTATTCAATGTAGTTGTAATGGCTGCTGCACTAGACCCGTTATTTGTTAATCCTTCTCGTAATAATGTAAACCAATCATCTGCACGCAAAGGTTTACCTGCTGCTGGAGGCAGAATAGCAGTATTTGTACCAAGTTCAGTATCAAGCCTAAATTGTGTTTTACCTACTTTACCACTTTTTGTTGTAATTAAAATTACACCATTTGCACCGCGTGAACCATAAATAGATGTTGCAGATGCATCTTTTAGCACTGTTAAGCTTTCTATATCATTCACATTTAATGTGGCTAATACATTGGTACTTGGGTTGATGCTAAAGCCACCGCCATTACCATTAGACAAATCACCACTGTTAATCTGCACACCATCAATTACATAAAGTGGCGAAGAACCACTATATGAAAATGAACCAACCCCACGAATTCTAACTGCAGTAACTGCACCAGGCTGACCTGTAGCAGAAGTAGCTTGCAAACCAGGCGCTGCACCTTGTAACATTTGGTCTAAAGCAACAAATGGCTTATTTTCTAGCTTGGCACCACTAATATTAGTTACTGCAGCTGTAACCTGACTTCTTTTTTGCACACCATAACCTACAACTACCACTTCATCTAAACTAGATATAGATGATTGTAAAGTAATACTTACAGAACCGCTTTTAATAGCTACTTCTTGTGTTGAAAAATTAACCGAAGAAATAACCAAGGATTTTGAAGTTGCAGGTACAGATAAAGAAAAACTACCATCTTGGTCAGTAGTTGTACCTTTTGTAGAGCCCTTTACTAAAATTGTTGCATTTGCCACTGGTACTCCTTTTTCGTCAAGTACTTTACCCGTAACAGTTTTATTTTGCGCTAAAAGCGGCGAAATAACAACTAGAAGGCACATTAATAGTGTGCAGAGTTTTCTCATAATCTCATTTTGGGGGTTAAATAATGAATAATATCAAAGTGGCAATTTAACAATTTATTGACATTAAAACCTAACTATTGCCACACAAAAAGAAAAATCAAGCATTTTTTGAAATAAAATCATTATTTTAAGCCTATTTTAATGTTGAAAGAGTTACCTTAAAATAAAAGCGCATATATCAAATTGACACATGCGCTTTTATAATTTTCGGAAATAATTTTTTAGTATTTAGCCAAAAGTTACTTTTTCATTTTGCAAAACATTATTTAGTAAACTAGCTACTTTTACTATAGCCGCTGCATCATAACCACATTCGCTATATAATTCTTTCAGTGTACCATGTTCAACCAATCTATCAGGAATACCTAATATTTTTATTGCTGCTTGGTAATTGTGTGCTGCCATAAACTCCAAAATAGCTGAACCGAAACCACCTATAATAGTACCGTCTTCTACAGTTATTATTTTATTGTAGTTAGCAAATACTTCATGTAGCATCTCTTCATCAATCGGTTTTACAAACCGCATATCGTAATGTGCAACATCTATGCCTTCAGTTCTTAAAGTTCTAATGGCTGTTTGCACAAAATTGCCTGGGTGACCAATAGATAAGATGGCAATATCACGCCCTTCTTTCAACTTACGACCTTTACCAATTTCAATTTGTTCAAACTTAGTTTTCCATTCTGGCATTACGCCCTCGCCTCTTGGGTAGCGAATTACGAATGGATATTTTGTTGTTTCTAACTGAGCAGTATACATTAGGTTACGCAATTCCTGCTCGTTCATTGGTGCAGAAATAATCATATTTGGTATGCAACGGAAATAAGCAAGATCGTAACAACCATGGTGTGTTGGTCCATCTTCACCCACCAAACCTGCTCTATCTAAACACAATACCACTGGTAGTTTTTGTATGGCTACATCGTGTACAACTTGATCGAAACTACGTTGCATAAACGATGAATAGATATTGCAAAAAACACGTAAGCCTTGTGTAGCCAATCCTGCACTAAGCGTTACAGCATGTTGCTCACAAATGCCTACATCAAAAGCACGATGTGGCATTTTTTCCATCATATATTTTAACGATGAGCCACTTGGCATAGCTGGCGTTACACCCATTATTTTATCATTCATTTCTGCTAACTCAATAATTGTGTACCCAAATACATCTTGGTATTTGGGGGGTTGTGGCACATTATAGGTCTTCTTTACAATTTCTCCTGAAAGCTTATCAAATAAACCTGGTGCATGCCATTTGGTTTGATCTTTTTCTGCCAAAGCATACCCCTTACCTTTTACTGTAACTATATGTAAAATTTTAGGGCCCGGAATTTCTTTTAAATCTCGTAAAGTATCAACTAGCTTGGTAATATTATGCCCATCAATTGGGCCAAAATAGCGCAATTTCAATGCTTCAAATAAATTACTACTACTGCTTACCATACCTTTAACCCCTTCGGTTAATTTATGAGCCATCGTACGGCTAAAACCTTTGCCTACAGGAAGTTTGCCCATAATTTTCCATACATCACTCTTTAATTTATTGTAAGTTGGGCTTGTGGTAATATCAGTTAAATATTCTTTTAGAGCGCCTACATTGGGGTCAATGCTCATGCAGTTATCGTTCAAAATAATCAGCACATCACTGTCTGCAACACCAGCGTGATTCATGGCCTCAAAAGCCATCCCAGCCGTCATACTACCATCCCCAATGATAGCGACGCTTTTGCGGTTTTCGCCCTTGTATTTAGCAGCCATAGCCATACCTAAAGCTGCAGAAATAGAGGTTGAAGAATGACCAACACCAAACGTATCGTATTCACTTTCTGAGCGTTTAGGAAAACCACTTAGACCACCATATTTTCTATTGGTAGGAAAAGTATCTCTACGACCAGTTAAAATTTTATGCCCATAAGCTTGATGACCAACATCAAATACAATTTGGTCGTATGGCGTATTGTACACATAATGCAATGCTACAGATAATTCTACCACACCAAGGCTTGCAGCAAAATGCCCACCATGCACACTTACTACATCTATAATATATTGTCTTAGTTCATCGCAAACTTGATGCAATTGTTCCCTACTAACTTTTTTAAGATCGTCAGGGGAGTCGATTTTTTTAAGCAAAATACTAGGTACAATTTCCATGCAAGTGTAATTTTTGTAAAAATAGTGTTTTGAAGGCAAGAATACAATGGATGAAGTAGTTTAACATCAGCGTGTAAATATGGTTCAACCTATAAAAAATAATACCAAACAAAAATGCAATTTGCCTTTAATAATTTAAAAAGATAAAAAACTATAATGCTGATTACATTTGAAACGATGGTTAATAAAGTACTATTATATTGGACTTGCCAAATTGGTGGTTGGCTATTTTATGGCCTATCTATTTTATTGTACTCATTTACTACAGAACACAACCTTACTAATTTTAGATATAAACGCTTGGCAATAGGTATTTTATTGGGTTTATTGTTTACGCATTTATTACGAACGTTAATTAAAGAATTTCATTTACGCCCACCATTTGCAAAAAAAAGATGGTGGTTATTGCTTGGTATTGTAATAGGCACGGCCTACATGTACAGTATTACAAATAGTGCCATTGTTGAGTGGTTGCAACTGTACAATCCATTAAAAAAAGTATCGGTTCAGCAACGATCAGTATACAATTTATTGTCCGATACGCCTATCATATTTGCATGGACTAGTTTTTACTACCTATGGCATTATATAGAAATAAATACCACTTCTGAAATTGATAAAATACGTTTAGAAAGTACCGTAAAAGATTTAGAATTACGCACCATTAAATCGCATATAAACCCGCATTTTATATTTAATGCACTTAATAGTATACGAGCTTTAGTGGATGAAAACCCAGAACGAGCAAGAACAGCCATTACAGAATTGAGTAATATTTTGCGTAGTAGCATGCAAGTGGAAAAGATAGAAATAGCCCCTTTTGAGCGAGAATTGAATATTGTAAAAGACTATTTAGCTTTAGAACATATTCGTTTTGAAGATAGGCTACAGGTTGAGTATAAAATAGATGACGACACTTTAGACCAGCAAGTACCCCCTATGATGTTGCAAATTTTGGTAGAAAATGCTATAAAACATGGCATTAGTAAACATAAAGAAGGCGGCCTTATAAAAATAATATCTAATTTTTCTAATACGCACCACCAATTAATTGTTGAAAATACAGGACATTTATTGGATGATTATAATCATGATGGCTTTGGCATTGCAAGTACAGAAAACCGTTTAAAATTATTGTACGGAAAACTTGCTACTTTTGAAATGAAAGAAGTTGGAACTAATTTGGTACAAGCCAAGGTTGCTATTCCTATTTAAAAATATTGTTTGATGATTTATATGATTTTGCCTTAATTAATTTTTGATGGTAAAAAGAAAAAATAAAAAGCTATGGCTATAACTGCAATTATTATTGACGATGAAAGATTGGCTAGAAATGAATTAAAAAAATTATTACAAGATCATGGAGATATAGAAGTAATAGATGAAGCTGCCAATGTAGATGAAGGGTTAGAAAAGATAGAACTACACAACCCAGAATTAATATTTTTAGATATTCAAATGCCTGGCAAAACTGGCTTTGATTTATTGACAGAAGTTGATAAAGCACCAAAAGTAATTTTTACAACTGCTTATGATGAATATGCCATTAGAGCATTTGAAGTTAATGCATTAGACTATTTGTTAAAACCAATAGAACCTAAACGTTTAACCGACTCGATTAATAAACTGCACGACGAACTTAATAGAGAAAAAGCCGAAGGACAAACTGGGTTTAACCGTGGCCCATTAAACGAATACGATCAAGTATTTGTAAAAGATGGCGAACGTTGTTGGTTTGTCAAACTAGGTGAAATACGCTTATTTGAGAGTGTGGGCAACTATGCAAAAGTATTTTTTGGTACTAATAAACCACTAATATTAAAATCGCTAAATGCGCTAGAAGAAAGGTTAGATGAGCGCATGTTTTTTAGAGCTAATAGAAAGCATATTGTAAACCTTCGTTGGATTGAAAAAATAGAACCTTATTTTAATGGCGGTTTATTAGTTGATTTAAAAGGAGGCGAAAAAATAGAAGTTAGCCGTAGGCAAACCGTTAAGTTTAAAGAAATGATGAGCTTATAACAATATTTAAAGTCAATCAGTAGAAAGGTCTACGGATTGACTTTATAATGAGAATCTCAAAATTAACTTGACAGCTTTATTTTTTTTAATCCCTCAAGGCTTAGCTTTTTTTTACGGGGGTATGGTTCACCGTAAAATTGTATTATCTACTATGATGAAAAGCTTTGTAGCGGCTGGTGTAGTAAGTGTTTTATGGGTTGTAGTAGGTTTTAGCCTTTGTTTTGGCGATTCGTTAGGTGGTTTTATTGGCAACCCAACTACTTTTTTATTCTTTAAAAATGTAACATCTAGTGTGCCTTGGAGTCTTGCAACACTATCCCACTTCTTTTATTTTCTTTATTTCAGTTACTGTTTGCCGTAATAACCGGATTTAGTAGTTGGCGCTATTGCTGAGAGAATGCATTTTACAGCATATATCTTATTTACAGTATTGGTGCGGTAGTTGGCTTAGTAGCCATTACAC
>JBBQLL010000052.1:0-17762 GCA_038327865.1 Chitinophagales bacterium | reverse complement strand
ATACAAGCTGGTGCACAAGCCTACCTTACCAAACCCTTTGTTGCAAAAGAGTTAGTAAATACAATTACCACATTTATTGGTTAATTAGGCATCGTGCTTATTTAAAAGTCGAAATGTTAGGGAATATTACTAGGAAGTAGTTAATAGACTCAATGGAAATTTAAAAAAATTTACTTGAAGTACCTGTGTTTGTCACACCAATATCTATGTAAAAAATACAGTCTGTAAACCTTACTTTTGCGGCTCGAAAAACGTACTTCTAACTTCGAAAAACGTACATAACAAATGATTAGTGCAAGAAATGTAACCCTAGCGTATGGTAAAAGGGTGTTGTTTGATGAGGTGAATATTAACTTTATTAAGGGTAATTGCTATGGCATAATAGGTGCAAATGGTGCTGGCAAATCTACTTTTATGAAGATTTTGGCTGGCGAAATTGAACCAAATAAAGGATCAGTTGAAATTTCGCCAGGTGAGCGTTTGGCGGTATTAAATCAAAATCAGTTTGCGTTTGATGAAGAAACGGTGTTAAATACCGTGTTAATGGGGCATAAAAAAATGATGGAAGTAATGCAAAAAAAGGATGCTATTTATATGGATCCTGATGCAACTGAAGATGACTATATGAAGGCGAGTGAACTAGAAGGAGAGTTTGGTGAAATGGGTGGTTATACGGCTGAAAGTGATGCTGGCATGTTGTTGAGCAGTTTGGGTCTTGAAGAAAAATATCATCAAAGTTTGATGAAGGAAATACCTAGTAATTTAAAGCTACGTGTTTTATTAGCACAAGCTTTGTTTGGTAATCCAGATATTTTGTTATTGGATGAGCCTACGAATGGTTTGGATATTGAAACGATTGGTTGGTTAGAAAATTTCTTAGCCGATTATCAGAATATTGTATTGGTAGTAAGTCACGATAGACACTTTTTAGATACCGTTTGTACACACGTATCAGATGTGGATCGTTCAAAAATAAAAACCTTTACTGGTAACTATACGTTCTGGTACGAGAGTAGCCAATTAGCTGCCCGCCAACTAAATGATAAGAACAAAAAAAATGAAGACAAACGTGCTGCTTTGTTAGACTTCATCGCACGTTTCTCAGCTAATGCCTCTAAAAGTAAGCAAGCAACGTCCCGTAAAAAAGCTTTAGAAAAATTAACAATTGAAGAGATAGAACCTAGTAACCGCAAGTATCCAGGTATTATTTTTCAGCCATTGCGTGAGGTTGGTAACCAAATTTTAAATATTGAAAACTTAAGCAAAAGTGTTGATAGTAGAAAGTTGTTTGATAAAGTAAGTTTTAGTGTAAACAAAGGCGATAAAATTGCCTTTTTAAGTAAAGATGCATCTGCTGTAACTGCTTTTTTTGAAATAATAAATGGTAACGCCAAGGCAGATGCTGGTAAGTTTGAATGGGGAACAACGGTTACAAAAGCGTATTTGCCAGTTGAACATAATGAGTTTTTTACAAGTGGCGAAGCTTTGTTAGATTGGTTAAGAAATTTTGTACCTGCACATATTACAGATGCTGATGAACCTTTTTTACGTGGCTTTTTCGGTAAAATGTTATTTAGCGGAGATGATATTATGAAAAAAAATAATGTACTAAGCGGTGGTGAAAAAGTACGTTGTATGGTAAGTAAAATGATGTTGCAAAATCCTAACTGTATTGTGTTAGATCAACCGACCAATCACTTAGATCTAGAAAGTATTCAAAGCTTTAACGAAGGCTGTAATACGTTTCCTGGTGTTGTATTGTTAACCTCACATGACCACACATTTATTCAAACCGTCGCTAATAGAATTATAGAATTAACACCTAAGGGTATTATTGATAGATTGATGACTTTTGATGAATATATGGAAGACAAACGTGTACAAGAATTAAGAGTTGAGATGTATGCATAGGAAAGTTTTAAATTATGAATTTTAAAAAGTAAGCCGTTCAGTAAAATGAACGGCTTTTATATTTAATACTGTAATTATGAAAAAATACCATATAAAATTAGACTTTGAATCTGAAACTCTTGATGTAAATTCTAAAGTAGCTACAATGCAATTAATATAGGTACTGTTTAGTAAATACTACTACAAAATGTTGGTTTAAACATAGCCGTCATCCAATTATCTTTGCCTCATGCAAAAGCAGCGTACGGTAGCCTTTCACACATTGGGCTGTAAATTAAATTTCTCTGAAACATCCACCATTTCTCGTCTGTTAGAAACAGAAGGATTTGAAAAAAAATTGTTTGAAGAGCAGGCAGATGTATATGTTATAAATACTTGTTCTGTTACCGATAATGCAGATAAAGAGTGTCGCCAATTGGTGCGTCGTATTCAACGTAAATCTCCAGAAAGTTTGGTGGTAGTTACAGGCTGCTATGCCCAACTAAAACCTAAAGAAATAGCCGATATACCTGGTGTAGATTTAGTATTGGGTGCTGCCGAAAAATTTAATATTGTAAAACATTTGTCCGATTTAACTAAAGGCGATAGTACTAAAATATGCAGTTGCGATATTGAAGAAGTAAGTGGTTTTACCGCTACTTATTCTATAAACGATAGAACTAGAACCTTTTTAAAAGTACAAGATGGCTGCGACTATAATTGTGCATTTTGTACCATACCTATGGCTCGTGGCAAAAGCCGTAGCGATAGCATTTCCAATGTGGTAAAAAATGCCGAAGCAATAGCTGCAAGTGGCACGAAAGAAATTGTACTAACAGGCATTAACTTGGGCGATTTTGGTAAAGGCCCAGATGGCGGCAAACATGAAGAAGATTTTTTTGAATTGATCAAAGCACTTGACCAGGTTGAAGGAATAGAACGATATAGAATTTCATCTATTGAACCCAATTTATTGACTAACAACATGATTGCTTTTGTGGCAGAAAGTAACAAGTTTATGCCGCATTTTCATATACCATTACAAAGTGGTAGCAATACCATTTTGGGTTTAATGAGACGTAGATATAAGAGAGAGTTATATGCTGAAAAAGTAGCCATTATTAAAACCCTAATGCCACATTGTGCCATTGGGGTAGATGTAATTGTTGGTTTTCCGGGTGAAACGGATGTTGCATTTCAAGAAACTTTTGACTTCTTACATAGTTTAGATATTAGTTATTTACATGTGTTTACCTACTCTGAACGTGCTAATACGTTGGCGGTAGATTTTAAGCCCATTGTACCTCATAGCAAACGTTTTGAACGCAATAAAGCATTACGTAACCTAAGCTATATGAAGCAACAATACTTCAACGCACAACATGCCAACCAAACCAGAAAAGTATTGTTTGAAGACTTTGATAAAAACGGCATGATGGATGGCTATACGGATAATTATATTCGTGTAACCACACCTTATAGAACTGAATGGGCAAAGCAAATTGTAGATTGGAAATTGTAGTACTGATAGAACCCTGATGATACGTATTGAGTAGATACACACTGATTTTTGGGCTCATTAAAATAAAGCTATTGCCTTGTTTATATCATCTAATATTTAGCAATTTAAGTACGATGCCTTATTTGATTACTATTTATAATCCTAATATTACGTTGCTCAATATTTTTATTTAGCCATAAATATTTATCCTTAAATAGTAATGGCAACATTGTATTATTCATTCACACTTATCAATTGCTTTACTTGAGATTTACAACAAAACAACTTACTTTACTGTTAATTACTTATACAGAAATAGCAATGGGGAATCCTATAATTTTGAGCTAACCAGTAGTGGTAATTAATTGATATAATGGCAAAGAAAACAAGCAAAGCAACCATAGAAGTAGTGAATGCTATTGAAGCAACCGCATCTAATAATAATATTTTAGTAAAAGGCGCAAGAACGCACAATTTAAAAAACGTTACAGTTGAGTTTCCTCGCAACCAATTTATTGTGGTTACTGGTGTAAGTGGTAGTGGTAAATCGTCACTAACCATCGATACCTTATTTGCCGAAGGCCAAAGACGCTACGCAGAAAGTTTAAGTGCGTATGCTAGGCAGTTTATGGCTCGTATGGTAAAGCCAGATGTTGACTATATCAAAGGCCTATGCCCTGCCATTGCTATAGAACAAAAAGTAGTTACCCGCACACCACGTAGCACCGTTGGTAGCATGACGGAGATATACGATTATTTGCGGTTGTTGTATGCTAGGGCTGGACATACCATATCGCCAATTAGCGGTAAAGAAGTAAAAAAAGATGATGTAAACGATGTGGTAAACGAGCTAAAACTATTGCCACATGGTAGTAAAATAGTGGTAATTGTACCTTTTAAGCAACATGCCAACCGTGAGGCAAGAGAAGAGCTGAACATATTGATGGCAAAGGGTTTTAGTAGAATGTACCTTACGTCAACCGTCAACCCGCAACTGTCAACTGAGATTTTGCGGATTGAAGAATTACTCGAATTACCAGATAAAGATTTAGCTAAAAAACTCGTAACTACCAACAGTCAACTGTCAACTTTTATTTTAATAGATAGAATTGTTGCCAAAGAGTTTGATGAAGATGATTTACACCGCTTAAGCGATTCTATTGGCACAGCTTTTTACGAAGGTGAAGGCGATATGTATGTAGAAATTGATGGTGCAAAACCGCTACATTTTAGTAATAAATTTGAGTTAGATGGTATTCTGTTTGAAGAACCCGTGCCCAATTTATTCTCGTTTAATAACCCCTATGGCGCTTGCCCAACTTGCGAAGGCTTTAGTTTAGTATTGGGTATTGATGAAGATTTGGTAATTCCGGATAAGCGATTAAGTGTGTACGAAAATGCCGTGGCACCTTGGCGTGGTGAGAAGTTGAGTGAGTGGAAAGTGGCTTTTATTCGTGGTGCTGCAGCCATAGATTTTCCTATTCACAAACCCATTATGGATCTTACAAAAGAGCAGTACCAATTGCTTTGGAAAGGTGCCAAATATGTGCAAGGTATTGACGATTTTTTTAAAGAAGTAGAAGCCAATTTATACAAAGTACAATACCGTGTGTTGCTAAGCAGATACAGAGGCAGAACCAAATGCCCAGATTGCGAAGGCTATCGCTTGCGCAAAGAAGCTTTGTATGTAAAAGTGCATAAAAAGCATATTGGCGAACTGTGCCAAATGCAAGTAAAAGACCTAAAAGTATGGTTTGATAAAATACAGTTAACCGAACATGATGCACAAGTAGCAAAACGTATTTTAATAGAAGTGCATCAACGCTTACAAACCTTAATAGACGTGGGTTTGGGCTATTTAACCCTCAATCGATTAGCCAATAGTTTAAGTGGTGGCGAAAGCCAACGCATACAACTAACACGCAGCCTTGGCAGCAATTTAACCAACTCATTATACATTCTCGATGAGCCGTCTATTGGCTTACATTCAAGAGATACTGAGAAGTTAATTGGCGTGTTACAATCGCTAAAAGCATTAGGCAATACGGTTGTGGTAGTTGAACACGATGAAATGATAATGCGTGAGGCAGATTATGTAATAGATATGGGGCCATTGGCGTCACACCTTGGTGGTGAGGTAGTTGCTGCGGGTAACTACCGAGAATTGATTGATAATCCTAAAAGTTTAACTGGCAAATATTTAAAAGGCGAACTAAGTATTGAAGTGCCCAAAACGCTACGTAAATGGAACAGAAGTATTACCATTGAAGGGGCTAGGCAGAACAATTTAAAAGATATTACCGTGCAGTTTCCGTTAGATGTGTTATGTGTAATTACAGGTGTAAGTGGTAGCGGTAAAACAACTTTAGTAAAGCAAATTTTGTATCCTGCTTTGCAGAAATTAAAAGGTGAAGCAGCAGAGAAAGTAGGCTTGCACAAAGCCTTAACTGGTGATATGGATTATATTGGCCAAATAGAAATGATAGACCAAAATCCTATTGGTAAATCATCACGCAGTAACCCCATTACTTACATAAAAGCGTATGACGAAATACGAGAACTCTATTCAAAACAACCACTCTCTAAAATACGTGGGTTTTTACCCAAACATTTTTCGTTTAATGTAGATGGTGGCCGTTGCGATGCTTGTAAAGGTGAGGGTGAGCAAATTGTAGAAATGCAGTTTTTAGCAGATGTACACTTAACCTGCGAAGTGTGTGGTGGCAAGCGTTTTAAAGAAGAAGTGATAGAAGTAACCTACAAAAGCAAAAGTATTTTTGATGTGCTTGAAATGAGTGTAGATGAAGCCATTGCGTTTTTTAAAGACGAAAAAGGATTGTCCAAAGCCATACAGCCTTTGCAAGATGTAGGCTTAGGTTACGTAAAGCTTGGGCAAAGTTCTAACACGCTAAGTGGCGGTGAAGCACAACGGGTGAAGCTAGCGTCCTTCTTAGGTAAAGGCAAAGGTGTTGGTCACATTCTTTTCATTTTTGATGAACCTACTACGGGGCTTCATTTTCACGACATTAAAAAACTATTGGCATCTTTTAATGCGTTGATAGAACAAGGACATAGTTTATTGGTAATAGAACACAATACCGATGTAATTAAAAGTGCCGATTGGGTAATTGACCTTGGCCCCGAAGCTGGTGATGCTGGTGGAAGTTTGGTATTCGCCGGCGTGCCTAAAGATTTGAAAAAAGTGAAAGCGAGTTATACAGGAAAGTATTTGTAGTATTTTATTTTACGCAAAGAAACTAAAGATGTAAAGAATACTACGTATTTCTATGTCATTCTGACGAAGGAAAATCTGCTAAATATTGTTTTTTGGGTAACCAGCATTTGCAGTACTATTTAGCTTCGGTTGTGTCACTCTCTTGTACGTTTTTCTCGCTCTGCAGCTTTTATCGTAGCATAGATTTCATGCGAAGAACCAAAAGGTATAAATACTTAAATATACATAAGAACTACTACGCTTTTTTGGGTGAAGTCTACTATTATTAGCATATTACTTGTAAAAATAGCATAATATGTATATAACTTTATACTGTAAGGATGTTGCACAAAAGTAGTAAAATGTGCTAATACATAAATATATATAAGACACTTTAAGGATGGTAAAAAGTACTTTCTTCACTAGCTTGATTACCCATTAAAAATTGACCTATATTCTATTAAATAAACCAGTTTGTAACTGTTTTTTCTCGTAAGTGGATAAAAAAGTGAAGTGGTTTAACCAGTATCTAATAAATAGCCATTTATGCCATTAGACCAATTTCGGCAAATAGGTCGGTTCCCTTTCCAAGAATAGACGTTAGTCTCAGATTGCCTTTCACAGCTTCTATCCTCGTACGCATGTTGCTTAACCCAATACCTGTATGTATGGCTTCTGTATTGAAACCAATGCCATTATCTGTAATGTGAAGGCAACATTTTTTATTAAGTATAAAGAGTTTGACGCTAACCTCTGTTGCTTTTGAATATTTAATAATGTTATTAAGCTGTTCCTGCACTACTCGAAATATAATAAGTTCCTGAATGTCTGAAAGTAATTCTGGTAAATATCCCTCGGCTGTAAACTCGAGTGTAAAGTCAACAACTGCTTGTGTATTTGTCATCAGTTTCGACAAAATAACAACCAAGCCTTTTTCATATAAACCTGGAGTTACCAATTTTCTAGAGAGTGCTCGTACTTCTTCTATGGTTTCATTTAAAATATCTACGGCTATTTTAAGTGGGTTCATCTTACTATGCAGCTCTTTTCCTGCCATAGCAAGGTAAAGCTTCACGCTAGTTAGCATCTGGCTAATGTTATCATGCAGTTCCATACCTACACGATGGCGCTCTTTTTTCTCGGCTATAAGCATAGTTTTTACAATAAGTTTCTCTCTTTCAATATTTTGTTTATCAAGTCTTTTTTTCTTTATTTCAGTTATATCATCTTGTATGCCAATATAGTGGGTAAGTTCTTTTTGGTCATTAAAAATAGGCGTAATATAGAGATAGTTCCAAAAAGGTTCACCATTTTTTCGATAATTAAGCAACTCCACTTGTATAGGGGTATTGCCTCGTATAGCTGCGCTTATTGCTTTTATTGAATCTGGGTCAGTTTTTGCGCCCTGGAGGTAACGGCAATTACCACCAACAGCTTCCTCGTAGGTATAACCTGTCATTCTTGAAAACCCTTTGCTAACAAAAATTAATGGATAATCAGGTACTCTTGCATCACTGATGGTAATTCCTTCTTTGGCATTATCCATAGCCAAGAAAGCTAGTTTTAATTTGTCCATTATGCATTAAGATTTAAGACAAAGTGAGTAAGTTTGTAAATCGAAATAACTGAAACAGAAAAATTGAAGCAATGTTCGAATATGGTATAAATCTAATGAGTAGATTTTTGTTTGAGACAATTAATTCGAAAGTTTTGTAACTACTAATATATTGGCAGACTGAAACTTACAGCCCAATATAACGTTTGCCAAAAAATAATCGGAAGCTTTTTACTAACTTGAGTTTTGCACTTGTTGGGATGTACATCTCATCGCACTCATTCGCAGTTGTTGCGCCTAATGACCAACAACTACAAATGCTACAACCTATGTAGTTTTAGTACTCTTTTTTTTGTTAAACTACTACCATTTAAAACCAAGTGTCAATACAATATTGTTGGTACTACCAGTTTGTGTAGCGTACGTATTAGCAACATCGTTTAATCTGTATGGAAAGTTCACATCTTTTACAAACGTATGAGCATAACCAAGGTCTATAAACATACCTTTATTTCTATAACCAATGCCACCTGTTGCTAGCACCTTACTAGCTGCTATTTGGTCATCTGCGTAAGGGCTTCCAAAATAAGCCGTACCAAGCCTTACAGCAAATACATTAAACTTTAACTCGCCTCCTACTTTAAAGTTAAAGTTGCCTTTAAAATAGTTTTTAACACCATCATTTACCTTATCTAAATAAGCAGTTTTGTTATCGTCTTGTGCATTTTGTACCCTAAATCTTGCTCCTTTATAATTTACAAATTCAACATCTGCACTAATAAAACCATTTTGTTTACGTACATCTTTTACTTCTTTAAATACATAACTAACGCTACCAATTGCACGATATGGTGTAGATACATTGTATTTTCTTTCACCTGCATTACCATTGTTCAATTCATCACTTGTTACTTTAACAGTGCCTGCATAACTTTCGGTATTGGTAATTAAACTGCTACGTATTTTATCGGTAAAAGTGATAATTTGAGGCGTATGAAACGCAAAGCCAAGGCGCCAAGAATCTTGTGGTTTATAAATTAATCCCAACTTAGCACCTAAACCTACACCATTTGATTGAAATTGCTCGCTGTAAGTAAAGCTTGCAAATTGGTTATTGGGATTGTTAGTTGCATCTTTTTCTGTAAAAACAAAGTCTCGTCTATAACTAACAATAGGTATAACAAGGCTACCACCAATATATAACCTATCTTGAATATTACCTGCAAGACCTAAAGCAATTTCATGATAGCCACCTTTTGTTGTAGCATCGTAATTCTGGTTGATGCCAGAAGTAATTGGTACTAAGCTTTGGTAACCAGTAACACTGCCATTTGCACCACGAATAGTATCAATTAAATAAGTTCTAAAAGCCAACGATGAACCAAAAATATAATTACTTAAAGCTGCGTTTGTATCAGCTTTATCTCTTACCAATTCTTCTAAATATTGCTCGGAAAATGAACTAAAATTATTAAACCCTTTATATTGAACACGATTATTGTAACTAGCCAATTGATTGACTGAGATTGAAAAAGCACTACTTGTAAATTTACTGTATCTAGATTCTGCGGCTTTGCCAAAAACAAAACCAATTGGGCCATAACTAAAACCACTTTTGGTAGTACTTGTATCTGTGCCGCGATATTTTAAATTATTGTTGAAATTAAATACACCAGGGCTAAAAACAAACTCATT
Source organism: Chitinophagales bacterium (assembly GCA_038327865.1). Classification (GTDB taxonomy): domain Bacteria; phylum Bacteroidota; class Bacteroidia; order Chitinophagales; family Chitinophagaceae; genus Parasediminibacterium. The sequence continues at coordinate 7,907 of JBBQLL010000052.1, read as the reverse complement.
GGTTTTGTACAATCCTAAACCAGCGGGGTTTATATTAGCCGCAGAAATATCGCCACCAAGGCTACCCATTACACTACCAATAGCAATATTTCTGGCAGTACCATTGGCTGTAAACCAAGATAATTTTAACGCATCATCTGGCACTTGCGCATAGGATGCTATGCTTATAAAAAGAGAAATAGTAAGTATATAATTTTTCATAATAACTATGATTGAAATGATTGTTAGTTGGGCAAAAATGACTTCTATAACTCATCAGTCATTTAATCACTTAAATCTCATAAATCATGGTTCAGACAATTTACCCTCTTGGTTTTCTTGAGGTTCCGCTGCTGCTGCCTGTGCTTCCAAATCCGCCACTTGATCCACCAGTATTAGAATTTGGCGCTGAACCAGTTGGCGAAAAAGTTCTTACTGGCCTATCTACAGTTGTAGACGGTGTGCCAGATGAGCTATTGGTTGGTGGTGCAATTACTCTACGCATTAAATTACCAAAAGAATTGCCGTTTGCATTATTGCTTCTGCTAGGCTGTGCAGTATTTAAGTTATTGTAATTGTTATTTCTGTAAGAAGCTACATTACTACCGCTACTATATCTTCTAGGCCCAGCATTATCCTGTATCGTATAGCCAGAGCCATAACCATGGGGATTGTAATAGCCACCATAGAAATTATAATAAGGATTGTAATTATTGTTGTAACCAAATGAGTAAGGGTTGTAACCGTAGCTGTAAAAATTATTGTAACCAAAATTAGAGCCAGGATAAAATGACCAATTATTATAATAACTATTGCCATAGAAATTGTTGTAATAATTATACCCGTAAAAATCAAAACGACTATCGTTCCAATAGCTATAATCATCAATGGCATCCCAACGGTTGTGGTTGGCTACTTTCATGCGCAAATAGCGATCATCACTACTACTAATATATTCTTCATATTTAGCATCATTATCGTTATTATTAGAAACAATATCCTTCTCTTTCGGTGTTACATTGGTAGGTGAATAGTAAAGATCGTCTGGGGTTTGTTGTGTTTGATACACGCCAGCACAGCCAGAAAATAATAAGGCTGATGTAAAACCAACAAGTAAATAGGTACTTTTCATGGTGGGCAGGTTTTAGCTTTTAGATAATGTGAAGTTACTACTTTTACCGCGGCAACGACGTCAACTAATAATAGCAAAAATTTTGCCATACAACGTTTGTTATAAAATTATTTAGTTAAGAAAAATACAAAGAATTAATGAGCAAAGAAATTACGTCACGAGCACAGGATTATTCTCAATGGTATAACGATTTGGTTATAAAAGGTGGCTTGGCAGATTACAGTGCTGTACGTGGGTGTATGGTAATAAAACCCTACGGTTTTGGCCTTTGGGAAAACATGAGAGATGTATTAGACAAAATGTTTAAAGATACTGGACATCAGAACGCTTATTTTCCATTGCTTGTGCCAAAAAGTCTGTTTGAAGCCGAAGAAAAAAATGCAGAAGGTTTTGCTAAAGAATGTGCGGTAGTTACGCATTATCGCTTAAAGGCAGACCCTAATAACAAAGGTAAATTAATGGTAGATCCAGAGGCGAAATTGGAAGAAGAATTAGTTATTCGTCCTACAAGCGAAGCCATTATTTGGAGTACGTACAAAAGTTGGATACAATCGTACCGAGACTTGCCAATATTGGTAAATCAATGGGCAAATGTGGTACGTTGGGAAATGCGAACCCGTTTATTTCTGCGTACCGCAGAGTTTTTGTGGCAAGAGGGGCACACTGCACATGCTACAAAAGATGAAGCAATGGTTGAATCAGAAAAGATGCTACATGTATATGCAGATTTTGCTGAAAATTATATGGCATTGCCAGTAATTAAAGGTATCAAATCATCAAATGAACGCTTTGCAGGTGCAGAAGAAACCTATTGTATAGAAGCACTAATGCAAGATGGTAAAGCATTACAAGCTGGTACATCACATTTTCTTGGGCAAAACTTTGCAAAAGCTTTTGATGTAAAATTTAGTGATAAAGAAAATAAATTAGACTATGTATGGGGTACCAGTTGGGGTGTAAGTACACGTTTAATAGGTGGTTTGGTAATGGCTCATAGCGATGATGATGGCTTGATTTTACCGCCACGTATTGCACCATTGCAAGTGGTAATTGTACCTATCTATAAAGGTGATGAGCAAAAAGCAATGATAAATCATAAAGTGAAAACAATTGTAGAGCAGTTAAAAAACCTTGGCATTCGTGTAAAATATGATGACAACGATAATAACAGACCAGGTTGGAAATTTGCGCAATATGAGATGCAGGGTGTGCCAGTACGTTTGGCTATTGGTGCTCGAGATTTGGAAAACAATGTGGTAGAAATTGCTAGAAGAGATACCAAAGCTAAAATGACGGTTGGTATTGATGGCATATCTTTTTACATACAAACATTGCTTGAAGAAATTCAGTTGCACATGTTTAATAAGGCATTGGCGTACCGTGATGAGCATATTACAACCGCTGATTATTGGGAAGACTTTGTAGCATTATTAGATACTAAAACTGGTTTTATCTCTGCACATTGGGATGGAACAGCAGAAACTGAAGAGAAAATTAAAGACCTTACGAAAGCTACTATTCGTTGTATACCTTTAAACAATTCGTTAGAAGATGGTAAATGCATTTTAACTGGAAATCCATCTACACAAAGAGTACTATTTGCAAGGGCTTATTAAATATATTTAATAGAAAGCAAAGCCGCCAAACGATAAACATTGGCGGCTTTTTTGGGTAATTAATGATCTATCATTTATTTATGTCTTGTTTAGGTTTTTAAGTATTATTTGCATTCGCTAATTATGTAATGCCGCATACCATAAACCCTGTAATTAAATAAAATAAAGCTCTTAATATGCCATTTGAAATTGTGGGACCGTTGTTAGGGGTTGTTTCCATTATAGAGTTATAAATTGTGAGCAAAATACAACTATGTTACAACAATACAATTTTACTGTGGTTGAAAAATTTTTGCGTTATGTAAAAATTGATACCCAAAGCAATCCAGAAAGTAATACACAGCCATCAACCGAAAAACAAAAAGATTTATCGCAGTTACTGGCACAAGAATTATTGGCAATGGGTTTAGTAGATGCTCATACTGATGCGTTTGGTTATGTATATGCCACCATCCCTTCAAATACCAAAAAGCAAGTGCCTATAATTTGTTTCTGTAGCCATGTAGATACTGCGCCAGATTGTAGTGGTACAAATGTAAAACCCTTGCTGCATAAGGCTTATAATGGTAGGGATATTGTTTTGCCAGATGATGCAACACAAATTATTAGTCCTGTAAAATATCCTTATTTACAGCAACATATTGGCAGCGATATTATTACTGCAAGCGGCTTAACCTTACTTGGCAGCGATGACAAAGCGGGTGTTGCCGAAATAATGGATTTTTGTAATTATCTGATGCTTCACCCAGAGATAAAGCACGGCACTATTAAAATTTTATTTACACCAGATGAAGAAGTTGGGCAGGGCACAGCAAAGTTAGATATGCAAAAATTAGGTGCCGATTTCGGCTACACGCTAGATGGTGGCGAACTGGCAACTTTAGAAGATGAAACCTTTAGTGCAGACGGTGTTACAATTACTGTAAATGGTGTTATTGCTCACCCTGGTTATGCAAAAAATACATTGGTAAATGCTATTAAAATTGTTAGTGAAATTGCGGCTGCTTTGCCAACAACAGAATGGAGCCCTGAAACAACATCTGATAGGCAAGGTTTTGTACACCCAGTTGCTATAAATGGGTTGGCAGAAAAAGGTAGTATTCAGTTTATAATCCGTGACTTTGAAACCGCTAATTTAAAAGTGTATGAAGATAGGCTAGAAGCAATAGCAGTAAGTATTGTAGCCAATCATCCTAAAGCAACAATGGAATTTACTGTGCAGGAACAATATCGCAATATGAAGGAAGTTTTAGACCAGTACCCACAAGTTATTACTTATGCAGTAGAGGCTTATAAACGTATTGGTTTAACACCAGTAAAAGAGCCTATTCGTGGTGGCACTGATGGTAGTAGATTAAGTTTCATGGGGTTACCTTGCCCTAATTTATTTACAGGAATGCAAGCCATTCATAGTAGGCACGAATGGATTGGAGTAAGGGATATGCAACTTGCAGTAACCATGCTGGTAGAACTGGTAAAAGTTTGGGAAGAATTTACAGTAGATTAAAGAAAAAATTACCACATAAACACATTATTAACATAGAAAAGGAAGCTGTAATAATTAGCTATGTGTCTATTGTGTCTATGTGGTAAAAAACCTATTTCTTCAACCATTATAGAAAAGCGTTGCGAAAAATTCTTTGGCCTTCTATGTGTCTATTGTGTCTATGTGGTAAAAAACCTATTTCTTCAACCTCGCATAATCAAAAACTATTTGGCAAAATGCTTTAACACCCACATTTAACATACTATCGTCAATATAAAAATCTGGTGTGTGGTGTGGGGCAGCTTTTGCAGGGTCGCCACCTTTTGGCATACCACCCAAAAAGAAGAAAAATGCAGGAGCTTTTTCACCATAAAAACTAAAGTCTTCTGCACCGGTTGTCCAGTCGCTTTCAAGCACTTTATCCTTACCAGCAGCAGCTTCTAAGCTTGGCAACATCATTTTTACCAATGCAGGGTTATTGTACGTTACCAATGTTTTTGTATCAATCATTACTTCCGCAGTAGCACCACTTGCTTCCGCAATTTTTGTAGCGGTTAATGTCATGCGTTCATGCACATCTTTTTGCATCTTACTATCCAATGTTCTTATCGTTCCTTCCATCAATAAATCTTCAGGAATAATATTGCTTCTAATACCACTTTTTATCACCCCAACGGTAATTACAACAGGTGCTTTTGTTAGCTCAGATTGTCTGCTGACAATTGTTTGAAACCCAGTAATAATCTGCGATGCAACCACTATTGGGTCAATACCACTCCATGGTTGCGAGCCATGACTTTGCTTACCTTTTACCTTAACTGTAAACCAATCGCTTGAGGCCATAGTCGCACCAGATTTATATTTTATTGTGCCAATTTCTGTTTGAGAATTAATATGTAATCCAAATACTGCATCTACTTTTGGGTTGTCCATTGCACCCTCTTTTATCATCAATGGTGCACCACCTTCTTCCCCTGCCGGACTTCCTTCTTCCGCTGGTTGAAATAAAAACACAACCGTACCTGCTACTTCTTTTTGTAGTTGTTTTAGCACCGTTGCAGTGCCCATTAGTATCGCTGTGTGCGAATCGTGCCCGCAAGCGTGCATCACCCCAACTTTTTGCCCAGCATATTCACCCATCACTTTAGAGGCAAATGGAATTTTAACTCGTTCTACCACAGGCAACGCATCAATATCTGCACGCAGTGCTACCACTGGCCCAAGTTTGCCACCTTTTAAAATGGCAACAACACCAGTTTTTGCCACGGGAAACTTCACCTCAAGCCCAAGCTTGGTAAGGTAGTCGGCTATATATTTTCCTGTATTGTATTCGCGGTTAGATAGTTCTGGAAACTGGTGAAAATGCCTACGCCAAGCAATTACCGAATCGTTAACAGCAGCTACGTTTTTATCAAATAATTGGGCTTGTAACAACAAAGGCATTGCTGCTATGGCAGCTAAAACTAATTTTCTCATGTACAGTATTTTATATGAACGATGAATATACAACCCTTTACAAACCACGCCAATTTTAAGTAAGAAGTATTTTTTTACCAGCTTAGTACTACTATGATGCTTATGTTGTGTCACTCACTTGTACGGTTAGATACTTTATTCGGCTTTTATCTAACCACTAGGTTTTAAAACACAGAGTAAGGAAGTAAATTTTTCTAGTGGCTCGTTGACAAATCAACTATCAAGGTTTTAGAAGCTTAATTGCTGTTGTGAGACTGAAAATGTTTAGTAGAATTTGTAACCTATGATTTTTGATTTAGCCAGCCTAATTATCGCCATACTTAATGTTGCCTGTTGTCAATCTTCTCAAGTCGTTCAAAATTTACTTTTTCAAATTCAAATTCAGGCACTTTATCAGTCTTGCAATAGTTTACAATTGTTTTAAACAAATGAGCTTTCTCTGCACTAACCATCAATTGCTTGTGAACATGAGGAATATATTTAGTTGGGCTAAATTCAAATATTGCAATTCCTTTTGCTGTGTCAATAATGGTAATTGTTAATTTATGTCCTTGCCAATAATTTTTTCTTGTAAACTCGAATTTATTTGAATCCATTTGTCGTACCGCTAATAGTACACTTGGTTCTGGTCCTTCCATTGTAAAGTCCATAGTTGTTGTATCAGTAATTTGGAATTTGTAACGATTACCAAATTCGGAAGGATGATATGTATAAAATTCACCTTTATATTGATAGAGTGCTATCCATTTTTTTGAAAATTTTTTATCTGTATAATGTGTTTTAAGATTGTCTTTCTTCAGTCCTTTCAGTTCTTCAAAGTAAGTCGTGGAGTCAAATTTGCTAAAACCAAAGTCTATTAAAGATTTATGTCCACCGCTAGTATAGCTACTGTCAATATAAATTACATTGTAAATTGTATAATTATTTGCTTTATCAAAATAAGTATTTCGTTCCAAAAAAATAGTATCTTTTTTTTGGCATAAACTAGAAAAATTAATTAATGTAAATGCAATTATAAATTGAAACTGGTTCATAACTATGTTGCTTACTCAAATGTATACCAATATTTTCATGTTAAAGAATACAAAATGTGCGGTTTTATAAACATGCGTCAATGCAATTTTTTGGAGCCGCTGTTGTGTGTTCTAATCAACAAAGTAAATATTTCCCCGTCCCTATTGGTGTTACTTTCACCAACAGCTTTCATTGGTCGTTATTGGTCAAATATGTAACAACGAATGACTATCCGCAATTTGGTTTAGGTCTGTACCAAGGGTTTTCTAAGGCGGCTATAACCAGTCTATCAAATAGTTTGTCGCATAAGTACCTTCTATTAAACTTGTAACAAAATTCATTGAGGTAGTTCTGCATGTACGCCTTTTTAACTTGATGATGAAGCCCTAATATTTTCTTTTTAGCGTTACTAATGGCTATATGTACCCAAGGAAAAACTTTTGATACTTTCGTTTTATTTTTTACTATGATGGCTTCATGCTTGTTACAAATGCTTTGTAGCTTTTTGTAGCAAGGCCTACCGTCCGTAATAACCGTAGCAGACTTTTGAACCATTTTAGCTGCTTCACAATTTACTTCATCTGTAGCTAAACTGCTTACTACATTCATCTTCACAAAGCCAGCCTTACTTTTGGGTTGGTGTTCTGTTTGTTCTTTATCGGCAACTGGTGTTACTGATACAGCAACAATTGCTTTTACTTGCCTATCCAGTTCTTTTGGTAAATTGCCTGTAATAACATCTGTTTCGGTTTTGCGATGCCCTTCAAAAAAGCCTTCATCCATTTCTATAAATCCGTCTAAACGATATTGATCATCTCTATTGCCCATGACAATCCTTATTTTTTGCATCATCAGCCAAATTGGTTCGTAGCGTTTATGCCCTATTAACCGTTGCATTTCTAAGGCTGAAAATCCTTTTTTGGTAAGGCTCATTAAATACAAGCCCCATAACCAACAACGGTAACCAAGATTTGAATTTTCCATAACTGTGCCTTGCTTTAAGCCTGTTGCATGTTTACATTCCTTACAACGCCAACGGCTTTCTTTCTCTATCCAAGAAAGATGTAATGAACCACAACGACAGCAACTAATACCAGCCAACTCTCTTTTATACTTAAAAAATAATTGGCAATTTTGCTCGTCTGCATACCGAATAAAGAAATTCGTAATCTTCATAACTAACTAATTTAGACAAAAATACTAA
>JBBQLL010000051.1:0-18142 GCA_038327865.1 Chitinophagales bacterium | reverse complement strand
AAGTAGTAAGCAACTGTAAGCATGGTATTATTTTTTAGGGTTTTTAATTTGTTGTAGTAGTAACTCAAGCTCTTTTACGCTTAACTGTTTTTGTTGTACCATAAAAGATACTACATCGCTAAACGATCCCTCAAAATAGCTTTCTACCAAAGTCCCAATACTATTGCTTGAGTAATCTTGCTTTGAAACTAACGGATAATATTGGTGTACTCTTCCCATTATATTTACGCCAACAAATCCTTTGTCAACCAAAATTTTTACAATGGTTGCAACCGTATTGCTATGCGGTTTTGGCTCGGGCTGAACCTCTAAAATATCTTTTAAAAAAGCAGTTTCTAATTTCCAGAGGGTCTGCATTATCTGCTCCTCAGCTTTGGTTAATGGCTTTATCATTATAACTATTTTTTTAGTTAATGCAAACATACAAACTAATTTATTAGTTAACTAACTATTTTTTTAGTTTAATTTATTATTGCATAAAAAAGCCTAACGTTTACACGCTAGGCTATCATTTTACAATGGTATATTAAATTATCACAGTTTAAAAAGACTATCTACAAATTCATGTTTATCAAATATTAATAAGTCACTAATTTTTTCGCCAACACCAATAAATTTTACTGGTATTTTAAATTGATTGGCAATTGCCAAAACAACACCACCTTTTGCTGTACCGTCTAGTTTTGTAATGGTTAATGATGTTACAGCTGTTGCTGCTGTAAAATGCCTTGCTTGTTCAATTGCATTTTGCCCAGTTGAACCATCTAATACCAACATCACCTCGTGTGGTGCAGTTGGTAAAACCTTTTTTATTACACGCTTAATTTTAGTTAGTTCATCCATTAAATAAGCCTTGTTGTGCAGCCTACCTGCAGTATCAATTATTACAATATCGCTACCTTTTGCAACGGCGCTTTGTACGGTGTCAAAAGCTACAGCACTTGGGTCGCTACCCATGGTTTGCTTTACAATGGGCACACCCACACGTTCGCTCCAAATGGTTAGTTGATCTACCGCAGCAGCACGAAACGTATCGGCAGCACCAAGAATTACATTGTGCCCAGCTTTTTTGTAATTGTAGGCCAATTTGCCAATAGTGGTAGTTTTGCCAACACCATTTACACCTACCACTAAAATTACATAGGGTTTGTGTCCTTCGGGAATATTAAAATTTTTGTACGACACATCATCGGCATCTACTAAAACGGCCTCAATTTCTTGTTTAAGGATGGTATTTAGCTCGCTGGTATTAATGTATTTATCTTGTGCAACACGAGCTTCAATGCGATTAATTATAGCAACCGTAGTTTCTATTCCAACATCTGCACTTACCAACGCGTCTTCTAAATTATCCAGTACTTCTTCATCTACCGTAGTTTTACCAGCAATGGCTTTGGTAATTTTTGATAAGAAGCCTTCTTTGGTTTTTTGTAAGCCTACATCTAAACTTTCTTTTTCATTTTTGCCAAATAATTTATCAAAGAAGCCCATAAATATTATTGATTTTAAAAGTCAGATGATTGCTACGAAAGTATTAAAGTTATAGCAAATAAATCTTTGAGGTTTTAAGTGCCTATAACGAAAAGTTTACTACGAAATATACTAAAAAAGCAACACAAAGTTAAATAAAGGCATCAAAGCATTTATTAATCCTAACTTCTATAAGATCAAACTTTTAAATTAGTTTTTCAAAATATTAGCTACTATCATATCTGCATGAACTCTTGAGTTTTCAATAAACCATTTATGGGTATTCATACCACCACAAACTACACCTGCAAGGTAAATATTAGGCTGATTAGTTTGCATTGTCTCAGCATTATAAACAGGCTGTCTTATAGCGTCATTGCTTAGAGAAATACCAAGATTTTCAAGTATTGAAAAATTTGGTTTATAGCCCGTCATTGCCAATACAAAATCATTAGCAATGGTGACTTCGCCATTTGGGGTTTTTATTGTTACTGCATCATCTGTAATAGCTACTACAGCGGAATTAAAGTAAGCATTTATACTACCTTCTTTTATACGGTTAATAATATCTGGTCTAGCCCAATATTTTACTCTTTCGCCAATTGCTGTATCTTTAATAACCATGGTTACATTAGCGCTTTTGCGCCAAGTTTCTAAAGCCACATCAACAGCAGAGTTATTAGCACCAACTACTACCAAATTTTGAAATGCATAATAGTGTGGGTCGTTGTAATAGTGAGATACTTTTGGTAAATCTTCACCAGGCACATTTAGCATTACAGGAATATCATAAAAACCAGTTGAAAGAATAATATTTTTAGCTAAGTATTGCTTTTTTGTAGTAGTAATCATAAAAGTGCCATCGTTAAGACGTTCTGTTTTTTCAACATCTTCAAACAGATTAATTCTAAGTTGGTGCAATTGTGTTACTCTACGGTAATATTCAATAGCTTCTGCCCTAGTTGGTTTGGCATTTAAACTCATAAAAGGTACATTACCAATTTCAAGTTTTTCGGCAGTAGAAAAAAAGGTCATGTTTACTGGATATTTGTACAAACTATTTGTAAGGCAACCTTTTTCAATTATTATATAGCTTAAACCTGCATCTTTTGCAGCTATACCACACGCCAACCCAATGGGACCGCCACCTATAATTAATACGTCAAATCGTTCTATCATATTTTTTAAATTTACCACATATACAGATAGGCACGTTGAAAAACGATATTGGCTATGTTGCAATTTGGTGAAAGCAATATTTATTTATGATGCAATTTACCCATTATTGGAAGGTTCTTTTTAACTTCATTATGGAATTGCGAAAAAACATAGGCAGCACTAATAGCTAGTGGAGCATCTATAAACATTTGTGTACATACTTAAACCGCTATATCCATTGACAGAACACGAACTTATTAAAGGTTGTGTAAATGACAATTCTACTTGTCAGCGTATATTGTTTGATAAATATGCAGGTAAATTCATGTCTATTTGTTTACGATATGCCAACGATAATATGGAGGCGGAAGATATGTTACAAGAAGGCTTAGTACGTATTTTTAAACACATTAATCAATTTAAATTTGAAGGGTCGTTTGAAGGGTGGATGCGACGAATTGTGGTGAATGTTGCCTTAAAACATCTACAAAAAAAGAGACTGCATTTTTCTGAAATAAAAGACGATAATAATAACGATCCGCAACTACCATCTTACGCCTATAGTAGTTTAGGGCAAGAAGAATTGATGAAACTAATCAACCAATTACCCGATGGATATAGAATTGTTTTTAACTTAAATGTAATTGAAGGATATACCCACGATGAAATTGCAGGCATGCTTAAAATTCAAGCAAGTACCAGTAGAAGCCAATTGGTAAAAGCTAGAAAAATGCTACAAAGTCGAATTTTACAACTAGAAAAAATTGCTGTGTGATGATGAAAGAACCAGATTTTGATAACTACGTTAAAGCCACGCTTTACGACCATAATAGCCCAATACCAAAAGGCTTGTGGGACAAAATTGTGGCAGAAAAAGATACTAAAAAACCTATTGCCATCTGGTGGATAGAAAAGCGATGGTACTTGCTAGCTGCGGCCTGCCTTATACTAATATGTAGTACCTATTTACTACTAAATAATAAAAAAGAAAATAATTTTACTTCGCAAAATGAGATGAAGCTTGAAACGAATAACCTAAAAATAGCACCAAACAACACATTACCAATTATTACTAAAAAAAGCCTAAATACTGATAGTATCACTACATTAAACCTAGAAAATAGCAAAACAAATACTAATGCAAAATTAACAATAACGCAACAACAATTAAACGGCTTTACAAAAGTTACTGGCAAATTAGATAATCAATTTTTACAAAGCAGCGAATTTAAAATGTTTAATACTAGTAAATATTTAAAAAATATTGGTTCTAATCAATCGCTTTATAGCAATGATATTAGCTTAGCTACATCGCAAATGCAAGTTACTAGTGATGAATTTACTAGACATTTTACAAAAGAAAATACGGTATCGCTAACAAACATTTCTAGATTTGAAACTCGAAATCCTACCTCGTTACAACTTAGTAATAACAAACAAATTTTTGGCCTAGATTGTCCTAACAGCAAACCACCAACTTGGTATTTAGAAGCCTATGGTTCACCAGATTATACCATGAAAAGTGTATATGCATATGGCGTTAATAATGACTATTTAAAACGCATAGACAGCACTACCAAAATGAATGGTGGCTTTACTGTTGGCTTAAGGTTAAGCAAAACTATTAGCGACAATTTATTGCTAAAAACTGGCTTACAATATACACAACGTAACGAGCAATTTTCCAGTAAGTCTGACAGTATTATTACTAACACTAGCGTGGTTACTGTTCGCACCATTGTACGTGGTGGTGGCCTTAGCGACACCACAGTTAGAGATACATCGTTATTACAACAAATTGGTTATAGAAAACGCATTACAAATAACAAATATAAAAGTATAGAAATACCGTTACTACTAAGTTTCGAACGTGGTAATGATAAATGGCGAGTTGCCATAAATGGTGGCGTAATTGCCAATCTATCATCGTGGTACAGTGGCGAAACACTAGACACATCTTACCAACTAATACCATTAAGTGCCAAAAAAAATAATGGCTTTTACAAAAGTAATCTTAACCTTAGTTTGTATGCAGGTGTAAGCATTATTCGCAGGGTTAGCACTAACTTGGAGGCTTTTGCTGAACCTTATATTAGGTACGGCTTATCTAACACCAACAATTCTACAATAGGCTATAGCCAACGATTTAATGCAGCAGGTATATCGTTTGGCATTCGTTACAAAATAAGTAGTAAAGGCAGCATTGCCACTAACTAAAGTATCAATATTAATATGAAGAAATTCACTCAAAATATTATGTGGTTGTGGGTTGTAGTAGTTACCATTACTGCTTGCACAAAAGAAACGTCTGATCAGTTTGTATCTTACAACAACAACGCATTAAACGATACTGTTTGGAGTAGCAATGGGACTAATTTCTCTGCCATTACGAAAGTAATTATCCCAGACATTTTAAAAGATAACATTACAGATAGCTTTAATAGCTTAGTTGATAATACCTTAACTTTTGGTGACAGTTTACAAGTGGTGATACTTGCCAATGCCTGTACCAATGCCAATGGCGCCGCAATAACCACTAGTGCTAAAATTAAAATGGATATTACCTTACTTAGAAAAAAAGGCGATTTTATTAAATATGCATCCCCAACCACTAATGTTACTAGCTTGTTAGACGCAGGTGATTATGTAAATATTAAACTAAGCAAAGATGGGCAAGAAATAAAGATGGCCCCAAATAACCCGATAAAAATTAGAGTAAAAGACATTCTTACCAGTAGTAACATGAAGTTTTTTAGTGGGTCTGTTATTAGGTTTAATCAAGATACAATTTTTGCGTGGTTACCATCATTTGATGGCAAAGTAGAATTTTGGAGAAATAGCGCCTCCACACTTTTAGGTTACGAGTTTACTACCAATAAATTAGGTTGGATTGGCTGTTCGTTTTTTTCAGATAGCCTTCAACCTAAAACACGACTAAATGTAGTGCTTCCGTCTAATTATACTAACAAAAATACCGCCGTATTTGTGGTGTTTAAAAATAAAAAAACAGTAGTTAGTTTACTAAATGATGCTGTAACTAAAACCTTCTTTACCTATAATATTCCAGTTGGTACAGAAGCGACTTTGGTATCTCTCACAAAAATTAATGCCAATTATTACCTTGGTAGCAAAGCCATCACAGTAACTAATGGTGATGTTTTAAATATGTTACCCGAAAAGAAAACCTTAGAGCAAATTATTACCTATTTAAATAGTTTGTAAGTCTATAGTTGTATCTCACTTTAGGATGTTGTTTACTGATATTACGCAGCTTTATACACATTTGTATGTGAAACAGCGTGTTTCTTTAAATAACACCTTTATTGCGACGCACGAAGCAATCTAAAATGCCGAAGAATGAAGTAAAATTCATCTGTAGTAAGTGGTTAGATTGCTTTGTTCCTCGCAAATCTAAAGGACGAATATTGTTAGTAAACTTGCGTAACATCAGCTGCTTATTTACAAATGAAAGGCTTACAGCTACGAGAATCGTCCATTATTACTACCTCTAATAGTTAGAAAAAGTTCTGCTTCTATTAATACGCAAGTCCCTTAATATACCCGATTTAGGGCTAATGGTAATATTAAATGAACGGTATAAGCCAATTGGGCTTATATTAATGGCCAGTTGCCAACAATGCATTTCGCGGGTTACAAACATGCTAAACTGTTGTAACCTACCAGAGTTAAAGTCGTAATAACCATTACCACCAACCTTCCATTTTTCAGTAAGGCTAAAGTCGCCCTGAAAACTAAGGCTACTTGTAACTTGTGTTACACTTCTATAATTGGCATTTGGTTGATTGGTATAGTTTAATGAGTAATTTAAGCTTAAACTCCAAGGTATATTAAAGTCGGTAAATTCAGCAGGGTTGCTACGGGCATATTGCAGTTGTCGTTGTTGTTCATCGGGGGTTAAAAAGGGGTCAACAGGTATCCGATCCTTATCTTTTTTACCATCTTTTGGCTTGCTTTTAAACTGGGTTGATAATGCAATATTGCCACTAGTGATGCGACCAAGATTAAATTTGCCACCACTCCAAGCATAATTTTTTTTCCTAAACCCAACACTATCAATAGCATATGGATCTAGGGTAAACCCTGCGGTAATATTTACTATTTCAAACAAAGTACTCCTTGCATTAAACAGAAATGGCTTCAAAGCAAAACTATCGGCCAATAAATCATAAGATGAATTAAAGCCAAACCCATCAATCAATTTTACCTTTTTTGTGGCGTTGGGTTTAGTTGAATCTTTTCTATCTTTCACTTTAGCTTCCAATAAATTATCAACCCCAAAACTAATACTACCACTATTGGTACCTCCAAAACCACCTGAGCCAAATTGTGATAGCCTAGCTGTATGCCCAAAACTATCAACTTGCGTAGTATAAAAAAACTTGCTCGATAAATCTGGTGTATAGCTAAAGCCAATAGTTGGCCTAATTTCATGACGAATAGCCACCAAACTTTTAGATTTTTTAAACAAATAGGTGCCAAAAATTCTGGTGCTGGCACTAATACCAAAACTCATTTGGCTGGCACGGTATAAGCCTTTTGTAATGCTTGTGGTTAGCGTATCTTTTGTAGGATCCCACTTTTTAATAATTTTTTGAGCAAACCAGTTTTCAGAGTATGAAATGCTTGGGCTAATGGTAATTGGCCCTAAAGCTGGCAAAGCCAAACTGATAGGGATATTATGGGTGGCAGTCCACATGGTTGTATCAATCAATTTTTTAAAAGTAACACCTGCCGTATCGTAATAAGATATTTGGTTGCTAAAAGTGCCACTGTAACCAATACCCAACTTTTCGTACCATTTGCTAGTACCTACACTTTCTTTACGTAGAAAGGGATAAAATGTATTAACATTAAAACCAATGTTTGGTAAGCTTAGGTTAACTAGTTTGGTAATATTGTTTTGGTTGTGATTTGCAGAAACAGATAAATTCGCTTTCCCTCTAAAATCTTTACTATAGTTAATGGTAGAACTTAACTGGTTTTGAAAGTTGAGGAAAGGATTATTAAGTACAGTTTTATTATAAGCGCTACTAGCAAAATTGACATTTGCAGAAAAATTAGTACCTGGCCTAACTCTAGGGTCTTGCGAATGCTGCCAGTTAATACTATAAGATTTTGTGGATTTAAATTCTTCTTTTGAAAAACTAGAGCTACCAAACCCATTGCTTCTATTTAATGCTTTAGTATTTTGAAACGTAATGTTTAAACCACCATTAAACCGATAGCGTTTTTGGTATTTAGGACTTACGTTTAAAGTCCAACCACCATAGGAATAAATATTTACACGGGTAATTACATCAATATATTCACTAAATACTTTATAATATCCTAACCCTTCTAAACCCAAGCCAAAATCTTCACTTGCAGTAAAAGCAGGCGGCAAAATACCCGAGTGCCTACCTTGTACCAATGGATAAATGCCAAAAGGTATGCCAATAGGTATTGGTACACCCTCAAACTCTGGTGCGGCAGGACCACTTACCGCTAATTTATTGCTTATCATCTTCATTTTACGTGTGCGGATGGCAAAATGGGGTGTATCTAAATTACAAGTAGTAAACCTGCCACGGAAAACATAGTATTCAGTGGCACTTATCTTCTTCATCACCTGAGCATTAATAAACATTTCACCCTGTTGCAGGTATGTGTTTTTAGTAAGCCCTTTAAAGGTTTTCATATTAAAAAAAATAGAATCGCTGATGGTTTTTAAATCACCCTGTGTGAGGTTTGGTTTACTGTAAGGGTTGCCAGTAGTATCTGTAGCACCAAAAGCTTTTACAGTTTGGGTACTTTGGTCGTACTGTATAGTAGCGGCATCAAGCGTTACATCCTTATTGGTTACATTGGCTTTACCATACAATATAAATTCTTTTGTAGGAATAATAAGTACCCCAGAATCGGAAGCCTTATATTTAATGGGTGTATCTATTGAATCTTTAGAAATAAATAATGTATCGATGGTATTAATGGTACCTTTTTTAAAAACTAAACTTGTATCTAACTGAGTTTTTTTAATAGACGTATCTATCTTAAGTATTTTGTTAAGCGGCTTTACTTTAGCAGGAATTGTATCGCTTAATGTTATTTTAGTATTAAGAAAAATATTTTTATGGCGGCTTGTAGCTTTTACTTGCAATGTTAAAATAAACAAACAGGGAATGACCACAATTGCCACACCCATTTTTACGTTAATTTTACCTAGTATGTTCATAATGGTATGTTGGCAAAAATAGGTGCTGAATGGTAAATGAAATACTAATTAAAATGCTTTAACCTTTTAGATATGATTGTAAGAAAATACGCTGCGTTGTTTTTGTTAAGCTTTATGGTAATATTGGTTACATCTTTCACAACCACCGATCATACGCTTCAAAAATCGCGTTTAAGAAAAATAGTGATTGATCCAGGACATGGTGGTGCAGATGGTGGCGCACAAGGTCGTTATTCTTACGAAAAAAATGTAGCCCTAGCTATTTCATTAAAACTTGAAGAGTTGTTGCGAGAGCAAATGCCCGATATAGAATTAGTAGTTACCCGCAAAAGCGATATTTTTCATTCGCCCCCAACTAAAGCCAATATAGCTAACCAAGCCAAAGGCGATTTATTTGTGTGCATCCATGCAAACAGTGTAGATCCTACTCGTCATAGTGAATTGATAGGTTACAAAAAAGTAACCAAGGGCAAAGGCAGAAAAAAGCGTACAACTAAAGTACCACAATATCGTACTTACTACACCCCTAACCTTGCAAAAGGCACTGAAACCTACATTTGGGGGGCTCATAAAAATGATGATAAGCAGCTGGCCATGCGAGAAAACCAGAGTTTGTACATAGACAGTACATCAGCACAAAGTGTAAGAGCTTTTACAATTGGTTCTGTAGAAGAAATGACTGCCATTAACCTAAGAACAAGATTATATTTTGATAGAAGCAAATCATTGGCTGAAACTATTGAAGATGAATTTGAAAAAGCTGGCCGCGTAAATCGCCAAGCCTTACAAAGGCAAAAAGGCATTTGGGTATTACAAGCAGTAGCCATGCCAGCAGTATTGGTAGAAACTGGTTATATTAGTAATCCAGAAGAAGAAGACTATTTAAATAGTAAAGAAGGGCAAGAAACCATTGCACAGTCTATTGTAAATGCCATAAAGCGTTATAAATATTCACTAGATAATAAAAATACTAGTACTTCTCAAACCACTATGTCTAAATAAATCATTTTGCTTTTAACTAACATAAGATCTACTATTCAACCAGTTTTTTAGAGAACTAGATATTAGAAATATCATTTAACCGATAATACGTTACTTTATTAGTTGTTTCGTTTAAAGCCACTTTTATCATTTTTTCAGCTAAAACAGTTACAGGTAATGGTGCCTGATGGCGAAATAAACCAACAGTATTTAGCCATTTTATCATGCTCACCCCAATGTTTTCAAATACGCGACCATCGTTTGTGAAGCGCTCTAAAATACCTGGCTGAAAAATATGCAGATGTGAAAAAGGTAATGCGATAAAAAGGGATTCTAATTCACCTTTTATTTTACTATAAAAAATTGACGAACTAGCATTTGCACCAAAAGATGAAAGCAATACTGCAATTGCTACACCATTTGTAGCGGCGGCCTTGGCCACTTGGTATTGATATGTAACATCTACTTTGTATTGCTCAGCTTTGCTACCAGCTTGTTTTAAAGTAGTACCCATAACACTAAATAACATATCGCCAGTTATTAAATGTTGCCAAGTATCAATAGCATTAAAGTCTACTACAAAACTTTGCAACTTGGGATGCAAATCTGTCATTTCTTTTCGTACAAACACTTTTACAGTGCTAATAGTCGAATTCGCTAATAATTGTGTTACCAATTGCTTGCCAGTAGCACCTGTGCCACCAATAACTAATGCGGTTATATTACTCATAAAATAAAATAGAAAATTAAAATACACATTTATTGCAAGCCAAAATTTAAAACGAAATATGTCAATTAAAAATTATAAGATGGCAATACTTGTAAATAATCTATTATTACTTAACATCGTTTTCGTAATAATTTTTTAGTTAAATTGATTAATAATTAATATTTTACTTATTGTTGGCACCTAGCCCAAATACTACTAATTATACCCTCGTTTACACATCTTTCTTTGTATTAGTTAAGTAAATTACGGTAAATAAAATTGCAATAAGAAAAATTGCACTTGTAATTACGGTACCAAGACCTAATCCACCATCGCCTTTAGCTTGAGAAAGATAATCACCAATTGAAGCGCCCAATGGTCGAGTTAAAATATAGGCAGTCCAAAATGCAAAAACTGTGTTGAGGTGTAAATATTTATTAGATACCCAAACAAATAAAATTGCACTTGCAAATACTACTGCCGACAATAAGTATCCCAATTTAAGACTTTCTGCCAAGAGGTCGCCAGCCGCTGTGCCTAACGCAAAAGTAAAAAGAATGGCCACCCAATAAAATGCTTCTCTACCATGAGAATCAATTTTATGTATTGACAATGTTTTTTCAGTTACATACCAAAGGATAAATATTATTGCTAATATTCCAGCAAAAACTGCTGTTGTTAATTGAAGTGAAACACCCAAATTATCTGTTAGATTATCTGTTATTAGCGTTCCAACAATACTTATTAAAACCACTGAAAGCCAATAAATACTTGGAATATATTTAGATGATTTAAATTGAAAAATGAGAGCAATTATAAGTAGAATACCCATAATTATTGACGTTCCATTAAGCCCTAAATGGAGGTTCGTATTTAAAAAATCTGCTGCAGTTTCGCCCACTGTTGTACACAAGATTTTAATAACCCAAAAATACAGGGTAATTTGTGGTACTTTATTAAGCATTTGCTTGCCTGTTATAAAGCTGTCCATTTTTTTATTATTAGTTGTTTCCATTTTATTTTAGTTGATAACATATAGCATAAATGTTGTTTAGGGTATATTAACAACAATTACGCCGCTATAAATTTAAATTGGTTGGTAAGGCTATAAACCGCAGCAAAAAAAAGCTACCTCAAAGTTTTGAGATAGCTTTTAAAAACCGCTTGAATCACTTACGCTTCTTTTATAAAATTACCCTCTTTATCAAATACCAATTCTTTTCCGCCTTTCATTTCTGCTTCGTAAGTAACTGTTCCACTTGCATCAGTTACTAAACCAGCCTCAGTAATTTTTACATGCACCCTATTTTTTTTAATATAGGCTAAGGCTTTTGCTGGTAATTGATTAATAGGAATTGCTTTTACAAGTTCTATAAAAGTGCCTGTTGGTGTAAATAAAGCAGTATTGTCTTCGCCTGATTTACCACCCCAGTTTGCTTCATAATTAGCTTTCTCCTTTTCCCAGCCAACTTTAAATTTGCTAGATTCTGGATACTTTGCTGAGAATGCAGATTTTACCTCTTTTGGTATACTTGATGCTTTTAATTCTTGTGCGGATACACCTGCTACTAAAAAGCAGCAAAGCGCAATCATACCTAAATACTTTTTCATTTTATGTTCAGTTTTATTGTAATTGAATTATTACATCGTAAAGTTATCAAAGACAAAGCCAGCCTTCATTACACGTTAAGTTAATTAACTTATATAATTCCCACTTTACAATTTTAATTGAGCCCATTTTAAGACGGTTAACTACGAAATAGTATTGCTACGGACAATATAATTTATCATGTTAAATTTTAATTTATTTATAGACTAGCTATTTAGATCAGACATATTATTAAAATTGGGATGCAAAAAACAATAATTAAGCCACCTAAGCGTTATGATTAGGTCAATTTTTTATCAATAGTAGCCTTGAGCAAATGAAATATTTTACTGCATTTTTAGCTTTGTTATTAGTCAATGGCGTTTGCTCTACACAAACCTATTTTTCTGTTGTTCCAAGTTTAACCAATAGTGCAGGTACAATTGCTGAAAAAGCAAACCTTTCTTTTGAAGTTGGAAGGCAGTGGGATGTTTTTAGCCTAGGTTTAGATATTGGAAAGACCACTTTTGGAAAAATATCTGGAAGAGATACTAGTGTTTACCTAGAAATACGTCCTAATCTAAATGTGTTTCAGCAAGGCAAATTTACTAGTACATTTACACCTGGTATTGGCTATGTATTTAATGCAAAGGAAAACCTGGTAACTGAAGTTACTTATGGTATTGAATATGCATTAAACGATTTAATTCACTTAAATATTTATTCTGGTCAGTATTTTTACAGTGGAAAGGAATCTGCTAGTAGTGTTAGTTTTTTTGGACTATCCATTATAAAATACTTTTCACCCTCTAAAGGTAAATCCTTTATTAGTACAAAATAATAGTTGCGGTTGCCGAGATACCAATAGATAGGTAATATTATTGAAAAAGTTAAAATACATGAAGCATATTTTAGTTTAATATGTTTTTTATACATTGATGTTATCGGTTTTGTGGGTGGCTTTTGTAACTATTGAGAAAAATAGTGATTCAACAAACGCACAGTAACATAAAAGGTGATTTACAAAATAAAATCTAGTAAATCCTGCGTTAATCTTTCCTTTTGCGTTATAAACAAGCCATGAGGTTCGCCTTCGTAAACAATATATTTTGCATTTAAAATAGTATTTGCGGTTTGATTACTTGTAAGTTCAATAGGCACCGTTTGGTCTTCATCACCATGAATAATCAATGTGGGAATACTTATTTTTAATATATCCTGTCTAAAATCGGTTGATGAAAAAGCTCTCATACACGCTACAGTTGCATGTAAACTGCCATGTAATGCCAACATTTGCATCCAATCTAAAATAGGTTGACTAACAGGATTATCTAAAAAAGTTACTCCAAAAAATTGCCTTCCAAAAGCTGCTAAAAAATCAGGACGATCCAACATCAACTTTTCTTCCATACCATCAAACGCTTCATGAGGAACACCATTTGGGTTATTATCTGTTTGCAATAAAAATGGCACTACTGCACTTACAAATACCGCTTTTTTAATACGATTGCTACCATAAAGGCTTAAGTAACGTGCCACTTCACCACCGCCCATTGAGAAGCCAACTAATGTTACATTATCCAATTCTAGTTCATCTATCAATGCTTTTAAGTCAGCAGCAAGGGTGTCGTAATCATAGCCATCCCATGGCTTA
Source organism: Chitinophagales bacterium (assembly GCA_038327865.1). GTDB lineage: Bacteria > Bacteroidota > Bacteroidia > Chitinophagales > Chitinophagaceae > Parasediminibacterium. The sequence goes on along the minus strand of JBBQLL010000051.1, from coordinate 4,350 downwards.
TCAGATTTACCAAAGCCACGCCTATCATAAGCAATAACGCGAATGCCGTTTTTGGGTAATATATTCATTTGGTATTCCCACATTTCATGAGATACAGGCCAACCATGAATTAAAATTACAGGGTTACCATTTCCCCAATCTTGATAAAAAATGTTTACTGGCTTAGCCGATGTTGTAGATGAAATGATGTAAGGCATAAAAGATTTTTTAATTAAATAATACTTTAGACTACAACAATTTTATGCCGAGAAATAACAGGTTTTATATAGAGAGAAATGCCTAAATAAGCTTGCACATTTTATTTATTTCAAACTTAAAATGCAGTAAGAATTTCAAAATAAGTAACTCAATTTTTCCTTTTAATGATATGCTTATTCGGCTTTATCATTAGTAGCTCTAATTAACCCAATACCAGCAAAAAAGAAGATAGCACCTAAAATGCCATACATCGCAATTGTTTTAATGTTATAGGCGCCATCGCCTTTGTTCACAAAATTTACACCGGAGACAATTAGCCCTATAACACCAGCTAATGTTAAAATAATACCTAAAATTCTCTTTTCCATATTTTTTGTTTCTGCGTAACATAATAACATCGTACCAGCGCATCTAAAAACTGATGGTGCAAAAAGTAGTATCGTCTACCAGCATAATGCGTAAAAAAATACACAACAATAAAATAGCAAGTTAATATAATGGTAATATCATCTAATCCACTATCATTCCATATCTTTATTTTTACTTGTAATTTTTATAAAAAATGGTTTCATAAATAAATATTTGGCGTATGATACAAGAAATGAGACATTGGTTTAATGCAGCTTTTACAACCGAAAAATATGACATATATTTAGCAAACCTAAATGCTAAACATATTGATGCCATTGAATTTAGAATTGCTGAGACACCTATTTTCATTGATAAAGCATTTACCAATAAAGTGCTAGAAGCTTGTGAAAGTATTGTAGATGTAATTGTACAACCCAACTTTTATGCATTAACAAAAAATGCTGTTCCGCCACAGGTTAAAGTACCAAATGGCACAAAGTTTTCAAATTTTATTGCATTTGATTTTGGTATTTGCGAAAATAGTGATGGCGAACTTGAACCACAATTAATAGAAATGCAGGGCTTCCCTACCATGTTTGCATTTCAAATTTGGCAAGAAGAGGTGGCTACAAAATGTTGGAATATTCCTGCTAATTTCTCGCCTTATTTAAATGGCTTTGATAAAACATCCTATCAACAACTACTTAAAAACATTATTTTGGGTAATCATGCTGTTGAAAATGTAGTACTGTTGGAACTGTATCCTCACCAACAAAAAACCAGAATTGACTTTTATTGTACAGAAGATTATGTAGGAATTAAAACAGTAGGCCTTACAGAATTAATACAAGAAGGCAAGCAATTGTTTTATATAAATAATGGTGTTAAAACCCTGGTAACACGCATTTATAACCGTATTATTTTTGATGATTTGCAGCAACAAACACAAAACATCCAAGATAAAGGCCAACTATTATTAGAAGAATTAGATGTTGAATGGGTACCTCATCCAAATTGGTTTTATAAAATTAGCAAGTACACACTACCATTTATAAAGCACAAATATGTACCAGAAACTAATTTTCTAGACGAGATAAAAGAAATACCTGCCGATTTACAGAACTATGTGCTAAAACCTTTGTTTTCATTTGCAGGGCAAGGTGTGGTAATTGATGTTACGCCTGAGGATATTGCAAAAGTTATAGAACCACACAATTGGATTTTGCAAAAAAAGGTAAAATATGCTGATGTAATTGTTACACCAAACGAGCCAGCTAAAGCTGAAATTCGCATATTTTATTTTTGGAAAGATGGCGAACCAAGACCAATAGCTACCAATAATTTGGCCCGTTTAAGTAAGGGTAAAATGATTGGCGTGCGATACAATGCTGATAAAGATTGGGTGGGTGGCACTTTGGCTTACTTTGAAAGATAAACCAAGGTTAAAAGAGTAAAATAATAAAATTATTAATTAATAATACGTAAAACTAATATTCAAATCACACCAATGCGACTACTTATAATTACCTTTTTACTTTTTTCTATTACGATTGCTAAAGCACAAGAAAACTACGAGATACAGGTTTATGGCGCACAAACCCAAGCAAAAAACAGTACTATATTTGAACTGCACAGCAACTTCGCATTTGATGGCGAAAGAGACATGATAAAAGGCGTTAGGCCAAGCTATCATGCACTGCACGAAACCATAGAAATTACCCATGGCATAACAGATAATTTTGAATTGGGGTTTTATGTATTTATGAATTATTTGCCCGAATATGGTTTTCAGGTTATTGGCACACATGTTAGGCCAAGAATTATGGCACCTATAAAATGGCACTTACCTGTTGGCCTAAGTTTATCAGCTGAAATTGGTTACCAAAGTTCCAAGTATTCTGCAGATACTTGGAGTTTAGAATTACGGCCAATTATAGATAAGCAAATAGGTAAATTGTATGTATCGCTAAACCCAACTTTAGGTGTCACCATAAAGGGAATAGAAAAACCTTCTGCACCAGCATTTGCACCCAACGTAAAAGTAGGCTACAACTTTTTTAAGAACCTAAGCTTGGGCGCTGAATATTATGGCAATTTGGGTGCGATAAATGCTTTTGAAAATGGCCCAGAACAAAGTCACGCTTTTTTTATCGTGATGGATTTAATGAACAATGCAAAATGGGAACTAAATCTCGGTCCAGGCTTTGGCTTAACACCAGCTACAGATGGTTTTGTATTTAAGGTATTGGTTGGCAGAAAGATAAATTGGATGAAAAAATAACCAGTAATTATCAAATTAAGTTCCTTGCCTTTATTTCTAAATACTTGTTCAAAGTGTTTACTGTTAAGTCTTTGGGGGCAGTTAGAATACTTATAATACCATAGTTATTTAACTCTTTTACAATTTGTCGTTTTTCGTAGGCAAATTGTTCAGCAATGGTTTTGGCATACACAGCTTCTAAGTTTTCCGCTGGTTGGTGCAATACCTGTATTAACTCAGTATTCTCAAAAAAAACAGTAACTAATAAATGCTGACCTGCAATTTTTCGTAAGTATGGCAATTGCCTTTTCATACCGCTAAGGCTTTCAAAATTTGTAAATACAATTACCAAGCTGCGTTGGGTAACTTTTGTTTTTAGTAAAGCATACAATCTTTCAAAATCCGTTTCTAAATACCGCGTTTTTTGATTGTATAATGTTTCTAACACCAATTGCATTTGTAATACCCGTTTATCTGCTTTTAAAAAGCTACCAATACGTTCGGCAAAAGTTATTAAGCCAGCTTTATCTTGCTTCATTAACGCTACATTGCTTACCACTAACGATGCATTAATGGCATAGTCTAACAAACTCAAGCCTTCAAAAGGCATTTTCATTACCCTGCCTTTATCTATTATACAATATACTTGTTGGCTTTTTTCGTCGCTATAAGTATTTACCATCAATTGACCAGATTTGGCCGTAGCCTTCCAGTTTAGTGTTCGGTAATCATCGCCTTGTACATATTCTTTTATTTGTTCAAACTCCATGCTATGCCCAAAACGTCTAATTTTTTTAACACCCGCCTCGCTTAATCGGTTGCTAATAGCCATTAATTGGTATTTGCGTAGTTGTAAATATGATGGATATACCGGTACATCAACTGGACTATCTAACGTAAACTTTCTTGTAAAAAAATGAATGGGCGATGCTGCAAATATTTGAATTTGCCCAAAACCATACACCCCTCTTTTGGTTGGCCTTAATTGGTAAATAATATGTTTTTGTGTTTGCGCTTGTAATGCCAATGTAAACAACACATCTCGCCGTTGAAACTGATGTGGTATTTCGTCAATTATTTGTAGTTGTGTAGTAAACCCAAATCGGTTTTCAATATCTAGTCTAACTTCATTATCATCCCCATTGCTAAAACGCTCTGCCATGCTACGTTGTGCAATAATAGCTGTATCTTTTCCAAACAATAAAACATAATCCATTACCATAATAACACCTACCACTAATACCGCTAATGCAGGAATATCGCCTAACCAAATAATAAAAAAACGGGCTAAAAATAATAACACACACAATAGTATGGCCGCATAAAAGCGGGTATTAAGGTATAATGGTGCTATGTATTTTTTAATGAATGACAACTTGGAATTTATGAGTTATTAGTTATAAATTATGCGAATCAAGGGTTAAAAGTTAGTCAACAACATTAGTGCTACTGCTATTTTACCATAGAGGTGTAATTTCAGTCCATTTTCCGACCTTACCTTTGAAGCATTTTGAATTTGTGTCCTTTCATTTATCCAACTA
>JBBQLL010000050.1:0-18435 GCA_038327865.1 Chitinophagales bacterium | reverse complement strand
GCGTACATGCAGAACTACCTCAATGAATTTTGTTACAAGTTTAATAGAAGGTACTTATGCGACAAACTATTTGATAGACTGGTTATAGCCGCCTTAGAAAACCCTTGGTACAGACCTAAACCAAATTGCGGATAGTCATTAGTTATTTATTATACGTTGCAGGTTGTTTGCTAGAATTATTGTTTATGATTGGGTTTTTTACAAAAAAATATGATTGCCTTTTAGCAATGGCAACTATTAGTTTTTTAGTTTTCGATTATGCATTAATGAGAATTGTTTATTTTGATTGGCTACCCTTTTTACTACTTTTATATTACAAACCAAAATCAAAATAATTACTGCCACTTTTACGTTACTTTTATTTTTATAATTTTTATTTATGAAATCACTTATTTCTATTATAACCAACAAATACTTACTTACAATAACCCTATTTATTGTATGGATGTGTTTTTTTGACCAACGAGACATTTTTAACACACTAGATCAAAAACAAAAACTTAAGGCATTAGAGGCTAAAAAAAAGTACTACGAAACAGAAATTGCAACAGCTAAAGAAGATTTAAACAACTTACAAAACAGCCCAACCGCTTTAGAAAAATTTGCTAGAGAACGTTATTTAATGAAAAAAGAAGGGGAGGATATTTTTATTACTGAAGATTCGGCAACTGTTAAAAAATAAGTGCTACCACAATAAAATTATACTGTTATCGTTTTAATAATATCCCGCCCCCTAATGAAGCATATATTGTTTCAAACTATTACGAACATTTTATTATGCAAAAATTTTCACAGGATCAACTGATGCAGTACCTGTATAAGGAAGCCTCGCCAATACTTAAACTAGCTATTGATAATGCTATGAAAGAAGACTTGGATTTACAACGAGAGCTTAAAACTTTACAACGTACCATTAAGCAATTAGATAAATTAGAGCAACAATCGCCTAGCCAAAAATCAATTGATGCGATACTTAAATACGCTAGAGAAACGAAACATTAAGGCAAAGTAGCAACCCGCAAATGTTTATCAGCATTACTAAAAACTGCTTTATCAACAAAGCGTTAATAATTTGAAAATAATATTGTTTGTATCGTATTATTATTCATCTTAGATTTAGTAAACTTAAAACCCATGAGGGAGAATCCTTACCATGAAGACAGAGAGGAATTACAAGAACTTTTAAGGCAATATCAAAACCTTAAGATTGGTCGTAGCCATGCTTTTATTGAGGAAGATGACTTTGATAGAATCATTGATTACTTTGATGATAAAGATGATTTTAACGAAGCCTTAAACGCAGCAGAATGTGGCTTAGAACAGTTTCCCTATTCGTCTCAATTAATGATTAGAAAAGCCGACTTATTATTGGCAACTCGTCAATATCCAGAAGCGCTTGAAACCCTTGAAAATGCTGAGTTATACGACAGTAAAGACATTAATTTGTTTATACTAAAAACTGATGCATATTTGGCATTAGACCAGCAAGAAAAAGCAGTAGATTTATTGGTGGCTGCCTTGCAACAATTTGAAGGTGAGGAACGCCTAGAATTACTGTTTGAGTTGGCCGATGTGTACGATGATTATGAAGAATTTGACAAAGTATTCGATTGTCTAAAATTAATTTTAGACGAAGATCCCAACAACGAGGAAGCCCTTTATAAAATTTGTTTTTGGACCGATTTTACCGGCCGAAACGAAGAGAGTATTCGATTGCATCAAAAAATAATTGACGATTTTCCATATAACGAAATTGCTTGGTTTAACCTTGCTGCGGCATACCAAGGTTTAAAGTTGTATGAAAAAGCCATAGACGCTTATCAATACGCAATTGTAATTGAAGAAAAATTTGATTATGCCTACCGTAATATGGGCGATGCACTATTACGCTTACGCAAGTATAAAGAAGCCATAGAAGCGCTTGAAAAAGTTTTAGAATTATCTCGCCCAGAAGACGTTATATACGAAGCCATAGGTCATTGCTACCATCGTATGGGCAACTATGCACAGGCACGTTTTAACTATAAAAAAGCCACACATTTAAACCCAGAAGATAGTCGCTTGCACTATAAAGTAGCCGTAACTTATATGCTAGAAAAACAGTGGAGTCATGCCATTAAGCATTTAGAAAATGCTATGCGGGTGCACCGCGGCATACCAGATTATAATTTGGCCATGGGTGAGTGTATGCTTAACCTAAAACGCATTAAGGAAGCCATCCAATTTTTTGGTAATGTGGTGCGGCACAAACCAAAAATTCAAGCTGGATGGGAGGCCTTAATACGCTGCCTAATTAAAGCCAATTTTATGGAAGAAGCCAATGAACAGTGCCTTGCAGCCATTAATGCCACCATCAATAAACCCATTTTTATTTTCTATTATAGTGCCACTTTATTTTATTTAGGTAAAAATAAAGAAGCCTTATTGCAACTAGAAATAGCTATGGAAAAAGCACCTAAATTATTAAAAAAATTTATAGAAATAAACCCCTCTATTTTACAAAATAGCCAAGTAGTAGATATTGTAGCCAGATACAAAAAAGGAAGAAAGATATAAAATACTTTTTTTATTTAATATATTAATATTTTATTATGATACTAATTAAGCTTATACCAACGCTAATTCCAACACTTGTTGCATGTTTTTTACATAATGAAATGTTACGCCTTTTATAAACGTACTATCAATTTCTTCTACATCTTTTTGGTTTTGCCAGCACATAATAATTTCCTTAAGACCAGCACGTTTTGCAGCCAATACTTTTTCTTTAATACCGCCTACTGGCAATACTTGACCACGCAAAGTTATCTCACCTGTCATGGCTAAATAGGGCTTTACTTTTCGCCCAGTAAAGGCTGATGTGAGCGATGTAAGCATAGTAATACCTGCACTTGGGCCATCTTTTGGAGTGGCACCTTCTGGAACGTGTACATGTATAGTTTTTTTTGTAAAATCATCTGGATTAATACCCCATTTTTTGGCATTTGCTTGCAAATAAGTTAGGGCTGTAATAGTACTTTCCTTCATTACATTACCTAAGTTACCAGTAAGTTTTAACTCGCCTTTTCCGCCATCGCTTAACACGGTTTCAATAAATAAAATATCACCACCAACATAGGTCCAAGCTAAACCAACAACTACGCCAGGCATATTTACGGTTTTATAAATATCGTTGCTGTATCGGGCAGAACCGAGTATTTTCTCAACATCGGCAGTACTTACAGGGCTTTTTACTTTCTCCTTCATTACTACTTCTTTGGCTTGGTAGCGCATGATACTTGCTAGTTGCCTGTCCAATTCTCTCACTCCACTTTCACGCGTATAACTCTCAATAATCTTCTCTAAAATCTTATCAGATAATTTTAAATTAATCTTACCCAGACCATGAGCTTCCTTTTGCTTAGGTACAAGATGCCGCTTGGCAATTTCTACCTTTTCTTCTACTGCATAGCCACTTAAATCTATAATTTCTAACCGGTCTCGCAACGCTGGTTGAATATTTTGCAAATTATTTGCTGTGGCAATGAAAAGCACTTTGCTCAAATCGTACTCAAGCTCTAAATAATTATCATAAAAACTATTGTTTTGTTCAGGGTCTAAAACTTCTAACAAAGCAGAAGAGGGATCGCCACGATTATCATTACCAATTTTATCTATCTCATCTAATATCATTACTGGATTAGATGTTTTTGTCTTGCGGATGTTTTGCAAAATTCTACCTGGCATGGCACCAATATAGGTTTTGCGGTGGCCACGTATTTCACTTTCATCGTGTAACCCACCCAAGCTAACGCGTATATATTTTCTACCAACTGCATGTGCAATGCTTTTACCCAACGATGTTTTGCCAATGCCTGGAGGTCCTACAAAGCATAAAATAGGACTTTTCATATCGCCTTTCAGCTTTAATACAGCTAAGTATTCTAGTATGCGATTTTTAATTTTTTGCATACCGTAATGATCATCATCCAAAACTTTTTTGGCATTGGTTAAATCGTAATTATCGTCGGTATATTCTTCCCAAGGCAAATCCAACATCAAATCTAAATGGTTATACACTACCGAGTAATCTGGTGTTGTTGGGTGCATTCTCTCCAACTTTTGCACATTGGTATTAAATAAATTTTTTGCAGCTTCTGGCCACTTTTTGGCTTCAGCTTTCTTCTTCATATCGGCAATTTCACGTTCGTTGCTATCACCACCTAACTCATCTTTTATACTTTTTAGCTGCTGTTGCAAAAAATAATCACGCTGTTGCTTATCAATCTCTACACGGGCTTTGTTGGTTACTTTATCTTTTAACTCGGCAAATTGTAGCTCACGTTGTAGCAGATGTACCAATTTCTCGGCACGTTCAGCAACATCATGTAACTCAAGGAGGGTTTGCTTTTCAGCTAAATCTGCATTTAAATTGCTGCTTACAAAATTGATTAAAAAGGAGGGGCTCTCGATATTTTTGAGAATAATGGCCGCCTCTGTTGGCATATTTGGCGATAACTGAATTATTTGCGAAGCCAAATCTTTAATACTACTTAAATATGCTTCGAAATTTTCAGAGTCTGGCTTTTCATCATCTTCAAATAGCTTAATGCTTGCTTTAAAATAAGGATCATCTGTAAGCATAGCCACCAACTCAAAGCGTTTTTTGCCTTGAATAATGATGGTAGTGCCGCCATCTGGCATTTTAATTAATTTAATAATTTTAGCAACTGTACCAATTCTACATAAATCTTTTGCTTCGGGATCTTCTATATTAGTATCTATTTGAGAGATAACACCAATCAATTTATCGTTTTTATACGCTTCATTTACTGCTTTAATACTTTTGTCTCGCCCAACCGTAATTGGCAATACCACACCTGGAAATAAAACGGTATTTCTTAATGGCAATATTGGCAGTTCGCTAGGAATTACTAAGTTTTTATCCTCACTATCATTTTCATTTAATGGAATAATTGGCATAAAATCATTCTCATCTTCACCCGCAAAAAAATGCTTATTTTTAGTCATAATCTGTACATTACTCAACAGTTTGGTCAAGTTGTCATTTCCAAACTGTATCAATATAAAAAAACTTAGAAAGAGAATTAAAACAATATTAGTGCCATGCCAATAAGAATATTAATGTGTGTACAAATTGACGTGTGCAAAGAAACACGGATGATGAAAAAATAAGAATATGAATGACACAGATTTTTTATTGATTAAGCCAAATTGTAGACTATCCTAAATCATGGCAAATCATTCACATCATTTTAATCAACGGTTATAATCAATTTCATTTGCAGTTACTATTCTTAAAAAAAAGGCATCCCGTAAAAACGAGATGCCTTATCCTTATTTAAATTCAAACCAACATTTTAAAACTTACTTATAATTTAAACCCAAGACCTAATTGTAATTGTTGACTTTTCCATTTTTCTTTATTGTCTAAATCGTTAATATTTGACAAGCCAACATTGTAACGACCATAAATTCTTAATACGCTAAAGTTTAATTGAACACCACCAACCATTGCAAAATCGCCACTTTTAAAAGCTTGTTGACCATTTTGTAAGACTGTATTGTCTTTATTTAATAAAATACTATACTGTGGCCCAAGATTTAGCGACACTATTTTACCAACATTGTAACGCAATAAAATTGGAATGGACAAATAGTTAAGATTTACATCTTGACTTGAATTTAAATTTGTAGTAACAGCACCAAGACCGCTAACGGTTCTACTAGTCGTTTGCCCGAATAAAACCTCTGGCTGAATACCAAACTTTTTATTAAAATCTGCTTCAAAAAATACACCTGCTTGATAAGATAATTTGTAGCCCGCCTCAAAAGATTGACCATCTATTTTTGTACCATTGGCACCTAGTTTTATACCAGCCCTAAAACCTTGTGCATTTGCAGCTACTGTAAATAATAACATTGCGATTGAGCTGAATAACATATTTTTCATGGTTGCGTGTTTTTCTAATCACTTTTCAATGATTGTGCCAAAATTATTGAATCAACCAATTTTTATTAAAATTTTACAGCCCTTAACCTTTTAAGAGAAAAATAATATAGAAGCTGTTGTATGTTTACACCAATAAATTACTATTACCACATGTTACAAGCCAAAAATATTACCAAAAAATACGAACAATTACAGGTGCTAAAAGGCGTAGATATTACGGTTGTTAAGGGAGAAATTGTATCAATAGTTGGTAGTTCTGGTGCTGGTAAAAGTACCTTGCTACACATACTTGGTACGCTTGATACACCAGATACAGGTACTATATTTATTAATAATGAGCCAGTACATTTACTTAGTAGCAACAAACTAGCCGCTTTTAGAAATAAGCATATTGGCTTTGTATTTCAATTTCACCATTTGCTACCAGAATTTAGTGCCTTAGAAAATGTATGCATACCTGGCTGGATTGGTAACCGCAACAAACAAGTTGTTGAAAAAGAGGCCTTGAAACTACTGCAATTACTGGGTTTGGGCGATAGAATTGATAATAAACCGCAGCAATTGAGTGGTGGTGAACAACAACGTGTGGCTGTTGCAAGGGCTTTAATTAACAAGCCATCCATTGTTTTTGCAGATGAGCCAACTGGAAATTTAGATAGTACCAATGCCAAGGAACTGCACCATTTATTTGTACAATTAAAGCATGAATTACAGCAGACCTTTTTAATTGTTACCCACAACGAGGAGCTAGCTGCCATGAGCGACAGAACCGTACATATGAAGGATGGTAGAATTATTGGGTGATGAGAAAGTGTGATAATACGATAATGTGATAATAAAACGACAATTAGAATGATAATAGTTTAGGAAAAAAATTAACATACCACATAAATACAAAATCTTAATTTAGATTTACTAAATAAAACTTTATGAGGAAAATTTTTATTGTTGTATTCATAATTACAATTTTTTCTTCCTCTAAGTGTAATAAAGATGAGACTTTACTAACTTTTAAATTGCCAGAAAAAACACAAGTTGGAGCTAATACTTTTGGCTTTCTTTTAAATACAACGGTGTGGACTAACTATGGGCAAGTTTGTTTCATTACTGGTGGCTGCCATGAAAATCTAATATGCAATTATCATTCTACCAATGAATTAACTATTAATGCAGATAGGGTACTTTATAAAAGTGGTGGATTATCTACCAGCGAAAGTGTATATATATATTTAGATAGAAGTCAACCAATTACTATCGGGAAGTATACTTTAGGTTTTAACGGTAACAGCACTTTTTTCTATGTAGTACCATCATCCAAAGAAAAGCAATATTATCCTACCGATTCTATCCCTTCATTCTACCTAGAAATAACAAAACTAGATACAGTGAATAAAATAGTTTCAGGAGGTTTTTATGGGAAATTATTTAATTATGAGTTTAAACAAAGTTCGCCAAATTCAAATTATATACTAACTATGAATGAAAAAGATAGTATTTTGATTAAAGATGGACGATTTGATTTAAAGTATAAATAAGTATTGCCAATTTATATTCTTGGCTTCCAAGCAATTTCTGTTACTTGCAATTCGTGCGAAATTAAGCGGCCTAGCACAAATAAATAATCACTTAGGCGGTTTAGATATTTTATAACCAAAGGATCTACAAATAGCTCATGCTCTTGCATATTTACACAGCAACGTTCTGCACGGCGGCACACGCAACGTGTAACATGTGCGGTTGAAACAGCAGTATGCCCACCTGGCAATACAAAAAATTTCATGATGGGCAAAACATCGTTCATGGTATCTATTTCACGCTCTAAAAACGTAATATCTGTTTCTTTTAGGTCGGGCATTTTCATTAATGGCTCTCTATCTGGGTCGCAGGCTAAGGATGAACCAATAGTAAATAACCTGTCTTGAATTTCTTTTAATGTGGTACGACTTCTGGTATTATTAAAACTATCGCTTAATAAACCAATGAAAGAATTTAGTTCATCAACCGTACCATAAGTATCTATACGAATATGGCTTTTAGGCACTTTTGTGCCGCCAATTAATGAGGTTTTACCTAAGTCGCCAGTTTTTGTATATATTTTTAATGCCATTGTTTGTGTTATAAGTAAGGAATGATGAACTATGAAACAAAAGTGGTGCTTTTTAGTTCAGTGATAGTAGGTGTTGGTATTTTATTAGTAGCACCGAATTGGTACATAAGGGATGGTGGTAGAAAATTTGCAGAAGTCCAAGGCAGCGAGGATTTGGAACGGATAGCTGAATCTGCCACAAGCGGAAATACCATAAAAAAGTTCGAGTTCAGAATGAGCAAGTATGATTAAGAATTTATAACCTATCAACTATCATCTATCAAAGACTGTCTCTACCCATGCAAACTATCCATAAACGCTTCCTTCGTTTTATCGCTTTCTATCAACCCATCTTTCAAGCGTACAATGCGGTGGGCGTATTTTGCAATATCTTCTTCATGAGTAACTAAAATAACGGTATTGCCAGCTTGTTGAATATTGCCAAAAATTTCCATTACTTCAACAGAGGTTTTACTATCAAGGTTACCAGTAGGTTCATCGGCTAATAAAATAGATGGATTGTTTACCAAGGCACGTGCAATGGCCACACGTTGTATTTGACCACCACTTAATTCGTTGCTTTTATGATGGCTTCTGTCTGCCAAACCCACTTTTCGTAAGGCTTCCATGGCACGTTCTATACGGTCTTTTTTATTGATGCCAGCATATATTAGCGGCAGCGCTACGTTCTCGGCAGCAGATAGGCGAGGCAGTAAATTAAACTGTTGAAACACAAACCCAATTTCGGTATTGCGTACTTCGGCCAAGTCATCATCTAACATTTTACTAACGTCTTTATCGTTTAAAATGTATTTGCCACCTGTGGGCGAGTCGAGGCAGCCTAAAATATTCATTAAGGTACTTTTACCGCTACCACTTGGCCCCATTAAAGCCACATATTCGTTACGAAAAATATCTAGTGTAATACCTTTTAGTACTGGTATTGCTTGATTGCCCATGTAGTAGGCTTTTTGAATATTATCTAGGTGAATGATTGAATTCATAAGAGGAGCAATTAGTTATGAGTTATGATTTCCTGATTACTTTTGGTACTTTAAAATATTGTGTATCTTTTGCTGGCGAATTTAGCATGGCTTCTTCTCTCGAAACGCTGCCTTGCACAATATCATCTCTTAGGGCATTAATACTATCGCCCATGTGCTGTAGTGGTTCAATGCCAGTTGTATCTACTTCTTGCAATTTTTCTACAAAAACAATCATGTTTTGCAAATCGGCTTTGTAGGCTTCTTTCTCATCATCTGCAAAATGTAACCTTGCCAAATGTGCCAATTTATCTATTGTAGCAATTGTTACTTTCATAGCTACAAAAATACGGTTATGACGCTATCAATTGTAGGTAATTTTTAATGAAATATGGTAATAGCAGTTGTATTGTTAAATAATAAAGAGATAGGGCTGCGCATGAAAAGAATACTTTAAAAGCGTGCATTACAGATGCATACACCAATCTAAGTTTTAGGCAACTCTACGCTACAATAAAAGCCCAACAATGATATGACATATGCGTGGTGCGACGCATATGCAGTAGCATAACACTACAAAAGTTGGTAAACAAAAAATAATATGATAAGCGGTTTTTGTTGCTATCAATACTATCTCTATCTTACCACCATCATTCACTAAACCAAAAGAAGGAGACCACACATTGAAACGTAAAGACTTCTTACAAATGTCTGCCATGGGTATTGGGGCTATGATGCTTCCTAAAACACAATTATTTGGCAACCCGATTAATGCTGCTGACTTATTAAGCCCTGGCATTGATGTAAAAGCAAAAAAAATATTAGCAGATGTGGCACTAAACACTGCAAAAAGTAAAGGTGCATCGTATGCTGATATTAGAATTGGCCGATACCTAAGCCAAGCCATTGCTACACGAGAAAATAAAGTGCAAAACGTAGCTAACTCTGAATCTTTTGGGGTGGGTATTCGTGTGTTAGCCAACGGTTGCTGGGGTTTTGCAGCTAGCAATGATGTAACCAAGGAAGGGGTTGCTAAAACAGCCGAACGTGCTGTTGCAGTTGCTAAAGCAAATTCGAAAATTATAAGCCAGCCTGTACAACTTGCCGCACAAAAAGGCTATGGCGAGGTAAGCTGGAAAACGCCAATAGCAATTAATGCTTTTGAAGTGCCTATTAAAGACAAGATTGATTTGCTACTAAACGTAAATGCCATTGCCATGAAAGGCGGTGCTAGTTTTGTTAACTCAAACATATTTGCTGTTAACGAACAGAAGTATTTTGCCTCAACTGATGGCTCGTATATTGATCAAGATATTCACCGTTTGTTTCCTGCTTTTAATATTACAAAAATTGATAGAGCACTGGGTAAATTTGAAACCATCAAATCGCTTAGTTCGCCTGTTGGTATGGGTTACGAATATTTATCTGCAAGGCCAGAAGATAAAGTAGGTGGCATTATTACACGGTACAAAAATCGCTACGATATTTTACAGGATGTAACAGAGGCCACTGCTGCAGTGAACCAAAAAATAAGTGCCAAATCTGTTGAGCCAGGTAAATACGATTTGGTGCTAGATCCCTCGCACTTGTGGTTAACCATACATGAATCTGTTGCGCACCCAACCGAGCTAGATCGTGTTTTAGGTTACGAAGCCAACTATGCTGGTACTAGTTTTTTAACCATGGATAAACTAAAAACTGGAAACTTTAAATTTGGTAGCGATCAGGTAAATGTGGTAGCAGATAAATTGCAAAAAGGTAGTTTAGGTGCAGTTGGTTACGATGATGAGGGTGTAGGTACTAAACAATGGAATATTATTAAAGATGGCATTTTAGTAAATTTTCAAGCTATAAGAGATCAAGCTCATATACTTGGTTTAAAAGAAAGCCAAGGTTGTTGCTATGCACAAAGCTGGGAAGATGTGCAATTTCAACGTATGCCAAATGTATCATTACGACCAGGTAAAGCACCATTAAGTGTTGATGATATGATTAAAAATGTAGAGAAAGGGGTTTATATAATTAATGATGGTTCTTTCTCGATAGATCAACAACGGTATAATTTTCAGTTTGGTGGTCAATTGTTTTACGAGATTAAAAACGGTAAAATTATAGGCATGTTAAAGGATGTATCTTATCAAGCAAATACCCAAGAATTTTGGAATTCATGCGTTGCTGTGGCAGATGAAAAAGATTACCGCCTAGGTGGTGCTTTTAACGATGGTAAAGGGCAACCTGCACAATCTAATGCTGTTTCGCATGGCAGTTCAACTACCCGTTTTAATGGCGTAAACGTCATTAACACAGCACGAAAAATTTAGAACCCGACCAAAACTGATGGCACATCATTTAATTTAATTCAAATCATTTAATCCTACATAAATGGCAATTTTAAATAAAGAAGACGCAAAAAAACTTTTAGAAAAGGTATTAAAATTTTCTAAGGCCGATGAGTGTGAAGTAAGCTTAAACGGTAGCGAAGGTGGCAATATTCGCTATGCTCGTAACGCCGCTTCAACCTCCGGCGATATTAGTAACATGACATTATCTGTCAATTCAATTTTTGGTAAAAAAGCTGGTTCTGCAAACATTAACGAGTTTGATGATGCAGCGTTAGAAAGAGTTGTAAAACGTGCTGAAGAATTGGCACAATTAGCCCCAGAAAATGCTGAAAGAATGCCATTACTTGGGCCACAAGTGTTTAAAGATTCTATTGGCTATATTACTAAAACTGCTGCTATTACGCCTGATACAAGAGCAGAATTGGTAGCAAAAAGTATTGCAGTTTCTAAAGAAGCCAAGTTAGAAGCTGCTGGTTTTTTAGAGAATACAACTTCGTTTATTGCGGTGCTAAACTCTAGAGGCATGTTTGCATACGATAAGGATACCAACGTTATTTTTTCTGTTACCACACGTAATGCAGCAGGGACGGGTTCAGGTTATGCAGCAAGGGGCTTTAATGATGTTAGTAAATTAGATACCTACACAGCCACTAAAATTTCGGCACAAAAAGCCAATGGTTCTGCAACTGCAAAAGCTATTGAACCAGGAAAATATACAGTAATTTTAGAGCCAGTTGCAGCAACGTATATGCTAGAAAATATGTTTCGTGGTTTTGATGCAAGAACTGCCGATGAAGGCAGAAGTTTTATGAGCAAACCTGGTGGTGGTAATCGTTTAGGCGAGCAATTGATGGACGAAAAAGTAAACATTTATTCAGACCCATTTGAACCAGAATTGCCAGGAAGCACGTGGAGCAGAGAAGGCCAACCCTTAGAGAAAATGAACTGGATTGAAAAAGGTGTGGTTAAAAACTTGAGTTACTCAAGATATTGGGCTGAGAAAAAAGGGGTAAAAGCTATTCCGTTTCCAAGTAATATTATTATGGCTGGTGGTGATGGTGGTACTGTAGAAGATATGATTAAAAGCACCGAAAGAGGTATTTTAGTATCAAGATTATGGTATATCCGTTTGGTAGATGCTCAGACCTTGCTGCTTACTGGCCTTACACGAGATGGCACATTTTACATAGAAAATGGTAAGATAAAACACCCTGTAAAAAACTTTAGGTTTAATGAAAGCCCAATTATAATGCTGAACAATGTAGAAGCATTGGGCAAACCTGAAAGAAGTATTAGTGTTGAATCCTATCGTAGTTATTTAATTCCACCAATGAAGATTAAGGACTTTACATTTAGTTCCTTATCAGACGCTGTATAGTTTGTTTTATTATTTTAACCCCCCAATGGCATTAGTTATTGGGGGTTTTTATTTTATTAATGCACGATTAAAATCATGGCTAAATCACCAACAAACTGCAACCTCTAATATCGCTATTATCTAATCTACCCCATACTTCAAAACTACCATCTTCGTATACAATACCTACATCATCGGTAGCAATAAAACTGCAACTATATATATTGGCTAAGTCAATTACATTTAAAACACCTTTACCAAAGGGTTGTACGCTTAGTGGATCTTCCGCATCACGCACCACAACTTTCATCCAAGGCGGACAAGTAAATCTACCAGCACCATTACTATAGGCTTGGCTTAGCAGCTCTGTCATACCATATTCTGAATGCACTTTTTTAACTCCCAATCCTTTGGTAATAATAGCATGTACTTCTGTCCTGGTAAGTTCTTTTCTTCGCCCTTTCATACCACCTGTTTCCATTACAATTGTATGTTCTAAATGTAATGAATAGGTTTCAGCAAAGTCAAGCAGGGCAAAGGTTACACCAATTAGTAACGTTTTTTGTTGCTTAGATTCTAAGCCTAATAAAGTATTGTGAAGTTTATCAAATTCATTCAAATAAAACCCACTATCTGCATGATTACTACGTTTAATTAATTCATCCACCATCATTACTAAAGAAGAGGTATTTTTTTCTCTATCTATATAAGAAGGTAATAAACCAATGATGCACCAATCATTTATATCTCCATAAAATAACTGAAAAGCTTTTAAAAAACTTTGCTGATAAATAGTTACATCTCTTACCAAATGCTTACTATTAATGGTATTGGTTGTACCGCTACTTTCAAATATTTGTTGCGGCTGAAACAACGTAGTAGCAATGGTATGACTCTTAAAAAAAGAAATAGGTAAGAAGTGGAAGGCAGTTGATGGTTGATGGTTGTTGGTTATTGGTTGTTCGCTTTTTGTATTTTCAGGTTGCTGGTTTATCAAATCGCACCATTTACCATATACCTTATTGTGTTTATATTGAAATTGAAACACTTCTTCAGCAATCTTGTTAAAGCTTTTTGCCGTAATTAAAAATATATTGTTAATGATATTAGATTGCACTATAAACTGTTGAATTACTTTAGCTAAATTTGAAAATGAATTATATAAAAATGAAAGCAAAAATATTGATACTATTGGTAATTATAATTATTGTTAACGGCTGTAGCAAAAATGCTGACTCTGTAAAACCTGAGTTAAGTTTTGATAACGTAAACGGTACTACATTTCGTTTAAACAGTATAATTACTTTTGTTTTAACACTTAAAAATGCTACTAATGGTATTGCTAAAGACACCTTGTTTATTGCACGTAAATTTTTTACTTGCCCTTTTATTACTACCGATACCACATTTTACCAAATACCTACATATAATGGCGTTAAAAACCAAAAGGCAAGCATAGAATATACTTTTCAATATGGTGGTGGTGGTAAATTTAATGGCTGCATCAATACATCTGGCAGTGCGTCAAGAACCGATTCGCTTAACTACTTTTTCTGGGTAAAAGATAGCAATGGCAACACTAGCGATACCATAAAATCTCCTAAAATAATTTTACTAAAATAATGCAACAAGGAAAAAGTTATAGTAAAGCTATTTTCTTTGGCAATTATTTTTATGGTTTGTGTGCTATTACCCTATCTATAGAGGCAGCCTTACAACAAAATATTCCCTTAAATACAGCTAGTTATTATATAGCAATATTTGCTGCAACCACCTTATATTATACCTATGCCTATATTTCTATAACTACTGCCGATGTTAGTAACAAACGTTCTGTTTGGTATGTAGCCAACAAGAAATCAATGGTGATATCTCAAATAGTATTAACCATTATTTTTTTAATATGTAGTTGTTTACTACTACTTACTATTTTGCCTCATTTTTTACAAATTACACCACTTGAGTGGCTTTTAATACTATCTATACCACTAGTTTCAGCAGGTTACTATGGCATTAGTTTACCAGCCATTACACATAAAAATTTACGCAGCAATGGCTGGCTAAAACCTTTTATAATAGGCTTTGTGTGGGCTGGAATGGTTACAATTTATCCCGTAATATATTACCATATTACAACTAATACCTTGTATCAAATTACAGTTTTTAACTCTCTATTATTTATTAAAAATTGTATGTTTGTTACAGTACTTTGTATTATGTTCGATATTAAAGATTATGCGGCAGATCATAACCATCAATTAAAAACTTTTGTTGTAAGGGTAGGCTTAAGAAAAACCATTTTTTATATTATTATACCACTTAGTTGCATAGGTTTAATAACGTTTGAGTTATATGCAATTACACACTATTTTCCTGTGTTAAGAACTGTTATTAATACCTTACCATTTATTCTGTTGTTACTAGTTGCCTATTCTTTACACCGTCGTAAAAGCATTCTCTATTATCTTGCAGTAATAGATGGATTATTACTAGTAAAATCTATTTGTGGCATCATTGGCATTACAATTATAAAATAAATACTATGGCAAAAGAAAAAAAAGAAGTTGAAAAAAAGAAGGTAAAAACTAAAAAAGTGGTTACTGAAACAGGACTAGCATTTTTAAAAAATTACATCAATACACCATCACCAGTTGGGTTTGAAAGTGGGGGACAAAAAATATGGATAGACTATGTAAAGCCCTTTGTGGATGAGTATTTTGTAGATCCGTATGGTACAGCAGTAGGTATTATTAACCCAAAAGCACCTTTTAAAGTAGTAATAGAGGCACATTGCGATGAAATTAGTTGGTTTGTAAACTATGTTACTGCCGAAGGTTTAATTTATTTAAAACGCAATGGTGGTGTCGATCATCAAATTGCACCAGCAATGCGTGTATTTATTCATGGCAAAAAAGGCCCCGTAAAGGCGGTATTTGGATGGCCTGCTATACATACTAGATATAGTAATCCCGAAGCGAAAGAACCCGTTGCAAAAGTTGATAATTTATGTTTGGATTGTGGGGCGAGAAACAAAAAAGAAGTAGAAGATTTAGGCATACACATTGGTGCTGTAGTTACCTACCAAGATGGGTTTGACGAGTTGGCAAATGGCTACTATATTGGCCGTGCTTTCGATAACCGTATTGGTGGTTTTATGATTGCAGAAGTAGCCCGCTTATTGAAAGAAAACAATAAAAAACTGCCATTTGGTTTATATGTTGTAAATGCCGTGCAAGAAGAAATTGGCTTGCGTGGTGCTGAAATGATTGCCCGTAGGTTAAAACCAAATATTGCCATTGTTACCGATGTTACCCACGATACGCAAACGCCAATGATTAGTAAAATTATTGAAGGCGATGTGGCTTGTGGTAAGGGGCCTTCACCTTGTTATGGGCCTGCGGTACACAACAAATTATTACAGTTTGTGCAAGATGTAGCCGAAAAACAAAAAATTCCATTACAAATGCGTGCAGTAAGTAGAAGCACTGGTACTGATACTGATAGTTTTGCCTATGCAAACGATGGTTGCCCTAGTGTCTTAATTTCTATTCCATTGCGGTATATGCACACTACCGTAGAAATGCTACATAAAGATGATATAGACAGCACCATTGTATTAATGTACGAAACCTTATTGGCATTAACACCTGATACTAATTTGAGTTATTTATAGATGATTATTTGAATGAATATTTTCTCATGTTGTTGGTATGCGTTACCATACCAACAACTTTTTTTATTTTCATCGGGTAAGACAAATGTGATAAAAGCAAAAATCACACCCCTAAATTAATAGCTTATTTGCCCTGTAATAGTCGCGCTTTGCACTTCAAGTCCTTGGTTTACTTCGCAAACTTCTGGACTTTACGTTGTAATCCCTCACGCAGTGGTGTAACAGCGTAAGTAGTTATTAAAGCTCATTTTAATAGGTACGTGAGAACACCTACCAAAGTTAAAAAACATATAAATCATTTTACAATGCATACATTTTTCTTCATTTCAAAAATTATTGTGAATCAGTTGATGAGGATAGTTATGTTGATAAAGAATGAAAAAACTAACTATCTTTTAGCACCTCAAGATGTTATATCTAGAATAACAGTTGATAGGATATTTAAAATAGGGCACTTAATTCCATCTCTGGTTATATCAATCATTATTGGTGTAAAAATTTTACCAGAACTATCTCCTCAATATGCAATTAAATTAGAGCATAATAACATTTTTTATTACCATTACTATATTTCTAATTCTATTTCCAATCTTAATAGTAAACGGCTTTATAATTGAAAAAATATTAAATAAAACAAGTATTGCTTACGCTGATTTTAAAAGTAATAAAAAATAAATATAAAAAATAGTAAATGGGATTATTTTGCTACTGTTTTTATAGTGTTCATTAAGCATAGCGACTTGCTTGCCATTATTTTAACTTTTTGCCAACTTTAAAACTAATTAAGATATTTCACACTAAAACTTAATCGAAAAACCAACTTTAAATAACAACGAGTTATAATTACTATTAGGTACAGCAGCAGATTGATAACTAGTATAACCTAGGCCTACCTCAACCAAATGCAATATTTTTACACCAGTTCCCACCTCGTACAAAAATTTAGTACCGGTTGAACTACTTTTTCCATAGCTTTCTATAGCAGCACCAACCTGTCCATTTACAAATAACTTTCCTACTAAATATCGTCTTAAACCAACTTTTATAGGTATTACTTTTAAATCGCCAAGGGTGTTTACACTTTGTGCTTGATATTGAATATAGCCAGTACTACCAATTAACAATGTTTTACCTATGCCAATACCCCCACCAATTTCAATACCATTACCTGCATTGTAAGCTTTTGCAAAATCTGTACTTTGTGGTGTAGCGATTGTAAAATTACCATATACCAATGTTTTAGGTGCTTGTGCATTTGCTACAAAAACTATAGCTATACTTATAATAAATAAGCTGATTATTTTATGCATGTTATTTGGTTTTTATTAAGCTCAAAGAAAACAATAAAAACTGTAAACAGTGTAGTATTTTGCAGTAATAAAACGTTAAGGTATTATGCTTTCAATGAAAACACAATATGCTTTTAAAGCATTGATGTATTTAGCTCAAAAAGACACTAGTAGTCCTGTATTAATTGCAGAAATTTCAGATAAAAAAAATATTCCACTAAAGTTTTTAGAAAATATATTGCTTGAATTAAAAAAAGCAGGTGTATTAAACAGTAAAAAAGGTAAAGGTGGTGGCTATTTTTTTAATGAAAATCCAGCTAAAATAAAATTAGCAAGGGTAATGCGTTTAATAGATGGGCCTATTGCTTTATTACCTTGTGTTAGTTTAAATTTTTATCAAAAATGTAAAAATTGTGATGAAAAAAACTGTGGGCTAAGCGATATAATGAAAGAGGTTAGAGATGCTACTTTAAACATTTTAGAAAGTAAAACTGTAGCTGATATTTCGCATATATCAAATTGACTTATGAATTATAATGCATCAAGTTGCAAATGATAAAAACAAATATCGAATAGTATAAAGTTATACTATATTTTATTAAATTATTATGTATAATAAAAAAACCTTCTAATAATTAAATTAGAAGGTTTAAAAAATATGGCAACTACCTACTCTCCCGGCTAAATGCGAGTACCATCGGCCATGGGGGACTTAACTTCTCTGTTCGGAATGGGAAGAGGTGAACACCCCC
>JBBQLL010000049.1:0-19759 GCA_038327865.1 Chitinophagales bacterium | reverse complement strand
AAAAGCACAGAACAGTGCAAAAGCCGCAGCTAAGAAACGCATCGTAAAAGTAGATGCAGCAGGCGAAGTAAGAATTAGTGCAACTTTCAACAATATTATTGTTGCTTTCACTAACAAATCAGGTCAAGTAATCTCTTGGTCTTCAGCAGGTAAAATGGGTTTCCGTGGTTCTAAAAAGAACACACCTTATGCTGCACAAATGGCAGCAGCAGATGCTGCTAAGGTTGCATTAGATGCTGGCTTAAAAAGAGTAGATGTATTTGTTAAAGGTCCAGGTTCGGGTCGTGAGGGCGCTATACGTTCTATTGCTCAAAATGGTATTGAAGTAACTTCTATTAAAGACGTTACACCTATGCCGCATAACGGTTGTAGACCTCCAAAACAAAGAAGAGTATAAATTAAATTACGAGGTATCAAGCACGAATTGCAACAATAAATTGTACTTAATACTTGTAAAATCTCATACTTAATATTGGATGAGCGATTTAGTTTTTTGATTTTTTAACAATCGGTCATCATTCACTAAAAAATCAATTACAATTTAATAATACATGGCACGTTACACTGGTCCAAAAACCAAAATTTGTAGAATTTACGGTGAGCCTATTTTAGGCAACGGTAAATGGTTAACAAAAAACAGTAATCCTCCTGGTCAGCATGGGGCAACACGTAAGCGTAAAACCCTTGGTGAATACGCATTGCAATTAAGAGAAAAGCAAAAAGCAAAATACACGTATGGTTTGCTTGAGCGTCAGTTTCGCAAAACATTTGAAGAAGCTTCTCGTATTAAAGGTGTAACAGGTGAGAATTTGATTAAGTTGTTAGAAGCCCGTTTAGATAATACAGTTTACCGCCTAGGTTTAGTAGCAAGTCGCCCTGAAGCAAGACAATTAGTAGCTCACAAACATATTACCGTTAATGGCGATGTTATGAATGTGCCTTCTTACTCTTGTAAGCCAGGCGATGTTATTTCCTACAAAAACAAAAGTGCTGTTAACACTTCTATCACTAGTAAAACACGTGGTAAAAATCCTAAATTTAGTTGGGTTGATTGGAATGAAGTTGAACTAAAGGGTACTTTTATTACTTATCCAGAAAGAGAATCAGTGCCTGAAAATATTAAGGAGCAATTGATTGTAGAATTGTATAGTAAATAATACCCTTAGTCTTAAGAAGGTAATAAGTAAATCAAATCATACTCATACACTTTTAAGTCCTAATAAGGATTTAAGAAAAATAAAAAACAAGTTTTAATATGGCCATATTAAGCTTCCAAAAGCCGGACAAAATTGTATTACAAAAAGTATCTGATTTCGACGGTCAATTCGAGTTCCGTCCACTAGAACCAGGTTATGGTTTAACAATTGGTAATGCTTTACGCAGAGTTTTGCTAAACAGCCTTGAAGGGTATGCCATTACAGGTATAAAAATTGATGGTGTTGACCATGAATTTGCAACCATTAAAGGTGTTACAGAGGATGTTACAGAAATTATTTTAAATTTAAAACAAGTTCGTTTTAAGAAAATTGTTGATAGTGATATTTCAAACGAAAAAATTACTTTATCCATTAAAGGTCGTAACGAATTTAATGCAGGAATGATTGGGGAAGCTGCACAAAGTTTTCAGGTAATGAACCCTGAGTTAATTATTTGTGTAATGGATACCACATCTAAATTAGATATTGAATTAACCATAGCTAAAGGTCGTGGTTATGTACCTGCAGAAGAAAATAAATTAAAAGACAGCGTATTTGGTTACATCGCTATTGATTCAATTCATACTCCTATTAAAAACGTGAAGTATTTAATTGAAAACTATCGTGTTGAGCAAAGAACTGACTACGAGAAATTAATTTTAGATGTAATTACCGATGGTACGATACATCCAGAAGATGCAGTAAAACAAGCGTCTCGTATCTTAATTCAACATTTGATGATCATCACAGATGAAAACATCACTTTTGATAATAAAGAAGAAAAGAAAGATGATGTAGTAGATGAACAAATTTTGCAATTACGTAAAGTATTAAAAACACCATTAGAAGATTTAGATCTTTCTGTACGTGCATTTAATTGCTTAAAAGCTGCTAAAATTGATTCACTAAGTTCTCTAGTTCAATACGAGCAAGAAGACTTGATGAAGTTCAGAAACTTCGGCCAAAAATCTTTATCAGAAATTGAGCAAGTATTGCTTGAAAGAGGTTTAAGTTTTGGTATGGATTTACAAAAATTAGGTCTAGATAATCTTGATAATTAAGTTTAAGTGCTTAGGAGTTTGAGAGTTCATTTTTAGAATTTTTAAACTCCTATTTTTTAAATTATTTAATAACAGCTTATAATTCCTGACACGGTATAAGCTATAAAACAAACAGTCATGCGTCACGGAGATAAAATCAACAACCTCGGCCGTAAAAAAGCCCACAGAGTTGCCTTGTTAAACAACTTGGCAGCACAATTAATTACACACAAACGTATTGTAACTACTTTGGCTAAATCCAAAGCATTACGTACCTATGTTGAGCCACTTTTAACCAAAACAAAGAAAACAGAAAGTGCCGAGGTAATTACCCATAACCACAGATTGGTTTTTGCACATTTGCAAAACAAATTAGCTGTAAAAGAATTGTTTACTATTGTGGGACCCAAAATTGCTTCTCGTCCAGGTGGTTATACACGTATTATTAAATTAGGTATCCGTCTTGGTGATAGTGCAGAAATGGCAATGATTGAGTTAGTAGATTTCAATGATGTTTATGGTAAATCTGCAACAACTTTTGCTGAGCCAGCTAAGAAAACACGTCGTGGTCGTGCACCTAAAAAAGTAACTGATGATGAAGCTGTAGCACCAGTAGTGGTTGAAAATGAAATTATACCAACAGAAGAAAAAGTTGCTGAGTAAGTAGTTTATTTTTCTAAAAATATAAGCCCAACATTGCAAAATGTTGGGCTTTTTGTTAATACAGGTTTTAAATAGATTGACTATGTTTTTAACATTTTATAAATTTATTATATGTATCTTATGATGATATAGCAATTTTCATACTTAATTAATAAGCACCCGTTTATTTAAGTATACTGTATTTATTTTAATTCACCACTTACTTTTGCTTCTATGCAATACACGCTTAAAAAATCTCTTGGGCAACATTTTTTAAAAGACGATAATATTTGTAAACAAATTGTAGCTGCTTTACAACAACATGCTTTTACCAATTTGGTGGAGGTTGGGCCAGGTGCAGGGGCATTAACCAAATATTTATTACCAATTACCAATATTAATTTTAAAGCAGTTGAACTAGACGATGAAAAAGTTGTGTATCTCAACAAAACTTTTCCTGCCATTCAAGGTAATATTATACACGATGATTTTTTAACTATCGCTGCACCATTTGCCGATATATTTACGGTTATTGGTAATTTTCCTTATAATATTTCCTCGCAAATTTTATTTAAAATACTTGATTGGAAAGACCAAGTGCCGGTAGTAATAGGGATGTTTCAAAGAGAAGTAGCACTACGGGTGGCAGCCAAAGAGGGTAGTAAAGTATATGGTATTATTAGTATTTTAATACAAGCGTATTACAGAGTAGACTATTTATTTGATGTGCCACCAGAGAGTTTTAACCCACCACCTAAAATAATGAGTGGCGTAATAAGATTAACAAGAAAAAAAGAAACACTACTTGTTAAAAGTGAAAAAGAATTTATTTTGTTGGTAAAAATGGCGTTTAACCAACGGCGTAAAATGTTACGAAATGCTGTTAAAGGCTTATTTGATGTTGAGGTATTAGCGGATGTTTTTTTTAACCAACGAGCAGAGCAAATAAGCATAGAACAGTTTGCTGCACTTACATTTAAAATGAATACAGGTGCAAAAAAAGATAGTAATACAGATTATTCAGATGTAATGGATTAACCCAAATGTAATTATTAACGAAAAAACCGCTTTAATCAAAAAAGTCAGTATCATCTGCGTTGTCACTCAATCACAAATTTCAAATTATAAATTCATTCATGAAAAGAGCTATTATAACTGCTAAAGTTCACCCTTATTTAAATGAAACACTTGTAAAAAATGGGTATGAAGTAACCTATTTACCAACTATTACTTATACTGAATTGGGTGACATAATTGGGGATGCTTCGGGTTTAATTATTACTACCAGATTAAAAATAGATGCACCAATGCTAGACAAAGCACCAAACCTGCAATGGATTGGTAGATTAGGTAGTGGTATGGAATTGATAGATGTACCTTATGCAACTGCTAAAGGAATAACATGTGTTAGCAGCCCTGAGGGTAATCGGAATGCAGTGGCAGAACACAATCTTGGGTTTTTATTAAACTTGATGAATAAAATAACCAGCAGCCACAACGAAGTAAAACAAGGCTTATGGCTAAGAGATGAAAACCGAGCTGATGAATTGCTGAACAGAACCGTTGGCATTATTGGTTATGGCAATACTGGTAGCCAATTTGCCAAATTACTAGCCCCATTTGAGGTAAATGTATTAGCATACGATAAATACAGAATAGGTTTTGCAAACGGCTATATAAAAGAGGCAAGTTTAGATTATATTTTTCAACAAGCAGATGTAGTAAGTATGCACTTGCCTTTAAACTCAGAAACACTGCATATTGCTAACGATGCCTTCTTTAACTCATTTAAGAAACAGCCTTATTTTTTAACTGCTTGCAGAGGTAAAGTTACAGATACTGCTGCCCTGATTACAGCATTACAAAATGGTAAAATAAAAGCTGCGGCATTAGATGTATTGGAAAATGAGAAATTATCAACCTATACTGCAAAAGAAAACGAGCAACTACAATGGTTATTGGCACAAACAAATGTAATTGTTACCCCACATATAGCTGGCTATAGCCATGAAGCCTTTTTTAAAATGGCAAAAGTGGTGTTAGACAAATTAGAGATTGTATAAATAATAGAATTTGGTGTAATAAACAGTTATTAAACATATTCAACTATGCGAATTAAGGGTTAAACTACTCGTTAATAAGGCCGTTAGGTATAGTATATTAATAGAAATTGAATTTTAAGGTTTTATGCAGTGCCTTTAAGTAAGAAATTTAAAGACCAAAATATAAAATATTGCATACCCACGGTACATTAAAATGCTGTTATAATCCGTACTACCAATATACTGTATGCCTAACAGTACTATTAAAACACTTGATTGTCACAACCAAGATATAACCATCCATGTTACATTTTTTCTTTTCTAATCCAGAAAATCTATGCACAATAAATTAAATTTATGTGTGTATTTTAAGCATCATTCATAGCAACCTAATTGCTTTTAAAATTACGTAATTGTGTGTAAAGCGAGACTTTATTTACCCATAGATTACACGTATTTACTCTCTTTTTTCTTTATTGCTATGGCATATTTTTTTTAACTAAAATAAAAGTTAAAAAAATAAAACCATCTCTTAATACTCGCCGTATTTAGATGGTTAATACAAATTAGTCTCTTCTTTATTATTTAAATATTAAACGTTTCATTTTATGAAAAAAAATTTTCACTTCTTTGAATGGAAGCATCTAATGATGGTTCCATTACTTATGTTGCTTAGCGTTACAGTGAATGCTTCCTCGCACAGAGAAGCACCATTAATTGCTAACGACCCTTTGGCAGATAACACGGATGTGTATGCATTTAGAAGTCCTGACGATTCTTCTACAGTTACTTTGATTGCCAATTTTATTCCTTTCCAGTTACCAGAAGGTGGGCCAAATTATTACAACTTTAGCCCTAATGTGCGTTATGAAATTCACGTTAAAAATAAAACTACCACAACTGGAGACGACATTACCTACCGTTTTACTTTTGCCCAAGTAAATCAAGATGGTACAACATTTTTTAACATTCGCTTAGGTAAGCAAAATCTTAAAACAACGTATACGCTCGAA
Source organism: Chitinophagales bacterium (assembly GCA_038327865.1). Lineage (GTDB taxonomy): Bacteria > Bacteroidota > Bacteroidia > Chitinophagales > Chitinophagaceae > Parasediminibacterium. The sequence continues at coordinate 13,826 of JBBQLL010000049.1, read as the reverse complement.
AAAAGCACCGATGGCGGCAGTACATTCGTAACAATTGTAACAAGTGGGATTGTACCGCCAGCCAATATCGGTCCACGTTCTATTGACAGTTCAGGTATTGGATTAGGTATGCCTTACAATACAATAATGACGAATGCTATTGCTACTGCAACAGGTGGTGGTGGTGAAAAAGTATTTGCTGGCCCTGCAGATGATCCATTTTTTGTGGATTTGGCAGGCGCATTTGATGTAGGTAATTTTAGACCAGAAAATAACACTACTAATTCTACTAAAGATGGTTTGGCTCGTTTTAATGTACATAGCATAGCTATTAAAGTACCAATTAGTTCATTACAAAAAAATGGTTTAACCACAGCAAGTGCCACAAGCATACTAGATGGTGATTTTGTAATTGGTGTATGGGCTAGTGCTAGCCGTATGCAAATTAAAACTTTAGCTACTGATGGTTCTCAAACTTTTTCTGGTAATTGGGTACAAGTATCTCGTTTAGGTATGCCTTTAACTAATGAAGCTATTGTGCCAGTTGGTCAAAAAGATAAATGGAATACTATAAAATCTAACGCGTCTGGAGAAGGCTATTTTATTCCATATTTTAAAAACCCAGAGTTGGCTTTGTATATGGATGATTCACAATATGGTGGTGCTGTTCCTTCCTTGAACGCATTACGTGTACAACAAAAATCTTTAGGGTCATATGATTTCAGAAATGGTAAGAAAGGTTTGTTTCCACTAAAAGGTAATCCTGCTTTAGATGGTACTGCTTTAAGTGAAGCTAATTTTGGTAGCATTTTATTGCCAGATAGTGCAAGCCCACGTGCAGTAGATTTATTGCCAATTTTTTATACTGGTGTTCCAAACTTAAGACCATACCAATTAGCTACGGGCAAACCAGCAGGTAATCCATTAGCAACAGGTAAACCGTTTATAAATAATTTTTTACCAACGCTTGGTGATATGCTACGCCTAAATATGGCAGTACCTGTAACATCTAGAACAAGTGCAGACTTTAGTTCTTTAGGTTTAGTACAAGCTGCAGTATTAGGTTTAACAGATTCAAGATTTACAGCTAGCGGTACAACATTACAATTTATACCAAATATGGATGGTTTTCCTAATGGTAGAAGATTGGAAGATGATGTTACTTCTATAGAATTACAAGCTGTAGGTGGCGTAGTATTAGCTGCAATTGGTTTGTGGTACGATGACTATGTTGTTGGTCAAAGCCCAGTAACTCCAAGATTAGTTAATACAATAAGCTTCACTGCGGGTCCAACAAAAAATGATACTACTTTTAAAACAAGTTTTCCTTATGTGCAAACACCATGGAGAGGCTACGATTATACATCTAAACCAAGGTTTTAATCCATTAAAAATACTTTTTTATGAAAAAAATGATAAGATTATTTACTGCCACTTTGGTTTGCTTAACACTTAGCTCAACCATTGTTAAAGCATCTTCTCACAGAGAAGCTCCATTGATCTCCAATGATCCATTGGCAGATAATACCGATTTGTATGCTTTTAGAAGTCCATCCGACTCAAGCAAAATAGTGTTAATTGCGAATTATATTCCTTTTGAATTACCGCAAGGGGGTCCTAACTGGTACACATTTGGTGAGAATATTCGTTACGAAATTCACGTTAAAAATCAAACTGCTACTACAGGCGATGATATTACCTATCGCTTTACATTTACGCAAGTAAACCAAGATGGTAGTACTTTTTTTAATATCCGTTTAGGTAAACAAAACATAAAAACTACCTATACTTTAGAGCGTGGTAATAACGCAGGTGTATTTACAACTATTGTTACCAATGGTGTAGTACCACCCCCAAATATTGGTCCACGTTCTATAGAAAATGGAGTAGTAGGTTTAGGTGCTTCAAGCTATGATGCATTAATGACTGCTGCCATTGTAAATGCAACCGGTACGGGTGGTGAAAAAGTATTTGCTGGTCCTGTTGATGATCCATTTTTTGTTGACTTAGGTGGTGCGTTTGATGTTGGTGGTTTTAGAACTAATGGTAAAGATGGGTTAGCTAAATTTAACTGTCATTCATTAGTAATTGAAGTACCTATTAGTACCCTACAAAAAGCTGGTAAAACTACCGCAATGGCTACTAGTATTCTTGATGCTGATTTTGTAATTGGTGTGTATGCAAGTGCAAGTCGCCCATCTATTACAACATTAGACTCAACTGGTGGCAAACCAGGTGTTTCTGGTACTTGGATACAAGTATCTCGTTTAGGTATGCCTTTAACTAACGAAGTTGTAATACCAATTGGTCAAAAAGATAAATGGAATGCGTCTATTACAAATAGTGCAACTGAAGGTGATTTCATCCCTTATTTTAGAAATCCAGAATTAGGATTGTACATGGATGATTCACAATATGGTGGTGCAGTACCAGGATTAGCAGCATTACGTATCCAGTCAAACTCCTTGGGGTCATACGATTTTAGAAATGGCAAGCTAGGCTTATTTGGTCTTAAAGGTAACCCTGCTTTAGATGGTACTGCTTTAAGTGAGGCTAATTTTGGTAGTATTTTATTGCCAAATAGTACTAGCCCACGTGCAGTAGATTTATTGCCAATTTTTTATACTGGTGTTCCAAACTTAAGACCATATCAATTAGCTACTGGCAAACCAGCTGGTAATCCATTAGCAACAGGTAAACCATTTATAAATAACTTTTTACCAACACTTGGTGATATGCTACGCTTAAATATGGCAGTACCAGTAACATCTAGAACAAGTGCAGACTTTAGTTCTTTGGGTTTAGTAAAAGCTGCAGTATTAGGTTTAACAGATGCAAGATTTACAGCTAGTGGAACAACATTGCAATTTATACCAAATATGGATGGTTTCCCTAATGGCAGAAGATTAGAAGATGATGTTACAACTATAGAATTACAAGCTGTAGGTGGCGTGGTATTAGCTGCTATTGGTTTGTGGTACGATGATTATAATACAAATGGTAATAATCCCGTTTCTGCTCAATTGGTTAAAACTATTAGTTTTAATGCAGGTGTTACAGCTAACGATACCACTTTTAAAACAAGTTTCCCTTATGTACAAGCACCTTGGAGATCATTTAATGGCGCTGGTTATGTTGGTCCAGTAAATGCACCATTACCAGTTAATTTCCTTGGTTTTGATGCAAGTATTTCTGGTAGCAATGTTGTACTAGATTGGAAAGTAACTAACGAGGTTAATAACAATCGTTACGAAATAGAACAAAGCACTGGTAATGCTTTCACTAAAATTGGTACCGTAACGGCAACAGTTGGTAGCGGTGTAAAGACTTACACTTTTACAGATACTAAACCAGTATTAAATACTGTAAATTATTATCGCCTTAAGCAAGTTGATAATGACGGTAAATTTAGTTATTCACCTGTACGTTCGGTTAAGTTTGATGCAAAAAATACCATCACTGTAACGCCTAACCCAGCTAGTAACTTTATTAATATTAATAGTACACAGAGCAATTTAAACATAACATTGTTCGATGGTACTGGTAAAAAAGTAGCTACAAAAGCACTTAACGGTGGTACTGCACGTTTCGATATATCAAATCTTGCAAAAGGTACTTATATTGTAATAGCAGAAAGCAATGGTGTAACTGTTGCAACTAAGCAAATAGTTAAACAATAATAAACAAGCAATACGTTTTAAATAACCCAGTTTTTATAAACTGGGTTATTTTTTTTACTAATAGCGAGCATTTTTGTTAAGTTTGAAAACTACTTAACTATGCAACCCGTATTTATAAAAAAATAAAATACATCATCTGAAATTAACTTACTAATGAAAAAGAAACAAATCTACATTTTACTTACCCTCGTTTTTGCGGTTGCCATTATTACTATCATTTACAATTACAGTAAAACGCAAAAAGAAAAAGAAACAATGGTGTACGAGTTGCTAGAACGTAAAGGTTCTGCCCCACAAACCAAAGAATGGATTGCTGTTAAAAAACGAGCTAGCGAGTTAGCAGCAGCTTTAAAGCTTGATCCAAGCGATGCAAAATCTTCCTTAAAATTGGCCTCATTATTTATACAAGAAGCCCGTGAAACAGGCAATTATGTGTATTACGATATGGCCGCTATGCATCAAATTAATACAGTATTAAAAGAACAACCTAACAATTTTGATGCACTTGTTTTTAAAGCATTGATTCAAATGTCACAACACCATTTTTCAGATGGGTTGGCTACAGCCCAAATTGCAAGAAAAATTAATCCATATAACGGTTATATCTATGGTTTACTGGTTGATGGTAATGTAGAAATGGGTCAATACGATAGTGCCGTTGTGTATGCAGATAAAATGGTATCTGTACGTCCTGATTTAACATCTTATTCAAGAGTATCTTATTTAAGAGAAATTTATGGTGATTATCAAGGGGCTATTAAGGCTATGAAAATGGCTGTTGAAACAGGTGGTGCAGGTGATGAACACACAGAATGGACAAGAGTACAACTAGCAAGTTTATACGAAAAAATTGGCGATTTTAATAAAGCCGATACGTTGTACCAATATGCCTTAACATTAAGACCAAATTACCCATATGCATTGGCAGGTTTAGGAAGGATTGCTTTATCCAAAAACGATTTTAAAAAAGCTATTACTTATTTTGAACAAGCTGATGCATTAATAAACGACAATTCATTTAAAGAAGAATTGGTAGATATTTATCGCTTAGCTGGTGAAACAAAAAAAGCAGACGATATGGCGAAAGCAGTAATTGCAGATTTAAATAAAGATGCCCAAGCTGGTATCAATGACGAAAATATTGGGCACTATGCTGATAAAGAATTGGCGTATGCCTATTTAAAAGTTGGCAATACAGATAAGGCTTTAGAACATGCGATGCTAGAATACAACCGCCGGCCAGACAATATTGATGTAAACGAAGCTGTTGCTTGGGTGTACTTTAAAAAAGGTGATGCTGCAAAAGCAGTACCTTATATAAAAGCAGCATTAAAAACAAACTCAAAAAATCCAGTATTATTAAGCCGTGCAGGTTTAATTTATGACAAAGTAGGCGATAAAGTTGCTGCTAAAACTATGTTACAATTAGCAACTACTACCAATGCATTTATTGATTATACTTTAAGAACAGAAACCGCTGCGGTTTTAAAAACTTTATAAAAATTAATGATAATTTTTTGCTACTAATAATAAACATCCGAGGTTTAACTCCTCGGATGTTTGTGTTATTAATCTTAAGCTATTACAACCATGAAGCCCTTGTTACACCATCGTAAAGCAAACTACTGGCCTTTAATTGGCGTGTTATTGTTACTATTGCCATCTACTGCTATTTATGCGCATACCATCAACTATTCGTTAGAAAAAGCGCCAACAGAACATGTTATTTTATTTTATCTAAAACTAGGGTTTACCCATATTATTCCCCAAGGGTTAGATCATATTTTGTTTGTAATAGGGCTATGTTTATTAAGCAATAAAGTAAAAGTAATACTATGGCAAGCCACTGCGTTTACATTAGCCCATTCTATTACACTAGCCCTAAGTATGAAGAATATTATTGTTGCCCCAAGTGCTATTGTAGAGCCCATTATTGCCCTATCCATTTTATTTGTTGCCATAGAAAACTTGCTGCTAAGCGAACTAAAAGCTTGGCGTATTTTATTGGTATTTTTATTTGGGTTAATTCATGGGCTTGGTTTTGCTAGTTCACTTAACGAAATAGGGTTACCCAGAAATAAATTTGCCTTATCAATTATCTCTTTTAATATAGGGGTAGAATTAGGGCAAATAACTATTATATTGGCAGTATTTGGCTTACTGGTAATCCCTTTTGGCAAAAAGCCCTATTATAAAAAAAGAGTGGTATATCCAATATCTATTGCCATTGCCCTAATGGCTTTGTATTGGACAATTGAGCGTGTGTTTTTTGTGTAAAAGCCTTTGCAGCCGTAATTGCTAGATAGGAAGTAAAATTTATAAATCATTGCGTTCTCTCAACGTCTATGGCTAAGTAAATTGCCTTAATACTGTTAATTGGACCCCCTAAATACTTTTCTACCACGTATCTAATTAGCGAATATTATTTTTAATTTGTAGCAGGTTCTGTTAGCCACCAAACATTACCAAAAGCATCTTTAAATCCGGCACTTTTACCATAATCTCTTTCTGCAATGTTTTGTAGTGAAGTAGCACCATTTACAAGGCCACGTTTATAAATTTCTTCAATATTTTCTATAAATAAAAACATACTGCAAGGAAAAGGCAAGTACACATCTGTGGCATCGCAAAACATAATGCAAGCTTTGCCAATCGTAAATTCAGCGTGCATAATTATACCTTCTTCTCTTGGCACAATCAATTTTTCCTCTGCATTAAATACTGTTTTTATAAAGTTGATAAAGTCGTATGCCTTTGGTACAATCATGTACGGCATAATGGGCAAGTAATGTATTGGTAATTCCATAAAATGGTTATTTGTTTGCATAAGCTACAAAAAAAAGTTAGACTATCCAAGTTTTAAATACTTAGAAAATTTAAAATAATATCACAACAACCCTTTTACCACCTCTATCACCTTTTCTAAATTACTAGCATCTGTACCACCAGCGGTAGCTATGTTTTTTTGGCCACCACCACCACCTTTTATAATTGGCATGATGTATTCTTTAATCAATTTTGGCGCTTCAAAGCCTTTAGCAACCAATGTGTCTGCAATACCTATTGCAACAGCAGCTTTACCATTAATATTGGCAGCAAGAATAACAAGCCCGTCAATAGCAGTCACCAACTCATTAGCAAGTTTCTTTAAATTATCAGGATTACTTACTTCTAGCACAGCACCTATAAATGCAACGCCATTAATAGTTTCAGTTTTTGTAAGTAAGTCAGATTTATAAATAGCCAATTGCTTGGCTTCTAAACTTTCAATTTTCTTCTTTAATTCTTTGGTTTCTGCTACTGCGTTTTCTATTACACGCAACAATTCTTTAGGATTATTGAATGCTGATTTTACGTCTGTTAATTGTTGTAATTGTTGGTTAATAAAATCTTCCGCAGCTTTGCCACTTACTGCCTCAATCCTACGTACACCAGCAGCTACTGCACTTTCATGCTTTATTTTAAAAAAACCAAGTTGCCCAGTGCTGCCAATATGTGTGCCACCACACAATTCAATTGAGTAATTAGGATCCATTGTAACGACTCTAACAACGTCACCATATTTTTCGCCAAACAAAGCCATTGCTCCCAAAGCCACAGCTTCATTTTTACCCATTTCTTTTATTACAACGGCTGTATTTTCTCTTATTTTTTGATTAACGATAGTTTCAACTTTGGCGATTTCTTCATCGGTTACTTTGCTAAAATGTGAGAAGTCAAAACGTAACTGTTCATCATTTACCAAACTACCTTTTTGTGCCACATGATTACCCAATACTTGACGTAAAGCAGCATGTAATAAGTGTGTAGCTGAGTGGTTGGAAGACGTAGATTGACGCAAAGAGGCATCTACTTTAGCAATTACTTCACCACTTAAATTAGCAGATAAAGTTTCAGTAAAATGTATAGTAAGATTGTTCTCCTTCTTCGTGTCAATAATTTTTAAATGTTCATCATTGATTATTAACTCTCCTCTATCGCCAACTTGCCCACCACTTTCAGCATAAAAAGGGGTTTCCGCTAATACAATTTGATAGCCTTCTTTACCCTTGGCTTTTACTTTGCGGTATTTTAAAACTTGCGTTTTTGTTTCTAGTGAATTATACCCAACAAAGCTAGAACCGCCTTCATTTATAGTAACCCAATCTTCTGTATCTACTACTGCTGCTGCTTTTGAACGATTTTTTTGTTGTTGCATTTCTGCTTGATAACTAACAAAATCAACTTTCCCACCTAATTCTCTTGCCATTAAATCAGTTAAATCTACTGGAAATCCATAGGTATCTTGAAGCTTAAAAGCAACACTTCCTTCTATTATCAGTATGTTTTCTAACTTTTGAGTATCATTTGGATATATAGACTTACCAGCCTCATAATCCACCCTTCTGCTCTCAATAAATTCAATTAAGTCCTGAGTAGTTTTTACCCAAACACTTTTATTTGGTGTATAATGTTTAGATGAATCATCAACTTGTTTAACAATATTTTCAATGAAAAGCTTAGTCCCAACACCTAGGGTAACTAAAAATGCTTCTTCTTCTTCTTTAATAACTCTAGCCACAAAATCCAGCTGCATATGTAATTCAGGAAAAACGGTTTCAAATTGTTTTGCCAGCAAAGGCATTAATTGAAACAACAGCGGTTGCTTATAATCTAAATAAGAGTAGTAATAACGCACAGCACGGCGTAAAATGCGACGTATAACATAACCTGCACCGGTATTACTTGGCAATTGGCCATCAGCAATTGCAAATGCTATAGCACGTATATGATCTGCAATAACTCTATAAGCAATAGCCCTTTTAGAATTCGGCAAACATTTCTCATATTCTAAATCACCTTTTAGGGGCGTTAGAAAGCCAGTTACAATTTTTTCTATTTCTGCAATTGTTCCAGTAAAAACATCCGTATCATAATTGCTTTGCTTGCCTTGAATAACACGCACCAAACGTTCAAAACCCATCCCTGTATCTACATGTTTAGCTGGTAAAGGTTGTAGGCTGCCATCCTTTAGGCGGTTAAACTGCATAAATACATTGTTCCAAATTTCAATTACTTGTGGGTGATCATTATTTACCAAAGTTGCGCCGCTAATAGCTTTGCGCTCTTCATCAGTTCTACAGTCTACATGTATTTCGCTACATGGGCCACATGGGCCAGTATCTCCCATTTCCCAGAAATTATCTTTTTTATTACCTAATAAAATACGGTCTTCTTCAATTACTTTTTTCCATTCATTAAAGGCTTCTTCATCTTTTGCCAAGCCTTCTTTTGCATCACCTTCAAAAATGGTTACGTACAAACGGTCTTTATCTAGCTTATAAACCTCAGTCAATAATTCCCAGCTCCAAGCAATGGCTTCTTTTTTAAAATAATCACCAAAACTCCAGTTGCCCAGCATTTCAAACATGGTGTGGTGATACGTATCTACACCAACTTCTTCAAGGTCATTATGCTTACCGCTTACACGCAAGCATTTTTGAGTATCGGCAATGCGTGGTGATGTTGGCTCACGATTACCCAAAAAATAATCTTTAAACTGGTTCATGCCAGCATTTGTAAATAATAGGGTAGGGTCGTTTTTAATAACAATTGGTGCAGAAGCTACAATTTGATGCCCTTTCGATTTAAAAAAGTCTAAAAATTGTTGCCTTATTTCGCTAGAGTTTAGAAAGCTTTTTGGGGTATCTTTTGGTGCTATTTGCTCGTTATTAATCATGGTTTCTAAAAATATTTTTAATAGATGATTGAGTGTTGATAAAAATTATCTTTGTTTGCCTTTTAGGGCCGTAAAGGTAAGTTGTCTAAACCATGATTTTAGGGATTTTTAGGATTAAAATGACACTTCATAATCAATTGTGAACAATACTATTAATCAATGAAATTTTACCCAATTCAGGTTGAGACAGTTAAAATAAAAGCAGTATGACAAAAATTAAATATTTTTATAACACCCATACACTTCGTTACGAAAAATTAGAAGTACCACTTAGGGTGAAACTATTGCGCATATTTGGGTTTTTAGCTTCGGCATTTGTAACTGCATTTATTATTGTAAGTATTGCGTATAAATATTTTCCATCTACCAACGAAAAGCGATTGATGCAACAAAATGGCAACTTAAAAGACGATTATACCATTTTGCAAGATAGGGTTAAGCAACTTGAGCTACAAATGGACGAATTAGAAAATAGGGATAATAATGTATATCGTTCTATTTTTGAAGCAACGCCAATACCTGATAGCGCCAGAGTAACCGAAATGGAGAAAAACAAAGAAGTTAAGTTAATAGAACAATTAAGCGAGAACGACTTAATAAAAAGTATGAATTCGCAGCTAAATAATTTGTCTTTGCGAACCGCTTTTATGGAAAAAAGCTATACTGAAATTGGTAATATGGTCAAAAATAAAGAAAAATTACTAGCAGCTATTCCTGCTATTCAACCGGTTAGTAATAAAGATTTAACACGCATTGCTAGTGGCTTTGGCTATAGAATTCACCCTATTTATAAAGTAGGTAAAATGCACGAAGGACTTGATTTTACTGCACCACAGGGCACCCCAATTTATGCTACTGCTAATGGTACTGTAATAGAAGCTGGTTTTAATGCTGGTGGTTTTGGTAACGAGGTACGTATCAATCATGGTTTTGGCTTCGAAACTGTTTATGGCCATATGGTTAGGGTAAAAGCAAAGAAAGGAGAAAGTGTTAAACGTGGCGAAGTAATTGGTTACGTGGGAAATACTGGTAGAAGCACAGGCCCGCATTGCCATTATGAAGTGCACAAAAACGGCAGACCTGTAGACCCTGTTTATTATTTTTATAACGATATTAGTCCTGCACAATTTGATCGGTTATTAAAACTAGCAAGCAGTAGCAATCAAAGTTTTGATTAGAAAGCAATCGTTCTTGCAGACTAAAAAAGCAATGTTTAAACTTTCTGTTTAATTATCTGTATTATTTTAATATACCTTGAATAATTTAAATGTCTCAACATTGGAACCAGAAGTAGCTGCCTTTCTTAAACGCATATTAACTACAATTGGCATTGTACTTTTTTGGATGGGTGTCAATTCAACTGTTGGTATTATGTTTGGCTATGCTTTTATTGAGGATAAAATTAAATTGGGTAATATTTTATTTTATATATGGCTAGTTATAGGCTCCCCATTAATATTTATTTTGCTTAGAAAAATGTGGAGTGAAAAAATTGAATTTGATAGGTAATTATTACAATAATTTTGTATAAGAAAATGCCTTTAATTAAATAATTTATATTACTTACAACTATAGTACACTATTATACAAACAAAAAAATCCATTCGTAAAAGCGAATGGATTTTTACTATAAACTAGATTTTTAAAAACTAAATAGCTTCTGCACCTTCTACTAAAACAGTCGCTTTATTATTTAGCATTTCAACAAAGCCACCATCAATAACATAATGTTCAAAAGTGGTTTTATCTTTTAAAATTTTTACTTTACCCTTTTTTAAGGCACTAACTATAGGTGCATGTTTGTCCAAAATTTCAAACAAACCATCCACACCCGGCAGTTGAATACCGTAAACAGTACCGCTATATAATTTTCTTTCTGGTGTTAATATTTCTAAAGTCATACCCCTTAAACCCCTAAAGGGGAATTTTAATTTAAAATATTTTGTTGCAATACCCCCCTTCAGAGGGATTGGGGGATTTTATCCCTGAGCTTGAGTCATCATTTTCTTTCCTTTTTCAATGGCATCTTCCAATGTACCAACCAAATTAAAAGCTGCTTCAGGATATTCATCAACTTCACCATCCATAATAGCATTAAAGCCACGAATAGTATCATCAATACCTACAAAAACCCCTTTTAAACCAGTAAATTGTTCTGCTACGTGAAAAGGTTGCGATAAGAAACGTTGTACACGTCGTGCACGAGAAACGGTTAACTTATCTTCATCACTTAACTCATCCATACCCAAAATGGCGATGATATCTTGTAATTCTTTATAGCGTTGTAAAATTAATTTTACACGATTAGCACAATCGTAATGTTGATCACCAACTACAGCAGGCGTTAAAATTCTTGAAGTAGAATCCAACGGATCTACCGCTGGATAAATACCTAAATCAGCAATTTTACGGCTTAATACCGTTGTGGCATCAAGGTGAGCAAATGTTGTTGCAGGAGCTGGATCGGTTAAGTCATCCGCAGGTACATATACTGCTTGTACAGATGTAATAGAACCATTTTTTGTAGATGTAATACGCTCTTGCATTAAACCCATTTCAGTTGCCAATGTTGGTTGATAACCAACTGCACTAGGCATACGACCTAACAATGCAGACACTTCAGAACCAGCTTGGGTGAAACGGAAGATATTATCTACGAAGAACAAAATGTCTTTACCTTTTCCTGTACCATCACCATCACGGAAATATTCCGCAACAGTTAAACCAGATAATGCCACACGAGCACGTGCACCTGGGGGTTCATTCATTTGACCAAATACGAAAGTTGCTTTACTTTCTTTTAAACCTTCCATATCTACTTTACTCAAATCCCAACCACCTTCTTCCATGCTGTGCTTAAACGCCTCACCATAATTCATAATACCTGCTTCAATCATCTCACGCAATAAGTCATTACCCTCACGTGTTCTTTCACCTACACCAGCAAATACCGATAAACCACCGTGACCTTTAGCAATATTATTAATCAACTCTTGAATTAATACTGTTTTACCCACACCAGCACCACCAAACAAGCCAATTTTACCACCTTTTGCGTATGGCTCAATTAGGTCAATTACTTTGATACCAGTAAATAAAATTTCTGTTGCAGTACTTAAGTCTTCAAATAATGGCGGTTTGTTGTGGATAGGACGTCCACCTTCTTTACTTAACTGTGGCAAACCATCAATGGCATCACCAGTAACATTAAATAAACGGCCATTTATACCAGGTCCTACTGGCATTGCAATAGGCTTACCTGTGTCATTTACAGCCATACCTCTCACTAAACCCTCAGTACCTTCCATCGAAATGGTACGTACACTATCTTCACCAAGGTGCTGTTGTACTTCTAATACCAACTTGCTACCATCTTCTTTGGTTAACTCCAAAGCATTGTAAATATCGGGCAATGCATTATCGTTTGCAAAATGCACATCTACTACCGCACCAATAATTTGTTTTATTTTACCTACAGACGACATAATATAGTAAGGTTTTAAAATTGGCTGCAAAAGTAAGGGTATGGCCTTAAAATGCCAATACCAAAAATGAGAGTTTTTTTTAACCAGCTTAATTACCAGCATTAAGCATCGTTGCGTCGCACACTTGTACGTTCTACTTGCTATTTAACTACCACCATATATTTAGTTTACCCAAATAATAACGCTTAACCTTTTTTAAATCAAACGTCTATTTGATAATGTTGAAATGCGGCAACTTATATAGCAATATCTATAATTTTAAACTTTACCAAACCATTTGGTGCTTGAATTTCTGCTACTTCGCCTTTTGCTTTACCTAGCAAACCTTTGCCAATTGGTGATGATGCAGAAATTTTACCAATTTTTAAATCAGCTTCTTTTTCACCAACAATTTGGTAGGTAACTGTTTTTTTAGTAGCCAAGTTGATAATGGTAGCTTTAGTTAAAATAGCCACTTTACTAGTATCTATGGTTGAAGGATCTACAATTTTAGAGGTAGCAATTACACCTTCTAATTGTTTTATTCTAGCTTCAAGCATACCTTGCGCTTCTTTCGCAGAATCGTATTCAGCATTTTCTTTCAAGTCGCCCTTTTCTCTTGCCTCGCCAATAGCTTTAGAAGCTGCGGGTCTATCAATTGCTTTCATTCGTTGCAATTCTTCTCGCATTTTATCAAAAGTTCCTTGCGTTACATATTCACTCATAATCTTTGTTTTAAGATGATACAAAAAAAATACAACGTCGCAGAATAACTGCGACGTTGCATAAGTACAAATATATAATATTGCTAACAGAGAGAACTATTTTTTTAAAAATACCATGTTATGAGACCGTTGCAAGACTACTTGAATCAATTTAAAAATAAACTATGTCATAATAACTTGATAGTCAATATATTAGGTTAAAATACGTATCTTAGAGGCATGGAAAAGCATAGCAAACAACTCAGTTTTTCGTCTTTAT
>JBBQLL010000048.1:0-21672 GCA_038327865.1 Chitinophagales bacterium | reverse complement strand
AAATCATATTGATTTTCGTGCCAGTTTAAACCCCAAGTACCTGCACCATAATAGTTACCAATATCATCCCAAATCCAACCGCCTGGCAATGGCTGATACCCGAATTTAGTGCCGTCAAAAAAAATACTACCATCTATCTTTTTTATACCTGCTTTTTTTATGGCATTTATCCAATTAGTCAATACTATACTATCTTTTGTTGCATCATAGCGCCAACTACCAAGTGTAGGATCACCGGCACCTATCACAAATAAATTACCATTTAAAATACCATTTTCAATCGTTCCATCGTAAGATAAATCTGTTTTGTATTGATAATCATTTCCTAATAATTCAAAAGCAGTAACACTAGTAATAATTTTTTGGCAACTAGCGGGTGCTAAGCCAAGCTGACTATTATAATCAAACACTACTTTATTTGTGTTACTTTCTATCACATACAAACTAATACTTGCATGTTTAAAAGCTGTATCAATTTGCATTTTATTAATGGCTATTGTAAGCTTTTCACTAACAGTTTGAGCGATTAATAAACCCACAAAAAAAATTAAACCAATGGTAAGGTAAAGCTGTTTCATTATTGATTGATTTACTTTGCACAAAATACAGAGTTGATTTTATGAAAAAAATATTTGCGTCTATAATTACAATTGGAGATGAATTATTAATTGGTCAAGTGATTGATACAAACAGCCCTTGGATGGCTCAGGAATTGAATAAAATTGGGGTGGCCGTTAAACATAGGTTAGCTGTTGGCGATGCGTGGGATGATATTTGGAGTGCCTTAGATGAAGAAATCAAATTGGCTAACATTATACTAATTACAGGTGGTTTAGGCCCAACGGCAGATGATATTACAAAGCCTTTGTTATGCCAGTACTTTAATGGTAAAATGGTAGTTGATAAGGCAACGCTTGCTCATGTAACCCACATATTTGACAATGTACTAAAACGACCAATGATAGAACGTAATGCTAAGCAAGCAGAAGTGCCAGATGTATGTAAAGTATTAAAAAACGATGTTGGTACCGCACCATGCATGGTATTTGAACGAGATGGAAAACTATTTGTAGCCATGCCAGGCGTACCACACGAGATGAAATGGTTAATGACAAACCGGGTATTACCATTAATTGCAACCACATTTACAACACCATTTATTGAACATAGAACCTTATTAACTGCAGGTATTGGGGAGAGTTTTTTAGCAGAACTTATCAAAGATTTTGAAGAAGCATTACCATCAACCATAAAACTGGCCTACTTACCTAATTATGGTATGGTGCGGTTACGCTTAACCTCATCTGGGTCTGATAAAGAACAACTAGTACAATCACTCGATTATCAATTTGAATTATTGAAAAATAATGTAAAAGACTATTTAGTTATTGATGAAGACATTTCGTTGCAAGCAGCAGTTGGCAACCTCTTAAAACAATATGGTAAAACCTTGGCTACTGCCGAAAGTTGTACTGGCGGTTATATTGCCCATTTAATTACTTCGATAGCGGGTTCATCTGCCTATTTTACTGGTAGTTTGGTAAGTTATGACAATAGAATAAAAACAGAATTACTTGGCGTTAGTAATGAGATATTACACACAGTTGGTGCAGTTAGTGAGCAAACTGTGACCTTAATGGTAAGAAACATCATCAAATTGATGCGTACTGATTATGCTGTAGCAGTAAGTGGTATTATGGGGCCAGGAGGCGCTACAGATGAGAAGGCAATTGGGCTTGTATGGGTTGCTGTTGCTGATAAGGTGAAGGTTGTAACTAAGCAGTTTAATTTTCGTTTTGACAGGGAAAGAAACATTCAACTAACGGCAATAAATGCCCTCAATATGTTGAGAATGTTAATTGTGGATAACCATAGAATAACTTTCATTATCTAAAAATTACTTTTGATGCAAGTATGAAATAATTTGTTTGTTAGCGTAATGAGAAATCTACTTTTATAAACCTAAAACGGAATATTAAGTCGTTTATTGTCCATACTGCAAATTATTTTAAGATGATATGGTTAGCAGGGTCTATTAATTAACCCAATTAAATTTTCACAACAGTATGGCAATAGTAGATTTAATAATGCCCAAAATGGGTGAAAGTATTATGGAAGCAACCATTTTAAAATGGTACAAAAGAGTAGGCGACCATATTCAGCAAGACGAAACATTACTTGATATTGCAACCGATAAGGTTGACAGTGAAGTTCCATCTTCAGTTGAAGGTACAATTAGCGAAATTTTGTATGATGTTAATGATGTTGTTGCTGTAGGTAACGTAATAGCTAGAGTACAAACCTCAAATTCTGAAACAACACCTGTTCCAATTGCTTTTAGTACACTTGACAATGAAGTGGTTAAACCAGTAATGCCAATTGCACAAGTACCTGCTACTTTAAACCTAGAGCCTAAAACAACACAACAACCAATTAGCACTTACACAAGCATGCCAGTAGTAGAAAATACTATGCAAGAAAATATACCTTTTGTACCACAAAATGTAACCTTACCAAATACACCAAATAATAATCATTTTTTCTCACCCTTGGTATTAAATATAGCCAATAGCCAAGGTATAAGCTTAAGTGAGTTAGAGAAAATTAAAGGTACAGGTGAGGATAGCCGTGTATCTAAAAAAGATATACTGCAATACGTTCCAGAAAATGCAACTGCCGCAAAGCCAACAGGCAACAACCGTTTTTTCTCGCCTTTGGTTTTAAATATTGCTAATAGTGAGGGATTAAGTTTAAGTGAATTAGAAAGAATTGAAGGAACAGGTGCTGATGGACGTGTTTCTAAAAGAGATGTATTACAATATATTGCAGATAAAAAAGCGGGTTACTTACCAATATATACTGCACCCGTAATACCAATAATTGAAACAGCACCTCAAGAAACAATACAATCACCAATTGTAGTTTCTGCACCAATACCAATACAGCCTATCGAAACTGTTCCTGAACCTATAGCTGTTGTTCCTGAACCTGTAGCTATTATTCCTAAACCTATAGCTGTTGTTCCTGAACCTATAACTGTTGTATCAGAGCCTGTAACTGTTCTTCCAGAACCTATAGCTGTTGTTCCTGAACCTATAACTGTTGTTCCTGAACCTATAACTGTTGTTCCTAAACCTATAACTGTTGTTCCTAAACCAGTAGCAGTTGTAACAGAACCTGTAGCTGTTGTACCAGAACCTGTAACTGTTGTTCCAGAACCTGTAGCTGTTGTACCAGAACCTGTAGCTGTTGTTCCAGAACCTGTAGCTGTTGTTCCAGAACCAGTAGCTGTTGTTCCAGAACCAGTAATAGTTGTTCCTAAACCAATAGCACTTGTTCCTGAACCTGTAGTAGTTAAAGAAACTTCAAAAGTGGAAGCCCCAATAATTGAAGAAGAAGAAGAAGTGGTAACTGAAACTGTAAAAGAAGAACCTATTGAAGAAGAAAAGAAAGTATTAGCTACATCCATTAATCAAACCTGTATACAGCCTGTGCAACAGTCAGTTTTTGTACCAACGCCAATTTATAGTCAAGATATTCCATTATCAACCCTTGCAGAAGGTGAAACAGGAAAATTTGCTAATCCAACATCTGCATTACCAAGTGGTGATACAGAAATTATTGAAATGGATAGAATGCGTAAACTTATTGCCAAGCATATGGTAAATAGCGTGCAAACTAGTCCACATGTAACAAGTTTTGTAGAAGCCGATGTTACAAATATGGTACTTTGGCGCAATAGAGTTAAAGCCGATTTTGAGAAGAGAGAAGGTACAAAAATTACCTTTACACCAATGTTTATTGAGTGTTTAGTAAAAGCAATGAAACAATTTCCATTAATAAACTCGTCTATTAATGGTGATAACATTGTTGTAAAAAAAGATTTTAATATAGGCATGGCAACAGCTTTACCAAGTGGTAATTTAATAGTACCTGTGATAAAAAGTGCGGAGAAATTAAATATTGTAGGCTTAAGCAAAGCGGTAAATAATTTGGCTTCTGCTGCTAGAAATAGTCAGTTAAAACCAGATGATACAAGTGGGGGTACTTTTACATTTACAAATGTTGGTACGTTTGGTAGTTTAATGGGTACACCAATTATTAATCAACCGCAGGTAGCTATTTTAGCGGTTGGTGTTATTAAGAAAAGACCAGTAGTAATAGAAAGCGAGAGTGGCGATACTATTGGTATTAGGCATATGATGTACTTATCGTTAAGCTACGACCATCGGGTGATTGATGGTAGTATTGGTGCTAGCTTTTTAAGCGCTGTTGCTAAAGCATTTGAACAATGGGATGTTAATAGAACTTGGTATCAATACACCTAAATTCAAATTGATAAAAGTTGAAAAAAGGAATAAAAGTTCCACGGTGCGACGCATATGCAGCGGAATAGTATTACTAAAGCTGACTAACAAAAAATACCTTTACAGCCATCAACTTTGATGGCTTTTTTATTAATATGGAATTATGAACGAGAAGCTAATAATGTTTGCCAATCGCTTACAAAAAGTGTACAAACACAGGCACAAACAGGCTGTACGACAAGGCATCAATTGTTACCGTGTGTATGACCATGATTTGCCTGAGTTTCCTTTTTGCATTGAGTTGTACGAGGATAAAGTATATTTAGCTGAGTACTTACGGAGGCATGGCATGACAGATGTGGAACATGAGCAATGGCTAGAAGATTGTGTGGCTGTAATTGCAGAATTATTGCAAGTAAAGAACGAAAATATTTACATAAAACAACGTAAACGCAAAGCCAATAGGCTAGAACAATATGAAAAAGTAGCTGACAAAAAAGAGTTTTTTACAGTACTAGAAAATAGTCACAAATTTTTAGTGAACTTGACTGACTATTTAGATACAGGCTTATTTTTAGACCATCGCTTAACAAGAGACATGGTGGCAAAAGAATGTGCTGGTAAGCGTGTACTTAATTTATTTGCCTACACAGGTTCTTTTTCTGTTTATGCTGCGGCTGCCAAAGCTGAAAGTGTTACCACGGTTGACTTATCTAAAACATATCTTACTTGGGCTGAGGATAATTTTACAATTAATTTACTAAAAAGCGATACGCAATACCAATTTATTCATGCTGATGTGAAACAGTATTTAAAAACTTTACAACCTGACAGTTTTGATGTAATAATTATTGACCCACCCACTTTTAGCAATAGCAAGCGCATGAAGGATATTTTAGATATTCAACGAGACCATGTTGAGTTACTAAACGATGTGTTGGCTGCTACTGTACAGGGCGGAGTTGTTTATTTTAGTACCAACTATACCAAATTTATTATTGATACAACAGCCATAAACGCAACCACAATAAAAGATATAACTAAAGCAACAACACCTTTTGATTTTGAAGGAAAGTTGAAACGTTGGTGCTACAAACTGGTAAAATAGGATTAGTGTTCCACATAAACACATTAGCCACATAGATATTTATTATTTTTAGATTTACTTTTTAGAGTAGCAAGTTTCTGTTACTTAGCTCTTAAATTAATAGCTAATTGCAAGCCAGCACTATATAAATTTACTTTACCAGCACCTATACCAGTTAATGGAATTTTTAAATAAGGGGTTAATTGATAAGAAAACTTATTACTTAATTGTCTACGATAAGCCACTCCAAGATTAAGTATAGATAAAAGATGGTTATTTTTATTTTTAACCAAATAATTGGTTTTGAGCGTTTGACCATAATCGCCATAATTATAATCGTAAGACTCACTTATCATATAATAGTTTGATAAGCCAACAACTGCTAACCAACTATTTTTATCAGATTGTTTAAACTGATATTGTAGGTTTAAAGGCACTTCGTACACCAAACAATTGGCAGTAATATTGTTTAATTTGTATGTAGGGTTTGACCATAAAGGCATACTTACATAATCAACACTATCAGCTTTGTATAGTTTTCTGCCAATGGCAAAACCTGTGGAAACACTTAGTTTTTTAGATATCGCATACGTTACACCAACACCAATCGAGGTACTTACTTTATCAATATTTTTAAACTTAATAGTAGTTATATCACTACTAACAAAAGCATTAAATTCAAATTTAGACAAGAAGGATTTTTTAGGGGCTATTAAACTAACAAGCTTGCCTATAATCACTGAATCTTTTACTTCAATTGTATTTTTCGTAATTAAAGAATCAATTTTGGCAACACTATCAACTGGTGTTACAGCAATAATAGACGATGTAATTTTATCAACTTTAGTAATTGCTTTGTCATTTACAACCATTATTTTTTTATCAATATTTTCTAACTTATTAAACTTTATTAATTCTTGCTTCGGTTGCACTTTAGTAATATCGCGGGTATAGATATCTCTATTATCAGCACCAAAATTAGCCTTGGTCTTGGTACTTATTCGTTGACTTTTTTGTTCTATTAATGCCGATTGTATATTATTAGTGGTCGCTGTTTTAGTTACTATTTTTTCTTTTTGGGTATGATTTTCTAACGTTGTAACAGAGCTAGATTTATCAGTAGCACCCATTACTTTTTCGTTGCTATCTTTTACTTGTAATTGTTGTTCAGCTTGTGTTTGAGGTGCTTTAGTATCAGTATTTTTTTGTACAATTTTAGTTATTTCAATTGTAGGGGTTTTAGTAGCCAAATAAATTGCTGTAACAGCACCAACCAACAACAAAGGTGCAAGCCACCACCAGATAATAAACCTGCGTTTCTTTTTGTCAGCATCAAGCAGCTGTTCCATACGTTGCCATGCAACCTCGTTAAAGGGCGCAAGGCTATCGTTAGCTGCTTTTTGGCTTAGATTTAATAATTCATTATCAAATTGCTCTGCGTTCATACATTGTAAAATTATTTTCGGCAAGTAGCATTTTTTGCAAATGCTGCCTAGCTTTTGATAAATTAGATTTTGACGTACCAATGGCTATCCCTAATTTTTCACCAATTTCTTCATGGCTAAAGCCATCTAAAACAAACAAACTAAATACGGTTCTATACGCAGGTGATAATTGTTGAATACAATTAATAATTTCTTTGTAAGACAATTTTTCTAATTGATTTTCATTATTAGCAATATTATCATTGTGTATATCAGTAATTTCTACATGATGGTTGTGCTTATCATATTTACGATAATGATCTATCGCCGTATAAATAATAATGCGTTTAATCCATCCTTTAAAACCAGCCGTAACACTATCATGTACAGAAATAAATTTATGCATTTCTTTAAATATTTTTAGAAAGCCATCATTTAAAATTTCAATAGCATCGTCATCACATTTGGCATATCGTAAACAGATAGACATTAAATAGCTGTAAAAATGAGTATATAGTAATTTTTGGCTGTCTCGTTTATTATCAGCACAATCTTTAAGTAATAATTTTAAGTCAATATCGGTAAGCAGATGATCCAGATTTAATACTTTTTATCGTATAAAATTAAGTAAGCGTTGCCTCTACAGAAAATTTTATTTTATTAAGATAGTTTTGTTGGTAGATGTTTTTGCTATTTGCTACATAAATTTTGTTAGAAAATAATGAGTTGTTTGTACAAAGTAAGCTTAGTTATTTAAAATAAAAATGCGTCGATTATTTGAAACAATTGAGGCATTTTGTAATTTAATGATAAGATATATTCATAAATCTGTAATAGGTCTGTATTTAGGCATTAATGCTTTCATTACAAACCAAGCTATTAAATAAGCAAAAGAGCAAATAACAAACATAATGGTGTAACCGGTTTGAATATGGCCTAAGCCTTTGTAATAGTCAAACAACGCACCCCCAAGTTTGGAAACAATAACCCCACCAATACCACCAGCCATGCCACCAATACCAATAACAGAACCAATGACTTTTTTAGGAAATATATCAGAAACAGTGGTAAATATATTGGCACTCCATGCTTGATGGGCAGATGCGCCAACACCAATTAGTAAAACAGGAATCCAAAAACTAATGTAACCCAAAGGCTGCGCTAGCAACACTAACAAAGGAAATAAAGCAATTACTAGCATAGCTTTCATTCTACCATCATAGGGCGTATACCCTTTTTTAATAAAGTAAACAGGAAACCAACCGCCACCAACGCTACCAATCATCGTCAAACTATACAAAACAGCCAAAGGCAAGGTAATTTCTGATTTTGTCATACCAAATTGAGCTTCTAAATATTTGGGTAGCCAAAACAAAAAGAACCACCAAATACCATCTGTCATAAATTTTCCAAATACAAATGCCCAAGTTTGTTTATACCCTAATAATTTAAACCAGGCTACTTTTACGCTTGCAACTTTATTTAATTCTGTATCTGCATCGTCGTTTGTATTAATATAAGCCAGTTCAGATGTAGATAATCTCTTTTGATTTTCTGGCTTTTCATAAAAAAAATACCAAAAAAACATCCATATAAAACCAATTGCCCCAATAATAACAAAGGCAGATTGCCAACCTAAATTTGCTGCAATCCATGGTACGGTTAATGGTGCTAAAATTGCTCCAACATTAGATCCAGAATTAAAAATACCCGTTGCAAAAGAGCGTTCTTTTTTAGGAAAATATTCAGCAGTTGCTTTAATAGCTGCGGGAAAATTGCCAGATTCGCCCACACCTAAAACTGCCCTAGACAACATAAAACCAGCAATAGAAACTGGTACAACGCCAATACCAGCCCACGCCAAAATATTTGAAAACATACCCCCAATTGGTATAGCAAATGCATGCATTATAGCACCGAGTGACCATATAATAATTGCTAATGTAAAGCCCCATTTTGTACCTAACTTGTCAATTATTCTGCCAGCAAATAACATAGAAATGGCATATACAAATTGAAATACAGCTGTGATATTGGCATAATCGGTATTTGTCCAATTAAACTCTGCTGATAGTGTTGGTGATAATAAACTTAAAACTTGTCTATCTAAATAATTAATAGTAGTTGCAAAAAAAAGTAGCCCACAAATCGTCCACCTGTATTTTCCTATTGATTGGTTAATTTGGTTCATGTGGCAATTTGAAATTTATAATTCCTAATAAATCGTCCTTCTAACATCGTTTATATTTAAACTCCGCCAAATATGGAAAAGCCGCCATCTACACAAATCATAGCACCTGTTACAAACTTACTCGCATCGCTTAATAGCCATACAATTGCACCTTTCAGTTCATCAGGATTACCAAAGCGTTTAAATGGTGTTTGTTGAATTACGGCTTCACCTCTTTCTGTGTAACCACCTTCTTTTTTGGTTAATAAATAACGATTTTGTTCAGTTAAAAAAAACCCCGGTGCTAAGGCATTCATACGAATTGTATCACCATACCGGTTAGCCATTTCTACTGCAAACCATTGATTATAGCAATCAATAGCAGCTTTACCCATATTGTAACCCAATACTTTGGTAATCGCTCTTTTTGAGTTCATGGATGAGATATTTACAATGCTACCATTACCTGTTTTTGCAATGGCTTCGCCAAATATTTGTGTTGGTATAATAGTGCCCCACAAATTAATATCGGTTGTTTTGCGCATCCCTTCTATGCTCATATTAAACACATCATCGGTAGGTTGCAACACGCCATCTGGCATATTGCCACCTGCTGCATTTACTAAGCCATCTATTTTACCAAAAGCAGCCAACATTTGTTGCTTACACACTTGCAATTGTGCCTCGTCTAATACATCGGCTACTAAAGCTAAAGCCTTACCACCAGTAGCATTAATAGTAGCTGCACGTTCCAATGCTACTTCTTTTTTACGGCCTAAAATACCTACTGTGCCACCAGCTTCTACAATAGCATCTATAAACGCACCACCCAAAATACCAGTACCACCAGTAACTACTATTACTTTACCTCTAAGGCTAAATGATTCTAAAATATTCATTGATTTGGTATTTGAAATTTGTAAGTATGTTACAAAGCAGATGAAGGTGTAAGTTGAATAAAAAAAACGGTAGTGAACAACTAACACAGCTATTTTTCTACATAACCGTTTTCGATTTGCAATTACGTTACGTTACTTTAATAAAACAGATTTGTAATCACTATGCCAAAGATTGATATAAAAGGATTGGCGAAAGAACTAAACATATCTGCGTCTACAGTGTCTAGAGCGCATTACGAGATACCCACGAGATTAGTAAAGCTACTATTAATAAAGTAAAAGCATTGGCTGAAAAATTAAACTATCAGCCACACCCTTATGCAGGTAGTTTGCGCAAAAACAAAACAAAAACAATTGGCATTGTATTGCCAGAAGCGGCGAATAACTTTTTTTTAAAGAAAATTTAGTGGTATAGAAACCGTGGCACAGGAAAACAATCATCATTCGTTAATATATTCAGCGCACGGTGATTATGATAAAGAAAAAGCCATTTTAAAGCATTTAGAAAGTGGTAGAGTAGATGGTGTAATAATGCGTATTACATCTAACTCCAAAGAACATACCCATATTGAAGCACTTATTGAAGCGAGTATTAAAGTGGTATTTTTCGATCGTATCGGTGAATCTTTTGCAACTACAAAAATTACCACTGATGATTATTAAAGTGCCTACAAAGCCACTTTACATTTAATACAACAAGGTTATAAAAAGGTGTTGCATATAACACGTTTTTTACACCACACAAATACTAAATACCGCAAGCAAGATTTTATAAAAGCCTCTAAAGAGAATGGTTTACAAGTTAATGAAACTTGGGTTTTATAATTAAATGATAATGCGTTGGTAGAAGATGCGTTAACCAATGTATTAAGCAATTCAAATAGACCAGATGGTATTTTATCTGCAGTAGAAAGCTCATCGCTTTGCCACTATAAAGTTTGCAAAACTCTACATATAAAAATACCTGATGACATAAAATTGATAAGTTTTTCTAATATGAATGCTGTATATTTTTTAGTGCCATCATTAACCAGTGTTATACAACCTGATTTTGAAATTGGTAAGGCTGTAGCATAAGCTTTGTTTTATCAATTAGAAAAAAAGAAAAGAGATTTTTACAAGATGATACCGTATTGCCATCTACGCTGATAATTCGAGAATCATCTATAAAATAATGCTCTGTCATTACTAACTATTCATAGCGTACATAATAATATTTACACCAAACTTGGTATTGTCTTCTGCTAAAAAGCGTTTGTTTTTAAAATCATAATCCCACTCGCAGCCATAGTCTTTATTACTGTACAGCACACCAATCCTGCCTTTTATTTCTATAGCTTTCAAGTAATCGTGTATTAAATCATCACCCCAACCATTCAGTTCAAAAACAGTATTGGGTGGTCCTTTTTCAAATTTGAAAAAAGAGTTATATAAAAAATGGGTTTTTGGTATTTTTTTTAAGCCATTAGCACCAAACAAAACAGTCATTTGTTGCTCAAATGATTTGGCAAACAAGCCATCAATGTCGTGGTTGCAATCATCTACAAATACAAAACCGCCATTTTGTACATAGCTTTTAAAATTAGTTGCTTCAATGGTATCAAATTGTACCAATTTATGACCACTTAAATAACAAAATGGATAATTAAAAATATCGCTACTACTTAATTCTATTACTTTTTCTTGTGGGTTAATTGGTATGGTTGTGTATTCAATTAGCGAGTTAAGAATATTAACAGGCATACGTTGATCAGTATCCCAATCACCTGAACGATATTTTAAACGCACAAACGTAAATTTCTGGTTACTCATCTTTTACTACATCAATGGTTTTATAATGGGTAGAGTTAAAACAACATCTACATTATTATGCAACGTATTTTAATTAGGGGTCAAATTAACCTACACTTATCAATTATGCTTACCGATGATGGATTTTATGAAAATTTATTACACTTTCGTATTAATTTACCACCGTAAGCAAATTTAAAAGCAAGGTTAATTACTTTTTTGTAGGAGTATTTACTTAGCGTTTCCTTTCCTAATAGATCAATTATACAAAACGCATGAGTTTAGAGCAACAAGAAAAAAATATTATAGATTTATTAGAAAAATTACCACTTCTAAAAAAAGAAATTCAAAAAATAATTGTTGGGCAAGATGACGTGTTGGAAGAAATAATTATTGCTATGCTTGCAGGTGGTCATTGTTTACTTGAAGGCGTACCAGGCCTAGCAAAAACCTTAATAGTAAGAACGTTGAGCCAAGCAATGGATTTGCATTTTAAACGCATACAATTTACACCAGACCTAATGCCTACAGATATAGTGGGCACTGAAATTTTAGAAGAAGATCATGTAACAGGTAAGCGATTTTTTAAATTTAATAAAGGACCATTGTTTGCAAATATTATATTAGCAGACGAGATAAACAGAACCCCCCCCAAAACACAATCTGCCTTACTTGAAGCTATGCAAGAGTTTGAGGTAACGTATGGTGGGCAAACCTACCCACTTGATAGACCTTTTTTTATATTGGCTACACAAAACCCCATAGAGCAATCTGGCACCTATCCTTTACCAGAAGCACAACTAGATAGATTTTTGCTTTACATAAAAATTGGTTATCCATCTCAAGAAGAAGAAACGGCTATTTTAAGTAGCACAACTAGTAGTAAAAAAGTAGTAATTAATCCTGTTATTAATGGTAACGAAATTAAGCAATTACAAGGCTTAGTACGTGATGTAACTATTAGTGATGAGCTAATAAATTATGTTAGTAATATTATTAGGGCAACGAGACCAAATACAACAACCATCAGCTTTGTAGATGAATGGGTACGCTGGGGGGCTGGACCAAGAGCAGGGCAAGCGTTAATATTAACAGCAAAAGCAAGGGCTTTATATAATGGTAGATATGCGGTAATAATAGATGATATTTATACAATGGCACCACCAGTTTTAAGGCATCGTTTATTAATGAATTTTAAAGCAGAAGCTGAAAACATTTCAACCGATGATGTAACAAAAGTGTTGTTGAAAGAAGTGAAGAGAGCCAATTTGACAATTAAGTAATGTACATATCCGCACACTCATAAATTCTCACACCATCAAATTATTGGACCCACAAATATTACTATCAATTAAACACTTACAATTAGTGGCCAAAACCACTGTTGATAGTTTTATGATGGGTATAAATAAGAGTAGTGTAAAAGGGCAAGGATTAGAATTTAGCCAATATAGAATATATGAACCTGGTGATGATTTACGTTGGCTAGATTGGAAAATGTTTGCTAGAAGTGATCGGTATTACATTAGAGAATCGGAAGTAGATACAAGTATTTCTGTTCGTTTTATTATGGATGCTAGCAACTCTATGAACCATACAGATGGTGGCTTTCGTAAAATTGACTATGCAAAATATTTAGCAGCTTGCTTAGGTTATTTAGCAAATAGCCAAGGTGATAATATTGGTTTGTATGTGTTTAAGGAGGAGGGTGTTTTTACATTACCAAGTAAAAAAGATACGCAGCATGTAAAACGCTTTTATCACCATTTAGAATGCATAGAACCGAATGGGAAATTTACAGAAGCCATTAATTATAAAAATATTTTAACTAGCAGTAAGAAGCGAGAATTATTAGTTGTACTAACAGATTTTTATCAAGAAAATAATGAAATAACAAATTTACTTAGTAACTTATCTGCTTCAAAAAATGAAATGATTGTACTACACTTAATGGGTGATAATGAGCTAAATTTAAACTATGAAGGCTACGCAATGCTTGAAGATTTAGAGACTGGTGCGCAGATAAATATTGGCAACTCAAGTGTAAAAATTACTTATAAAGAAAAACTACAAACCTATTTAGCCAATATTAAACAGCAGCTTTTAAACAAAGGGATTGTTTACCATTTAATAAATACCCATCAGCCAATAAATAAAGTTTTAAAAGATTTTTTAAACCAACGTAATAAACTAATTCGATAAGTTTTGCTGCAATTATTACAACCAATATGGCTATGGGCAGGTGCTGGAATTATTGTTCCAGTACTTATTCATTTATGGCATATCAAAAAAGGTAAAATATTAAAAGTAGGCTCTGTAATTTTTTTGCAAGAATACTCAAAACAGACATCCACTAGTTTAAAAATATCCGACTGGTTTCTACTAATATTACGCTGTTTATTAATTATTCTATTAGCAATACTTATGGCTGAACCACAATGGCAGCAAGCATCACAAACAGAAAAACAAAAAGGTTGGCTACTAATAAACACAACTAATTTCTCAGAAACTTATCAGCATTTTAAACCCACAATTGATTCGTTATTACAAAAAAATTATGAACTTCACAGGTTTAACTCAGGGTTTGATATTGCCGAACTTAAAGATAGCTTAATGATACAATTATCAACTTCTAACGCATCAGGTTCTTACTGGAAATTGATAAAACAATTTGATGAAAAATTGACTGGTAATAAACCAATTTATGTATTTACAAACAATCAGCTACGCAACTTTATTGGCAATAAAGAAGCAATTAATAAACAAATAAAATGGTTTACCTACTCACCAAAAGACACTAAGGAAGAATGGTTACATAGTGCTTATAAAACTTTAAACGATAGTATAAAAATTGTTACAAAAAATAGTACTGAAACAGGCACTTATATTACAGCTGAAACAATCGCATTTAAGGGTGGAAAAGAAGGCAACTATACTATTAACAAACAAAAAAATATCATCAGTTTAAATACTAAAAACACAATATTAATAGATACTTCGAGATTATTAGTCACCATTTTTTCCGATAAATATGGCACAGATGCTACTTATGTAAAAGCAGCTATTGATGCGATACAACAATTTACAAAAAAGCAAATTTTTTGTTCAATTATAAATGACTTAAATAAACTATCACAAAATGCTGATTTAGTATTTTGGTTAAGCGAAATACCTTTACAAAAATTAGGTAAAAAATCAATTGTAATTCAGTATTCGCTTGGCAAAATATTAGATAGTTTAAGTTGGCTAAGTAATACAAAAACGCTAATAAACAAAACAGTAATTACAAACAAAAATAGCATTGCAGTTTGGCATGATGGCTTCGGTAATCCATTGTTAAGTGTTGATTGTAACAACCCTAATTTATATTATATACATACACATTTCAATCCTTCATGGAATGACTTTGTTTGGCAAGAAAATTTTCCAAAACTAGTACTATCAATACTTTCAGAAGATTATCAAATACAAAAATCAATTACGAGAAATGATAGACGCATCATTGATGAACAGCAATTATCTTTTATAAACACAAATGTGACTAATCAAAATAAGGCTACTATTCAATACGCTCTAAAAGATTTCACTATTATTATTTGGTTACTTGCATTTACTATTTTTTGTATTGAACGATTGGTATCATTTAAAACAAATAAATCAGTAATTAATGGTTGATAGCAAAGGCAAACATATCATCCAATCTTTACAAAAAAAATGGCAGCTACAATCGTTGTTATCGTTCATATTATTACGTTTATCTGTTAGCATTTTAATAATTGTAATTATACTAAAATGCATACCAGATATATTTTGGGTTACTATTATTGCACTATTAATTACCAACGTAATTATTGTTATTAAAACTAAATATTGGCAAATTTCGGAAGCTGATGTTGTTGTATACCTAAATAGATATTACCCAGCATTAGAAGATAGTACTGAAGTACTTTTAAAACCAATAAACGAACTTCCATTTTTACAACAATTACAGGTTAAAAGAGTTAATAGTATTTTAGCAACTTTAGCACCGAGTAATCCTATAAAAAATAGAAGTAAAATGTCTGCAATGCTACTATTAGCAAGCCTTCTATTTGCTTTTATAATCATAAATATTAGCATTACTAAAAGCAATACACTAATACAAAAGCTGCAATCAAATACCAGTAAAAAAGAAAATAAATTACCGCAAATTGCTACTACTATTATCAAAATTTATCCACCCGCTTACACTAATAATGCTATAAGAAGCCAATCAAATTATAATCTTAAAATTGAAGAAGGCACCGTTGTAAAATGGCAGTTAAAAACCACTATGTCAGTCAAAAATTTATTGTTTATTTTCAACGATTCAATCACGCTTTCCTTAAAGTCAACTGATAAAAGTTTTACATTTTGGCAACTAGAAAAACAGTTAGTTAGGTCAGGGTTTTATCAAGTAAAAATTGATGGTCATTTATCAGAATTATACCAAATAGATGTGGTAAGAGACATGCAGCCTATTATCACTGTATTTACACCAAAACCAAATACTACTATAGATTTTGGCCAACCAACAAAAGTAAGTTTAGCATTAAAAATTACAGACGATTATGGCATTCAAGATGCGTCCATTAATGCAACTATAGCAAGAGGTAGCGGTGAAGGGGTAAGATTTAAAGAACAAATTATTCCGTTCGTTACAAGCTTTAATCAACATCAGCCTAGCTATCAATTGCAACAATTTATAGACCTAAAGAAGCTACAAATGCAACCAGGTGATGAATTGTATTTTTACATAAAAGCCTTAGATAATTTTAAACAGGAAACACGGTCGGATATTTACATAGTTACTTTGCCAGATACCACCCAATTAATGAGCTTTGAAGGGCTTGCCAACAATATTAATTTTAAACCAGAATTATTTAGAAGTGAGCGACAAATTATTATTGATGCAGAACAATTATTAGGAGAAAAGGATACAATTTCTATAGAAAGTTTTACCAACAGAAGTAATAATTTAGGTGTTGATCAAAAATTATTACGCTTGCGTTATGGTAAATTTTTAGGTGAAGAAAACGAATCTAACTTAGGAATAGAAAATGCTGAAAGCCTTGATGCCACTGAATTTGGCGATGGTAAAAAAATGATAGACGCAGTTACCGATAAACATGATATGGCTGAAGATGCTACTTTTTTAGATGCAGAAACCAAGAAACGGTTAAAAGCCATACTAAACGAAATGTGGAGTGCTGAATTAAGGTTAAGAACTTTTAAACCACAAGAGGCCCTACCCTTTGCTTACAAAGCATTACGATTATTAAAGAACTTACAACAACAATCTAGAGCTTACGTTGCAAAAACTTCTTTTAAAACAACACCTTTAAAACTAGAAAAACGTTTATCCGCCGATTTAACAAAGATATTACCACCACTTACACAGCAACAAATCGCTATTAAACCAGCAGATGATTTGATTATAAAGCAAGCCATTGAAGTACTAGATAATTTAAAGAACAATAGCCCAATTGAATCTATAAACATAACCGTATTATCGCAAGTAGCTCGACAATTAAATGCCAAATCAATAATACAACCAAGTGTCTATCTGCACGCTTTTGAAACGATAAAAAAAGTTATCCAATCAATACAAAAAAAACAAGTGCAGCAAAATATAGAAGATATAATTGTGATACAAAATACCCTACAAAAAATATTGGTACAACCATTGGCTACACCACAAAAACTTAAGCATGCCACTGATATGAATTTATCAAATCAATATTTCTTTAACTTACAAAAAACACAACAATAGCAATGGTTTTATGGCATTATAGCTATATTATTTTAAGCATATTATTACTCTCATTTCTAATTTGGAAAGAGGTAACAAGACTCTTACAATTACGCCTATGGTGGAGATTGATGGCATCAATAATTACTGTTGTTAGCTTAGCATGTTTGGCAAGCACTATTTCTTATAACTCCACACAAAAATCTAACAACACAAAAAGAAAATTAGCATTACTTACCGACGGTTTTAGTAACGATAGCCTTGCTAGTTTTTACAGTCTCAATCAGCAAATGGTTGATACTATTTCAATCACTAATTTATCAGAAAGCCAACTTCAAAAATTTAATGCTATTGATATTATGGGCAATGGATTAGATGAAGCCGATTTACTATTGTTAAACAACTATCCAATCGCTTTTCATCCTTCAAAAAAACCAACTGGTATTATATCAATTAATTGGCACCCAACCCTAACTATTGGTGAAAATTTAGTAGTACAAGGCACTTATAACAACAACACAAATAAATCAAGCACCATTTACTTAAATACTTTTGGCAATAATATAGATAGTATTACTATTAAGCCCTTAACACAACAAATATTTCAACTACAAACTGTGCCTAAGCACAATAACAAAACTGTTTATAGCATTATTGTAATTTCAAATAACGATACACTTGAAAATAATCCACTACCATTTCTAGTACAACCAACTGTACCTTTAAAAGTATTGCTACTAGCATCCTCACCTAACTTCGAAAATAAATTTTTAAAAAATTGGTTATACGAAAATAATTATGTTGTAGCTAGCAGAACAAGCGTTACAAAGGGCAAATTTGAGCAATCATTTTCTAACATGAAATCAGTTAATCTTGACAATATATCAGCCAAAACCTTAGAACAATTTGATGTAGTAGTTGCAGATGCAAACGAACTGTCAGCCATTTCAAAAAATGAACTATCTACAATTAAAAATCAAGTTATAGAAAATGGTTTAGGGTTAATTGTTAGGGTTGATAGTAGTGACAACAATACCCCATTTTTTTTAAAATCATTTCCTATCTCGCCTATCATTAACCAAGAAAAAAAAACGCTACAACTAAAATATAGTAATACTATAACAGCCATACAAACGGATGAGTTACACTTTATAAAACCACAACCAAACACACAAGTTTTAGTAAAAGATAGTACCCAAAATAGTTTAGCTTCTTTAGCATTATTCGGTACAGGTAAAATAGTTGCAACTACATTAAATAATACCTACACATTGCAACTTCAAAATAAGCAAAATAACTATACACAATTATGGACTATGCTACTACAAAAAACTGCAAAAAAGGCTTTAATAGAAGATGTTTGGACTATTAATCCTAGTTTATCGTTTATTAACCAGCAAATAGCTGTATCACTTGAAACCACTGCTGATAGCGTATTTGGCCTAGTTGGCACCACTAAAATATACTTACAACAAAATGAGGTATTGCCATTTAAATGGTCAGGTATTTATTGGCCGAGTAAGGTCGGCTGGCATACTATTTCATCTACTAATAATGACCTTTATAATTGGTATGTTTTTAATAGAACACATTGGCAAAGTGTAGTAGCATCACAGAAAATAAACGCTACTAAACTGTATGCATTAAAGCATTCCATTACAAACAAAACCCCAATACCATTATCACAAACAATTACCACCATTATTCCTAAAATAGTTTTCTTTTTGCTTTTTCTTTTGTCTGCTGGTTTCTTATGGCTAGAAAGAAAATTATGATAAAAGGCTAACTAATTTATTTTATAACCAATACCTTAACGTCTTATAAATTGTTAACATGAACCGTAAAGATTTTCTACAATTGTCAAGTATGGGTTTTGGTGCGTTGCTATTGCCTACTACCAAGCTTTTTGCTAATTCTTTGTCTGCTAACCAATTAGTAGATGGCACGATTGATATTGTAGTAAAAAAGCAATTGGCAGATGTGGCTTTAAACACTGCAAAAAGTAGAGGTGCATCTTATGCAGATATCCGTATAAACCGCTACCTTAACCAAGTTGTTGCCACAAGAGAAAAACGTGTTGAAAACGTAGCAAATACAGAATCTTTTGGTGTTGGTGTGCGAGTAATAGCCAATGGTTGTTGGGGATTTGCAGCTACTAACGATGTTACAAAAGAGAGTGTTGCTAAAACTGCAGAACGTGCTGTGGCTGTTGCAAAAGCCAATGCAAAATTATTTACCGAGCCGCTACAATTAGCACCACAAATAGGTTATGGTGAAGTAAGCTGGAAAACACCTACTGAAAAAAACGCTTTTGACGTACCGATAAAAGAAAAAATTGATTTACTATTAAACGTCAATAATGAAGGGTTAAAAAATGGAGGTAATTTTATTAGTTCGTCTATTTTTTTGGTGAACGAGCAAAAATATTTCGCTTCTACCGATGGCTCGTATATCGATCAAGATATTCACCGCATTTGGCCAAATTTTACCATTACTAAAATTGATAAAGCCACTAGTAAATTTGAAACCAGAAATGCTTTGTGTGCACCGATGGGCATGGGTTACGAATACCTACAACCAAGTGATAGTGAAAAACTAAAAAGTGGTAATTTGATATTGTATAAAAATAGATACGATATGTTGGAGGATGTTCGCCAAGCGGCGGCACAAGTGGCAGAAAAATTACAAGCAAAATCTACAGATGCGGGTAAATACGATTTGATTCTTGACCCCTCACATCTCTTTCTTACCGTTCATGAATCGGTGGGTCATCCTACGGAGTTAGATAGAGTGCTAGGTTACGAAGCCAACTATGCAGGTACTAGTTTTTTAACGCTTGATAAATGGCAATCCAAAAAGTTCAATTTTGGTAATAAGCTGGTAAATTTTGTAGCAGATAAAACGCAAACTAACGGCCTAGCTACCATTGGTTACGATGATGATGGTGTACAATGTGGCAATTGGGATATTATAAAAGATGGCATTTTGGTTAATTACCAAACCACTCGAGATCAAGCACATATTTTAGGACTAAAAGCATCGCAAGGTTGCAGTTATGCCGAGAGTTGGAGTGCAGTGCCTTTTCAACGAATGCCCAATGTATCGCTTACCCCTGGCAACGATAAAGTGGCCGACATGATTAAAAATACAGAGAAAGGCATTTATATGTTGGGTAGAAATTCTTATTCAATTGATCAACAACGTTATAATTTTCAGTTTAGCAGTCAACTGGCGTACGAGATAAAAAATGGCGTAATTGTAGGCATGTTAAAAGATGCCTCTTACCAAAGCAACACACAAGAATTTTGGAACAGCTGTGCCGCCATTGCTGACAAAAACGATTATCGTTTAGGTGGTTCTTTTAACGATGGCAAAGGGCAGCCATCGCAAAGCAATGCGGTATCGCATGGTTGTGCTACTACTAAGTTTGCAGGCATTAATGTGATAAATACAGGGAGAAAAATTTAGGTTATTTGTATAATAAATAGCAATACTTAATGACTTGAGTATTTTTTAGTATAACGCTTTTGCGTATTTCTGGCACAATTTTTTAGATGTTGGCAATATGAAAAAAATAGGATTGATTGCATTAATTAGTGTACTAATAATTGGTTGTACCAAGAAAACCGTGCCTAACAAAACAGCTACTACTAATGCTGATGAGGAAGCAGCAACCGAAATACCACCAACAGCTACTACAAGAATTGCCAATGTAAATGCTATGATTGTAATTGATGCAAATGGTAGAATAATAACACCACTAGCCAAATTGCCCATTGATGAGAAACTAAAACCTGACTATACAAAAATTGCTCGAGCATTTACCCCAGCTCAAAAAGCAAATTTGAATTTAAGATACAAAATACTGCTACCAAAAGTTATTTACGTGCCAGAAATTTATGCCATGAAGAGTTTAAAAGGCACGTATTCTATTTACAAAAAAAAGTTTTGGTACTGGAAACAAGCAGACGGCTTATTTTATTTGGATGAGACATATTATAAATAAACTTCTACAAACCTTCAAAAATAATAGACGACCCTTGCCCAACACCAACACACATGGTAGCAAGGCCATATTTAGTTTCGCGTCTTTTCATTTCATGTAATAAGGTTGTGGCTATTCTTGCACCACAACCACCAATAGGATTACCAAGGGCAATAGCACCACCATTTACGTTTATAATGGTATTGTCAAAACCTAAATCGTTAATGCAAGCCAAGCTT
>JBBQLL010000047.1:0-22024 GCA_038327865.1 Chitinophagales bacterium | reverse complement strand
CATATTTACTACCAATTTGGTACGCGGCATCTCGAATTTATTAGTTTTAATAGCTGCTTCTATGCGTTGTAAGCTCTCTTTTACAGCATTATCTGGTAAGCCTACAATAAAATATTTTAAGTCGCCACCACCAATATTTACCTCAATAGTTATGGCAATAGCTTCTACCCCATACACCGCACTGCCAAAGGTTTTTACAAGCATATACTATTGCAATTAATTGATGTTATAAAAGATGGTTAGTTGTAATATTAAAGTATTATTTTAGTTCAGTTCAATGGTCATTTAATAGTAACAATACTATGCAAATAAAATATGTATTTAGTATAATAATAGTACTTGGTTTATTTTCTTGTTCCGAAAATAGCGAACCTACTATTGCCCACCATACAAAAACTACAATAGAAGCAAAAAATTTTCTACAGGATGTACTGTACCAAGAAGGGAAAATACTTTTTGTGATGCATTGTAAAAATTGCCATGCTATAAATGCTCATGCAGATCCGCAATTATTAGCCAACTTACATGAGAAATGGATAGATAAAAAATTATTGTATGCTTTTATACGCAACCCACAAGCTGTAATTGCAAAAGACGCTTACGCAAAAGCATTGTATGAGCAATGCAACAAAGCAGAAATGCCACCATGTCCTTTATTAACTAATAAACAGATTGACTTAATATTAAATTATGTTGACATCACATTATCTGAAAAAAAGGAGAATAAGTAAAAATAAAATCATCCTACCAAATTAATAGGATAAACATATATTTGCATTCACAAAAAATTAAAACTATGAGTTTACGTCTTGGTGATACCGCACCTAATTTTCAGGCCAAAACTTCCATTGGCGATATTGATTTTTACGACTATTTAGGCACAAGTTGGGGTATTTTATTTTCGCACCCTGCAGATTATACACCTGTTTGCACCACCGAATTGGGTAAAACGGCTTTGTTACAAGAAGAATTTGCAAAGCGAGATGTAAAAGTGTTAGCCCTAAGTGTTGATGGGGTTGAAAACCATAAAGGTTGGATTAAAGACATTAACGAAACCCAACATGTAAGTGTTGGATTTCCTATTATTGCCGATGAAGATAGAGCCATTGCTACTGCTTACGACATGATTCATCCTAAAGCATCTGCAACTACAACTGTGCGTTCTCTATTTATTATTGCACCAGATAAAACGATTAAATTAATGATTGTTTATCCTGCATCAACTGGTAGAAACTTCAACGAAATTTTACGTGTAGTTGATAGCTTACAATTAACCGCTAACTATAGCGTAGCCACACCAGCCAACTGGCAAGATGGGGAAGATGTGATTGTGCTACCGTCTGTAAAAACAGAAGATGCCATTGCTAAATTTCCAAAAGGTGTAACAGTAGTAAAGCCTTATTTGCGCTATACACCACAACCAAACAAAGATTAATTTTTAGAGGATTGTATATTTTGGTTTTATGCTCGGCTTTATTAAAGCCGGGTTTTTTGTTATTCGCCCATTACAAAAGTTACAAATAGCCACACAAATGGTGTAGCTAATAACAACGAGTCAAACCGATCTAAAACCCCACCATGCCCTGGCATAATTTGCCCAGAATCTTTTACACCAGCCATACGTTTTAGTTTACTTTCTAGCAAATCGCCAAGTGTACCAAAAATAGCTGCAATAGTAGCAATGCCAATAATTTTAATATCAAATTGTTTAGTAATAAAATAAGGTATAAATGCTGCGATAGCTATGCAGAGAAACGAGCCACCAATTGTTCCTTCCCAAGTTTTTTTAGGTGAAATTTTTGAAAAAGGTGTTTTGCCAATAAATGAACCCACCAAGTATTGCATCGTATCATTAATCCAAATAGATAAAATTAGCCCAAGAGGAACAGCCCATCCAAAATCAATAAATAATGTTGTGCCTTTAAACATCATTCCATTATTTCTCAAGCTCATCATTAACCCCCAACTTAATGAGATATAAACTAGCCCAAATATAGAATAGGCAATCAGCTTTACGTTTAAGTCTTTTTTTAATAAAATTTCATTTAAGCAAAACACAATGGTAAAAAGCATTATGCCATACCAGCCAATACCATGCAAAGGAATATTGCCAATTTTATATGCATCGTTGGTCATAAACAGCATAAAGCTCCAGCCCAAAAGCATAATAGTATTTCTATGAAACGATGAAATGTTTTTGTACTCAGGGTCAATTAACACTACTAACTTTTGATATTCAATCCAGCAACCAAAATGTATAACAGTAAACAATACAAAAAAGCTCCATTGGTTGTATAGCAAACCTGCCAACATTACCACTACAAATATGATAGCTGTTAAAGCACGGGTTTTAAATGTTTTAAAATTGAAAGCCATTTTTTAAGAAGTTATGAGTTATGAATGATGGGTTATGAGTTAGATTGGCATAGTTAATTATAAGCGACTTATAACTTATAACACATCACTCATAACTAATTAAGCAACGCTTTATCTAGCAGACTTTTGGCTACATCTTTTAAGTTAGTGGGTACAAATATTTCTATATCGCCAAAGTTGATGTAGCTACTATCTTGCTTATTTAATATTTGTACAGGAATTTGATTTTCCTCTAGCATACCTTGTATAATACTTGCCTCTGCATAACTGCGTGTTTTAAATAATAAATGCCATTGTTGCACTATGGTAAGGTGTTTTTTGTATTAAAAATTTGGGTTTTTGGCAAGCGTTTTATCACTTTCTTTTTTAAATAAGTACAACCAAATAACCATACCAAATATGGTGGTTGCACCCAATAATATAACTATACCAACCGGAAATTGTGTATTGTTTAAAGCATCCAAGGCTTTTTTATCTATTTTACCTTTTTGAGATAATAGATAAATCTGTGTTACTGCAATGCCATTATTTAAAAAATGCGCTAAAATATTGGTCCAAATATTTTTACTATAATAAAATAATAAACCCAAAACTACACCTAACATAGCCCTTGGTAAAAACCCAAAATAACTCATGTGGATGGCACTAAAAATAATGCTGGTTACTAAAATGGCTACCCAAGGCTTTTTAAACCAATTGGTCAGTAATTGTTGTATAGTACCTCTAAAAAATACCTCTTCAAAAATGGCTGGCGCCAAAGCAATAAGAAGTAACGAAACCAAATAATCAACAATGTTTTTCATTTGAATCATTGCCATCATCTGCTCTGTGTAGTCGTCTTCTAGTTTTTTAAAATAAGTTCTTAAACCCTTAGAGATAGGAATTAACTCGTTAATCTCGCCCAATGCACCACTTAAAAACAAGCCTGTAAAAGCCACAAGTATTACCAAGCCAACTTGCTTAGCCGATATTTTTGAATTAAACCCTAAATATTGTAATGGTTTACGATTTACTATTAATGCAAACACAAATGCTGGTGCAAAAAACAAGGAGAAAGTTGATACTATTTGTAACACCTTATTAGCATTGGCATGTTCTGGTTTCATTATTTCTGCTACAGATAGTGCCGAAAAACTGCCACCCATCATTGTAAAAATAATGACCGCAGAGACAATTGCTGCGAGTATTAAACCACCAATTATTAAACTCATTAATAAAATAAATTGCACACTATAACTCATGGGTGCTGGCGGTTGTGGCTTTGGTATATAATCCTTAAAAGTGGTAACAGACGGTTGAGGTGGCAAGGGTAATTGCTCTTCATTTACTTCCATAAAAAATAAGCTTGTAAATTTGTAGTTTATATCAAAGATACGGGTGACTAAAGTTTCAAGTTATAGGTTTTAAATCGTTTACAGGATAACGTATAATTTGTAAAAATTAATACTGTTTAATACCTATAATTAGCAACTAGAAACCGGCAATAAAATAATTATGGTTTTAATAGATAAAATAGTGTTACCTGATTTTCCTTTGCTACTAGCACCTATGGAAGACGTGAGCGACCCACCGTTTCGTGCTGTTTGTAAAGACAATGGTGCCGATTTAATGTATACTGAATTTATTAGTAGCGAAGGCTTAATTCGTGATGCCATTAAGAGCCGGCAGAAGCTAGATATATTTGATTATGAACGGCCTATTGGTATACAAATCTTTGGTGGTGATGAAGATAGTTTGGCAATGGCTGCCAAAATTGTAGATGTTACCAATCCTGATTTATTGGATATTAATTATGGCTGTCCTGTAAAAAAAGTAGCGTGTAAAGGTGCTGGCGCAGGCGTATTAAAAGATATTAATTTGATGGTAAGGCTTACTACTGCCGTGGTAAAAGCAACCTCATTGCCAGTTACTGTTAAAACGCGTTTGGGTTGGGATGAGGATAGTAAAAATATTGAAGAAGTGGCCGAACGCTTGCAGGATTGTGGTATAAAAGCATTGGCTATTCATGGCCGCACACGTAGCCAAATGTATAAGGGCGAGGCAGATTGGACATTGATTGCTAAAGTGAAAAATAACCCTCGAATTAAAATACCCATTTTTGGTAATGGCGATATTGATAGCCCACAAAAAGCATTGGAATATAAAAATCGTTACGGTGTAGATGGGATAATGATAGGGCGTGCTGCCATTGGTTATCCTTGGATTTTTAGAGAAATAAAACACTATGTAAAAAATGGCGAAATAATGCCACCACCAACTTTAGAAGAACGGGTTGAAGTAAGTAAAAAACATTTACGTAAATCAGTAGAATGGAAAGGCTTGGTTGTAGGTATTAATGAAATGCGGAGGCATTATGCCAATTATTTAAAAGGGTTGCCAAATATTAAAGAGTTTAGAGCCAAACTAGTAACTGTAAAAACAGTAGAAGAAGTTGAAGCGGTTTTAGACGAGGTTTACAATTATTATCAAGGTATTGAAATAGCCTATAGCCCTATTGAGTTAATAAACTACCACGAAAACTGCCCTGTTTAGCAATAAGTTTACATTAAATTGTGCTGCAACGTTACTTAAAATACGTATAACAACTATTTTGCAAATATTCCAAAACCTGCCTTATAAAAATTTTATATGAAAAAATATTGCTTGCTATATTGCTTACTCGTTTTAGTTTCTGGTGCATACAGCCAAGTACCAACTGGTTATTATAACAATGCATCCACCAAAAGTTGCGCTGACTTAAAAACAGCCCTTAAAACAATTGTAACCACTGGCAATACACCACAGTCGTACAGCAATTTATGGACTCAATATCAAGTATCTGACATTAAACCAAGAACAGTTGGTACAGGCTCTGCCAATGTTATTTATGATATTTATTCTGCCAAGCCAGGTGGCACAGATCCTTATCAATACACGCCAAGCACCAACCAGTGTGGTAATTATAGTGGAGAAAATAGTTGCTATAACCGTGAACATAGCGTACCACAAAGTTGGTTTAATGGCAACACTGGCGTACCTGGGCCAACAACCGATTACTTACACATTTTTCCAACAGATGGTTATGTAAATGGGAAGCGATCAAATTATATTTATGGCGAGGTTGCAACAGCATCATACATTAGTTTAAATGGAAGTAAGTTAGGAACATCTTCTTTTGCAGGACTCACAGGCACTGTATTTGAACCAATAGATTCTTTTAAAGGTGATTTGGCAAGAGCATTTTTATATTTTGTAACTAGGTATGAAGACAACATGACCACCTTTGCAAATAATACAGATGCAACTCAAGCGTTTGAGCCAAATACATTTCCAAGTATTGATATTCCGTATTTAAAATTGATGCTTAAATGGCATAATCAAGACCCAGTAAGTGCCAAAGAAATTGCCAGAAACGAAGCAGCGTATACGTTTCAAGGCAATAGAAATCCCTACATTGATCATCCCGAATATGTAGCAATGGTTTGGAATGGCAATTGCCCAGGTTTAACTACTTTGCCAGTTAACTTACTTTATTTTTCGGGAAAACTTCAAGCTAATAAGGTTGTATTAAACTGGGAGGTTAATAATGAAATTAATTTTAAAGAATACGTAGTTGAAAGAAGTACGAATGCTAATGATTTTGCTGCAATTGCTAGTGTTGTGGCAACTGGTAGTAAGATCTACACCTTTAGCGATGATGCAACTTCCATAAAAGGACGAAGGGTATATTATCGTTTAAAAAAGGTTGATAAAGATGGCAGTTTTACTTATAGTGAAGTATTTAGTGTACATATTCCTTTAAATATTGTCTTTAGTGTGTATCCTAATCCTGCAAAAGAGAGTATTCAATTACAAATAAATAACAATACCAACACCACATTACAAGTAATTGTGGTTGATATGGTTGGTAAAATATTAATTAATAAACTATTCACTAGTAATAATGGCTTGGTGAAAATCAGTACCAGCAATTTAACCAATGGTACATACATGATAAAAGCGATAGTAGCGGGAGAACAGTACTTAAAAAAAGTAATAGTTTCTAAATAAGTTTTAAGCTGTTATAAATGCACCTTATAAAATCGGCTTCCTTTAGCAAGGAAGCCGATTTTATAATAAACTTTTAATTATTAATTTTCTAATATGTATCAAAGCTATTTACTTACAACTAAAATTTGAAATGTGCCTGGTTTCATTTTTGGTCTAGCATTGCCTATAGCTGGTTCAACTTCGGCAGCAGGTAAGTATAATTTATGAGTGGCTTCATCAATACAAATGGTTCTAGCACTCTTTTTTGTAGTGATGGTTTCAACAACAGTATACTTATCTTTTCCATCTTCGTGTATTACCGTTATGGTACCATCGGCGCCGTTTGATGTATAAATATTTTTTAAAGCAGGGTCAAAAGCAGCTCCATCGCAACCTTTTCCAATAGGTAATTTATCTATCATTTTGCCAGTTTCGGCATCTAAAACTACTAGAAAATTATTATCGCCGCAGGCAGCAAATAAGCGCTTTGTTTTAGTATCAATAACCAAACCCGTTGGTGCTTCGCCAGGTAATAAACTCCAATGAGCCTCTACTTTAAAAGTGGCGGCATCTATAACAACTATTTCATCTTTATCCTCCACGTTTACAAATATTTTTCCTTTATCGTTGCTAACGGCTGTTTCTGGTTTGCCACCAACTGCAACTGTTGCCACCACTTTTTGGGTAAAAGGATTTATAAAAGTCAAGTCTTTACTGCGACCATTGCAAGTAATTAATTTCTTAGAAAAATCATCATAAAAAATGGCATCAGGATTAGTTCCTGTTGCAATAGAATCCAGAACTTTTAAGGTTTTTAGGTCAAATACAAATACATTATTTAGTTTTCCATTACTGGTGTACCCCTTGTTTAACGATGGGATGAAAGCAATGCCATGAACGCCAATAGTTGCTGGAATAGTACCCAATGAATTTCCAGTGGTTTTGTCCAAAACATTTACTAGGCTACCATGCGATGTAAACACACGGTTACTATGTGGTTGAATAGCAATATAATCCCAACCACCTGGACCAGCCATTTTAAAACTATTGGTAACTTTTAAAGATTGCGCATTACTACAGAAGGTAATGCCAGCAAGTATTGTAAGCGATAAGATACGTTTCATTGATTTGTAATTTTGAAGTTTATGATTTGTGATTTTATGTAAAAGGAAATGAAAAAAATATAGGATTGTTTCCGTCATATTAAGTATACTAAGCATTTTATTTAACAAGGTTTGATGCATCATTCCTCGAAATGGCAGATGAAGATTTTACCCTTTAACTTCCTTTAAAAAATTGCCATTACTATCAAAAATTATATCGGTTTTATTTACTTCGGCTTCATAATTAGCCACACCATTTGCCTTAACAATCT
Organism: Chitinophagales bacterium; assembly: GCA_038327865.1. Classification (GTDB taxonomy): domain Bacteria; phylum Bacteroidota; class Bacteroidia; order Chitinophagales; family Chitinophagaceae; genus Parasediminibacterium. Next base: position 14,265 of record JBBQLL010000047.1, on the reverse strand, counting down.
TAGCGGTTTCCTTAATTTTTTTACCCTTGTAATGCACTGATAAATAGTCTGCTGCCGCTTTTGGTAAATCGCTCATTGTAATGCTTGTTTCTGTTTCAAGCAAAACGCCTTTTATATCAATAACAACGGTTATGCTTTTACCATCTTGCTTAAAACCTGCCTCATAATTTTTGTCTTCCATTTCCCATTTAGCAGTAGCTTTTGGGTAAGCTCTTGCAAAAGTGGCTTTAACGATTGTTGGCACTTTGGAAGCATCCATTTTTTGGGCAGTAGCTTGCAAACTTGTAATGATTAATGCAACACACAATAAACGTTTCATGGTTATTTTTTTATAGTTATTAAAAGTGTAAGTAGTAACTAAATATTGAAGGAATATTGAAGCCATTATTATAAAATCATTACCAAGGTGCCTGCAATAATTAATACGGCACCAATGGCTGCTTTTATGGTTAACGCTTCCTTTAAAACGATAACAGATAATACAATTGTTAAAGCGACACTTAACTTATCTACTGGTGCTACTTGCGATACTTTACCAATTTGCAGAGCCTTAAAATAAAATATCCAAGATAAGCCTGTTGCCACACCAGAGATGATTAAAAAAATAAGACTTTGCTTAGAAATAGTAGCCAATTCCTTCGCTTCTCCTTTGGCAAACACAATGCCCCAAGCAATAATTAAAATGATAATGGTGCGTATGGCCGTTGCCAAATTTGAGTTAACATTTGTTACGCCCAACTTAGAAAAGATGGCAGTTAAAGATGCAAACAAAGCCGAGAGTAAAGCGTAAATCCACCACATATTTATTGGTTTAAACTATGCAACTATATTTTTATTTTTTTTATAAAATCTAATTTTTATTAACGTTGGTAATACAATTAATAGTAAAGGCAGTGCAACTATAAAGCCGCCAATTACTGCAATAGCTAGTGGTTGATGCAATTGTGCACCAGTACCGATACCTAATGCAATAGGCATTAATGCAATGATGGCACCTAAGGCTGTCATCAATTTAGGGCGTAGCCTTGTTGAAATTGAGTAGATGATTGCTTGGTTTACGTCGTTGGATAATTCGTAAGATTCCTTAAACTGCAAATAGGTAAAAATGGAGTTCTCACCAATAATACCAACAATCATTATTAACCCAGTATAACTACCCACATTTAAAGCGGTATGTGTAAAATACAAGCCCATATAACTACCAGAAATTCCCAACATGGCAATTAATAAAATAATAAACGAAATGGCAAAATCTTTAAACAAAAACAATATTACACAAAACACTAAAAGTGATGATGTTAACAATATAATTAACAGTTCTTTAAACGATTGTTGCTGCTCGGCATAAGAACCACCATAAACAATAGCGTAGCCTTGTGGCAATGAAATTTTAGTAGCTATTTCTTTTTGTATATCCTTAATTACACTACCTAAATCACGACCCGCCAAACGTGCCGTTACCACACCCATAGATTGTAAATCTTGCCGTTGTATTTCTGCATCGCCATTGTTTAAATGCACTGTTGCTAAGGATTTGATGGGTTTTAATTTGCCATTGGGTAAAAAAACTTGCGTATTATTTACATCGGCAACACTTAAATTTCTACTCTTAGGATATAACAATCTTACATCAGAAAACTGATCTTTATCGTACACTTTGCCCACTACATTACCTTCTAAAGCCGTTTGTAATTGGTATTGCAAATTAGCTGGTGTAATACCAAATTGTGCAAGGTTGGTACTATTGGGTTCAATATTAATAGATGGGCCAGCAATTACAATACCATCAAATACATCTGCCGTGCCTTTTACCTGTGTTACAATGTTGTTTACATCTTTAGAAAGCTGTTGTAATTTATTATGATCATTACCAAAAATTTTAATCTCAATTGGTTGTACAGATGTCATTAAATCGCCTAACATATCGCCAATTACTTGACCAAAATCTACACGTAATGCAGGCTGAGTTGCTTCAATTTTCTTTCTAATATCACCAATAACCTCTTCTGTGGTTTTTTCTTTCGATTTTTTTAGTTGAATTAAATAATCACCTCTATTTGGTTCTGTAATAAAGAAACCCATCTGTGTACCAGTTCTTCTTGAATATGCGTCTACTTCAGGAACGTTTACTAAAATCTTTTCTACTTGTCTCAACATTCTATCCGTTTCTTCTAGCGACGTACCCGGTGGCGAATTGTAATCCAATACAATGCTTCCTTCATCCATTTCTGGTAAAAAACCCGTTTCAAGTTTTGGAAAAATATACCAAATAGACGCAGCTAAAGCGATGATCATGACAATACTTACCCATGCATTTTTTATAAAAAAACCAACCCAACGTTGATTTTTAACAACATGAGGCTTTATTTTCTTAGAAGATTTAACTGCATCTGCATTGCGCGTAAATAGTAAATAAATCACTGGCATTATTAACCATGTTACAAAAAACGAACATAGTAAAGTAATAATCATGGTATCAGTCAATACTTTGAAATAAGCACCAGCCACACCACTCATTAGTACAAACGGCAAGAAAATAACAATGGTACTAAGGGATGAACCCACCATGGCTGGGAACAGATATTTAATGGCTTTTTGTATTAATAAATTGGTTGGCTCGTCAGGATGTTCTTCATGCGTTCGATGAATTTGTTCTACCACTACAATGGCATCATCTATAATTAATCCAATAGCTGCGGCCAAAGCACCTAATGTCATAATATTTAGCGTTTGCCCCATTACATAAACGATGATAATACTGAGCAATAAGGTGATTGGAATAGTAATTAATATAACACTACTTGCCTTAAACGATCGAAGAAAAATAATGGCAACCAAAATGGCTAATGCCAAACCAATCCATAAACTATCGGTTACACTTTTAATAGAATCTTTTACAAAATCGGCCTGAATATAATAAGGCAGAACGGTTACGTCTTTTGGGATAACTTTCTTCAACTCTATCAGCTTTGCACGCATCTTTTCTGACAAGTCAACTAGATTAGCATTTGGCTGTTTAATAATGGCTAATAAAATACCCTCACGCCCATTGGCATTCACTTTCACATATTCTTTTGCTTCTTGAATTTGTACATCGGCAATATCTTTCAGCAATACAATTCGTTTGCCGTTGTTTGTAATCACAATATTTTGCAATTGCTCTTTTGAGCCAACAGAAGCATCCGTAACCGTTAAATACAACAACCGATAATCAGCCAAATAGCCATTTGATTTAATGAAATTTGTTTGGCTTAAAGCCGTGCTAATATTATCAGGCGTGATACCTAAAGTACCCATTTTTTGAACATTCAATTGCAGCCAATATTCTTTGTTTTTACCGCCAATTACACGTACTTCAGAAACGCCTTCAACCTGCGATAAAAAAGGCTTAATGGTGTACATAGCCAAGAGTTTCATCTCAATTGGAGACCTATTTTTACTTTCTAATGAATACCCGATAATTGGTAAAATGGACGGGTTCATTCTTTCCACCGTTATCTGTACATCTGGTGGTAATGTGTTGCGTATTTCGTTGATTTTAGATTCAATCCGCTGCTGGCTAATATCAATATTAGCTTTCCAACTCATATAGGCCGAAATTTCACAGCTACCCCTACTTGTTATGCTTCTTATACTTTGTAAATCTGGTACTTGTTTGATGGCATTTTCCAATTGGCGAGTTACCGTAATCATCATTTTTTTTACGGGCTGTTGGCCAGCATCTGCAATGATTTTTATTTTAGGAAAAGTAATCTCTGGAAACAGGGCCGTTTGCATGTTGCTATAAGCAAATAAGCCACCTAAAATAATGATGACAATGATTACGGTAACAGGATTTTTATAAGTAACAAATAGATTACGCATTGATAAGTATTATTTGATAATAGAGACTTTTGCAGTATCGGGCAAACCATAATTACCTGTTAATAAAATTTTGTCTGAAGCTGATAGTTTAGGTGAGATAATTTCAACATTATCAGATGTTTCCATTCCTTTTTTGATGAGAACTTTTACGGCTGTTGCACTATCAATCATTTTCATAATCCAATACTGCGATTGTATTTCATCGGTTAACACAGCGGCTTTTGGTAAGGATGTAACATTTGTTTTAGCGCTTTTTACTAAGCTTACTTTGGCAATTAAATTCTCAGGAATTGCTTTATCTGTATTTACCTTAATGATGTAACTCTGTGTTTGTGAAACCGCATCAACTGTTGGCATGGCAGCATCAATATAACCATTCAAAATAGTGCCATCTGGCAAGCGCAATTGTAGGGTTTTATTATTGGGTAAGTAGGGCTTTAATTCGTAAGGCAAATCAAGCAAAAATACAAAATTCTTTGTGTCTGTGATGGTTGCCAATTGCTCGTTATCCTGTACATAATCACCCACTTTGTATGGCAATAAGGTTACATAGCCACTACCCGAAGCTTTAATATGCAATGTACCTTCAAAGTGTAAAGATGTGTCTAACTGATTGATGGTATTGCCTAAGCTTTGTGCATCTTTTGTTTTGATAACAAATAGTTCTTGCCCCTTTTGTACGTACTTGCCCATTTGGGTATTTACCGCCATCAAATAGCCTGTAGCATTGGCTTTTACATAATTCTTTAACAAAAAAGTAGATACTGCATTTACCTCAACTGTTTCGTTCATGTTGCCATTAATAACTGAAGTAATTGTTACAGGTGTGCCTTCGGTGTCTGGTGCTTTATCAGCAGCTTCTTTAGTATTTGTCTGGGTTTTACACCCAATTGCTAAAAGAAAAATGATACAAATGGAGATAATAAATAATCGCATATATTAGTTTTTTCTGTTCCAGTAATTGATCTGGTTAATGATTTGCAGTTTATTGATATTGTTTTGTGTAATACTGTTTTTTACAGTGATATAGTTATTGATTGCCAAAATATAATCAGGCATTCTAGCGTCGCCTATCGCTAATAATTTTCTATTTGCTTCAATCAATGCTTCTGTGTATTTCAATTGCCCAGTCGTTTGGTCAATTAGTTGGCTTGTAGCATTTAGTTGTTGCATCAATTGGGCTATTTGTTGTTGGTATTGAGATTTGAAATAACCTTGATAATTAGTAATTGTTTTTTGTGCAATACTGTTTTTATCATGTAACATCTTTTTTTGTTTGCCATCATAAATGGGCACAGCTATATTAATACCAAAGCTGGTTCCAAAATTTTTATAGGGGTCTATTTCAAAAGTGCTTACATGACCAGCATCTGCATATAGATTAACTTTAGGTTTGTAGTTAAACTCAATTAAAGCATCGTTATTTCTTAGTTTAAGACTATCTATTTTATATTGCTGGTAGAAAACTGTACTTTCAATATCAGGCAACTCAATGGTCTCAAACGTAGGCGTTCCAAGCGTTACAAATGAAGTATCTTTAATACCGCTGATATAATTTAGATTCCCCAATTCAGTTTGAAATTGAATTTTTATTTGACTAATTGTTAGTTGCTGCTGCTGAAGTGTTACTAAAAATGTGAGGTAGTCTGTTTGCCGATACACGCTTTTTTCAGTCAATTTCTTTAAAATAATTTCTTCTTTTTTTAATAAGTCCAATACCTCGTTATTAAACAAAAACTGTTGCCAGATACCATAAGCGGTGATGTATTGTGTAGAGATCGTTTTTTTAATATCTTGCTCAGTAAGTTTACCATAAACCAGCAGCGATTGGTTTTGTAAATTGATAGTTTGATATTGATTTTGTAAATTCTCTTTACTTACTAAACGCTTGGTAACACCAACTAACTGGCTAAAATTACCGCCATTTGTAATGGCATTTTCGTAACCATACCCCTTAAAAGTTGGTGCGTAGGTGTTTGTGCTAGATGCCATTACTTGGGGCTTATAACTTGCATTTATACGTAAACTATCAATCAAGTTACTTTCTGCTTGGTTCTTAAAATCTTTTAGTAACGGGCTATTGGTAATGCCAGCGTTAGTATAGTCATCAAGTTTTTTTTCTTGAGAAGAGGCTGTTTGCTGTACTAAAATTGCTAAAACAAATAAATAAATTTTCATTATCTCTAAATATTTTTTAAATAACAACCCATTCAATTTTATCTTTCTAACAAATTTTTCTATCTATTATTTACTTATATAAAATGAATACCTAATTCTGATATTTAAGTCTATTTGCAAGGTATTTGTCACAATGTAAATAAATTAACATCTAAATATATAGTATAACTAATTGTTTTTTTGCTTCTATAAACCAATATTAAGTTTAGTTATACAATTTTTTAATACCGATTAATGAATTTATTTACCAAATTAGCTGATTGTTTTAAAACTACCTCAACGCTATTTAAATAAAAAAATGGTATATTACATTTTATTAATTTTTATTTGCCCAGTTCCATTTTACAGAAAGATTTACAACCTGCCCATCAATTGGTGCCCAAAGTGGCTTAAAAGTTGGATTGGTGATAGTGCCAGTAAACAAAGTCTCGTGGTTGCTTTGGCGATAATCTAATAAGTTTTCGCAGTTTAAAACTAGGCTTAAAGCCTTACCAAATTTTCTTTCCACCAAAGCCGCCATAAAAAAATAGCTGGGTGTTTTGCTATCGCCATCTCGGTATTGTGGTCCTGTAAAAGACCCTTCTAAACCAAACCTCCATACATTTTCTATTTCCTCAACTACTACAAAGGCAAAACGATTTTTTGGTGTTAATGGCACAAATTTATTTTGTGGTAAATAGTTCCGTTCGGCAATGGTAAATGTGTAGCCAGCATATAGCTCTAATTCATCTAATTTTAGTTTTACATAAGTGTCAAATCCTTTACTGGTAAGGTTGTTGCCAGCATTTGCAAACGCTACAGTGTTGTTACTTTGTAGTGTTGCTATTACAGGATTATTTATTTGTGTAAGAAAAAATGCTTGGTTAATAAAGAGGCTTGTTTGCTGATCAAACTCTTTTTTATAGTTGAATTCAATATTGTACCCAACCGATTTTTCAGCACTTAAACCAGTAGGCAAAGGCTGTATATTCTCAATATGATACTCAACATTTTGTTGTACCAACGGGTTAGGTGTTTTATAGCCTAGGCCTATACCTAAACGGGTTGCCCAATGCTGGTTAAAGCGATGGAATACAGCAATGCGTGGTAATACAAAGTCACCATATTCAAAATGATGGTCAGCACGTAGGCCTGCTTCTAGTGTAGTTTTTTCGGTAATTTTTCCAGTGTATTGTGCAAATGCGCCAATGGTATTATTATTAAAATTGCCAAATAATATTGGGTCTGATTCTAACTTTTTAAACCTGTCGCCAGTAGCATTAATACCCATAACTAAACTATTTCTATCCTTCGGGATAAACAAAGACAGCTCGGAAAAATAGTTTAATTGATTGCCCTTAAAATTATGTGTTGTAGTATTAATGGTTCTTGTAAATGAACTTAGACTTGCTTTAAATTCTAGTTTTTTACCATTGCCCAAAAAATGTTCTACCAGAATATCACCTGTATTACGGGTTGTAATATTTTTTTCAAAAAATTGATGAACGCTATTTTTATTACCATTAATTACCGCTATGTCGCCACCATTTCTAGTTTCAAAAGTGCCCGTATAGCCAAGTGCAATGATTGTTTTTTGTGAAGGATATAAAAATACTTTTGGGTGAACAAAAATGGCATCAGTTTTTGGTACATCCGATAAGCCATCACCATTTACATCTACAGCAACTTGATGGGTAACCCCGCCAAAAAAATTATAACCAATGCTTTTATTACGCTTACTTATATAGGTGTTAAAATTGCTTTCTTTAAGGGTTGTTTGGTTTAAAGTAATAACACCCTCTTGCGTAAATGATGGACGTTTTGAAATTAAATTTATCAAGCCACCAATAGCGCCGCCACCATATAAAGTAGAGGCAGAGCCTTTTACCAACTCAATTTGTTTTAAATCTAACGGCGGAATTTGAAGGATGCCAAAACCGCCACTGAAGCCATCAAATAAAGGCATCCCATCTCTTAAAATTTGTGTGTATCTGCCATCTAAACCTTGAATGCGCACATTTGAATTACCCGAAACTGCTGATGATTGTTGTATTTGAATACCACTTATATCATTCAAAACACTGGCAATATTACCAGGCTTAATGGCGTTCTCTTCGTCCATTTCTTCCTTGCCCAAAACTTCAACTTTTAGGGGAGAGTTTTCTATGTTTTGATTGCTTCTGGTAGAGGATGCAACGGTTACTTCTATTAATATCTTTTCTTTTTGAGTCAATGTAATGTTGTGAGTGGTTGTATCTGGCAAAATCACATCAATTGTAGCGGGTGCGTAACCAACAAATGTTACTACAAATTGGTGTTTGCCTGCTGGCAAATTGCTAATGTTTATTATTGATGTTTTGCTAACGGTGGTTTTACTTCCATATTCAACTGTTACGCCAATTAATGGTTGTTGTGTAGCCTTATCTTTTACAATTGCCTTAAAATTATGTTGTGCGTTAACGTTCATGATACCTATAAGAAATACTACAACTAAAAACCTTTTTTTCATGCTATTTAACCTTGTATTTTGATAAACATTTGCAATAATAGCTTCCAATTCTGTTGATAAATTGAAGGCTGAGTTGTTTTAGAAAACGATAGCAAAATGATGTTGGGATTGCTCATAAGTATATATAAACTGATAGCCTGCTACATCGCAAATCTGTTTTATAATAGATAATCCTAAGCCATTACCATCAGGCTTTGTAGCTGAATGGCGATAAAAACGACTTCCAATTTTTTCGGTATCTAAACTTGGCATTAAAGAAGTATTGCTGATGGTTAATTGGTTGATATGTAACTGAATGGAAATGCTACCGTTGGCTACATTATATCTAATGGCATTGTTTAATAAATTACTGATAATAATGTCTGCAAGGTGATGATGGAAAAGTGTTGTAACAGGTATTGTATCGATGGTGATTTGTAGTTTTTGTGCCGTTAAAAGTTCGGCTAGTTCGGCTAATTTTTGGGTTAATAATGTATCCCATTTTACCACTTCATTTAACTCAAACCTATGGTTCTCAATTTTGGTAAGTAGCAATAGAGATTGGTTTAAACGTGATAAACGGCTAACCGATTGCTCAATAATTGCAATAACTTGATGCTGGTTTTTAAGTACCAGTTCATCTTGCATCAACGCCTCAATATTATTGCTAATTACTGCCAAAGGCGTTTGCATTTCGTGGGCAGCATTGCCAGTAAATTCTTTCAACATTTCATATTCATGCTCTACTTTTTTAGCCATGCTATTAAAACTATTATTCAGTAAGTTAAACTCATCTACAGTTGTATCGGGCAATTGTGTAGCCGTTTTTTTTGATAACTGATATTGCTCAATACTACCAATAGTAGCGTAAAATGGTTGCCATAATTTTTGTAAAACCATTCTATTTATTATAAAATTTGCAATTATAATCAATGCTACCATGCTTATTGCCACGTACAAAATCAAGGTTAGTAAATCCTCTGTTTCCATCTGGGATTTTGTAACCGTTACCTTAAAAATTTTATCTGAAAGGTTTACTGTAAAAGTTAAATTCCGTACCCACTCCATATCCTTATCTTTCTCATCCCAAAGTTTGTATGATGCGTATTTCGGCTTTTGTAAAAGTTTTGTGGTTGGTTCAAATACAATTTGCTGATCGGTGGTGTTTAGTATTTCTGGTAACGCATTATGCTCTTTAGAATATTGCAATATTTCAGTTTGTTCGTTGTGTAGCGTTTTATCTAATTGCCTTACCAAAACATAGCTAATCACAAAATAAAATGCTACACAACCTATCAAAAAAATTAGAATAGATGCGATAACATTAATGCGATTATATCTTGTAAATAATTTCATGGTCAAGAAAATTTATAGCCCATACCATACACGCTTTGTATGTTGTCATCGGCACCCGCTGTTATTAATTTTTTTCGGAGGTTTTTTATATGGGTGTATATAAAATCGTGGTTGTTGGCCATATCCATATCATCACCCCAAAGATGCTCTGCTATTGCATTTTTTGACAAAACCCTGTTTTTATTAATGATAAAATATAACAGTAATTCGTATTCTTTTCTAGTTAAAGTAATGGGATTTTGGTTAATGCAAACTGTCTTTGCCAGCACATCAATTTGAATGTCTTTAAAGGTTAAAACATTATTACCTTGTAAGTTTTTTCGCCTAATTATTGCAGAAATTCTAACACTTAATTCGGGTAAATGAAAAGGCTTTGTTAGGTAATCATCAGCACCTAATTCTATACCTTTTATTTTATCATCCAATTCGTTTCTTGCCGAAATAATAATCACGCCTTCTATTTTATTATTGGCTTTTAAATGCTTTAATAATTGTAAGCCATTGCCATCTGGCAACATAATATCTAGCACGATACAATCGTATTGATAACACTCAATTTTTTCTAACGCATCCTGGTAATTGGTTACTGCTTCACAGAGGTATTGTTGATTTGAAAGATAATCTACCATGCTTTTGTTAAGCGATAATTCATCTTCAATAATTAGTAGTTTCACATGTAAATTTTTTCAAAGTACGTCAACTATATTGAAGAAAAATAGAAGTAAATGTTTGTACTGTCATCTACTGGTTTTACTTTATAGTTTTATGATGTTGTTATTAATGCTATAGGTTGTTGACACACAAGCACTAAGAAAAAACTGGTATTCTGATAAATTAACTGCCCACAATGTGGTTATATTGAAGCTGACTTAGTATTTTAATTTGTAGCGGCATTAGCCTATCTAAAAATTATTTTTTAGTAAATTTAAAACTACGCTTAACTGTAATATTTGCTCCATAACTACTGAGTAATACCTCACCAAAGCCAACGCCCTTTAGTGGTATTTTTATATAAGGCTCTATTTGTAAAGAATATGTATTATTTATACTTTTTTGAAAACCAGCAGATAAATTTAGTACTGGAAACCAGAATGCACTTTTCAAAACTTCATCACCTTCCAGCCCTTTTATAAATGGTGTTCCAAAATCAGTACCATAAAAAGTATATTCTTCGTTCTTCATAAAGTAAGATGATAGACCAGTACCCAAAAACAGGTTACTTTTTTTTGTAGTAGTTATATTATAACGAATGTTTAGTGGTAGTTCCAGAATTTTACAAAATCCATCGGCTTGGTTTAAGATAATTCCAGGATTATTTAAAAAATGATCTTTAGGCGAATGATAATCTGCTGGCATAGCAACGTAATCTTTCTGCGAATAAATCAGCCCCGTATTTAATGCCCATCTTTTGTTAATTACATAACCAACATATAATCCTGCGTTAAAACCATTTTTTGAATTACTACTGAACTTCACAGCATTAGCAGCAATACCCGCAACAATACCTACTTCGAAATACTGCTGCTGTTTTAGGGTATCAGTATGCGTTTTGTCTAATTCTGGCCGCATAAGTGTACTAATATCGAGTAAAGAGGTTATTTTACGTGTTGTATCCAAAAACTGCTGTTCCCTGTTCAATAATTTTTCTGGCGTAATGATATACTTTTTATATAACAAATGCATGTGGTTGGAGATTCCAAGATTTTCATCTTCCTGAACTACCTTCTCATTTTTTTCTACCATCCCTTTGTTGATAGCATTTGTTAACTCTCCTTTTACCCACTTACTTTTACTAGAACTATCCGTATTAGTACTGTACAGTTGCAACCCTTTTACAAAAGCCCTCATTTTTACTTTCCTTTTTACAAAAATCTTCTTACGTGCATTTTTACCATAATCCTCTGTAGATATGGTATTTTCAACTATTAGAACAGGTTTAAGATTATTAATGTTTTTAATAATAGACTCGTATTTATGATATTTATTTAGTGCAGTATTATTATTATTTTTCTTATCCGAATCTTTATTAATATTTTTTTCATAGGGCAACCTACTTACCCTTTTTGTGGTATTATATGTAGTATTTATTTTATTAGATTCATGGTTAAAGTTTAATAATAGACCACCAATACACAATCCTAAAAATAAAAAAAGAAAGAAGAAAAAGAATTTTCTATTTTTTCTTTTTTCAGGCATTTCTTTATCCAAAATGGTATGCATGTCCTCCCATGAATTGGCAGTAGTATCCAACGGGTAACTTTCGTAGGCCTCGTTAAATATTTTATCCAAGTCTTTATCAGAGAGGTTAGACATAATTATATTGTTGTTTTTTAGTGATTAAGTTTATTAAAAGATTTCTGGCTCTGGAAAGATTAGACTTGGAAGTGCCTACAGAAATATTGAGTTGCTGACTTATCTCCTCATGCGTAAAACCATGTAGCACAAATAAATTAAAAACACAATTATATGCGGGAGGCAATAACCTTATAGTTTCTATCAGTTCTTTGTAAGAAAGTTTGTCTATGCCTGTTTCACCACTATGAGGTAAATTGTAGGAATCATCTTCCAATGATAGATGTTGCTGTAAGTAGAGGTCGTCTTTCTTACAATAATCAATAGCTGTATTAATAATAATTTTTTTAAACCAGCCTTTGAGTGCAATTAAAACATCATCCAATCTTGTTACTTCGAACTTATCTATATTTTTATACAGCTTTAAAAATGCTTCATTTTTGATTTCCTTCGATGATTGAGAATTTTTTGTAAAGACATAGCATATCCTAGAAGCATAATCTTCTAATAAAAGATATAACTCTTTTTGGGTGCTACGATTGTTATTGCGGCAGCCAGTTAATAAGTGCTTTATTTGCTCGTTTGTTATCAAATCTTTAACAGAAAATATTCAATTTACTTGACTAAAACTGCTGATATGATTGTAGTTTACGTGAGTAAAATATTTTCTTGCTGTACAGCTTTAATCCCAAATATCACACAGCTGCATATTAATAATTATTTAAAAAAGTATTTCGCTGCATTAATGTTGGCACCAGAGTTGCCGATGTGTTGCAAAACATTATCAGTTATTCCGCAATGAATATTAACAAATTTACCTACTGATATTTTTCCAATTCTAAAATATTAATTAAGTAGTCCGTCATAATTATCTTATACTAATTGTACTCACAGAAATCACTGAATACGTACATTATTTTACCTGTTCAGTGCGATTTTTTTATAAGTTAATTATGAAAGACTACTTATAAAAATAAAAATATGTTTTTTAAGAAGCCATTTGCTTTGCTAAGTGCATGTATAATATACAACAACTATAGTTTTGGTAGTCGTAGAAAATAGTAAATCAAACAGCTTCTTAAATCACTAACATAAATTTTCTATTCTTTTAATTTTTCTTTTACCTGTTTACTTAGATTGCAGTTAGCAAAATAAATTTTAATAAAAATAAAACCAATTTACTTCGCAAAAGTAAGTGTGTAATTTTTTGTAACAGTTACGGTAGGATTGCTTGTAGTTTGTTTATCCGTATAAGTTAGCACCAACATCGTATTAGTAACGCTTGCAATGGTCAATATATTTGAACCAAGGTCGCCTTCAAAATCGGTGTGTTCAAAGCCATAAAGTGTTATCATATTTCCCGTCTTAAACCAATTCCCCGGATAAGTATCATCAAAGATTCCGTTCTGCGTACGAGTTTCCCTTGTTGATAATGTCTCGTCTGCGTTGATGTTAAATTGTAAGGTGTAAGGGTAAACTTCTGGCATGTCATTATTCAATTTTTGCGTCTTGTTTTTTGTGGTATTGTCATAAGATACAGTGAATATATCAGTACCGCCTGCTTTTGCAGTAGTTACTGTTCCCTGCATGTTACTCAATTTCCAAACGCCTGTAATCGTAGCCGCATCGGCCACAACAACATTATCTTTCTTGCAGCTTGTAATTACTGTAGTTGTTGCTAATATAAATGCAGCAGCTGTTAATATTCTTTTCATTTTTTCATTTTTTGATTGAAATTATAAATAATTAATTCTTTTCATATTATTTAAAATGACGTTTTGATCAAGAACCCCAAATTTAAAACCAATGATATTTATAGTACAGCAAATTGCCTATAAAGGTTGCGTCAGGATTTTTTTAAATAGAAATTTAGTAATTAAAAATATTTTTAACAGGCTCGTTAGGGTATTTAGGTATCACAGTTACCAAAGCATTATTACATAAAATAACTCCTCTATAAATACATGTTATGCGAATCAAGGGTTGGTGATTATTTAAAATAGACGTGTAGTAAATTACGTTGATTATAAATGCAAATAAATAATCTGGTAAAAATTTACTTCCACGTCTGCGACAAATATAGAGCCCAATTATGTTGGGAAGTGCAG
>JBBQLL010000046.1:0-24909 GCA_038327865.1 Chitinophagales bacterium | reverse complement strand
TTGGATAAATGAAAGGACACAAATTCAAAATGCTTCAAAGGTAAGGTCGGAAAATGGACTGAAATTACACCTCTATGGTAAAATAGCAGTAGCACTAATGTTGTTGACTAACTTTTAACCCTTGATTCGCATAATTTATATAATTACAGTTAAATATTTTTCGAGAATTATTTATTGCAGGGTTGGCAACCCCTACTACAAGTATACCATAGAACAAAAAACAACTGCTTCAATTTTTTGAAGGTTGGCAACTCTATTAATAAAAGTGCTTTATCATTTTTACCTATTCTAAGCTCTTTTGAAGCAATGCTTACCGGTGTTGATTTTCCAATGCTAATTATTTTAAAGATTAATCCACCCAAACCTAGCAACGAACCAGATTCAAAAATGCCTAATGTGTTTTAAAAGTCACAAAGCAAAGGGTTGCCAACCTTTTTAAGGTTCGCAACCCTACTACCCGCATCGTCTACCGTAGAGGACGGTGGGGTGAAAAGAAGTTGGCAACCCTATTAAACCATACAACCGCAGAATACCAATCTACCACTTCGGTTTAAGATGTTGTAGCTACAGAACTGTAATTTATAGTTTCAGAATTTGCTTTGGTGGACACAGAATGTAGTCAGGTAGCTTCGGTTTATGTTCTAGTAGTCTTAAAACACCATTTGGTAGCATCAGTTTGTTATCTAGTAGCATCAGAATGTAGTTAGGTAGTCTCGGAAATAGTGTTAAGGGTTGCCAACCTTTTAAAGGTTGGCAACCCTACGCTACCCTACTATAAAAACTAATAAAAACAGCCAACATTTACCCATTCCCAAAAAACAAATAGCACAATAAGATAGAGGTGATAATACCTACCAAATCAGCTATTAACATAGTGCTGATGGCATAACGGGTGTTTTTGATAGAAACTGCACCAAAATATACGGCTACTACATAAAACGTTGTATCAGACGAGCCTTGCAGTATACAAGCCAAGCGGCCGGCAAAAGAGTCTGCCCCATAGGTTTTCATAGTATCAATCATCATACCTCTTGCACCACCACCACTTAAAGGCTTTATTAAAGCGGTTGGCAAGCCATCTACAAAACGTGTATCAGCACCAAAAGCACTAAAAACACTTTTCATGCCATTAATTAAGGCTTCAAAAGTACCGCTGCTACGTAGCAAACTAATGGCTACCAACATGCCTACTAAATAAGGGATAATTTTTACTGCCGTTTCAAAACCACCTTTGGCACCTTCTACAAACGCATCAAAAATGTCAATTTTTTTATAGAGTGCCCCAGCAATAATAGCTAAGAAAATAAGCAGTATTAACCCATTGCTTAACAACTTAGAAAAATGCTGCACACCCGCAACATCTAACGTATGCAGGTACAATACCATCACTACAATTAACCCGCTAAACCCAAGCACCCAAGCCAATATTACTGGTTGAAAGAGGTTTATTTTCTGCTTTATGGCAACAATTATCATCGCAGCCATGGTGGCTACAAATGTGGCTATCATGCAAGGCACAAAAATATCGGTAGCATTAGCAGATTTTAACGATGCCCTTGCCGCAATAATAGTAACCGGAATAAGGGTTAAGCCCGCCGCATGTAAACACAAAAACATAACTTGTGCGTTAGTTGCTGTGTCTTTTTCAGGATTTAATTCTTGCAAACTATGCATGGTTTTAATACCAAATGGCGTAGCTGCATTGTCTAAGTTTAGCAAATTGGCCGAAAAATTCATCATCATAAATCCAATGGAGGGATGGCCTTTTGGTATTTCAGGAAAAATACGGGTAAAAAATGGGCCTATAATGCGTGACAAAACGTTCATCCCTCCAGCTTTTTCTGCAATGGTTAAAAAACCCATAAACAAAGCCATCACCCCTATTAAATTAATACAAATATCAACAGCGGTTTTACAAGTAGCAATAATACCATCAGAGGCTTGTTCGTTGTAAGAAATGATGGTATTAGTAGCTGTTTTTACATATTTTGTATCGCCAAGTTTGGTTTCTTTTTTGGTAGCTAACTCATTTTTAACAGCTAATGGTAGTGCGGCACTATCAACTAGTTTGGTTAGCGATGTATCGCCTTGCTTGCCTACCACCATCTCGCTAAAAATATCTTTTTTATCAGGTATTGTAAAAAACTTTACAACAGATACAAAAATGCCAACAATGATAAAAGCACTCCAAATTCTACTTAAAGCCATAGTTATGTACGATTTTAGACGTAATGATGTAAGATTTTATGGGAAGCGTGAATATAAAGTTAAGTTTCGAATTTTATGCTGCACAACCTTACTTTTGCGGCTCGAAATGTATTGTTGAATAATGATTTGAATGTACAAGTGTGCGACGCAACAGACGCTTAATAGTAGTACTTGCGGCAGTTACATAAATATTTTCTTAAAAAAATTTCCCTTTTGGGAATGAGGGTAACTAATTATGAGTTTACAAGCAGGAATTGTAGGATTACCAAATGTTGGAAAATCGACTTTATTTAATGCCGTGAGTAATAGTGCCAAAGCACAAGCTAGCAACTATCGCTTTTGCACCATAGAACCTAATGTAGGTTTGGTAGATGTGCCAGATAGCAGGATGACTAAGTTAGCAGAATTGGTAAAACCAGATAGAATAGTACCGACACAGTTAGAAATTGTAGACATTGCTGGCTTGGTAAAAGGTGCAAGTAAAGGCGAAGGATTGGGCAATAAATTTTTAGGTAATATAAAAGAAGTTGATGCCATAATACATGTAATACGCTGTTTTGAAGACGAAAATGTGTTGCGTGAAGAAGGTGCTATAAACCCTGTAAGCGATAAAGAAATTATAGATACAGAATTGCAGTTTAAAGACTTAGATGCGGTTGATAGAAAGCTACAACGTACAGAAAAAATGGCTAAAACCGACCCTAAAGCAAAAGCTGAATTAGAGGTTTTAATACGATGTAAAACGCACTTAGAGCAAGGTAAAAGCATAAGAGGTTTAGATTTAAGTAAGGAAGATAAACTAGCTATTGCCGATTTGTTTTTACTTACAGATAAGCCCGTTTTATATGTGGCTAATGTTGATGAAGTAAGTATGCACACTGGCAATAAATTTTCTGAAGCACTTGCTGTTGCTGCCAAACAAGAGGGTGCACAAGTAATAATTATGTGTAACAATATTGAAGCACAAATTGCCGAATTGGAAGCTGAAGAGGATAAGCAGATGTTTATGGAAGAATATAATATGACAGAACCTGCCTTAAATAGATTGATACAATCCACCTACAAATTGCTACAATTAGAAACCTATTTTACTGCAGGTGTGCAAGAAGTAAGGGCTTGGACCATTCATCACGGGTGGAAAGCCCCACAGGCTGCTAGCGTTATTCATACCGATTTTGAAAAAGGCTTTATTAAAGCAGAAGTAATTGCTTACGAAGATTATGTAAAGTATGGTAGCGAAGCTGCTTGTAGAGATAATGGCAGATTACGTATTGAAGGCAAAGAATATATTGTAAAAGATGGCGATGTAATGCATTTTAGGTTTAATGTGTAATTTGAATTACACGGATTTTAAACCAATTACACGAATTTTAGTACTTGTATAAATTATTTAAGTTATGCAAAGCAAACAGATTTTGTCATGAGATTTATTCGTGTAATTAGTGCAATTTGTATTAATTCGTGTACAAAAATTCTTTAAAAAATTAGGATGGGTATGAAAAAAATAATGATTCCTTTAATAGCTATTGCCTTTTTAGCAGCTTGCAATAACGATGCATCAACTTCTTCAACTGAAACAATTAATAATAGCAACGAACCTGCTGTACTGAATTATACCATTACTAATATTTATCCGCATGATACGGCATCGTTTATTGAGGGCTTAGAATGGCATGATGGAAAATTTTTAGAAAGCACTGGAGATCCCTACTATACAGGCAAAAGCAAATTAGCTTATGTTGATTTAAAAACTGGTAAAGACGTACAAAAAATAAACCTTGATAAAAAGTATTTTGGCGAAGGCACTACCCTACTGAATGGTAAAATTTATCAATTAACTTATAAGGAAAAGAAGTGCTTTGTGTACGATGCAAAAACATTTACCAAATTAAAAGAATTTGATTACGATGGCGAAGGTTGGGGCATGACGAACAATGGCAAACAATTGATAATGAACAATAGCTCGGATAAACTTTATTTCCGCGACCCAGAAACGTTTAAAGTAATGAGCATTATTGGTGTGACCGATAATAATGGCCCTGTGGCTGCAATTAACGAAATGGAATTTGTAGATGGTTTTATTTATGCTAATGTTTGGCAAAAAGATATTATTCTTAAAATAAATCCAGAAAGTGGCAAAGTGTTGGCTAGAGCTGATTTCAGCGGTACAAAAGAAAAATATTTTGCTGCCCAAGCTGCTAATACCGATGTTTTAAATGGTATTGCTTACGATAGTGTTGGCAAACGCTTTTTTATTACAGGCAAAAACTGGCCAAATATATTTGAAGTGAAATTTTAATTTTAGAATAAGTAAATTTGAGTATATGTAGATGTGAAAATGAAAATGTATTTTAAATTATTGCTTCGCTAATATATAAATCACTGAGCTACAATTTTTATTATCACCCAATGATTTTAGGTTAGATTTTAAACCATTAAAAACGGCAGCAAAAATATTTTCTTTACTATTCTTATATTGCTCACTAAGCATACTTACATAAAAACTATCAAACCACATTGGCTTGTAAGCCTTTACAGTAAAGCCTTTTAGGTTAGCCAAACTATCTATACTTTGTGGCGAAAAATGGTATAAATGTCTTGGCACATCGTAAGCTGCCCAACTTTCAACATACTGTTTAGCATCTGCACTAGTATAGTTTGGTACAGCAATAATTAATTTACCATTTGGCTTTAGTAGGTCATAAAATTTATCAAAATAGCCTTGCAAGTCGTGAACATGTTCTAGCACATGCCATAAGGTTATTGCATCAAATTGGTTGCTTTCTAAATAGTATAAATTGGTAGCATCTTGTAGTACTAATCCATCTTTTTCAAACGCTAATTTTCTTGCAGTTGTATCTGGCTCTAAAGCGGTAACCTGCCATCCTGCAGTTGTCATTATTCTAGAAAAATAACCAGTACCAGCACCAACATCTAGCAAAGCACCAGTTTGTAATCCCGTATATTGCTGTACTAATTTTAATTTACTTTTTAATGTAAACTGCCGTACAAAATGATACAAGCGATTGGTTAACCCTTTGTTTGTATCGGTATGAGACACGTAATTAGCAGATTGATAATAAACCCCAATATCAGTAGCACTTGGTACAGTTTGTGTAAAACGTAAGCTACAGTTATTGCAATGCCAAATCTCAAAAACATCTTTACTTACTGTAAAATCTTTAACTTTTAAAACAAATTGTATAGTAGTACTGCCACAACTTGGGCATTGCTGGTACGTAATTTTTTCACCCATTAATTTGTATTAAATATAATAATATAGCAAGGCGCCAACACCCATGAGGGCTAGTATTAACGCGTAAACCCACCAATAATCTTCATCTTTTTCTTTAATAATCATTTCTAAACGATCATCTTCTGTTTCTTCTGTAATAATAAGGCTATCACCAGTTTTGTAAAGCTCAACAAGATTGGCCTTACTATCGGTTGCAGCATTTAATTTTATATCGTTTAAAAAAGCAGGCGAGGCAATATTTTCTTCAGTAAATACAACATCTGCATCGTTATAACCTTTTTGTAACTTACCAATACCTGGCAATTCAATAGGTTTATTACCATCTAAATTTTCTTTTATACTTAAACTAAATGCTTGAAACTCTTGTACAGCTTGCTTTTCATCAATTTTTAATTCTTTAGAAAGGTATTGAAAAAAATTTCTATCAATAGCAGTATGCCCTTGTGAAAATATAACTTTTGGGAATGGTGCATGTAACACACCAGCCACAAAATCCAATTTAGCTGGATTGGTATTTATTGAAAAATTGCCAATGCCAGGAATACTTACTTTTTTATTAAGTATAAAATATTTATAAAATTTTTGGTACATGTAATACAATTAATAAGATACGAATATACAAGCCTTTCATCAAGCTACAAACGTAAATTATACCATTTAATTAATTTTTCCCGACCCTCTGTCAGTATTAATTACATATTACGTCAGTAATAACATTGGTGGAAAAGTCAAATACGCATCAATTTACTTTTGGAAGTATATTTGATATCTGAACACCAATAAACGGAGAATCATCTCAATCATAAAAAAAATTACAATCATGGCTTTAGAATTTACAGACGCTAATTTTCAAACAGAAGTTTTGGATAGCGACAAATTAAGTGTTATTGACTTTTGGGCAGAATGGTGTGGACCTTGTAGGGCTATTGGACCTGTTATTGAAGAACTTAGTAAAGAGTACCAAGGCAAAGTAAACATTGGCAAAGTAAACGTTGATGTTAATCCAAATACAAGCATGAATTATGGTATTACCTCCATCCCTGCCATTTTATTTGTAAAAGGCGGTAAAGTGGTAGATAAGCAAATTGGTGCAGTACCAAAAAGTGTTTTGGATAAAAAAATTCAAGCACATTTATAAGTACACCTTTTAATATTTAGAAGCCTTCTGAACAAATTCAGAAGGCTTTTTTAGTAATAATAGATCTAAATTTGTATAGATATTCTCTCAATTAAACATACGTATTGTATTCTTTATTTATACAACCATCTTAAGAAGCTACAACCAATCATGATCCCATTTGTTGAGTGCAGGTTCTAGTTAAATAGATTTTGCAAGTCTTTCAATAGTTAACCCTTGTATTAAAATACTAAAAAGTACACAGAAATAGGTGGCAATTAATAGAATATTTTTTGTTTCATTGTCTGGCAAGGATAAAACCAAAGCTAAAGAAAGCCCACCTCGCAAACCACCCCATGTAATAAGTTTTGCCTCATTATTATCAAGCTTTAAAAGCTTTGGAAACAATAAATGTGGGAAATAGACAATAAAGGCTCTAGAAAGTAACACAATAAATATCGAAATTATTCCTAAAATTACATAATGACTTTTGAATTCAATTACAATCAATACTAATGCAATTAAGATAAAGAAAATAGCATTTAGAATTACGTCAATTAACTCCCAGAATTTGTGTACATGCTGCTGTGTTATATCACTCATAGCAATATCTTGTTTAAAGTTGCCAACCATAAGGCCCATTACAACCATTGCCAATGGACCTGAAATATGTATATAATTACAAAAGGCATAACCACCCATTACAAAAGCCAATGTCAATAATATTTCTGTTTCGTAATGGTCAATTGATTTTATAAACAAATGCAAACAATAACCTAAAACTAAACCCATTACTATACCTCCAACAGCTTCTTGAAGAAATAATAATCCAAAATTTGATAAGCTAAAATTGCCCGAATTTAAGGTGTCTAACAATGCTATAAACACTACTACGCCAACACCGTCATTAAATAGGCTTTCGCCCACAATTTTTTCTTCTGTTTTTTTAGGCACATTTGCTTTGGTTAAAATACCCAATACTGCAATTGGGTCAGTTGGCGAAATTAAAGCCCCAAAAAGTAAGCAGTAAATGACGCTGATTTGTAATTGTAATAATTGTGAGATGACAAAAAATAAACCTGCAATTATTATTGTTGAAAGTAAAACACCCCCAAAAGCAAATACAGCTATTGGTTGTATTTGCTTTTGTAAACCTTTCCAATTAGTGTGCAATGCGCCTGCAAAAAGTAAGAAGCCTAATAAAACATCTAAAATTATTTTATCAATATGTGCATTAGCAATTATCAATTTAATTTCATTGTTTGGTAAATTTAACCAAAGCCTTGAACTGAAAACAAGCAGAGATAAAATAGTAGAAAGTAAAAATAAACCAATTACAAAAGGCAGTTTTAAAAGCTTTTGATTAATATAAGCAAAGCTTGCAGAAAGGCAAATAAGCGATACAATTGCGTAGTAAATATTCATTTTATTTTTCGGTCTGTGTTATTTCAATTTTGTTAATCCCCAATCTTTTTAGTATCCAGCTTTTTAACTTGTTTTTCTCGGTAATACTTAATTTTCGGTTCGAATTATACATAAGTACTGTAGCATTTCGGTTACTATCTATCGAAACAAAAGTTTGTTTTGATACAACTAAAGAATTAATACTTGGGAAAAGTACATTTATTTCTGAAAGTAACTGCTTGTTGTCAAAACTGTTATCTTTTAATTTTTGCACTAAAAGAGTAATGCTTTTGTCCTTTTCACTTAAATCATTATCTTTTTTACTTACTTCATTTAGTATATCATTTTTAAAGCTATTTAAATTGTCAGAAGAGTTTTGTCTGATTAATAGTTTGGTATTTTGAAGTCCAACAGTTTTAAGCTTTTCATTAAGCTGTTGTATTTGAGACTTTGTAAACTCTTTTTGCAAAAAAGCTAATTCAATGGTTTTAGAAGTAGTTGAGTACATTATTTTTTTGTAAACCAGTGTATTTCCATTCACTACAAATTCCTTTTCAATAAAGTTATTGGCTAATTGCTTAAACTGCTGCTCTTTGTATAGAGTAAAAGCAAAAAAAGCACTTGGCAGCAGCATTAAAATAACAATAGCTGTTACCCAATACCTTACTTGCTTTTGATGCCTAATATCAATTTGTTTTGCTGCTGGATATTTTAAAAACTTAACAATGCTAAAAGTGGCAATACAAATAAAAACGCAGTTAATACTGTACAAAAACATAGCACCCAAAAAAAATTTCCAGTTAGCCGTTGCTATCCCATAGCCTGCAGTACAAAGTGGCGGCATTAAAGCAGTTGCAATTGCTACTCCAGAAATTGGGGTTCCTTTTTCTACTCTTGTTATGGTTATTACACCAACTAAACCCCCAAAAAAAGCAATAAGTACATCATAAATGTTAGGTGAAGTGCGTGCCAATAATTCTGATTGCACTTCTTTAAACGGACTTAAATAAAAATAAAGCGAGGCCACCATTAAACTAACAACTGTTGCTATCAACAAATTTTTCAATGACTTTCTTAAGAGTGTAAAGTCGTAAATACCCAAGGCAAAACCTGCCCCAACAATCGGCCCCATTAATGGCGAAATAAGCATTGCACCAATAATTACAGCGGTAGAATTTACGTTAAGTCCAACAGATGCAACTATAATAGCACAAGCTAAAATCCAAAGGTTATGTCCTGTAAACGAAATATTAGCACATACATTGGCTAAAGTCTTTTGCCTGTCTTCCTCACCCTTATGAAGATTCAACAATTCTGTTATAAAATTTGTCATATGGTCGTCTATTCAAAGTTCGTAAATAGCCGCTAGGTTTACACCTAAGGCCTAGCTATTATGCTGGTATTCATAGACCATAATGCCCTAAACCTCCGCTTATGAAAACAAATGTACTAGTTAAGTTTTAAATGATTAGGGATGTTTAATACGTTCTAGGTTGTTTTTGCGGAGTTTCCCCAACCAAAATTTCTAGTGTATAGCTTTGTAAGCGGCGATTGCACTTGTAAGCATTGCAAATGTTTCTGCAGATACGCTTACAGCGTAAACTATAGTACCATAGCGTACATTACATTTACAAGGTAAGGCAGAGCGAGAACAAAAATGCCGCCTCAATATAAAGTATCGTTCGTTTGCCGTTTTAAATCCAAACACAGATATCTGAAATATTTTTTCTTTTTAAATCTGGCACCCAACATTCGTCCGTAGAATAACCAACAGGAATTAATAAAAAAAAAATCATTTTCGGGACAGTTTAAAATGTTTACTAAAAAATCATCGGGCTTTGTGTATGTGTTATTGCAACCAAACTTACATCATGAATGGCAGTAAGCAAAAATTCGCAGGCAATACCACAACTTTCGGTTATGAAATAATTTTGATGTTTGTAATTATTGATTTCCAGTTCATAAGTAGTCTTTCATATTTAACTTATAAAAAAATCGCACTGAACAGGTAAAATAATTTACGTATTCAGTGATTTCTGTGAGTATAATTAGTATAAGATAATTATGACGGACTACTTAGCTTCTTTTAAAAATAACAATTAAATAAGGGGCGGTTTCTAAAAAAGACTTTATGCTAATTAGTTTCTATTAGCTGCAAATCTTTAAACCATTCATCTGTCATTCAGGTTTCGTAACTTTCCTTTTATTTATTTTTGGCTACCTGCGAATTTGTTTTTTCCAAAAGGGTTCTTTACCAAATAAAATGTTAATGCTATTTGTGCGCTCCTAAAGCTGCTGTGGCTGCAGAAAGAATAATGTTTCCAACTATTTTTTTAGGGATGGGGTTATCAGAAAAATCACTAACTGTTCTACGTGTATTCATCCATTCGTAAAAATGCTTGATACGAGTATTCGTTTTATAAAAATAGTATATTTATTTTGCATATACTGCGAATGGAAAGTTAGCAATGAGTTTTTTACATGTCAATTTAAAGTTAGTTTTTTTATTTTTGAATTTTAGAAACCCGATTGTTAGTGAATTTTGTTTTTCTGGAATATCATTTCTCTTACCATTTTGTCAGGCAAATGTGGCAAAAAGCCCAATACAATATTTTGTTACCAATAGTAAGTTTTTCTATTAAAGTCTGAGTGACGATTTAATGTTCTTCTAATTATTCGTCTAATTTAATTCGATATGTTCTAGCAAGAATTAAATTTATATATAATGTTAAAAGAGAAGTTTGCACCAAAGAATTTTTTGAAAGTAGTAATAAACAAAGTTCCCGTTACTACTGTGATTGCAAAAAAATAGTATACATAACGGCTAGTGAGATAATTGTAATATTAAGTTTGTGTACATTTAAAAACTGTAACTACAATGTCAGTTTTTAGAGAATTTTGTTACAATGGTAAGTCCTTATAAAAAATATGATATAATAATGGTAATGATAGTTGTGGCTGGGGTTGGCGAGAAAATGACAAACTGTTTATAAATTAAATAATGAAAGATGGCAAGCGCTTTGAGTTAATTAAAACACAGCGTTGTTATGGACTAAAAAGTGAAAATGTGATGTATAGATAAAAGAGATTAATATTAAACTCACTTTTATAAAGTCTTGAGTTTTTTGTTGCTAGCAAAAGTAAACAGTAGGATTGATTTTAATAAAATACCTAGTTCAATAAAAAATTTAAAACAATAATCCTATATTTTTTTGAGGGATTTTATTAGGATTAAAACGTAGCAACTTTACTTGTAAGCAGACATATAAAACATTGTTTAGTTGGGTTTGAAGTTTTTTACAAATACTAAAATTAATTTGGTGGTGGTTAATGACTTTAGTATAACTGTTTACAATAATTTTTTCTAGATACAACATATTTTCAAATGCATCCTTGTGTTTATTTAGTACGGATACAACATTATCTAGTTGTCGGTCGGTGGTATTTATTTTTAAAAGTTCTTGTCCTATTTCCTGCAAATTGTAATTATTTAAAGCCACAATATTGCTTATTAAGCTACCCAATTTTTCATCAAGTGTTGTCATCATTTTTAATTGATGGTTAGCGCTAT
Source organism: Chitinophagales bacterium (assembly GCA_038327865.1). GTDB lineage: Bacteria > Bacteroidota > Bacteroidia > Chitinophagales > Chitinophagaceae > Parasediminibacterium. Next base: position 13,353 of record JBBQLL010000046.1, on the reverse strand, counting down.
TGATAATAGATTTTAAATACAACAATTCATCAAAAAAATTTGATGAATTGTTGGCTATTGCGGTTTTTGACTGATGTAATAACATGATATATAATAAGTTAGCTGAACAATCTTTTTTAGAAGACTAATTTGCTAAGCCCGTCTTATCACGCCTAATATCAATGCAATAACTGCAATAACTAATAATACGTGTATAATACCGCCAGTATTATATACAAAAAATCCAAATAGCCATCCAACTACTAGAATAACTGCGATAATGTACAATAAACTTCTCATGGTAAATATATTTATGTTCTGGAAGTAAAATAATCGTACCAAAAAAGTGGGTAAATATTAGGACATATTAGTGTTAATAATCAATTTTTATATCAAATTTACATAGGTATATTTTTAGTATCAAATTGCACAAAATATTTATTTATGCAATGCAATCTTACATTAATTCAATTTTTTCATTGGTACACACCAGGCAATAGTTTTTTATGGCAACATTTTGCTGAGCAAGTACCTTATTTAAACAAATTAGGTATTACTGGGGCTTGGTTGCCACCAGCTACAAAAGCTGCATCTGGCGGCAATTCAGTTGGTTACGATATATACGACTTGTGGGATTTGGGAGAGTTTGACCAACAAGGAAGCACCCCTACAAAATATGGTACTAAAGAGGCTTATATTAATGCCGTAAAAGCAGCTCACGACAATAGTATAGCCGTGTATGCAGATATTGTTTTAAATCACAAAGCTGGTGCTGATGAAATAGAAAAAATAACAGTAAAAAAAGTAAATCTTAACAACAGAAATGAGTTTATTAGCGAGCCATTTGAAATAGAATCTTATACAAAATTTACTTTTCCTAATAGAAGTGGTAAGTACTCTCAATTTATATGGAATTATGAGTGCTTTAGTGGTGTTGACTGGGCAAAAGATATGGAGGAAAAATCCATTTATAACATAATGAACTCGCATGGAGACGATTGGGAGGAAGTAATTGAAGATGAAATGGGCAATTTTGATTACTTAATGTATGCAGATATTGAATATAGAAACTACGAGGTGCGTGAGGAAGTAAAACGATGGGGTGAATGGTTTGTAAAAGAAACTAATGTTGATGGTTTTAGGTTAGATGCACTTAAACATATTTCACCTAGATTTATAAAAGAGTTTGTAGAGCATGTACATCACTTTTCTACAAAACAACTATTTATTGTAGGCGAATATTGGAACACACATAGCCCAGATAAACTATTAGAATACTTGCACGTAACTGGTGCTAAAGTGCAATTGTTTGATGCACCATTACAAACCAATTTTCACAGAGCATCAAGAGTTGGCCAAGCCTACGATTTAAGAACAATTTTTGACAATACCCTTGTAAAAAATACCCCCCTATTTGCTATAACATTAGTTGAAAATCACGACTCCCAACCACTACAAGCTTTAGAAGCACCTGTAGATACTTGGTTTAAGCCTTTAGCATATGCCCTTATTTTATTGAGGATTGATGGTATACCCATGATATTTTACCCTTGCTTGTATGGTGCTACCTACAAAGATTATGGTAATGATGGTAACGAATACGAGATTGTTATGGATAAAGTTGCTGCTATTGAACAATTATTACAAGCACGTAAACAATATGCATATGGTACACAACAAGATTATTTAGACCACCCAAATTGTATTGGTTGGATAAGAGAAGGTGTTGATGAATTAGAAAATAGCGGTTGTGCAGTGGTATTGTGTAATGGTAATGAGGGGTATAAAACCATGCAAATAGGTAAAAAATTTATAGGTAACACTTTTATAGATATTACAGGTAATAGAACAGAAGAAATTATCGTAAAAGACAATGGAGAAGCTGAGTTTCGTTGTAATGGCGGTTCAGTATCGGTATGGATTAGAAAACCGTAATAAAATATATAAAGAAAAAGATTTGTAATTATATAGTAAAACAACTGTCTTTGCCAAAATATATCCTCACAAAATACTGCATATAAAATGAGGAATAATAACCACTTAATGAGACAAACCATGCGTTGGTATGGTACTAATGATCCAGTAAGTTTATTAGATATAAAACAAGCTGGCTGTACAGGTATCGTTACTGCCCTACATCACATAAAAAATGGTGATATATGGACGGTAGAAGAAATTAACAAGCGTAAAAATACTATTGAAGCAGTTGGCTTAACTTGGGATGTTGTAGAAAGTATACCTGTACATGAAGCCATTAAAACACAAGCTGACAATTTTCAAGTATACATTGATAATTATAAACAATCTATTAAAAACTTGAGTGCTTGCGGTATACATATCATTACGTATAATTTTATGCCTGTGCTAGATTGGACACGAACAGATTTGTCATACACCGTTGAAGATGGTAGCAAGGCATTGCGTTTTGAGAAAGCAGCATTTGTAGCATTTGATTTGTTTATTTTAAAAAGAAAAGATGCAACTAAAGATTACTTACCCGAAGACATAAAAAGAGCTGAAATTAGGTTTAATACCATGAGTGATGCTGATAAATTATTACTACAAAGCAATATAATTGCTGGCTTACCTGGCAGTGAAGAAAGTTTTACACTAGCGTTATTTCAACAAGCATTGGATGCTTATAAATTCATTGATGGCGCTAAATTACGTGAGCACCTTATTTATTTTTTAAAGCAAATAATACCTATTGCAGATGCGAATAATGTAAAAATGGTCATTCACCCAGATGACCCACCCTATACCATTTTAGGCCTGCCAAGGGTAGTAAGCAACGCTAGTGATATTGATGCAATTATAGCTGCTGTGCCATCTGAAAACAATGGTTTGTGTTTTTGCACGGGTTCATTTGGTATTAGGTCAGATAACGACTTGCCAACAATGGTAAAACGCTTTGGTAATAGAATTAATTTTTTGCATTTGCGTAGCACCAAAAGAAACGCTAGTGGAGATTTTTATGAGGACAACCACCTTGAAGGGGATGTAGATATGTACGTAGTTGTAAAAGCCATTATTAAGGTAATGCAGCAAAGGCAAGTATCTATTGCTATGCGGCCAGACCATGGACATCAAATGCTAGATGATTTACAAAAGAAAACCAATCCTGGCTATTCCGCTATTGGCAGATTGCGTGGTTTGGCAGAATTGCGTGGCTTAGAATTAGGCATTAGCAGAAGCTTGGATGAATCAATGACATTTTATGATAATAGCTAAACAACTTATTATTGTTAATAAATATTACAGTTCCTTATTTGCCAAACATACCCTTTAGCGAATCCATAATATTACCCATCTGCATGACTATTTTGTTTGTTAGTAAATTGCCCAATTAAACTTTGTACATCTATATTATCATCAACTTTACTAATAGTAGATTACAAAATAAATCTACTATTATTTGCATCGGACAGTTAGTTAAAATTATATCTTAACTAACTGTCCGATTTTTTGGGAGTACTATACAACTTAGCAAAACCAATGTTTTGTACTAACAAGCAGCACAAGCAACTTTAAATGCGATAAGTGCCATGAAAATTAAGAACTGAAAAAAATTAAGTAACGTAGTATCCTCGTTTAAGACTCAAATATGTTTAGCCATAAGAATATTAAGCAATATTATAAACTACTAAAGTCTTATTTTTAGTATGAAATGGCTGTTTTGTCGTTACTAAAATATAAATCCTAATCTATTAATCAAAAGCATTGCACAACAACCTGAAATTTTTTCAACCTATATGATGTCACAATAAATTAACAATCAATGAACTAAATTAAAACATGCGTCTTACATACATTCAAAAGCACAGTATACAAGTCAGTTTTTATCTTTATCATTTTCAAATCGTCACATAAAAAGGGATTTCTTTCATCAAATAAATTTTTTATTTTACTTGTAATAAAGATTATTTAGTATATATGTTACTTGTGTTCCTATAGTCAGAAGCAACATTACTGTACCAGTCTAGATAGGTTGTACCGTTTCCCTGTGCCCAGTCGGCAAAATGCAGGTAGGCTTTGGTTATATCAACACCTTCTATGGGATAGCTAAATTTGCTTGTTGGTAAAATAATACTGAAAGGCAAACCTGTTTTGGTTACATAATAGATTCCGGTAGTTACATTGCTAGCATCATCTCCTGTTCCAAAAACAGAAAAATCGGCTAATGATGTTGGTGTTTTACCAACTGCATGCACTTCTCTACGCGAAGCACCTACAAAATTAAATATAAAGGGGTTGTAATCTGTACCAAATGCACTCAATAATGGGCCGTTAACCACGTCGAAAGTAACAGTATCAGTTTTAGGTATTGATATCGCAGCACCGAGTACCGTGTTCCAATTTTGTAAAAATGTGCGCCTATCGGTAAATAAAATTATAACGGCCTTGGTCTGCCCAGCCTCTAGTGTAGCACCAATAATATTGGTAGCACTATTTTTTGGTATCGGAAATTCCACACCAAAACCATTGGCGAAGTTGCTACCCGCTGCAATTAGTGTAAAAAATCCAGTAACCTTTACAACCACATTTTGAGCATTAGTAATGATGTTATATTTTGAAACCATGGTCAGGTCATTCATATCGTAATCGCCTATTTTGGGCCATTGATCTTCAAAAGCACTTGTTGAACCATCTGCCGAAGAATAGTTATTATATGCCTTGGTTGCATCATTAGGATAATCGTCTGTAGCATCAGGTACGCCATCACCATCGGTATCTACTAATTTTGGTATGGCAGATACAGCATACACTGTATTATTATCCATAGTAACAGCACCATTGAGGGCAAAAAGCCTACCCGTAGTCGTAGCGCCAGTTGTCATAGTGATGTTTGCCAAAGCAATAATATTACCAACAAAAGTTGTATTAGTACCTATTGTAGCTGATGAATCACATATCCAAAAAACGTTGGCACCATTGCCGCCACTGCTCATTACTACCTTTGCTGAAGTTGCAGTTGTTAATTTTGAGCCCATTTTGAAAATGAAAACTGCGTTGGGGTCACCACCATCATTCAAAGTAAGTGTTCCAGTTAAAGCAGCAGACGAACTAAAGTTATACACACCCTGTGTTAACGTTGTAGCACCTGCATCTTGGCCTAACATTTTCCCTGTAAGATCGGTAGTAGTAGTTTGCGCCATAGCGTTTATATAAGCAGCAACTGCGCTGGCCTGTGCATCACCCGCCAGTGTTAGCGCCCCCGAATATGTTTGACCCTTAACTTGTTTTCCGGGAAGGTTAAAGCCTGTAATTGCTGAACCTGGACTTACACCCATATCACCGGTAATTACCGTGTTACCCGTATTAGTAACTGTTGAAGAAGCTAATACAGCAAAATTTTGTGCGTCTCCCAGTGGCACTACAGTTTGAGCAGTCATTATATAAGATACTCCACATAATAATGAAGAAAATATAAATTTATTTGCTAATTTCATTTGAGTATATTTTAAAAAATTATAAATACCTTGCCTGCTTTCATACAAAGCGGCACAAGTGTTAGCTGTTTTAAGATTTAATAACCTACCGATATTACAACATCTGATTTGCTTACAGGTATTTTTTGCAAAATGCGCGACCCATCCTGAAATGTTGTAGCAACATATACATAAACAATTTTATTAGATAAGTAGACTTTGCTTTTAAATGCAGTTGCAACAGTTACAGTCCCTTTAATCAACAGGTTACCACCATTAGCGGGTGAACCATCATAAATACTTACTACGTGTGTTTTTGTAGGAAAAAGTGCATCAATTAGGGTAACGGTAAAAGTTATGTTTCTGGACGTTTCCCAGGTAAATCCACTTGGTACTTTTATGTCCGTGGTGGATAATACTGTTGTTGCAGCCGTTTGATCACCTTGTTTTTTACAAGCAGTCATCAATACAATTGTAATGATTGATAGCGTTAAGAGTTTTTTTTTCATTTTAGTTAGAATTTGGATTTTTAAATTAAATAATGAATCAATTGCAAGAGATAGTAAAGCACAAACTAATAAATATTAAAAAATATATTAGATATTGGCATATTATCGTTGTGCGTTAAGAATTACTAAAATAATAGATTATTACTTGCTAAATGAAACTTACGAAAGAGGTGGCTTGCTACTTCTTGGTTTACTTGATACTAACAACTTGAAACTTCTAGGTAGGGTCATAAAAAAGGGTTTTTTAATGTTACTGAATAGGATTACAAAAATACACCCAATTTAATCTACAGAAAGTAAAAATATGTGTAAGTCGTTTGTAGTAATATGTTTAGTTGCTTATGTGGAAAATATTGAAGCATTGGCTATACATACCAATCAAATTGACGGTAAGCAAATGCTTTAAAATGAGCAGGTTAGGGTTTTAAAAAAAATATAGTAAATAATAAGTTTTTGTTTAAATTAGTGTCATTTTCATTTTTAATTGCTGTTAAAAAAAAATAGCTATCAGCATCTAATTTAATTGTTTTATAGCCCATATTTCAATCCCTGCAAAATCCCATTCATCATAAAATGATTAAATAGTTGTTTGCTGTTAGTTAAATCATCCTTTGGGTTTTCAATAATTAAATGAAACGATTGATAATATTTTCAAAATATTCTTGTTTACCACTTATAATTTCTGGTTCGCCAATTTCTATAGCATAATCTCTTAAATCTTCTAACGATAGAACTCCTTGTTCAAACTGATGCCCTTTACCACCATCAAACGAAACATATCTGTTGAACCTTAGTTTTTTGTAATCAGACTTTTGTAAAATACTATCTGCGGTTACTAAAGCTCTAGCAAAAGCATCCATACCACCAATATGAGCATAAAATAAATCAGCAGTATCGGTACTGTTTCTTCTAATTTTTGCATCGAAATTGATGCCACCAGTTTTAAAACCTCCAGCTTCAACTATAATTAACATTGCCTCGGTTAATTCGGTAATATTATTTGGAAATTGATCGGTATCCCAACCATTTTGATAATCGCCTCTATTAGCATCAATGCTTCCCAACATATCAGCATTGGCTGCAATTTGTAACTCGTGTTGAAATGTGTGTCCTGCAAGTGTTGCATGGTTTACTTCAATATTTAATTTAACATCATCTAGTAAATTGTACTCACGTAAAAAGCCAATTACTGTTTCCGAATCGTAATCGTATTGATGTTTGCTTGGCTCACATGGTTTTGGTTCAATATAAAATGAGCCTTTAAACCCATTTTTTCTAGCATAATCTTTAGCTATATGTAAGAATTTAGCGAAATGTTCTTTTTCGCGTTTCATATTGGTATTAAGCAAGGTCATATAACCTTCTCTGCCGCCCCAAAAAGTATAGCCTTCCCCACCTAATTCAATAGTTGCATCTATTGCTGCTTTTACTTGTGCAGCACCATGTGCTAATACGCCAAAATCAGGGTTTGTAGCAGCACCATTCATGTATCGTTTGTTTGAAAATAAATTTGCGGTACCCCATAAAAGTTTTACCCCACTTTGTTTTTGCTTTTCCCCTAAGTATGCCGTAATTTTTTGTAAGCGTCTATCGTTTTCTCTTATATCATTTGTGTAATCAATCGTATCTACATCATGAAAACAGTAGTATGGCAAGTTAATTTTTGTTAAAAATTCAAATGCAGCATCTGCTTTGTCTTTTGCTCTTTCTACCGCATCAGATTTTTCGTTCCATGGAAAAACGTGCGTTGGTTCGCCAAATGGATCTGAGCCATTACCGCAGAAGCTATGCCAATAAGCCCCTGCAAAACGCAGCCATTCTTTCATCGGTTTACCTGCAACCACTCGCAACTCATCGTACCATCTAAATGCTAATGGATTGTCTGTTTCTTGTCCTTCAAATTTTATTTGAGGGGTACCTTTAAAATACTCTTTGTTACCTGTTACAATATCCATTTTAACTGTTTTTGATTCATGATTTAATGTTGCTGGCTTAAAATAGAATCTAGTGTTACTTTCCAGTTTTGATACAAGTCATTGTACAAATTAGTAGCTGACGGGCTAACGAATTGTAAGACTTTCATATTGCTAAAAGCTTCTTTTTCGGTTTTATAAATACCTGCTCCAATGCAGGCGCCAATTGCAGCACCAACACTTCCATCGCAATTAAAAAGCTCAACAGGTACGTTAGTGGCATTTACAAAACTTTGTAAAAACACATCGCTTAGAAACATATTTGCTTTGCCTGCTCTTATTACATTAGGATGCAAGCCATTTTCTCTCATTATGTCTAATCCATACCTAAAAGCAAAGGCAATACCTTCTTGAGCAGCTCTATAAATGTGTGCGTTAGTGTGGCAATTGACATCTAAATACTTAATGTGGCTGCCAATGACATTATTTTTAAGCATGCGTTCTGCACCATTACCAAATGGCAATATTTGCAACCCATCACTGCCAATGTTTACTGTATTTGCGGCAGTATTCATTTCATTATAAGAATGTGTATTTCCTGTTATATTTTTTACCCATCTATTTAAAATGCCAGTGCCGTTTATACATAACAAAACCCCTAATCTATTTTGATGCTCAGTATGATTTACATGGGCAAATGTGTTTATTCTCGATTGTTTGTCATGCATTAATTGATTACTTACCCCGTAAATAACGCCGCTAGTACCTGCGGATGCAGCAACTTCTCCCGGTTGTAATACGTTTAGCGACAATGCATTATTTGGCTGATCGCCAGCTTTATATGTAACAGTAATACCAGTAGCTAAGCAAAGTTTTGCAGCTATTTCTTTTAATAAAGTACCATGATTGGAAAATACATCTTGAATTTTAGGAATAATAGATGTGCTAAATCCAAAATGATTGAAAATATCTTTACTTAATTCGTTTTTACTAAAATCCCAAAAAATACCTTCGCTTAAAGCTGCAATACTAGTGGTGCAATTGCCAGTTAATTTCATCCCAATAAAATCACCAGGCAACATTATTTTATCAATTTTAGCATACAATTCGGGTTCATTAATTTTTACCCATGCCAACTTACTAGCAGTAAAATTTCCCGGTGAGTTTAAAAGTTGTACCAAACATTTTTCACCACCAATTTCTTTAAATGCATTATTGCCAATGCCAACTGCTCTGCTATCGCACCATATAATACTATTTCTTAAAGCATTTTTATTTTTATCAACACAAACAAGGCCGTGCATTTGGTAAGCAATACCGATGGTTTTTATATCGGTTGGCTGATATTTTTTTTGAGCGTGTAATTTTAAAATAGCAAGTAGTACATGATTCCACCACATATCAGGGTTTTGTTCTGCCCAACCTAATTGTAAAGTTGTAATGTCACTTTCGTTTTCTGGATATTGCGTGCTAGCAATGCAATTTTGAGATTGTACATCTAGTACACACACTTTAATAGATGAAGTACCTACATCAATTCCTAGAGAAAGCATTTGGTAAGAATTAGACCGTTAATTTAATACACCAAAAGTTGGGAATATATTTTAAATAAAAAACTACAATATTTACCAATAAATATGCTATTGTGTCATTTTTATTTAATTTAAAAAAATATTAAGAAAACATACTTCGATATTCTGCGAGATTTACGAATAAACCAAGCATGCAATTTACTTCGAACAACCGATAAATCAATACAAGAAATATGTTTCAAAAGTGGTTATAACAGTTGGGCTCATTTTAGCAAACAGTTCAAGGAAGTTCAAAAAATGACACCTAATAAATACAGAAAAGCATTTGTTGAAAATTAGATACAAAGGCGTTACTTTTACTATTTACGATTTTTAAAAAAAATATACCTATAAAAAAACCGCTTCTACAACTAGAAACGGCTTTGTCAATTAAAATCTATCCTTATTTTTTTAAACTAGCAATATCTATTACAAAACGGTAACGTACATCGCCTTTTAACATACGCTCGTAACTTTCATTTACTTTATCAATATCTATTACTTCTACATCGCTTACAATATTGTGTTCAGCACAAAAATCAAGCATTTCCTGTGTTTCTTTAATGCCACCAATTAACGATCCTATGATACTTCTACGTTTCATAATTAAGTTAAACGCAGGTACTTCAGATGCTGCTGGTGGTACACCAACAACAATCATAGTACCATTAGTACGTAACAAATTAAGGTAAGTATTATAGTCGTGAGGTGCTGAAACAGTGTTTAAAATAAAGTCGAAACTGTTTTCCAAGCCCTTCATTATTTCAGGGTCAGATGTTAGTGCAAAATGATGCGCCCCTAATCTTTCTGCATCGGCAGCTTTAGAAGGTGATGTACTAAGCATAGTTACTTCTGCACCAAATGCTACGGCAAATTTTACAGCCATGTGACCTAAACCACCAAGACCTAATACGGCAACTTTATCACCTTTTTTTACCCCTACGTGGCGTAAAGGCGAATAGGTAGTAATGCCAGCACAAAGCAACGGTGCTACACCTGCCAAAGGCAATTTATCTGATACATGCAACGTGTAATTTTCATCAACTACAATATTAGTGCTGTAACCACCATAAGTTGGTGCACCAGTTAATATTTCTCTGCCATTATACGTACCCACCATTCCTACTTCGCAATATTGTTCTATGCCTTCTTTACAATTGGCACAAGTACGGCAACTATCAACAAAACAGCCCACTCCAGCTAAATCACCTACTTTAAATTTGGTAACATTGTCACCCACTTTTGTTATACGACCAACAATTTCATGTCCAGGCACCATTGGAAAAATTGACCCGCCCCATTCATCGCGTATTTGGTGTAAATCTGAGTGGCAAACACCACAAAAAAGAATGTCAATTTGTACATCATTTGCACCAGGTTCACGTCTTTCAAAACTAAAAGGTGTTACAGGTGAGGTTGCATTTAGGGCTGCATAGCCATTAGTTGCTATCATAAAATAATATTTTAAAATTTTGACAAAGTAAAACCACAACACTTTAAATACCTTGTTATGTTTAAGTTAAAAACCTATTATTTCTTATTACGAAACCTTAAGTTTTATTTAAAATGATTTTAGTAATGTAATAATGCAAAATAGCTTGTTTATATTGCATATAGTTATGGTTAAGCAACTACAATATATATTTATGACACTTATTGTGCTTTTTGTTGCAAGCCTTACTAACAAATTGTTTGCGCAAACACATGGTCAGTACGATACGATACGATCTTATGCAGAAATTACCCCAGAAGGTGATACTATACCAACAGCTTGGATATTGCCAGCAGATGTTCAAACAAGAATAGCTGCAAAATGGAAAAAATATTGGGCTGAATGGACTAGGTTACGCAATGCTGTATATGTAACATATCCTTATGCTAAACGTGCTAGTAAGATAATGAGCGAGATTAATGCTAAGCTGGTAAATGTGACGGATAAAAAGCTACGCAGAGCCATAATTAGAGAAAGAGAAGTAGAACTACGAAGAGAATTTACAAGTAAATTATCTCAGTTATCAATTTATCAAGGTAAAGTATTAATGAAACTAATTTTTAGAGAAACTGGTAGTAATTGCTACGAAATTATTGATGAATACAAAGGTGGATTTACCGCTGTGGCTTACCAATCGGTATTATTTTTCTTTGGCACTAGTTTAAAACAAAGCTACGACCCTTTAGATAAGGATAAAGTAATGGAAGCGATTGTAAAAGATGTAGAAAAAATGTATGGCTATGGCAGTTAAAGTAGCTGCTGTAATAGGTGTATAAACTGTTGTCGCATAATCATTTTTGCCCCTAAACTTTCTAAATGTTCAGTATATATTTGGCAATCTACTAACACAATACCTTCTGATTTAAGTTGTTGGACATAGGTAATAAAAGCATATTTACTAGCATTGCTAATGTGGCTAAACATGCTTTCTCCAAAAAATACTTTCCCAATTTTTATACCATATAAGCCCCCTACTAATTCGCCATTTAACCAGGCTTCTACACTATGTGCAATACCTAAATTGTGTAAGGTAGTATAAGCCATTTCTACTTCCGATTTTATCCAAGTACCATCTTGCCCTTTTCGCTCTGTTGCTTTACAGGCTTTTATTACTGCAGAAAAATTAGTATTGACTGTAATCTTAAATATATTTTTTTTAAAAAGCATTTTCATGCTTTTACTCACCCTTAATTCATCAGGAAATAATACAAAGCGAGGGTTAGGGCACCACCACAAGGGTAAGTCACCATCGTACCAAGGAAAAATGCCTCTTTTATATGCTAATAAAATACGTTCAGGCTGTAAATCGCCTCCTATTGCTAATAAACCATCATCCAGCGCCTCTTCAACATTAGGAAACCAAAATTTATCATCTAAAACTGTAAGCGACATTAAGTGAATTGTGAATGGGTTGTGGAGAATTACTGTGTAGTAAATGTAATGGGTAATAAAGGATTAATGCTTAATTGCCATTTCTATTGTTGCATTAATCCCCCGTTCTGTAATAGCTTCTCTTAAGGGTTTTAAACTATCGTAATCCCCATCTTTTACAGCATATTTACCTTTAAAATGAATCAGCATGGCACATTGTTCGGCTTGAACTTGGGTATGTCCACAAATATCAACCAATGTTTCTATTACCCAATCAAAACTGTTTACTTCATCGTTCCAAACAATCAGTTGGTACGAACTTGTAGCGTCTACCATTACATTGGTATCGTCATCTTCCCAGACTTTTGTGGCTGTATTGGTAATAGTAATCATTATTACAAAAATAATACGTTATTGTTAATTGTTTAAGCAAACTTTAAATTAATAAAAAATAGCATAACTATTTAGTAAAACTTAAAAAAGTACTATCATCTTGAAAAAATTTAGTACAAAGAGTAAAATATTTTTGGTGGGGATTTTTCTGCCCCTATTTTTGCAGTCCGAAAAAAAAGGGAGTTTAGCTCAGTTGGTTTAGAGCATCTGCCTTACAAGCAGAGGGTCGGCGGTTCGACCCCGTCAACTCCCACGAAAGCCACACAGAAATGTGTGGCTTTTTAATGGTTAGTATAGTGATTTGTATCAGGCGGTAAGTAACTGATAATCATTATTTAACACCATTTTTTGGGTTAATAATAAAATGTCGGATTCCACTAGCCTTGTTACTTAATCCACAAAAATTAAAATCATTTTCAATCTTAATTTCGTCACTTTTTTCAAATTTGCAAACAATTTGCAAACAAAGAACTGCTAATAATTTGCTGATTAATATTGCAAACAATTTTGGGGAAAGTCAAAGAACTATTAAGTATAAAGATAAATGTTCTTTAATAATTTTCCAACCCTAAATTAAAAGCCTGATAAATTTTCTTTATCAGGCTTTTAATGAAATATTTAGGCTATTTCTTTTCGTAATTTTTGAAATTTAGTCGTAAATTTCAGTTGTCCAACTTTATTTGTTTTGATATATTG
>JBBQLL010000045.1:0-25694 GCA_038327865.1 Chitinophagales bacterium | reverse complement strand
CGCAAAAAATGAAAAAGAGCTACCAAGCCAACGCACCGAAAGACAGAACAAAATGGACAGAAAAACGACACCGAGAAAAGGACTACAGATAACACGAACTGTGCAATAGCAGGGCTTGACGAATGTGCAATCAACATTTGTAATGACTTGTTCTGATATATGTTGACTAAGGTTACTACCTTGGATGAATTGCATACCAATACTACTCAAAAATTATGCGCCATATAAACTATTCACATCTTGTGTATATTTGGATGCAATAGGTTTTTTCACAAACTCCCGTTATCCGTCATGCTTGGACGACATAACAACTTCAAATTGATTGCAAGAAATTAACTTTGATAAACTAAATATAAATAGGATAGCCGAAAAACAATTAGAGTAGGCAATAAATTAAATAAATGCAAAATGAAAAATTTACTTTTATTACTAGTAACAAGTGTTTCGCTTTTTGCGACAAGTTTATCAGCACAACCTCTTCACAATATAGGTGATGCCTATGGAGGCGGAGTTATATTTTATTTAACAGATGCAACTGGTCAACATGGTCTTATCGCGGCTCCAAGAGATCAAAACTCAAGCATTAGATGGGGAGATAGTATTTTAACTAATGCGAATAGGGCTGGAATTGGTTCGGGACAAGAAAACACTACTTTAATTAAGGCAGGACAGGCTGCATCAACTGATGTTTATGAATTTGCTGCAAATATTTGTAGTAAATATTATTTTGAATGTAATGGAACCCCTTATGGTGATTGGTACTTACCATCAAAAGATGAGCTAAATTTAATGTACACAAACATTGGTATATATTCGACTACTCATCCAAATGCTGGGCACTTTACTAACTCTTATTATTGGAGTTCAACAGAATTTAATAAGGATAATGCATGGGAGGAAGATTTTAATAGCTTACAGGGAAACCAGAGTCAAGTACCGAAAAGTAACAAATATTGTATTCGGGCTATTCGTGCATTTTAACCTTGATCTTTCAGATGTTGAAGTACTATTTCGAGTTCAGCACGAACGGATAACATTAGGTTTGGCAAAATACGGGCTTGACCTGGTTATCATCGGCAGCGGTAATTCTGTTGTGCTTTGGTTCAAGGCTGGACATTTACTATTCCGTTTTTTTTGTTGTCTTCAACAAAAGTTTGACTCGTCTTGATATAGGTTGACTATAATCAACTTAAAAATGGACATTAAACAACAATGCATTACCGAGTATTTAATTCAAGGTATAAATATCACTATGGATTTTTAATGTTTCTTTAAGTTAAATATACTTTAAGAAATATTCCTTGCTAATTAATTCAATTGATTATGTTTCTATTATTCCCATTTTGCCCATCATTTTAATTGATATAATATCATAATAGGACACTCCAACAACAATATACCATGCCCTTGTTTGGGTTATTTTAGCTGTCAATATTACTTTTTTTAAAGGCTTTGCGATCATTTTAATCGCACTATTTTTACTTTACAACACTCTCTAGAGTTTTAATAACACTATAGTGTTACAATCAACTCGCTCATAAATTTTAGATAAGATAGTTATATCATACAAAATTTGATCTGCTTTAATATTGAAGGTTAAATAATCTTAGGCATTATTAACAGAGGAACGATTAAATAAAAAAGAAAAAGCTCAACTACCAAGTTTATGATAATTGAGCTAATTGATTAATTTACTTTTTATTAAAAATACGTTTTAGGGAGGTGGTATTCTTATTTGCACCACTTAGCATGTTTCTGCAGGTGCAATAATTAATGCCAAGCTCCTTTGCTGCCTCCTTAATAGTATTAAAAATTTCACCTGTAGCTTTGTTTAGAACTTTAAAAGACTTTCTTGTAGTAGCATTTATAACTGTTTTACGGGGCTTTAGTGACTCTGTACTATTACAAGTCCATTGGGAATTTTTAGGCATCTCATCAAGCCCTTTTGGTGCTAAAAGTTCTGCTTTTAATTCGGGCGCATACCCTACTGCCTCTTTAATAGTTTGGATCATAATTTGGGTAACTATAGCTTGGTTGCTAACTGTGGTAACAATACTATCGTGTATGGTAAATAAAGGTATGGTTGGATACTGCTGACTAATGGTTTTACATACCGTATCTATCATAATGCTACTTTCAATTTTTTGTAAAAGGATGGGTAGATAATTGTTTTTTGGTTCACATTTTATAGATTTTAGAATATAAAATATATGGTAAGTAACAGGAAACATTTGCTTAAACACCCTTATTGCTGGTTCGTAAAAAGGAAGATGGATAAATTTATTGTCTACATACATCATCCTTAAAACCTCAGGCTTTATATCCTTATCGGTTTTTAACCTATTAGGTAAAAGCGGCTGTAAACGGCTATTAAGTTGTTGGTAAAAATTACCATTTGTAACTGCTTTTATATAAGCATTAACAGAATAATTAGTGTCAATTAAGTCAATATTGTTTTCAAACCCTTTGCTAGTATGGGTTTTAGAAGATTTTAGAAACATAATGATTTGCTTTACCTTTTCCTTCTCCTCTTCCCTTTCCCTTCCTAATAAAAAAAAAAACTTTTGCCAAAAACTAATATCATGTAATAGTATAGCAAAAAAAGGTTGACTATTTGAGATATCTATATTTACTAATGGTTGACCATCGTAACTAAGGTAATTACGTAACTCTTTTTTCAGATTAGTTAATGGATTATAAAAACGGTGACCTTCACCTGCAAATTTAGATTTATAAGTACCGTTGTGTATGCTTTGTACATGGTACTTAAAATTGGCTGCCCTGTTATTTATATTGACAATTCTTTCCTCTTTTGTAAGTAATTCTTCATTATTGTTATATATTGTAGATATTGGTAGTTCTAAATTTTTTAACTCATTAGCTTTATCTTCCTCTATCCATCTGTTAGCCTCATTGACATTGATGTCCAATTTGCCAGAGGTTAACCATTTCGTTAAGTAACTATAACCTTTTGTGTTCTTACAATATCTACTATTTAATTCTTGTTGTTGCCTTGTTATCCCCTTTGTAATTGAGTATTTGGTAACGGTATAACTTTTAAAATCATTTATATTATAGACATCTGAAAAACAAAAACCTTTGCACTTATTACCTACTAAATATGTATTATCTGTTTCTATTATACCAGCTATAATTAATAATTGTAAATAGTGGTTATAATCATGTAGTGCTAGCTTTAGTAAATCGCTACTAAGGGAATAGTATTCTTTTTTCTTTATATACATAATTTCTTGCCTGGTTGCCAACATAGGGCTCATTATTGCATCTATTATAAATAATGATTTTTCCTTATGCAATACTTTGTCTTTGATTGGGATGTTTGTATTTTCTTCTAATACAGCATCTATGTTTAAATTTATTGGGTATTTGAAATAATAGTTCATATTAATTTATTTTATTTTTTAAAAATTGGTAGCCATTCGGAATTGAATGACTACCCGTAAAGTTTTAACCTCTTTTTTTTACTATATGTTATTAACCTACCTACTTAATAATTTCCTGTCACCTCTTTTACGTCTTATTGTCCTTTCTTTATTTATACTAACTTTTGTGCCTCTTTGATACTAATAATACTTAAAATTCTGATTTTACAAGATGCTTATCTAGCATTTTATGTATGCTACTCATATAATAATAAAATTTATTATTAATCGCTGAGTACTCAATTAAGCTATTATCCCTCCACCCCTGAAGGCAACGACGTGAAACTGATAAATAATTCATTACCTGCTCGGTGGTCAGGACATTTTCTTCTGTTACTAGTGCTTTGTTCTTCAAAAGCTTTTCAATACTTTCTAATCTCTGATTCATAGCCTGAACTTCGCCAGGACTTAATGTTACTTTACTCATTTTTATGCTTTAAAATTTTAAAATACAAATGCAGGTGCTGTAAACAGACCAAAGAAAACAGCACTGTTTCGATGGAATGCTCTGCATTACGATATAAAAGTAGAATAAATTATGTGGGGTATTAGTGCGGGTTGTTACATAAAAATTGTAACAAAAACTTGGCTGGGGAATGTAATAAATGACTAAGGTGCTAATTTAATACATTGAACCAATCGGTTAGATTAATGTCACGATTGGTTGATAGACGACGAAATTCAGCATTCAGTGTCTTTGGTAATATTTTTTTTGATGTTCTTGATTTCACTAATGAATTACGAGAAAACCATTCCAATATTTCGTTACTTGAGGTTACTGAATTATCTAGAATACTTTTTTCAAATAGCAACTTTATTAGCTTAGCTAAACTTGCTTGATCCAAATTAAAATCTAAGACAGGGAATTTACCATTGTAGTCTTCTACGAAAGTATTTAACTCGCTGATTTTTCCAACAAGTTTAGATATGTATAAATTAACCTTATTTAAAATATTTAATAATATAGATGACCTTAAAGTGGTACCCCCTATTAGTCCTTTATACTCTTTAATTATTGCGGCTAATGCGTTTAAAAACAACTCTTTTTCTGCCAAGGTCGTAATTAAAGAAAGGGATTTATTAATTTTTGATGTTAATTTCTTTTGCCAAATGTTTAATGCTGGATTAGGATAAAAATTTGATGAAGGATTATAGACTACTCCATCTGGTAATCCATATTTAGGAAAACCATTTTTATATTGACCAACTGCAATAAATTTATCGTTTTCTAAACTATCATAAATACTATCACATACCTCGTCCCTTATACCCATTACAAAATCTTCAAAATTGATTACTTTTTCAGTTCTTTCGTTTGTATTGTCATCTATTACTATTGTAATTGAAAAACTGCCCTCTTGGTTTATGTTAGAAGGATGATTTTTAAATTTTTTGTATGCATCATTAAACCATGCTTCATCATAAATGGTAGTTAGTTCTTCAAAAATATCTGTAAACGTCATAATAATTAATTAAAGATGTCCATCGCATTGTCTAAATCTGAATTTATAATTTTAGTATAAATCTGTGTTGTCTTAATTGTTGAATGTCCCATAAGTTTGCTTACATACTCTATACGCATCCCTTTTTGCAAAGCTCTTGTTGCAAAACTATGCCGGCTTGAATGAAAGCTGATTGCTTTTTTTATTTCCGCTTTTGCAGCTATAGTTTTGAGGTTTTTATTTACATAAGCTGTATTTGATGAAATGGCTTTGAATAATACATTAGGGTCTGAGTAATCAGTAGTATTTAAAAGAAACGGAAAAATAAAATCTGTTGACTGACAAACTGGATTTATGGCTTTATAAAATTCCATTATTTCAATTGCTTTTGATGGCAATTTCACAGATATAGATTCTTTAGTTTTTTGGGTAAATAGTCTAATATGTGAACCATCATAATTATTCCAACGTAACTGCAACAAATCTGAAATTCTAATACCACCTGCATAAGTTGCAAATACATACATGTTTCTATGATGGAGCATAACTGTGTTTTCTTTTAATGCTAAATTTTCTATCGCTTAATTTCAATATCTGTTAAGTAGGCTCTGCTGGTATTCTCCCAACTTAGTTTATACTTGTTAAAAGGATTAATAATTGCTTCTATCAAATCTTCACGAATAGCATCGTTGAAAAATTTACGAAATACTTTAAGGTTTGAATGTATGGTATTTGGCTTATTATGTAATACTTCTCGTAGATACTTTTCATACTTCTTCAGAAAATCTAAATCAAACTCATCAAAAGAAATATCTGCATGCCCTAAATATGTTCTTAATTTATTCACTACTGCATTTACCCTATTATAGGTGCCAACTTTATTTTTACGCAAATTAGAAGATTGATACTCTTCAATATATTTAATTAAATTAATAGAAGCCTTACCCATGATAGCTTCTTTAATTTTCTTACTAGAAACATATTTTTTTGATGTTTCTAGGGTTACTGCCGTACCTTCTGATTCAGCAACTTTTTTAGCTATAAAGGCATTAACTTTTGTTGCATTGGTATATTTCTTTTTTACCCTTTGAATTTTATCATCCCACAAATCAGGATGTACTTTAATACCAATTGAAATAAATTTGGCTTTACGATTTTTTGTAATTCTAAGATAAAGGGGCATGTCACCATTTTCATCTTTTTTATTTGCTTTCAGTATTAATTTAACAGAGGCCATAATAATTGATTATTTTTAATGATAAAGTTGCTTTTTTAGTCCCATAAAGATACGAAAAAGGTACAACAAATGGTACAACAAAGCTTACTTTATTATGCATTAGTATGCATTATTTTGCATAAATATAAATATGTAACTAGCTGATTTATAGTTAAATTGATGCAAATAGAAGTAATACTAGGTATTAAATCGAATCCAATCCGGGTCACACATAAAAAAGGATTGCAAATGCAATCCTTTTTTATGTTGGATTTATTAAACAAGAAATTTAACGATACTTATTAAAAAAAAGCATTTATTTCCACATTCTAATTGTAATTTCACTTAAAATTTATACGTATGAAGCTTTTTGTAGCAGGTTTAACTGGTGATTTTGATGAGGCGGATTTGAAGGATATGTTCGAATTATATGGTGAAGTAAAATCGTCGCAAATAATTATTGATAGAGCAACTGGTAAAAGTAAAGGGTTTGGTTTTGTAGATATGCTTAACGATGCAGAGGCAAAAGAAGCCATGCAATTGTTAGATGGTGTTGGCTTAATGGGCAAAAAAATTGCTGTAAAACAAGCTGAAGATCAACCAAGAAAAACGCCACAACCAAGTACCGACCGTTGGAACAATAACGCACTACCACCGAGAAGAAAGTATTAACAATTAAGAATTACGTGTTAATAATTAGAAATAGCAAATAGAAAGCCCTCTCAACACAAAATTGGGAGGGCTTTCTATTTATTTTAGTTTGTAAGCTACCACACGTTTTGCAAAAAATGTAGGCACATACACAATGCGTTTTTTGGCATCGTACCCAATATCAGCTGTATTTATTTTTTCTAAATGTGTGTCTAATAACGTTTCAAATTTTCCATCGGCATAAATATAATAGACATAGCCACTCCAAGATGTTGCAATAAAATCGCCATTGCCAATTGGTTCTAAACCATCACCAGCTTGAGGAAGTGCTACAATAGTTGTTAATTTTTTATCAGCATCGGCTTTTACAAAACTTTTACCTGATAAAATATACAAGTCATCCTTCACCGCTTTTAGGCCATTTACACCTTTCATATTCTCTAAATATAAAATTGGTTTGTCATTTTCAATCTTCCAAACCCTTGCTGTACGCGAGTCTGACACAAACACAGTACCCTTATCGGTAACGGTAATATCGTTTAAGCCCGAAGCACTATCGATGGTAATTTTCTTTTCTATTATCCCTTTTTTAATATCAATTACTACCACCACATTTATATCCGCAACATACATTTTATTACCAAACATCCCCAACCCTTTTGGTGCGTTTAGGCCTGTTATCCATTGGTTGTTCAAAACGTTTCCTTTAGTGTCTAAAATACTTACACCGCCTTTACCATCAGCATCCCAAGGCCCGCCATCAATTAACGATACGTACAAAATACCTTTCTTGGTATCGGGCAAAACCGACTCTGGAATGGCTATAACCGTATCAGTTTGCCACAGTTTTTCTAACTTGTGGGTTTGTGCGTTTACAGATAATAAAATACCCACAAAAAGCAATACTAAAACGCTTTGTTTCATGTTTATATATTTAATTTTTATAAAAAATAAAAGTAGAAAATTTTATATACCAACCAGTTGTATGCTGGTCACAAAAAATACTACTTCGCAAGCTTAGTTACAAGTTGCTTGTAGTATTAATTTATTTATTATCCAAAATGCCTTTTACCTATTTTCTAAACAAACGAGTAAAAAAATTGCCATTTGATAATTTGTCGTTTGTAGTTCTTATTAGTTCTTTAAAATCATTAAGCGTATTAGCAGGTAGCCAATCACTCATGCCTTCGTACCAAATTTGGTCACTTTCTCTTAGGCCTTTCGATTTTATTTGCAAATAGGTTAAGGGACCATGCATAAACTTGCCTTGTTTAAGTACATAAATTTTTTCCATAAAATAAACAATTGCATAGTTATCTAAATAGGGGTATACGCGGCAAATTAGGTATTATTTTAAAATTTGCAAAGCTTTTTTTACAATCGTATCATTACTATTCTGTACTTGGTAGTAACCTTGGGTTCTAAACAATTGTCTAGCAAGCAATATTTTAAACCTTGCTAACAAATCTGTTTTAGATTTTACATCAATTGTTTGTAATACAATACTGTCTTTAGCTGCATATTTACTTAAAGCCTGCCAATCGCTTTCTGTTGGGATAAACTGTTGATTGAAAATATTAGCATTAGAGATATTGCGAAATAGCTGTTTATTACTAATATAATATTGATATACAAAGCTAGAAAGTGTATTTTTATAATACATACTTATTACAGCTGACGCCAATTTGGTAGTATCGTAAGGTATAAAAATATCAGGTGTAATACCGCCACCACCAAACACAATATGACCTTTTGGAGTTTTATATGGCTTGCCTTTTGGCAAAGTAGAATCTTCTGTTACAACTTCGCCATCTTCAAAACGATGCAACAATTCTATATCGTAATCGTGCTTGCTTTTATTGCTATACGGCTTTTGTACACTACGACCTAATGGGGTATAATAGCGTGCAATTGTTAACCGCAAAGCGCTACCATCGCTAAGCTGAAACTGCTGCTGTACAAGGCCTTTACCATAAGTGCGTCTGCCAATGATGGTGGCCCTATCCCAATCTTGCAAAGCCCCACTAAGTACTTCGCTAGCACTGGCACTTGTTTCATCTACCAGCACCACTAACTTACCATTTTCAAATATACCATCACGCTTGCAACGATACTCGTAACGTGGCACATGTTTGCCTTGCGTGTACACAATTAACTTATCATCACTTAAAAATTCATCTGCAATGGCTGTTGCTTCGCTTAATAAACCACCACCATTGCCTCGTAAATCTAGTATCAAACTATTCAAACTATCTTTCTGCAACCTTTCAAGATTTTGCATAAACTCTTCGTAGGTTCTCGACCCAAATTTATTGATGCGTATGTAACCCGTTTGTGGTGCAATAATATAGGCTGCATCAATAGATGGTACAGGAATATTACCACGGGTTATGGTTATTTTTTTAAGGCTCGTGCCACGCAAAATGGTAAGATTAACTTTAGAATCTGCTTCACCTCGTAATTGTTTACGAATATCATCTGGCTTAATATTTTTTCCAGTTAAAGCAATGCTATCATTGGCTTTGATGATTTTATCGCCTACTAAAACACCGGCTTTATCGCTTGGGCCATCTTTAATAACATTGGTAACATTTACCGTATCATTAAACTGTTGAAATTCAACACCAATACCTTGAAAATTGCCTGCTAATTGTTCGTTTACTTGTGTTACATCTTCAGCAGGAATATAGGTTGAGTGTGGATCTAAATGTGCCAATAAATCATCAATTACTACTTGGTTAATACTATCAAACTTTACATCATCTACATATCTAGCTTTCACTAAATCCATCACTTCTTGAATGTTCGATTTTTTTGATAAGGCTAAAAAATCTCTGCCACTAGTTTTGCTTTTCAACTCGTACCCTATTACCATTCCTACAACCATCATACCTGCTAATAATAGTGGTAACCAAACCTGTAATTTTTTACTTCCCATAAATGTTGCTTCTTTGTACCATATTAATACAAGCAACAAATATATTAAGTTTGAATTTGGAGTTTAGAAAGTTAGAGTGTTTAGAAAGTTTAAGCGTTTGATTTTTTTCTACAAATTAACTTATTTGAACTATCATCAACTAATACACTTTTTTTAAACCATTATCAACCACTAAACTTTTAAAACTTCTTGAACAATAAATTACAAATTATAAATTATAATCATGTTACAATTAATTGCAGATAGCGGCTCTACCAAATGTGAGTGGTGCTTACTTCAAAATGGCAAGAAAAAAATAATCATCACACAAGGTATTAGCCCTTACTTTTTAAATACCGCACAAATTGTATTGTTACTACAAAATGAATTATTGCCAAAAATTAAAAACGCAGCAATAGAAACTATTAATTTTTATGGTACTGGCTTAAGTAACCCCGCTAATATTAAAATTATTAAAAAGGCTTTAAAGCAATTATTTACTACAGCAACCATTAACGTAGAACATGATTTGTTGGCTGCTGCAAGGGCTTTGTGTGGTACTACAAAAGGCATTGCTTGTATACTTGGTACAGGTTCAAACTCATGCTATTTTAATGGCAAAAAAATTATGAAAAATAGCCCAGGCTTAGGGTATATTTTAGGTGATGAAGGTAGCGGTGCTTATTTGGGTAAAAAAGTGATACAGTATTACTTATACAACACCTTTGATGAAGACTTAAAAGCTAGGTTTGACAAGCGTTTCAACGTAACAAAAGATCAAATTTTAGACAGTGTGTACAAACAACCTTTAGCTAATAGATATTTGGCTAATTATGCCATTTTTTTAGCCGAAAATCGTGGGCATTATATGATTGAAAATGTAATTGAAGATGGGTTAAACGATTTCTTTTTTAACCATTTGTACAAATACAGAGAGAGTTGGACTTTACCAATAAATTTTGTAGGCAGTATTGCTTATGGTTTTAAAGATGTATTAAAAGACCTTTGCAGTACGTATGAGTTGGAACTTGGTACAATTTTAAAACGCCCGATGGATGGCTTGATAGAATTTCATTTAAGTAATTAAAAAATAAGCTCATAAATAAGCTATGAAAAAATTTATAACCATTACAGAGCAAACATCAAGCTACCACAACCTTGAAAAAATGAGTATTGAAGAGATCCTCATTAACATAAACAATGAAGATAAAACTGTGCCATTAGCTGTAGAAAAAGCAATACCTCAAATTGAAAAATTAGCCGCTGTTATTAGTGATAAAATGTTATCGGGTGGCAGATTGTTTTACATAGGTGCAGGTACTAGCGGCAGATTAGGTATTGTAGATGCCAGTGAATGTCCCCCAACGTATGGCGTGCCGTATGGGTTGGTAATTGGTATTATTGCAGGTGGCGAAAAAGCCATTACACAAGCCGTAGAATTTGCAGAAGATAGTACCAAACAGGGTTGGACAGATTTACAAAAATATTTTGTAAACGATAGAGATGTGGTAATTGGGCTTGCAGCAAGCGGCACCACACCTTATGTAATTAGTGCATTAAACGAGTGTAGAAAAAGAGGTATTATTACTGGCAGCATTAGTTGCAATCCAAACTCGCCAGTTAGCAATGCAGCAGATTATCCTGTAGAAGTGGTTGTAGGACCTGAATTTGTAACTGGTAGCACACGGATGAAAAGTGGCACCGCACAAAAATTGGTTTTAAATATGATTTCTACCAGTGTAATGATACAATTGGGTAGAGTTGAAGACAACAAAATGGTAAATATGCAGTTAAGCAATGTAAAATTGGTTGACCGTGGCGTGAAAATGTTAATGGATCAATTGCAATTGAAAGATTACGAAACTGCTAAAGACTTATTATTAAAACACGGTACAGTAAAAAGAGCGGTGGATGAGTATAAAACGGCTTAAAAAATATGCCAATTAAAAGCAATGTGCGGGTGTGCAAATGGAAAACGAAGTGCTACTTGAACAAGATTTTTTCATTTATTTATATGCACAATAAAATTTGTATATCTACACTATAAATCATTTGCCCATTAAACAATATGCATTATTTAGAACCATTTTTTAATTGGCGTCATATTTATAATTCTGAGGAAGACAAACAGAGTCCTTTTTATGGTATTGTACATAGCGAATTTGAGTTTTCGCAAACGGTTTATAACTATTATATCCATCCTCAATGGGACGACTTTGGCAGTAATACGTTGTATTTACGCATTATTTATATAGATTTTGATTTGCACGTTGCAATAATAGAAATGATTGGCGAATGGAATGATGCGATAGAAAATGATGTAATGCAACTAAAACGTGAAGTGGTTGATAAGCTTGGGTTACAGGGCATTAGCAAGTATATTATCATTGCAGAAAACATACTTAATTTTCATAGTGGCGATAAAGATTATTACGAAGAATGGTATGAGGAAGTAAGCGATAATGATGGTTGGATTGTGGCTATAAATATGCCCGAACAAAGCCAATACGACTTTAAAAAACGAAAACTAAATTATTTTATAGAATTGATGGAATTACCAGAATGGCGCACATTTAAACCACATCACTTATATAAAAAAATTGATGATATATTAATGAAAAGATTAGAGTAAGGCTTATTTTTAATATGCTCTTAGAGATTGAGCTACAACTACGCTACTTTAAACCCCAATAAAGTTATAACCGATGCGAGGTGCGACGCATATGTAGCCAAATAGACATACCAATGTTGGCTACAAAAAATAAATATGCTGTAGTTTTAATACCACAAATCAAAAAAATCAGTCTTAAAAATGGTTCAGACAGCCTAAACCTTTACTTTTGCCGCCATTAAACTTGAAATTCATAACAAATGGGTGCGCAATTAAAAGAGGTTCGTAATAGAATAAAAAGTGTACAGAGTACGCAACAGATAACCAAAGCGATGAAAATGGTAAGTGCGGCAAAATTGCGCCGTGCACAAGATGCCATCATTCAGATGCGACCTTACGCCCAAAAATTGCAAGAAATGTTGAGCAATATTGTAAGTAATATTGATAGCGATACAAATATTTCTTTGGCTGATGAAAGGCTTGTTGAAAAGGTATTGCTAATTGTAATTACCAGCGATAGAGGACTTGCAGGTGCTTATAATAGTAATGTGGTAAAACTGGCTAAAGAAACAATTTTAACTAAGTATAGCGAACAAGAAAAAAAAGGCAATATTACTATTTGGAATATTGGGAAAAAAGGTTGGGAAAATATGAGCAAAAGCGGCTACAAAACTGATGCTGCTTTTAAAGATATTTTTTTAAACTTGAAGTTTGAAAATGTACAAGCTGCTGCACAAGCTGCGGTTAAAGCTTTTGAAAATAAAGAATTTGATGCAGTTGAAATAATATACAGTGAGTTTAAAAACGCTGCCACTCAAGCATTTAAAGCAGAACAATTTTTGCCAATACCAAAGGTTGAAAAGAAACCTGGTGGTAAAAACATAAATTTTATTTTTGAACCAGAACAAGAAATTTTAGTGGCCGAATTGATGCCGAAAATATTAAACACCCAATTATTTAAAGCCGTTTTAGATGCCAATGCAAGTGAGCATGGTGCAAGAATGACGGCTATGGACAAGGCAAGTGAAAATGCCAACGAACTGTTG
Source organism: Chitinophagales bacterium (assembly GCA_038327865.1). Classification (GTDB taxonomy): domain Bacteria; phylum Bacteroidota; class Bacteroidia; order Chitinophagales; family Chitinophagaceae; genus Parasediminibacterium. The sequence goes on along the minus strand of JBBQLL010000045.1, from coordinate 12,368 downwards.
AAAGACTTGAAACTTAGCTACAACCGTGCAAGGCAAGCAGCCATTACTACAGAATTGACAGAGATTGTAAGTGGCGCAGCAGCCTTGGAAGGCTAAATTTAGTTGACAAATGATAGTTGCTAAATAACTAATCATTAATCATTACTGTCAACTATCATCTAACAACTATCAACTTGTGCTTGTTTCATGGAATTAAGCAGTATCATACCACATATAGAAGTTTTAATATTTGCTAGCGAAAAACCGCTTACAGCCCTAGATATTGTTGAACTTATCAACAATGCATTTGGTTTTTTGGAAGAACGCATTTCGTTAAATCAAGTTGAAAGTTGCATCGCAGGTATTAAAGAAAAGTACAACTCAGAGTTTTATCCGTTTGAAGTAAAAGAAAGTGGTGGCGGTTTGCAATTTTTAACAAAACCAAGTTTTCATAAAACGATTGCCCAATTAAATGGCGATAAGTTTCTGAAACGCTTATCCAATGCGGCCTTGGAAACCTTGGCAATTATAGCCTATAAACAGCCAATTACCAAAGGTGAGGTAGAAAGTATCCGTGGGGTTAATAGCGATTATAGTGTTCAAAAATTATTAGAAAAAGAGTTGATTTTGATTGCTGGACGAAATGAAAAAATGCCTGGCCAGCCTCTAATTTATGCCACTTCCAAAAACTTTATGGACTATTTTGGTATTAATTCAGCTTCAGATTTACCAAAAATTAGAGAAGTTTTAGCCGAACAATTGATAGAAGGTACATTAGTAAGTCCTAATGATTTTATAACAGATATGATACCAATAGACTTAGAAAAGTCTGATACTATTGTTAATGGATCTGGCAAAATAGAAATCCAAAACAATAGTACAACTACCGATAACGAACCCAATTAAGATTATATACCTTTCAAACACCTAATTGGTTTAACCAATTACCATTTTACATGGCCGCACAACTTAGCAACCAACAGTTAATAGCAATAGCCCAACAATTTGGCACACCAACCTATGTGTATCAAACCGAAAAAATTGCTGAACAATACCAAACCTTAACCACGGCATTTCTTAGTCAAGATGTGAAAATATTTTACGCCTGTAAAGCATTAACTAATATTAATATTTTAAAGTACGTTAAAAGTATTGGTGCCAATGTAGATTGCAGTTCTATTAACGAAGCTAAGTTAGCTTTACGTGCAGGTTTTACACCGCAACAAGTGCTGTACACCAGCAATGGTATCGCTTTCAGCGAAATTGAAGAAGCCCAAAGTTTAGGTATTCATATTAATATTGACAGCTTATCAAATCTTGAAAAATTTGGTAAAAAGTATGGCCATGCCTACCCTGTTGGTATTCGTTTACGCCCAAATATTATGGCTGGCGGTAACATAAAAATTTCTACAGGTCACGATAAAAGCAAATTTGGTATTCCTGTAGATCAGATTGATGAAGTATTGAAAATAGTAGATAACAATAATATTTTCATTAAAAACCTACATATACACACTGGTAGCGATATAAAAGATGTGGCCGTTTTTGTAAAAGGCATAGAGGTTTTATTTGATATTATTCCACTATTTAAAGAGTTGGAAGTAATAGACCTTGGTGGTGGTTTTAAAGTGCCTTATAAGCAAGGTGATGCGGAGACGGATATTAATTTATTGGCACAAGAAGTAGGCAAGGCTTTTGCTAATCATCCAAATCCTAATGGTAAACCGTTGCAAGTCTGGTTTGAACCAGGTAAATTTCTAGTAAGTGAATGCGGCTATTTGATTACAGAAGTAAATGTGATGAAAGTTACCAAAACAACCACATTCGCCAGTATTAATAGTGGTTTTAATCATTTAATACGGCCAATGTTTTACGATGCATACCATAAAATAACCAATATTACTAACCCAACTGGTGAAGAAAAAACATATACCATAACCGGCAATGTTTGCGAAACTGACACTTTTGCCACTGACAGGAAATTGAACGAAATAAGCCAAGGTGACTTGTTAGTTTTTGCAAACGCTGGTGCGTACGGTTTTGAAATGAGTAGCAACTTTAACAGTCGCTACAAACCAGCAGAAGTTTTGGTAAAAGATGGTGCATTTCATTTGATAAGAAGACGTGATGTGTTTGAAGATTTACTAACAAATCAGATTGAAGTGCTGTAAATTTTACGAAATCGCAATCTTTTTCTTAATTCACAATTGCTAAATAATAGTCATCCCCCTATCTTTGCCTACTAAATAAGTAGAGTTATACATTTATGCCAACAAAAATCTTCCATACTAATCTATATAAATGGTGCTGTTGCATATGTAAAATATTATCCTAGAAAAACATTTAGCTACTATTTCTCTCAAAAAAATCATAACAAACTAATTAAAATTAAATGACAAAAATTAATTCAGAGGATCTTAAACAATTAGTCTACCAAATTAGTGGGTTAAAAGTAAAGGAAAGTTTAGAATTACTCGCAAATACATTTTCTGGCAAAATTACTTTCTCTTCAAGCTTTAGTTTTGAAGATCAATTGATCAGCCACGAAATCTTATCAAACCAATTACCAATAAACATTTTTACACTAGATACAGGTCGTTTGTTTTCTGAAACATATAGTGTTTGGGTTAGTACCAACGAAAGGTATAATACACATATTAAAGCCTATTATCCTCAAGCAGAAGCGTTACAAAATTTTATTGCAGAAAAGGGGCCCAATTCTTTTTACGAAAACGTAGAAAACAGAAAAAGCTGCTGCTACATACGAAAAGTAGCGCCGTTAAAAAGAGCTTTAGCGGGCAATGATATTTGGGTGACTGGTTTACGTACAGAACATTCGACTAACAGAGAAAACCTAGAAATGTTAGAATGGGATGAAAGTAACCAAATAATTAAGTTTCACCCATTATTGCATTATACTACCGAACAAGTAAAAAAAGCAATTACCAATAACAATATTCCTTATAATCCTCTGCACGACAAAGGTTTTGTAAGTATTGGTTGCTTGCCCTGCACTCGTGCCGTAAAACCTGGCGAAGATTTTAGAGCTGGCCGTTGGTGGTGGGAAGAAGCAGATAAAAAAGAGTGTGGCTTGCATGAACATAAATAAGAGAATAGTGAATGGTCAATAAATAGATTCGCCTTTATAAATAAGTATTCACAAAAAAGATTATGAGCAATTACCGATTAGATTATTTAGACCTCTTAGAATCAGAATCCATCCATATTATGAGGGAAGTGGCTGGGCAATTTGAGCGTCCTGCATTATTGTTTTCTGGCGGTAAAGATTCAATTGTATTAGTGCATTTGGCGTTGAAAGCATTTCGTCCGGGTAAATTTCCTTTCCCATTAGTGCATATAGATACTGGTCATAACTTTAAAGAAGCCCTAGATTATCGTGATAAATTAGCAAATGTTATAGGTGAAAAATTAATTATTCGCCATGTTGGCGATACCATCAAAGCCAAAAACTTAACCGAACCAAAAGGCAAGTTTGCCAGCCGTAATGCTTTACAGACGTACACTTTACTAGATACCATTGAAGAATTCAAGTTTGATGCTTGTATCGGTGGTGCCAGACGTGACGAGGAAAAAGCAAGAGCTAAAGAACGTATTTTCTCAGTGCGTGATGAGTTTGGCCAATGGAACCCCAAATTACAAAGACCCGAATTGTGGAATATTTACAATGGCAAAATTGATAAAGGCGAAAACGTTCGTGTGTTTCCTATTAGCAACTGGACTGAATTAGATATTTGGAATTATATTAAAAGAGAGAACATTGTTTTGCCTTCTATCTACTTTGCCCATGATCGAGAAGTGCTTGAATTTGAAGGTCAGTTTGTGGCCATGTCAGAATTTATCCAACTTGAGTCAAACGATAAAATTTCTACTAAAAAGGTACGTTACCGTACCGTTGGTGATATGACTTGCACAGCTGCTATAGAAAGCGATGCAAGTACAATTGATGATATTATTACTGAAATTATTGCAACAAAAACAAGCGAACGAGGCGAAACAAGAATTGATGACAAAGTGAGTGAAGCTGCAATGGAAGACAGAAAGAAAAACGGCTATTTCTAATACAGTTATAAATTATGAGTTATGAATGATAAGTTAGAAAGCTAATCATATACTAATTAACTCATCATTCATAACTCATAACTTATATTTTATAACTTATAACTATTAAAATGGACTTACTAAGATTTATAACCGCAGGTAGTGTAGATGATGGTAAAAGCACCTTAATTGGTCGTTTATTATACGATAGCAAAAGCATCATGATAGACCATTTAGAGGCGATAGAAAAGCAAACTAAAAACCGTGAAGATGGTAAAATTGATTTGGCTTTATTAACCGATGGTTTACGTGCCGAAAGAGAGCAAGGCATTACCATTGACGTAGCTTACAAATATTTTTCTACGCCAAAACGCAAATTCATTATTGCCGATGCCCCTGGCCATATTCAGTATACCAGAAACATGGTAACTGGTGCTTCAAACTCGGAGTTAATTATCATTTTAATTGATGCTAGAAAAGGTGTTATCGAACAAACAAGAAGACATTCTATCATTGCGTCATTATTAAATATTCCGCATGTGGTGGTGGCTGTAAACAAAATGGATTTAGTAGATTATTCGCAAGATGCATATAATAATATTTTGATTGATTATGCTGAATTAGCGAAGCAATTAGGCATTAAAGAAGTGACCTATATACCTATTAGTGCTTTAGATGGAGATAATATTGTGGATGCTTCTACAAACTTACCATGGTACGAAGGCGATACATTGTTGAACTTTTTAGAAAATATATCAATTGCCAATGATATTAATCTTACCAATAGTCGCTTTCCAGTACAATATGTTATTCGTCCACAAACTGAAAAATTACACGATTATAGAGGATACGCTGGTAAAGTAATTAGCGGTATTTATAAAGTTGGTGAAAGCGTTACTGTATTGCCTTCTGGCATAAAAAGTACCATTTCAAAGATCGAATTAGGTGGTAAAGAAGTTAACGAAGCTTTTGCACCGCAAAGTATCATTTTACATTTAGAAAACGATGTTGATGTAAGCCGTGGTGATGTGATTGTTAACGATAACGACTTGCCACAAGTTGCGCAAGAATTAGACGTAATGTTGTGCTGGATGGATACAAAACCATTGGTAGCTGGTAACAAATATTTGCTTCAAATTAATAGCACAAGAGTAAGAAGTGTAGTGAAAAACATAGAATACAAATTGAACGTAAACACGCTTGAAAAGGAAGAAAATATAGAAAGTGCGGGCTTAAACGATATTATAAAAGCAACTATTAAAACAGCTATTCCTGTTGCATTTGACAGCTACAAAAAATTGCGGGTAAATGGGGGTGCTATTTTAATAGATGAGACGAGCAATGTAACTGTTGGTGCTTGCATGATTCAATAAAAGTGACAGCACAATAAACAGAAGCAATAGCAAATAAAAACCATGCAATCACCTAATAATATATCAAACAAAGGCTACGTAATAATTGCAGGTGCAGGACCTGGTGATGCAGAATTAATTACCATTAAACTGCAAAAACAATTGGCTATTGCTGATGTTATTATCAGCGACAGATTAGTTAACCCAGATATTATTACCAATCATGCTCGTAAAGATGTTGAAGTAATTATTGCTGGCAAACAAGCTAATAATGATGCGTCTTATTCGCAAGATGAAGTGAATGATTTGATTGTATTTCATGCTTTAAAAGGCAAATGTGTATTGCGTTTAAAAGGTGGCGATGTGGCGTTCTTTAGCAATGTATTGGATGAATTGTATGCTTTAACAGAAAAAGATATTCCGTTTGAAATTATACCAGGTATTACAGCGGCGGCAGGTGCATCTGCTTACACAGGTATTCCTTTAACTGCTCGTGGATTTTCGCAAGGGGTGCAATGGATAACGTTTAATCCTAGTACAAATTATCGCCCAGAAAAATGGCGCTACTTGGCTGCAACAGATGATACATTGGTGTTTTATATGGCATCTAAAAATGTAAGGTATTTAGCTGAATTACTAACACGATATGCACCTAAGAAGAATACACCAATTGCAGTTATTGAACAGGCAACAACACCTTATCAAAAAATTAGTATTAGCACTTTGCAAAAATGCGCAACCGATTTTAAAGACATAGTATTTAGCTCGCCAAGTTTGGTAATTGTGGGTGAAGTTGTAAGATTACATCACCAGTTTAATTGGTTTAAAGCGAACGAAGCAGGCAGCATTTTTAAAGAATTAATAAAATAGAATAATCGTTACATAACTGCGAGACACGAAGTGATCTAAACAATTAACAAAAATTATTTTATCCCTCGCAAAGATGAAAAATAAGAATTATTTATGTTGAATGAAATAAAAATACAGCAATGGAACGCTTTGATAGCAACGCTTTCAAAGGATGAACTCACTTGGGTTCATGGCTATATTGCTGGCAAATTAAGTATTGGCACAATTGAACCAACAGTTACAGCATCAGCAATAAATACCACACAGAAAGTTACCATTACTTACGGTACAGAAACTGGTAATTCTAAAAAATTAGCGGCTGATTTTGCTGCCAAAGCCAAAAAAGTTGGTATTAATGCCAAACTTATAAGCCTTGATCAATACCGCCTAACTGACCTTGCAAAAGAAGATTATTTTGTTACGGTCATTAGCACACAAGGCGACGGTGAACCACCAATTGCAGCTAAAAAATTTTACGACCATATTCATCAAAATGGCTTTACTATACCTAAATTAAAATATGGTGTTTTGGCTTTAGGCGATACATCTTATCCACTATTTTGCAAAACAGGTGAAGAGGTGGATGCACAGTTCGAAAAGCTTGGTGCTACCAGATTTGCGCCACTTCAAAAATGCGATTTAGAGTACGAAACCGAAGCTAACGAATGGTTTAATAAAGTGTTGCAATTAATTAATACACCAACTGTTGAAACACTTGTAGCTACTGTACTTCCGGCTAAAAAGATAACTACAAAAAAAACATACACAGGTACTATTGCAACCAATATAAATTTAAACGCATCGGGTAGTAATAAGCAAACACACCATATAGAAATTATTGCAGATGATGTTGATTATGAATGTGGCAATTCGTTAGGTATTGTGCCAGAAAATGATTTAGAAACTGTTACAGAAATACTAACCATTGTTGGTATTAATCGCAGTAAAATAATTGCGTTTAAAAAAGAGTCTGATACCGTTATTAATGTCTTAACCAAGAAAGCAAATATTGCTTACCTACAAGAAAATACCATTAAAAAATACGCTGCAATTATTCAACAAGAGATACCAATTGTTCGTATAGATTTATTGGATTTACTAAAAATTTATCCAGTAAAAGATGCCGAACAATTTATAGAAGTGCTTAGTATTTTAAATGCCATACCACCACGTTTATACACCATTGCATCGTCCCCAATTGCACACAATGGCGAGGTACATTTAACTGTAGCCAAAGATGTGTTTGAGATTGATGGTTTACGAAAATTTGGCTTATGTTCTCGCTTTTTATCGTTACAAAAAACCAATACGCAACTTAACTTTTTTATACAGCCTAACAAGCGTTTTAAACTAGTAGAACCAACCAAAGACATCATCATGATTGGCCCTGGTACTGGCGTTGCGCCATTTAGAGCTTTTGTTGCTGAACGTGATGCTACAGGGGCTTCTGGACGTAATTGGTTATTTTTTGGTGACCAACATTTTACGACAGATTTCTCTTATCAAACGGAGTGGCAAAACTGGTTTAGCACCGGCGTTTTAACCAAAATAAGTTTGGCTTTTAGTCGTGACCAAGAAGAAAAAATTTATGTGCAGCACCGCATGTTAGAGCAAGCGAAAGAGTTGTACGAATGGATTGAAAATGGTGCCATAGTTTACTTAGCTGGTACTAAAAACCCAATGGGTAAAGATGTTGAACATACGTTGGTACAAATTATTAAAGAGCAAGGCAATAAAACCGAAGATGAAGCAGCCCAATACTTTGAGAAGATGAAGGATGAATTAAGATATATGGAAGACTTATATTAAGTACGATATGTGATTTAAAACCTTGTGATTCATTGTGACGTTGTGGTTCAGAAAAAATCACGCAATGAAAAAGAAGCTTAAGGAGAGGCTATAAGTTTTTGTTTTCTTCGCAACCTTAGTTTCTTTGCGTGAAAAATACGCTTCGATAAAAGCTAAATAAAGTTATAACCGTACAAGTGAGTGACACAACAGGCGGCAATAAAAGAGATAATGTAGGTAAAAAATAAAAATATAACACAAACAAAACTTAGTGTGCTTTGCCTTCTTAGTTGCCTTGTGAAAAACTGAATAATAATGAGCGAAAAACAAAATTTATCAGCGGTTGAATATATCAAACTCAAGAGTCATGGACTTCGCGGTACATTACTAGAAAGTTTGCAAGACGCCATTACTGGTGCGGTGCGTGAGGACGATCATGCATTGATGAAATTTCATGGTATGTACGAGCAGGATAACCGTGACCTGCGTGCAGAACGCGCTGAAAAGAAGTTAGATAAATTGTATTCATTTATGGTGCGGATGCGGATTCCTGGTGGTTTGGTTACGCCACAACAGTGGGTAGCGGCTAATCATATTGCTGGTAAATATTCAACTGGTGTTATAAAAATAACCACTAGGCAAACCATACAATTACATGGTATTTTAAAAAATAATATTAAGCCTACTTTGCAAAGTTTTAGCAAAACTGCTTTAGATGCTATTGCCGCTTGTGGAGATGTGAATAGAAATGTGGCATGTGCATCTCACCCACACCAATCAGCCATTCATGCACAAATACATGCGTATGCAGATAAGATTAGCCAACTATTGTTACCAAAAACAAGGGCTTACTACGAAATATGGTTAGATGAGGAAAAAATTGAAGAACTGAATGAGGTAGACCCCTTGTATAAAGACAGTTATTTACCACGTAAATTCAAAGTAGGCATAGCCATACCGCCCAACAATGAAGTGGACGTTTTGACCAACGATTTGGGCTTGATTGCTATTATTGAAAACGATGAATTGAAGGGTTTTAACATAGCTATTGGTGGTGGTTTATCTGCTACGCATGGCAATGCAAATACTTACCCTAGATTGGCAACAGTTATTGGCTTTACTGACACTGAAGAAAAAACGTTAAAGGCCGTTTACGAAGTATTAACTGTGCAACGAGATTTTGGAAACAGAAGCGATAGAAAGTTAGCCCGACTAAAATATACAGTTGATAAAATGGGGGTTGAGGTTTTTAAAAAAGAACTTGAAACACGCTGTGGCTTTACACTTGAAGCACCAAAAAAGGTACTATTTACTGCCAGAAAAGATGAATATGGCTGGGTAAAAGATTATCAAAATAAATGGCACTATACCTTGTTTATTGAGAATGGTAGAGTAACGGATGAGAATGATTACAACTTAAAATCTGCTTTACTAGCTGTGGCACAAAGTGGCAAAGCCAACTATCGTTTTACAAGTAATCAAAATCTTATTTTAAGTGATATTGTTGAAACCGATAAAGCAACGGTAGAAAGCATTTTAACTGAGTTTGATATCATTAACAAACAAAGTAATCTATCCAGCCTACGTGTAAATTCTATGGCTTGTGTGGCATTACCAACTTGCCCTTTGGCACTAGCAGAAGCACAACGTTATTTACCAGCATTAATTGATAAAATTGATATAATACTTGCTAAACACGAGTTACAAAACGAAGATATTATTATTAGAATGACGGGTTGCCCTAATGGTTGTGCAAGACCTTATGCAGCAGAAATTGGTTTGGTTGGTACATCAAGTGGGCAATATAATCTACACATTGGTGGCGATAGAATAGGTACAAGGCTGAATACAAAATATAAAGAGCATTTAAACGAAGCAAGTATTTTGGGCGAATTGAATACTCTATTTTCACTATATAAAAAAGGGAAAAAAGCTACCGAAACCTTTGGTGATTTTACGGTAAGAACACAGTTGGTGTAACTACATTTTGTATTCTTCTCAAAAATAGTTATTGATAAGCAACAGTTATTCTTAAATAGTAAACAGTCCAAAGAATTAATTCTTTGGACTGTTTACTGAAAGTTAATTAGCAAAAATTAATTATTTGCTTTTGCTTTTGCATTTTCAACTGGTGTTTCTACACCTTTGTTTTTCAAATGTTTTTTGTTGGCATGTAAATGCTTACGATGCGCATTAATATGCTTTTGCTCTTGCTTAGCAGCTTTAAACTTACCATGTGCATATTTTGTATTCCGTTCTTTACGGTCTTCTTTAAGCTCTTTAACATCATGAACCATTGCTTTTTCAGCAGCTTTTTTTGTTGGTGTTGTTTGTGAAGGAGCTGTTTGAGCCATTGCGCCAACTGTAAGAACTGTACCTAATAAGATGAACATTAATTTTTTCATTTGTATTTTTTTTATAAACTATGGAAATGTAAAAACCGTGCCATTAAATTTAAGATGATTATTTTGAAGTATTATTAACATGTTATTTACATTTCATATTGGTTCCATAAATAAGGTTAGTAGTACAATCATCCACCTTTTAGCGAGGTCGTTTTATTTTGTAGCAGCAAATCAATATAACTCAGCGATAGAAGCGTCGCACAATGCATCGTTTAGCTATCTATTTAGCTTCAGTTTTCTAGCATTATATGTTTCATTCAAGTAAAATCTACTAAATTTGTAGGATAATAAATCTTACATTGAAAGAAACAAATAACCTCTTCCCTATATTTTTAAAATTAGAGAAACTACGCTTGGTAATGATTGGCGGCGGATTGATTGGTTTGGAAAAATTAGAAGCAGTTTTGGCAAATTCGCCCAACACCAATATTAAATTAGTGGCCACTTTTATAAGCGATGATATAAAGGCCATTGCCGCCAATCATCCCAATATTACTTTACTAGAAAAACCCTACGATAGCAACGATTTAAACCATGCAGATGTAGCCATTGCAGCCGTAAACGATAAAGATTTAGCCACTATTATTACTGCCGATGCCAATGCAAAAGGTATTTTAATTAATGCTGCTGACAAACCAGAACTCTGCGACTTTTACCTTGGTAGCATTGTAAAAAAAGGCAACCTCAAAATCGCTATTTCTACCAATGGTAAATCGCCAACGGTGGCCAAACGTGTAAAGGAAGTTTTTAACGAAGTAATACCTGAAGAAATTGATGAGTTGTTGAACAATATGGCAGCCATTCGCAGCAAACTAAAGGGCGACTTTGCCAATAAGGTTACACAGCTTAACGAGGTTACTAAAATATTAGTAGCCAAGCAAGAAGCAGCAGAAACATTGGTTGCTAAATTAACCATTGAACCAACCGATAAACCCGAACACAAGCAGTGGCAACAAATTGTAAAATGGTGTTTACTTGCCTTCTTTTTTATGATTGTTGGGCATACATTTTTTACTTATGTTCCTTTTAATGATATACTAGTTGGCGTAAAAAAATTACCTAATTATATTGATACAACCTCGTTTTTATTAATGGTTCTAACAGGCTTTATTGCTCAAATGGCTGATGGTAGTTTGGGTATGGGTTATGGAACTATTTCAACCACATTTTTATTAGCAATAGGTGTTAACCCTGCCATAGTAAGTAGCCGCGTCCACTCTGCAAGAGTGTTTAGCAGCGGGGTTTCTGGCTATAGTCACCACCGTTTTGGCAACATTAATAAAAAACTGTTTCAAGCATTGGTTATTCCTGGTATTATTGGTGCAGTTACTGGTGCGGTGCTTGCAGTTAGTGCAAAAGAATATGCTATATATGTAAAAATTCCTTTATCAATTTACACCATTTACTTGGGTTATTATATTATTCAAAAAGCCTTTAAGAAAAGGAACTCACAAGATAAAGTTACCCATGCAGGTTGGTTGGCAAGTGCTGGTGGTTTTATGGATGCGTTTGCTGGCGGTGGCTGGGGTGCTTTGGTTACAAGCACGTTGGTATCTAAGCGAAAAAACACCCGTTACGTTATTGGTTCGGTTTGCTTGGCTGAGTTTTTTGTAGTATTTGCAAGTGCTACCACATTTTTTATTTTACTAAAACATATACCAATTTTTGATGTGGCAGGTTTAATAATTGGTGGCGTTATTGCAGCACCAATTGCGGCAAGATTGGTGGGCAAATTACCCGTGAAAACCATGTTAATAGCTGTAGGTGTATTAGTAATTGGCACCAGCTCTAATACATTAATAAGAGCCCTATTAAATGTAATGAAAGAGTTTGCTAAAGCTTAATTTTTGTGTAGTGCAACCGTACTTTTTCTATAAACAACACCACCAAAATACCTGCTGTATAAGCAATCATATCAATCCATTCAAACGATGTA
>JBBQLL010000044.1:0-25829 GCA_038327865.1 Chitinophagales bacterium | reverse complement strand
ACAAAGAAATTAGCTGAGAAAATAAGTGCTGTCCGAAAAAATTGTTACTTTGATTCATCGTTTTAAAGTGTGGTAACTTCAAAACTATAAAGAGAGGTCTAAAAACCTCTCTTTTAAATTAATTTGTCGGACGACAATTATATTTATTTAAACTTTTTTGGGGCTAAAAATTGACTTTCTAGCTAATACTTGAGCACGCTAGCATTTGCTTAATTGAAAATCTTACAGCCGATGGCTTAGCCCCAATTGCAGTGTAAAGCCCACAGGTTGAGGTACGAAACCGAGGACTTGCAACGAAAAGCGGGCCTACTGATGAAAATTAGACAACCGATTGGCTACAAATAAAAAACCCGCCTACATCAATTAAGTTGCAGACGGGAAAAAAGAAAATAAAGGTAGTAACTTATTTTTTTAATGCATCGCGTATTTCCATTAATAATTTATCGGTACTGGATGGCTCTGGGGGTGGGGCAGGAGCAATAACTTCCTTCTTTTTAGAAGCGTTTATAGCTTTTATAATTAGGAATAATACAAAAGCAATAACTAAAAAATTAATTATTGAAGCTAAAAAGTTGCCATATTTTACGGTACCCCAAATAGTTAAATCGGCTAGTTTAGATAGATGTGCTGCATCTAAAGCAGGTTTTAACAATAACGGCGTAATAACATCTTCAATAAACGATGTGATAATTTTGCCAAATGCCGCACCAATAATAACTGCGACAGCCAAATCGACCACATTGCCCTTTAACGCAAAGGCTTTAAATTCTTTAATCATGCCCATAATTGTGAGTTTATTGTGTTAACAAGGTAGATGTTTAGTAAGCAAAATACTATTTATACGTATACATGTTGCCAATTATTTGCCAGGATTGAGGCTGCGTAATAAGACGGGCAATAAAATAAGATTGGTTAATGTGCCTACTACTAATGTTAAAGAAGTTAACCAACCCAATGCAATAGTACCACCAAAGCTGCTGAAGCAGAAAATAATAAACCCTGCAATAAGCACCAATGAGGTATAAATAATACTAATACCTGTGTGGTGAATGGTTTGTACCAATGTTGGTGTTACGCGATATTGGTTGTACGGCAACTCTTGTTTGTAATTGATAAGAAAACGAATAGTAACATCTATAGCAATGCCCAATGCAATGCTGAAAACCAATACTGTAGAAGGTTTTAGAGCAATGCCAACCCAGCCCATAATACCTGCGGTAATTAATAAAGGGATAATATTTGGTATGAGCGAACACAATAAAATTTTAAACGATTTAAAGAGGTATAACATGCATAAAGCAATTAATAAAAATGCCCAAAAAATACTATCACGCAAGCCTTTTATAATAAAACTAGAGCCCTCTAAAAACGATACGCTGCTACCTGTAAACGTAACTTTATATGCGGCAGTATCAAAAATTTCTTGACTTTTCTTTTCTAAATCTGCTAGTAATAATGGTAGTTTTTGGCTACCAATATCTTTCATATTTACACTTATGCGGGCCACTTGCTTGTTGCTATCAATAAACTTGTTCATTAGCTTAAGTGCCCCATTATTTTCTTTGGTTGCGCCTTCTTTCGGTGATAAATAGGTGCTTAAAAATGCCAAATCAACATCTGCTGGTACAACATAACTATTGGTATCGCCATCAAAATAAGCTTGCTTAGCAAACTTTAGGCCCTCTACAAAAGAGAGTGGCCTACCTGTTTCGGGTTTTGCGTTTATGTAAGCAGAAAGTTCTTCAATTTTAGCCAACGGTTTTGTATTACGAAACAAGCCCCTTTTCTTTTTGGTATCTACCATAATTTCTAAAGGCATTACCCCTTCAAAATTGTTCTCAAACCATTTTAAGTCTGTGTATATTTTATCTTTTTTTGGTAAATCATCTACAATAAAAGCTTCACTTTTTAACTTAAACAAACCTACTACTGCAAATGCAGTAATGGCAATAGTTACTACATACACCCATTTTGCTTTTTTAAAGGCAAAAAACTCAATTTTGTTTAATACTTTTTCTAAAAAACGGTTATCTAAATATTTAATTTCTATAGGTTTTGGTGCTGGTAAATAACTTAATACCGCAGGTATAAATACTAATGAAATAACGAATAATAACATAATATTAATACCACTTACCAAACCAAATTCTCTTAACAAAGCACTACGGGTTAATGCAAATACGGCAAAGCCTATAGCCGCCGCAATATTGCAGAATAAGGTTACAATACCCATACGGCCAACCATGGTTTTAAGGGCTTCTTCTTTGTTATTGGTGTCTTTGTAAGCTGTGTGATATTTGTTTAAAAAATAAATGCAATTGGGTACACCAATAACTACAATTAATGGTGGTATAATAGCTGTTAATAAGGTGATATTGTAGCCAAATAACCGCATGGTTGCAAGGCTCCAAACAACACCCATGCCTACCACTAATAAACTCATAATAGTAGTGCTAATGCTACGAAAAAATAAAAATAATGTTAAGGCTGATAACAGAAAAGAAGCAATTAAAAAGTAGTTCATTTCATGCTTAATTCTGTCGCCAATGATGGTACGTAAATAGGGCAAGCCACTAATTTGTACAGTAATGCCAGTTTCTTTTTCAAATTGCTGAATTGGCTGTAATACTGTGGCTATAAGCCTTGTACGGCTTTTGCTGTTAAGCGTGTCTTTATTTACACTAATGCCCACCAAGTAAGCCTTAGTTTGTGGATTGTATAATATGCCACGGTAAAATGGTAGGCTTTCAAATACCAATCTGTTGCTATCTAGTTGGGCTTGTGACGTATAATTATATTTAAATAAATGGGTGGTTTTAAAGCGTTTTGCAGCAGTATCGGTTACTAAGTTTAAGGCATCTGGTACGCTTAATACTTCGGTAACATCGGCTACTTTTTTTAATTGCTGATGTAGCTTGCCAACGGCATTAAAAACTGATGTGGTAAAAAATTTATCGCTTTGAATACCTACTACAACAGTACCAGCATCATCACCAAACTTGGCTTTAAAAGCCATTAAGTCTTGGTACTTGGGATTGTCGTCTGGAATGGCTTTTGTAAAATCGTAGCCAATTTTTACTTGCAATGCTAAGCTAATAGCAATGGCATTAATAACCATTAAAACAACCAATAATGCCAAACGATATTTTAAAATAAACTTGCCTAAGTTGTACCACATTTTTAGTTATGAATTATGAGTTATGAATGTATTTCACATAAAGAAACAAAGGTTACAAAGGCCGCAAAGCATCTTTATATAAAACTGATATGATATTGGTTGCCTGATAATAGTATTTTATTTTTTGATAAAATATGCATTGATAAAAGTTGAAAAAATTATTTAAAGGTTCCAGTGTGCGACGCAACAAATGACGATTACTAATTAACCGCTGATAAAAAAAATTTACACAAACCAATAACCTATTAGCTGACAAATGATGCCTACAATTAAGCCGCTATATACTTCTGTTGTTGAATGGTCACTAACCAAAAAACGGCAGGTACAAACCAAACCAGTAAGTAAAGTAACTACGCAAATAGCAAAGCCCAACTGCGTTTGATAGAAAAATGATGTTAAAATGATGGCAGCCAAAATGCCACCCATTGCTATACCATGTAAACTTATTTTTATAAAATTATTGATTAAAACGCCTACTGCTGTGGCTATGAAAATACCAAAATAAAAGAATTTTAAAGCAGCCGGTTGATCGGTAAAATTGCGGCTTAAATAATACATCCACCAGTAAAAAAACATAGATATAAAGTAAGGTACAATGCGCTCTTTTTGGGTGCGTAAAAATATGCTTTCGCTAAATTTTGTGCGCCATAACAAGAATACGGCAAAGGCAGGGAAAAAGGCTGTCATCCAAAACACACTAAATATTCTAAGTTTTAATTGCCATAACGTAATACCTGCAAATTCAAATGGGAATTGCCACACCAAAAACATAAAAAAGTAGGTAGGTATAAACAGAGGATGAAAAATATAGGATATTATTTTGGCGGGTATTTTTAAAAAATTACTTGATTGATATATTATGGTTTGTTCCATGTTTTATGTTCTTTGTTATAGTGTCTTTAACCTTGTTACTTTTAAGACTGCTTTGTTTCTTGTAGAGACGATTAGGTTGCTACAATTCTTTTCTTAGCCTAGCCACGGGAATATTTAATTGTTCACGATATTTTGCCACGGTTCTACGTGCAATATTGTAGCCTTTTTCGTTTAGCATATCGGTTAAAAACTCGTCGCTTACTGGCTTTTGCTTGTCTTCAGCATCAATCATATTATTCAATATTTCTTTTACTTCACGGGTGCTTACTTCCTCACCACTATCGGTACTTAGGCTTTCGCTGAAAAAATATTTTAAACGATACGTACCAAACTCGGTTTGTACAAATTTGCTGTTGGCAACACGGCTTACTGTGCTAATATCTAAACCAGTTTTTTCGGCAATATCTTTTAAAATCATTGGCCGCATATTGGTAACATCACCTGTTAAAAAAAACTCTTCTTGGTGCCGCATTATGGAGCCCATTGTTGAAATAAGGGTTTGCTGCCTTTGTTGTATCATCTCTATAAACCATTTGGCACTATCAATTTTTTGTTTAATAAAAATGACAGCTTCTTTTTGTCTTTTATCCTTTTTACTACCTCTATCGTATTCCTTCATCATATCCTTGTAGCCTTCGCTAATTCTAAGGTCTGGCGCATTACGAGAATTGAGGGTTAATTCTAAACTACCATTGTTATTAATAATGTAAAAGTCTGGCACAATATAGCTTTCAGCTTTGTTCATCTCACCAACATTGCCACCTGGTTTTGGGTTAAGCTTAATAATTTGGTTAATGACTTCTTTTAAATCTTCATCGGTTAAGTTTAGGCCTCTTTGTATTTTTTCGTAATGTTTTTTTATAAACTCATCGTAGTATTTACTCATTACTTCAATGGCCAATTGTACGCTGATACCTTCGGTGCTTTTGCGTTTTAATTGTAGTAATAAACACTCTTGTAAGTCTCTTGCGCCTATGCCTGGCGGATCGAACTGCTGTATTTGTTTAATGATTTCTAGAAGTTCTTTTTCATTAACAATAACGTTTTGTCTAAAGGCTAAATCATCTGCAATAGAGCTTAATTCTCTTCGTAAATAGCCATCATCATCTAAACTACCTACAATTTGTTCGGCAATTTTAAATCTGCGTTCATCTAAATCTAACATCCCCAATTGGTTGAGTACCAAATCAAAAAAACTATGTTCTAACTTTATCGGAATGGTTTGTTTGTCATCCATCTCAGGATAGTTATCATCCTTCATTTTGTAATCGGCAATTTCGCCATCATCATCTACCACGTATTCGCTAATGTCTACATCTCCATAATCATCTTCACTACCATCTTTTTCGTATTCCTCATCTGCTGGGGTTTCAAATTCATCCTTCATTTCATCGCTAGTATCGTTGCCATCTTCATCTTCACCCACTTCTAACGCTGGATTTTCTTCTAATTCTTCCTTTATACGCTCTTCTAAATTAGCCGTAGGCACCTGCAACAACTTCATTAATTGAATTTGCTGTGGGGATAGTTTTTGTAATAACTTCTGTTGTAACGATTGTCCTAATGCCATAATTTAATACCTAAGTTTTTCTTACACCATATAGGCACATAGAAAAGCAATTTAAAATCTATGTAACCTCTGTGCTTATATGGTAAATTTCTAATTTTATTTATTAGAAATATATACGCCACTTAAAATAATGCCCAAGCACCCTATTTGAAATATACTAATTGTTTCTCCATATGCATAACCCCAAGCAACAGCTATAAATGGTATGCCGTAAGTAACCATTGCTGCAAATAAAGCCCCGGCACGTTTTACTAATCTGTAAAATAATACCGATGCAAATGCTGTACCTACGATGCCTAAAATACAACCTGCTAAAGTTGACTTTATAAACTCAATATTGCTAAGCGGCATTGCAAAATAACCCGTAAAAGCCAATATAATTACACAAGGAATTATTAAAAATACAAAAGCCATTGCTGCAATATTAATAGGTGAGATGCCTTTCATATACCTACTAACCAAATTTACATTTACGGCATAAAACACTGTGGCTAATAATACCAGTGATATATAGCCAAAATTACTAAGGTCTAATCTGCTATTTGGTACTACTAAAAAAAAAAGCCCTACTAGCCCAACAATAATACCTAGTATTTTTTGTGGGTTTGGCTTTAATTGAAAAAATAATACACCAACAACAACAGCACATAAAGGCGTTAAGGAATTTAGCATGCCAGTTAATGAACTACTTAGTTGTGTTTCGGCAATGCAAAATAAAAAGGCTGGGAAAAAGCTACCTAGCAAACCAGATAAAATTACTACACTTAATTTTTGTTTTGGTATTTGTTTAAAAGCCTTTACAGCAAAAGGTAATAGCACAAAACCAGCACTTAAAATTCGTAAGGCTGCTACATGGTAAGGGCTAAGCGATTGCATGCCAATTTTCATTAATAAAAAAGAACTACCCCAAATTAAAGCCAAGATGGTAAACAGAACCCAATTAATTAATTTTTCTTTCAACAAGTAATATTTAGTTACAAAGGTTATAGATTTATAGCTGAAAAAAAATCCTTTACACAAACCCACTTACTATGCCTAAAATATTGCTTGCAAATATTGACACCAAAGCCCCAAAAAGCTTTGATAAAGAAAAAACAAAAGCTAAAACTAGTAAAATATTAGACGCGTTAGATGAACTTCAAAACCTACTATATGCTGAAAACAAACATTCGGTGTTGGTAATAGTACAAGGCATGGATGCAAGTGGTAAAGATGGTGCTACACGCCATGTATTTGCACATTTAAATCCGCAGGGTGTAAATGTGGCATCATTTAAAGCACCAACGGCAGAAGAATTGAGCCGCGATTTTTTATGGCGCATTCATAAACAAGTACCACCAAAAGGTATGATACAAATATTTAATCGTAGCCATTACGAAGATATTTTAATAACCCGTGTGCATAAAATGATAGATGATAAAACTGCCAAATTGCGCATGAGAGCCATTAACAACTTTGAAGAATTATTAACACAGCATAATAATACACATATTTTAAAATTTTACCTTCATATTTCGCCAGAGGAACAGCAATTGCGCTTAAATGAACGTTTAAAAGATCCCCGAAAAATGTGGAAGTATAATGAGAATGATTTTAATGAAGCCAAACTTTGGGATTTGTATATGGAAGTGTATAATGATTGCTTTAACCAATGTAATAAAATACCTTGGATTATAACCCCATCAGACCAAAACTGGTACAAAGAGCATGTAATAGCTACTACACTTTATAACTTACTTAAAGGCTTAAAAATGCAATATCCAGGTATAAAAAAATAGTGTGATTAAGTAGTAGGTACGCTATTGATTTTATTAGCAAATATTTTAGATAAAAAATCAGGTTATGGTAGTGCTATTTCGTAGTTTTAAAAATGAATTATTTAGCGCATGCCTACTTATCATTTAACATACCAGAAATATTGGTAGGCAATATGATTAGTGATTTTGTAAAGGGAAAAAAGCAGTACGATTTTCCAATTACAATTCAAAAAGGGATACAAATACATCGTGCAATTGATGCTTTTACCGATGCACACGCTATTACCAAGCAGGCCAAACAATATTTATATCCAGCAGTTGGTACTTATTCTGGTGCGTTTATAGATGTTGCGTACGATTATTTTTTGGCTAATGATAGTCTTGCATTTAATGTTGAGAATGATTTGCATCAATTTGCCATCAAAACTTATAAAACGCTAAATGGGTTTACTAACATAGTACCTGATCGTTTTGCAAAGATGCTACCCTATATGCAACAACAAAATTGGCTAAACAACTATCAATATTTGTGGGGTATAAAAAATAGTTTTGCAGGAGTTGCAAAACGGGCACAATATTTAGAAAGTTCAGAAAATTGTTTTAAACTTTTTGAAGAGAATTGCACTCAAATACAAGAATGCTATCAATTATTTTTTCCGCAGTTAAAAAATATGGTAACTAATGTATTGCTGGAAGAGAAGTTTTTGTAATCAAATTTTATATTTGCTCTAAATTATTTATAATGAATAAATTACTATTGTTAGCTTTTATGCTAGGTATTTTGGGTAGTTGTTATGCTCAACAAAAACCTACAGAGCTAGATAAAAGCCCAATGGATATGAATTATTGGCCTGCCAATTATCCTATCTTAAAAATGAGTGGAAAGGCAAAAGATATGCCTGTTGCTAGAATTATTTATAGCCGACCATTAAAAAATAACCGTACCATTTTTGGTGGCATTATTAAATACAATGATTTGTGGCGCTTGGGGGCAAATGAGGCAACAGAAATTGAATTTTTTACACCTGTTAAAATTGAAGGTAAAATAGTGCCAAAAGGTCGCTACACATTGTACTGTGTGCCTACTGAAACTAAATGGACAATCATTATTAGCAAGGACAATTTTTGTTGGGGCAATTTTGTATACGATACAAAAAAAGACTTTTTAAGAACTACTATAACTATAGATAAAACAACAGAACTTGTAGAAGCAATGACTATTTATTTTGAAGAAACAAAAACAGGGGCTAACTTATTAATAATGTGGGATGATGTAAAGGCTTCTTTACCGATAAGTTTTTAATAAAGTACCATAATAAAATAAGGCATTCCATTTATAGGACTGCCTTATTTTTATTGTAGTACTTTTAAATATCTAAAAAATTTGCCAACGTCTAATTGTTTCATTATAAGTAGGCGATTCGTACTTTACATATCCAATTTTTTTAGCATAATAAGTATAAGAAATGTTGGCCGTATCCCTGGTGTATAAAGGCCCAGCCCCAGGAACTTGAATAAAAGTCTCTTGTCTTACTTTTATAACACTGTCTAGCGTATTGCCATTAATAGTATAAGACGCATTTTTTGTATCAATGGTAAGCCTAACTTTATAAGTTATTCGAGTGCCAAATGCAGCAGTAGATAGTGTATCTGTTTCCCAAAAACTATTTACGGGCAGTTTATCGTCTAAAAATTTAAAATCAATAAATCTAGAATCGTTAGCAAATCTACTATACGTATAATATTCACCTTTTAAACTATCTTTTCTATAAACTAAAGTATCACCTAAAGAAGTTGTAAAAACATTGTATACATTATTATTTATGGTGGCCATAAAATTGGTGGAGGTGTATCTTACTGTATCTGAAGCAGTGTAATTATATGTCCAGTTGCTGTTTGTTGTTGTGGGAAAATAATCGCCAGATGGTATTGTTGGTGAAGTACCGCCGCCGCTACTAGGGGTAGTTGCAACTCTAATGCTAAATAAGCAAGCAGATGAATTAAAGAACACCGTAAAATTGGCTGTATTTGGTAGTATTGGTTTGCCATAACCTTTAAGTTTAAAAGTGCGTATGCCAGTTGTTAATACAAATGCACTATCTCTAAACCAAAAACCATTAACTGTATCGCTATAAATTTTGTAATTGCCAGACTTAGTAATGGTAGCCGTTACTGAAACATAATTACTATCTGTCAATACGCTATCCATAACGTATTGACCACTTATTGTAATACCTTGGCAGTTGCTTACACTATCTTTTAAAGTACCTTCTGCCGTTCCAAAAACAAGACCATTTTCAACGCTTGTTTCTTTTGTACAGCTTAAAATCAATAATAAACTGCTAAAAACTAAAAAATATATTCTGATAAATTGCTTACTCATAAATAAATAAATACGTACACGAATATATGATAAAGCCTACACTAACATTGCTGCCTTGTTGGTTAATGTTTTATTATTTAATAGTTCAGACACGCTATTTAACGTTATTGTAGCAATTTGAGTTAATGCTTCAATTGTAAAAAATGCTTGATGTGCAGTAACTAAAACGTTGGGGAAACTCATTAAGCGTTGTATCGTATCATCCTCTATAATTTTATCCGATAAATCACGGAAAAACAGCTTCTCCTCCTGTTCGTACACATCAATACCTAGGTAACCAATATGACCTTGTTTTAATGCGGCAATAACTGCATCAGTGTCTATTAATGCACCTCTACTCGTATTAATTAGCATTACCCCCATTTTTAACATGGGGATGGTTTGTACATTGATAATATGTTTCGTTTGATTGTTTAGTGGGCAGTGCAGCGATATAATATCTGCAGCTTTATAAATGTCAATTAAAGGGTGGTAAGTAACCCCAATGGCTTCCATATCCTTATTGGCAATAACATCAAACGCCATTACTTTACAACCAAAACCAAGCATTACTTTACAAAAAGCTTTACCAATATTGCCAGTACCAATTACGCCAATTGTTTTGCCATGTAAATCAAAACCAAGCAACCCGTTTAACGAAAAATTTTGTTCTCTTACCCTGTTGTAAGCCTTGTGTGTCTTGCGATTAAGTGTAAGTATCATGGCAACAGCATGTTCTGCAACTGCCTCTGGTGAGTAAGCTGGTACTCTGCAAACTTTAATGCCATGTTGCTTACAGGCTTCTATATCAACATTATTAAAACCAGCGCAGCGTAAGGCAATTATTTTTACGCCCCTTGTAGCTAATTGTTGTGCCACAGTTGCATCCACTTTATCATTTACAAACACGCAAACAATCAATGCGTCTTGAACCAAATTGGCGGTAGTTGTATTTAGTTGTGTTTCAAAATATTGTAAGTGAAAACCAAAAGACTGGTTGCATTTATTAAAAAATTCTTGATCGTATGGTTGGGTTGAGAAGAAGGTAATTGTAACTTTTGATGCTTCAGTTTTTTCGGTGATATCGTTTGCCATGGGTGTAAGATAACGGGAAATAATGTGACGTTATTTTGTTTTATAATACGGGGGTTGTGAATCAAAACATACGCATATAAATAATTTTTTGTTTTGACTTTGCTAACTATTTACAAAAAATTTTAATTTTAATCCTAGTGCCTCAAGCCTGCGAGCTTCGTTATTGTAACGCTATTGCTTTTTGTCTTTTGAAAAAAATAGCTGTGAACGGATTTTTTTCAATTTTTCTTCGGGTAATAAGATAAAAAAAGTGGCTTATGCAATTATTGGTGAAATACTCGAAGATTATGTATAAAAAATCTGTTATAAATTTAAAAGCCATTGTACTTGATTGATAAGCTTAGATAAAAGTTTAATAAAAAACTATAGATGCATTGTGCGACGCATGTGCGGTTAAATAGTATTACTAGCGCTGCCCCAAAAAGAATATCTACTAAAAAGCACCCATAAAAGCAGTGGTTTTTAGTAGATATAACTTAAACCATACTACTATTTTAACTCGCCAACCATTTCTACAGGAATTACCCAAGCATCAAATTCTTCGGGTGTAACGTATCCTAAACCAACAGCCGTTTCTTTTAAAGTACTGTGATTTTTATGAGCCGTTTGTGCAATTTCAGCCGCTTTGTAATAGCCAATTTTGGTGTTTAAAGCAGTAACTAACATCAAACTATTATCTACGTGCTTTTTAATGTTGGCTTCTAGCGGTGCAATGCCTACGGCACATTTATCGTTGAAAGACACACAACCTTCGCCTATTAATCTAGCACTGTGCAGGAAGTTATAAATCATCATTGGCTTAAACACATTTAGCTCAAAATGACCCATACAACCACCAATATTTATGGCTACATCGTTGCCCATTATTTGTGCTGCAATCATGGTTAATGCTTCACACTGTGTAGGGTTTACTTTGCCCGGCATGATAGAACTTCCTGGCTCATTATCAGGAATAAATAACTCCCCAATACCGCTACGTGGCCCACTTGATAACATGCGAATATCGTTGGCAATTTTCATTAAACTTACAGCTACCGTTTTTAATGCACCGTGTGTTTCTACAATGGCATCGTGTGCTGCCAACGCTTCAAATTTATTCTCAGCAGTAATAAAAGGCAAGCCGGTAAGTGTAGCAATATGTGCAGCAACATTTTCGCTGTAACCCTTTGGTGTATTGATGCCTGTGCCTACAGCCGTACCACCTAAAGCTAGTTCGCTAAGGTGTGACAAGGTATTTTTTATAGCTTTTAACCCATGATTTAGTTGGCTTACATAACCGCTTAATTCTTGCCCAACGGTAAGCGGTGTTGCATCCATAAAATGGGTACGACCAATTTTTACCACGTGCATATATTGGGTACTTTTTGCTTGTAATGTATCACGCAGTTTTTCTATGCCAGGGATGGTTACTTCGGTTAATATTTTGTAGGCAGCAATATGCATAGCTGTGGGAAATGTATCGTTGCTAGACTGGCTTTTATTTACATCATCATTTGGGTGAATAAATTTTTCTTTATCAGTAAGTGCACCACCTTTTATAAGGTGAGCACGGTAAGCAACAACTTCATTTACATTCATATTACTTTGCGTACCGCTCCCAGTTTGCCAAACCACCAAAGGAAAATAGGCATCCAACTTACCTTCTAAAATCTCATCACAAACTTGACCAATTACATCGCTTTTTTCTTGCGTTAAAATACCTGCATCTAGGTTGGTTAATGCTGCTGCTTTTTTTAAGTAAGCAAATGCCTTTATAATTTCTTTGGGCATTTTGTTGGTGTCTTGTGCAATTTTAAAGTTCTCAATGCTACGTTGGGTTTGAGCCCCCCACAATACATCAGCAGGTACTTTTACTTCGCCCATGGTGTCTTTTTCTATACGATATTCCATAATGTAATATTTGTGATTTATAATTCGAAATTATGGCACGAATTTGAAGCAATTACAACAATTACACGAATTAAAATAATGATGATGGTAATTGAAATAGTAGTTATGCAAATTTGACCAGTTACACAAATACGAAAAAAGTGTTATTTTTAAAACAATAGAACAAAGTTTTCATGATTTTAAGACGATGCAGATTAAACCCAAAAATATCTAGAATTACTTAAAATCTACGTTGTATAAACCGCTTCAAAGTACAAGTTCAACAAAGTTATAAACCATGTAAGGTGCGACGCATATTGTGCTAAATAGGTATACACAACGCCTGTTACCAAAAAAGTAAAATAATCCGTTACTTAAAATGTTATAATTAGTTGCATAAACAACTTTATTGTACTTTCACGTTCTAAAATTGTTGCCATGCAAGAAGCATATATTATAGCAGGATTTAGAACTGCTGTTGGTAAAAGTAAAAAAGGTGGTTTGCGTTTTTTTCGCCCTGATGATTTGGCTGTAGAAGTGATTAAAGGTTTAATGGCCAGCGTACCTCAATTAGATTATAAAAGAGTAGATGATGTGATAGTGGGCAATGCTGTACCAGAGGCCGAGCAAGGGTTACAGTTTGGGCGCATTATTGCCGCCAAAGCCATGGGTATAGAAGTGCCAGGCATTACCATTAACCGATATTGCGCTAGTGGGCTAGAAAGTATTGCCATGGCTACCGCCAAAATAAGAACCGGCATGGCAGATTGTATTATTGCTGGCGGTACAGAAAGTATGAGTTTAGTGCCTACTGCTGGCTGGAAAACCGTACCATCGTACAATATTGCAAAAGATGAACCCGACTATTATTTAAGTATGGGTTTAACGGCAGAAGCTGTGGCAAATGAGTTTAACGTAAGTCGTGAAGACCAAGATATTTTTGCTGCTGGTTCTCACGCCAAAGCAAAAGTGTCCATAGACAATGGGTATTTTAAATCGGGCATTTTACCTATTACTGTTGACCAAACTTATGTAAACGAAAAAGGTAAAAAAGCTGTAAAAAGTTATATAGTTGATACAGACGAAGGCTTACGTGCCGATACAACTGTTGAAGGGTTGGCTAAGTTAAAACCAGCATTTGCCATTGGTGGTAGCGTTACGGCTGGCAATAGTAGCCAAACCAGTGATGGTGCGGCCTTTGTAATAGTAATGGGCGAGAAAATGATGCTTGAATTGGGTTTAAAACCTATTGGCCGGTTGGTAAATTGTGCCAGTGCAGGTGTTCATCCACGCATTATGGGTATTGGCCCTGTGGCTGCCATACCAAAGGTGTTGAAGCAAGCCAATATGCGTATTGGTGATATTGATTTAATAGAACTAAACGAGGCTTTTGCATCGCAGAGTATTGCAGTTATTAGAGAATTGGGCTTGAACCAAGATATTATAAATATTAATGGGGGTGCTATTGCATTAGGTCATCCATTAGGTTGTACAGGTGCTAAGTTGACCGTACAAATTTTAAACGATATGAAACGCCTGAACAAGAAATATGGTTTGGTTACAGCTTGTGTAGGTGGTGGTCAAGGTATTGCGGGGATAATTGAGAACCTCTAATTTTGGATTGATGGCTTGAAATTGAATAATTGTTTTTATGTAATCATTATTCTGCTCTAAATGTGGCTAACAGTAGCTCTTCTTTTTCTTGCATTAATGTTGCAATGGTTGTTTGTGTTTCATTAATGATGGTATCTATTATTTGCAAATTTTCTTTTAAATAATTTACAATGGTCTTTTGAGCTGTAGTAGGTACAATGAGGCATTGTATAACTGCTAGCTTTGATTTAGTAACAATGCTTCTTACTTGTGAAGCAAATATTTGGCTTTGTACGGCTTGGCTTTGAAATTGAAAGTATAAATACTCTGTAGATACATCTTTATAAGGCATTATTGCGGTAAGTGATCTATTGCATGTAGCCTTTATTCTAGAAATTCCAACTTTAGCTATTAAACTACCAGAAGTAACTACTAGTAAGGCATTTGGCATAATAAGTCTGGCAACCTTAGCACCTCTTGCTGATACATGGGTTTTGCTTGTAAGCATATTTTCAGCCTGAAAAATATCGTCTGGTTTAAAAAAAGTATACTCATTTGCATAATAAACCGACATTGATTCGGTAGGTGTATTGCCAGCTTGTATATTGGCAATAGAGGAAAGGTTTACTTTGTCAAGTTGGGTAGTAACCTTGCAAATGTCTTGCGTAAAGGCATTATCTATTATCTGTTGCTTTTCTACTTTGGCAGCTGCTACTTGCTGTTGTAGGGTATGTATTGCAGCATCTATTCTGGTTACTTTGTCAGATACTTCTTTAACTAGTTTACGCTGCGTTGCAATTGGTGGTATGGGTATGGTTAAATCTTTCAGTTGTATAGATTGTATTCTATTACTTGTTTTAGTATGGTGTAGTAAAAATGGCACATTTACTAAAAGAAAAAAATATAGAAACTGATTGTCTAAATCCTTTAACCACACGTTTACAACTGCACACAAATTAGGGTCTAAAATAGCATCTATATCTAATGAAGCTATTTGCCCTATTGATGACCCAGTTAATACTATTAAGAAAGCCCCTCTTTTTGCTATTTCTGCGTTTCTTTTTTGTACAAGCTTATTTAGCACACTTGCCTTAGTACTTGAAAGATGGTCTGCAACAATATCTGTTGCTTTAGCATAAGGAATTTGATTAGTAATTGACTGTAGCGCCGATTTAGAGAAGAAAAAGCCGTTGATAATTTTACAAACGGCACCTAACTTTTTTACATTATAATTTGTAATAATAGAAGCCTCGGGCCGCATAAACATAGTTATTTAACTACAAAAAAGTAATGTAACATAACAACTTTTTTGAACAATGGTAGCGTAAATATAAAAATGACAGTAACTTTTTTTTAATCATAAACTTAAGTAGAATTTAAAGTAATAAGTTAGTGTTTTAGAGAACAAAAAAGGCTACCAAATTTGGTAGCCTTTTTCTAAAAATGTATATAAAGTTACTAAAACGTATAACGTAAACCAGCATTCATTTGGTAACGAGACCCAAAGAAATCTACTGCATAAGGTAAACCTGGATTTACCCACTTGTAAGTTGGATAAGTTGTGGGTGAACCATTGGTAATTTTTGTTAAGCCAATAGCTGCTGTAGAGTTAAATGTATTTGGCGAAAAGTAAACTTTACCCCAATTTGGATTCAACAAGTTTGTAAGATTTACAACATCAATATTAAAAGAGATGGTATTTGTTTTACCAGATTTTGTTTTAATATTAAAATCTTGTGTAAATCGTAAATCTAACTGGTTGTTCCAAGGTGTACGTGCACCATTGCGTTGTGTAAAGTCACCACGACGACCGCTTAAGTATTTGTTACCATCAACATAGGCATCAAAAGCGGCAGCTTGTGTTGCATCAGGTATTATTAAAGCTGTTTCAGATTTTGTAGGAATATATACCAAGCTATTTGATTGACCAGTACCATCAATAGTTGTATTAACTAAACCGTAGCTGTAAGGTGCTCCAGATGCTGCACTGTAAAATAATGAAAAGTTAGATACATATTTACCACTTTTAGATGCGATACGGTAATTAACTGTTGATACAATACGATTACGTATATCGAAATTAGAGTAAGCTAATTGTGGGCTATTTGGATTTAAAGATTGATTTAACTGCCAGTTTGATTCCATTGAATTACGAATTCCATTGGTAATATCTTTAGATTGCCCATAGGTATAAGCTACCATAAAATTTAAACCAAAGTCAAACGTTTTAGACACTTGACCAGTAATGCTGTATCTATAACCTTCTTTGGTATTGCTTAATAAATAAGCGTTTGTAAATAGAGGATTAATTTTTGAACCAGAATAAATTGGTTGTTGTTTTTTGGTATCGTAAATCCAATAAGTAGGATTATCTACGTAATTAACTTGCTGAAATTTTAAATCGTAAATAACTTTTGTATAAATACCTTCTATAGAAAACTTCCATTTGTTTTGTGTAGAATAATCAAATGCTAAACTACTTCTAAGCGCTTGTGGCATTTTAAAATTATTATCTACCAAATCTACTTGTGTTGCACCAGCAGCATTATTTACATCAACACCTTGTTTCGATACAAAGTTTGCTTCACCATTATTACTGCCAATAGCATCTTTTATAGGATCAGTTCCAGCACCAAACGGCTTTGTTGAAGATCTATTATCGTATGCTCCGTAGGTAGTGCCATTATTGTAATAAGCATATCCTAACCATGCAAAAGGAATACGACCTGTAAAGACACCTACACCACCTCTAATAATAAAACTTTGGTCGCCTTTAACATCGTAATTAAAACCAATTCTTGGCGAAATTTGTACTTTACCTAAGAAATTATTGGTAATATCTTTTGGTAAGGTATAGTTATAAGTTGTACCAAAATTAGCATCAACTGGTGCGCCAGTTGTTTTAGAGCTTAATGGCTGTTTATTTGGTAAATCTGAATAATCGAAACGGATACCCGGTGTTAATTTCAACTTACCTAAACGAATTTCATCTTGCGCATAAAAGCTATATAAATTCACTTTAAACTGTGCTGGTGGATTGGACGAAATATAGTCTCTACTATTGTCACTATAATTATAGTTTGTACGAACTCTGTTAGGATTATTATTCAACAAATCTTTTACACTACTATAACCAACACGACCGTTCCAAGCATTTACAAAACCATAAGTAATATCATAAAACTCATTGTGTGTACCCAAAGTAAAAGTATTATTACCTTTATTAATAGTAACATTATCTGTTATTTCATAAGTTTTTTGCCTCATGTTGAAAATAGAAGCCTCACGGTCTGAGCCTAAAAATATAGTACCAGCTTTATTATCAGAAGTAACTTCTATTTGTGGCAATGAAGGGTTAGAAGTTGGATTTCTATAATCGTGAATGTTAGAATAACCAGCAACAAAACTGTTAGATACAGCATTGTTAAACTTAGTTTTTAACTCTAAAACTGTTGATGATTGATTATTAATCTGTTTAAAATCAATACTTCCAAAGCGGAAATTTTGTTGGTCACGTTCTAAGTTGGTAGCTTCAGATGTAATAGTATTGTTACGTAAAGACAAACGGTTGTTTGAGTTAATTACCCAATCTATTCTATTAAAAAATTTATTAGACTTAGAGTAGATAGAAGTATTACCATAACTACCTGCGCCATCTGCAATACCATATTTATTTTTAAATAAAGAATCTATGCTGTAAGCTTGCGCAGCAGAAATTAGTGTGTTATCTATAGAACCAGCACCTAAAATTACTGGATCTTGACGACGTGTAATTTCTTCATTAGTAAAGAAGAATAGTTTATCTTTTATTAATGGAATACCAAAACGTACGCCTGTTTGATAATCGTAAAAATCATTGGGTATTTTGCTTTTATCACCAGCATTATTAGGCCCAACCATAAATGCACCACGGCCAAACCCGTAAACAGAACCATGAAATTCATTGGTTCCGCTACGTGTAACAGCATTAATACTGCCACCCAAGAAATTACCAATTTTAACATCAAATGGTGCGAGGTACACTTGCACATCTTGTATAGCATCTAAAGATACTGGGTTAGTACGTGTACTGCTGCCAGCCATACCAGATGAGTTTGTTTGTCCGCCTAAAGATGGGCTAAAACCAATAGCATCGTTATTAATGGCACCATCAATAGTCACGTTATTGTATCTAAAATTTGTACCAACAAACGAGTTGTTATTGCTTTGAGGTGTAACACGTGTTACATCTTGCAAGCTTCTATTTATAGTAGGCATGTTTTTAATTTGTGCTTGACCAATTTGCACACCAGCACCTGTTTTTAAACCACCTGCTCTTTTTGACGTAACAGTAACACCAGCCAAAGTAGCTGATGCATCAATTAATTTTACATTAAGTGAATTTGAACCTAAAGACAAATTATAATCTGTTCTTATCTCTGTTGTTCTACCTACATAAGAAAATGTAATCACATATGGGCCGCCAACAGGTAAATTGGGCACATAAAAATAGCCCTTATTATTACTTTGTGTCTTGGTTTCAAAACCAGTGGGTATATGCTTAATGCTTATTACAGTACCAACTAAAGCAGCACCTTTACTATCAGTAACCTGACCAGCAAAGTTGGCATTTGTTTCTTGTGCTTTAAGTGAAGTAATACTAGCAAATATTGCTATTATTACTAGTACAAAATTTAAAAAAGACGATAATTTCTGTCTCATGTGTAAAAGAATTTGTTAAATAGTTGTGTTAATAATTCTGCAAATTATACGTAACACAACAAAAGCCATAGCAACGGATTGAAATTAACAATGAAGTAATGATTAATTAATACTGAGTTAACAATTCAGACGCAAAGCAGAAAACTATGCCACGATACGTTTTAAAATATTAATAACATAATAATAATAAAGGAACTATTTTAAAGTATTTTAACTAAAAAAGGTTTACAACTTATCGTTGTAAACCTTTTTTTGACTAGTAGAAATTACCACAATATTACCATCCCAATATCCATGCAAAAATTAATGGACAAACAATTGTTGCATCGCTTTCTACAATAAATTTTGGAGTGTTAATGTCTAATTTGCCCCAAGTGATTTTCTCGTTTGGTACCGCACCAGAGTAGCTGCCATATGAGGTTGTAGAATCAGAAATTTGACAGAAATAGCTCCAAAAAGGCACATCGTGCCACTCTAAATCTTGGTACATCATTGGCACTACGCAAATAGGAAAATCGCCAGCAATGCCACCACCAATTTGAAAGAAACCAACACCTTTACCACTACTATTGGCTCTGTACCATTCGGTTAAAAACACCATATATTCAATACCACTTTTTACAGTGCTAGCCTTCAACTCACCTTTAATTACATAGCTGGCAAAAATGTTTCCGGTGGTACTGTCTTCCCAACCGGGCACTACAATTGGGATATTTCTTTCGGCAGCGGCTACAATCCAACTGTTTTTAGGATCAATTTCATAATACTGTTTTAAATCGCCACTTAATACGGTTTTGTACAAAAACTCATGTGGAAAATATCGTTCACCAGCAGCTTCTGCATCTTGCCATTGTTGCACTAAATGCTTTTGCAAACGGCGAAAAGCTTCTTCCTCTGGTATGCAAGTATCTGTAACACGATTGTAGTGATTTTCTAGCAAATCCCACTCGTCTTGAGGCGTTAAATCACGGTAATTTGGTACACGTTTGTAATGGCTATGAGCTACCAAGTTCATCACATCTTCTTCTAAATTAGCGCCTGTGCAACTAATAATATCAACTTTACCTTGGCGTATCATTTCGGCAAAAGAAATACCCAATTCTGCTGTACTCATAGCACCAGCAAGGGTTACCATCATTTTGCCACCATCTAACAAATGGGTTTCATAACCTTTGGCAGCATCCATTAAAGCAGCCGCATTAAAGTGGCGATAGTGATGTTCTATAAATTGAGAAACTGGTCCTTTACTCATAATGTTTTTTAATTAAGGCGGTGAAAATAGTTTTTTAGTGGGTTATTAAATAGATTTTATGTTATGTTTTTAAGCAATTGTGAATATGGAAAGCTTCTTGTTTTAATAAAATGCGGATTATCTATTTGTAAAATAAACAGAAAGTACTTCCCTTTACATTGCAATTATGTTAGAGATAAGCAATATATTTAACCGTAATTTGATGTAAGCTGACAGCTATTTTATTACATTGCCCAATAATTTTTTACAAACAAATACCACGCTTTTTAAATCAACTTTAAGTAACCTTTGCTTGCACCAGTTATGCCAAAGAAAATATCAATAGTTATTCCAGTTTGTAACGAGAAAGGTAATATACCTACCATGATTACTGCCTTGCAGGAAGTAATGTTGCCGCTACCATATAAGTATACTATTACTTATGTTGATGATGGTAGCGATGATGATACATTGACTATAATAAAAGCATTTGCCAAACAATTTGATAATATATTTTTCATCTCATTTTCTAGAAATTTTGGCCATCAAAATGCATTAAAAGCAGGCTTTGATTTTAGTGATGGTGATGCAGTAATTACATTGGATGGCGATTTACAACATCCACCAGAATTAATTCCAATATTAATAGAAGAATGGGAGAAAGGCAACGATATTGTGTACACCATTCGCAACGACCATCAAGATATGCCATTGATGAAGCGTAAAACATCCACCATTTTTTATAATCTAATCAATAGATTATCAGATATAGAATTAGAAAGTGGTACGGCAGATTTTAGGTTAATGGATAAAAAAGTGGTTGAGATATTTAGAAATTTTAAAGAGGCCGATTTGTTTTGGCGTGGCTTGGTAAAATGGCTTGGTTTTAAGCAAATGGGTATTGAATATGAACCAGCCGAACGCAAAGAAGGGAAAAGCAAATACACGTATAAAAAAATGATGCAATTGGCACTGCGTGGTATTACATCTTTTAGCCTAAAACCCTTGTCAATAGCCACTTACTTAGGTTTTACATTTTCAGCATTGTCTTTGTTTTATATACCTTATGTACTGTTTAGTTTATGGCATGGGCATACCATTTCTGGCTGGGCATCTATGATTGTTACCATTGCATTTTTTGGTGGATTGCAATTGATGATTTTAGGTATTATTGGTATGTATTTGGGTAAATTGTTTATGCAAAGTAAAGAGCGACCACATTATATTATTAAAGAAAGCAACTTGTAAATGAGCCGTTTTATTTTGTTAAGTTTTGATGTGGAAGAATTTGATATGCCACTAGAATATGACCAGCAAATTACCCTAGCAGAGCAATTAGCAATTGGTAAACTTGGGTTAGATGCTATTACACCAGTTTTACACGATAAAAATATTGCTACAACACTATTTACAACGGCTACTTATGCCATTAATTTCCCTAATGAGATAAGAGATTTGGCAAGGCAGCATGAAATTGCATCACACACCTACTACCATTCAAATTTTAAGGATGAACATTTAGTATCATCCAAATTAAAATTAGAAGAGATTTCGTTGAAACCCGTTACAGGATTGCGTATGCCGCGTATGCGTAAGGTAGCAATGGGTGAAGTTTTAAATGCTGGTTATAGCTATGATTCGTCAATTAACCCCACGTATTTGCCTAGGCGTTACAATAATTTACACTTGCCAAGAACTGTTTATCAAGATGGTGGGGTCACTAGAATTCCAGCATCGGTAACGCCCAATTTTCGCATACCATTATTTTGGTTATCGTTTAAAAATATGCCGTACTATTTGTTTAAAAATCTTGCTATCCAAACGCTAAAAAAAGATGGGTATATCTGCTTGTATTTTCACCCATGGGAATTTACAGATGCGATACAAACTACTGCATTACCTGATTATACTAAACGATGGTGTGGTAGGGCATTAACTGATAGATTAAAAAGATTGGTAAGCGATTTAAAAAAAGAAGGTGATTTTATAACCATGAGCGATTTTATGTTGCAAAAGCATTTAGCGCAATAATAATAAATGACTGTCATGTAGTTAAACAGGGGTATTACAACCATTATTTAATCAGCGAGTAACATTTACTAAACTAGCATCTACAATGTGTAAGTCGGCTTTGTTTTGTACAAGTACTACCACTTTCCAATCGGTACTAGCAAAAGGTGCCAAAAGTGCTGCTGTATTAGACTCTAATGCAACTACTGCCAAATCTCTTACTATATTTTTGTGTTGCAAATAACTACCTCCATTTTCACCAGATATAACTTTTGTAGCTGCATGTGGCTGCACTAGTAAAGCAACCAACTCGTAGTTTTTTGGTAATTGATTTGCCTCAATATTTACTAATACAAATTTATTATTGATGGTAGCTTTTACGTTTGTAATAATAGACGAAGACTGATATTTGGTAGCGATAAAATTATTAATGTTGCTACGATTACTACCAACTGTTTCTCTTTGCCCATTTACAACAACTTGGGGTGTATATACACTTGATAATTGTAATTGCGAACCATAAGCATATTGCCTTTTTGTAAATTGTGCATTGCTAAAACTATCCACCCAGCCCAATCTGTTCCAATAATCTACATGAAAAGACAGTAGTAAAATATTGGGATTTTTATCGCTCATATCAGCTAATAATTTATCTGCTGATGGACAAGATGAGCAGCCCTCTGAGGTAAACAACTCAATAACTATGGGCTTTTGTGAAGTAGTAGTAGTTGCCATGTTCTCATGTTGCTGACAACTACCAATACTTGTTAATGCTATTAAAAAGGGTATCATTAAAATTTTCATTTCTAAGGTATTTGTGGTTATAAACGCAATATGTAGCATTGCCTTACAACACATTACAATACACACTGTTAAATACTTGCTAATAACATTTTAGGTGCATGTAAAACCTAATAATTATATTAGCCAACAAATTAAAATTAACCCTGTAAAATCCTAAAGTACTACTAAAAATTAACTAGAAACACCTAATTAAACTTCTAAAATAATGATCGATATAAATAGATTACCAAAAAGCATTAGTAATAGTAAAACCTTGACCAAGGCTAACTTACAGCAACTTACTAGTGTAAATGATATACCTTTTATTGATGCTACTTTTAATGATACTAGGTTAAAAACGATTATTCAATATTATGCGATAGACCCAACGGAAATGGAGCAGGAATTGCACTTATATGCGAAAGAATTACTTGACCAAAATAACGTGCAAGCAGCTTGGCAAGTGTTGTTAGCTGGCGAGAATATTTAAATAACAATTTTACCCCATTACTAAAAAATCTTCTTCACTTAATAATGCTTCTTTAGTTGCTTTTGTAGGCTGCATACTTCTTGCTTTCTCTATTACTTGTTGTACAATCTCGTAAGTTGAGTTGGTTAATTGCAATTGGGTTTGTTGTGTATTTGTTAGCCAATCGGTTATTTGTAAGTGACAATTTGGTGTTAATTTATCAACTATAGGTACCTTAAAATCTTGTAAGGCTGCTGCATTGCATAGTTGCTCATATTGACCACGAATTGGTAAGCAAAGTAATTGTTTACCCATGTACAAAGCTTCTGCAGGTGTTTCAAAGCCAGCACCAGTAATTACACCATGGCAACTCATCATACTAGTGTTAAAAGCTTTGTTATTAATTGGCAAAAATGTAATATTCTTAATTACTTCTACTTGCTTTTTGGTTTTAGAAAACACTTCAAATTGTACATCTTTACAACGCTGTAAACTCTGCATTACCACCTCATCGTTATAGTGCGATAGGTACACAGTAATATGCCCTTTATTGGTTACATCAGCTTTTAAAATATCATCTTTTATTATTGGGCTAAAAATAAAATCGTCATATTGCTTAAAGTGCAAACCAATGTAGCTGTCTGCTTTTGCATAATGCCTTAAAACCAATTCGCCCATTAGGTCTTTCTTATCGGGTCTTGGTGTTTTGTTACTTTGAAAACTTGCTTGATGACCAAAATTTATTGATGGCACATTTTTTAATTTACATGCCATTGCTGTGATACTATCAAAGTCGTTTATAACCACATCATATTGCTCAACTGGGAGTGCTTTAGCCTCTTTATAAATACGAGAAATATTTAGTTCTTGCCACATTTTCCAGTAGTTTAACCCGCCCCTATTACCATAAAATAAACTGATGCCTTTGCTGCGAAATTTTGTAGGTAAAGCCGCATCTAGATTGCTGTTGCTACCACTTAAAAACACAGCAACATTGCCATATTGTTCTAAATAAGGCAGCAGTTCCATAGCCCTTGCAATGTGTCCATTACCAGTTGCTTGCACTGCATAAAATATGTTTAGCCTGTTACTCATAGTGATAATTTTATCGTATTACCAATATCTAATTTCGAGGCAAACAAAAGTACTTCTTCAGGTATCACATTCAACTTTGGTAGACGTTTTTCCATAGTTACAACGGGTGCAGCATTTTGGGTAAATACTTTTTCGTCGTACTGAAAAATCGTCCAATCGTTATTATTATATTCTAAAGACGTTAAGTTTTCTATCCAGTCGCCACTATTTAGGTAAGTAACACTTCCTTTATCAGTAGTTATTATTCTTTTTTGTGGTTGGTGTATATGACCGCATATTACATAGTCATACTTTTTTTCAATGGCCAACTCAGCGGCGGTTTGTTCAAAATCACCAATCCAACTAACAGCCTTTTTTACACCATTTTTTATCTTCTTACTAAAACTCATTTTTTCTTTACCCATCAACTTCAATATGCCGTTTACAAAGCGGTTCATCACAATCAATAAATCATAACCATGTCCACCAAGTTTAGCCAATACTTTAGCACCGCCTTTAGTTGTTGCATCAAACACATCACCATGAAACACCCACGTCATTTTGCCATTTATTTCCATCACCAATTTATCCGTCAACTCAAAATTTCCTAACTGAATATCACTATATCTGCGCATCACCTCATCGTGATTACCAGTAATATATATTACTCTTGTGCCTTTACTTAACAAGTTCATTATTTCTTTTATCACCTGCATGTGAGCTACAGGAAAATAGCGTTTGCTAAACTGCCAAACGTCTACAACGTCACCATTAAGAATAAGTATTTGTGGAGATATGCTTTTAAGATAGTTAACAAGCTCTGTTGCATGACAACCGTAAGTGCCTAAATGCAAATCGCTCATTACAACTACTTCTACATTTCGTCTGTTCATTTTATTGGGTTTTCCAAAATTCAATAAGTAGCATTACCACAATGTGAAGTATTGATGAACAAATTGTTATCTACTAAAAAGCGAGTAATAATTTTTATTTAGTCAGCCAAGTATTCCTATTTAGCGCCACATGCGTCGCACCATGCATCTGTTATAACTTTAGTAAGCTTTTATCTAAGCGTAAAAAGGGTGTTGGTATATTTACTTATCAATATTTGTTTTATAAAGAAATTATGCGAATCAAGGGTTAAAAGTTAGTCAACAACATTAGTGCTACTGCTATTTTACCATAGAGGTGTAATTTCAGTCCATTTTCCGACCTTACCTTTGAAGCATTTTGAATTTGTGTCCTTTCATTTATCCAACTAAAT
>JBBQLL010000043.1:0-26575 GCA_038327865.1 Chitinophagales bacterium | reverse complement strand
GGAATAACCCAAATAAAAGGGCAAGAAAGCCCTCTTTTAAAGGTTAAAACAATAAAATGGCATAGAATATATAGTTATAATGACAGAAAAAATGTTAATCTATCGTAATTTGAGATAAGAAGCGTTTTGCAACGGTCTCGTTATAATGCGTTAAATAATAAATGTTCTATCCTAATCATAAAACCATTTGGCGCAGTTCGTAATACATTGCTATACAATTGTTGCCTATAACCAAAATCAATCCTTGTTTGGCTATGTATAATTAGTTGTATAGATGGGGCAACATCTAAGTAAGATTTGTTGTTACCCACCAATTTTTGTCCCAAAAATTCAACCATTACATTAACGTTTGTTTGGTTATAGTTAGTGTATTCTTTTGGTAATAATAGTTTTCCAAAAGAAAATGTATAATTAACAGCTTTATCTGCTTGGGTGGAAGGGAATTTATTATTGTTGCCATTATTTACTGCTTGTACAACACTTACTGAAGACGACAAGGCTACTTTATGCAACAATTGGGTAGCAATAATGCCAATTTGATAACCGCTATTGTGTGCATTTACATCAATTTCTTCTTGTTGAATATCGCTATTATTAGTCGTAATTCTTCCAAAACTAGCTAGTCTAAAATGTGTGTGCACATTATCAATGCTATAAAAACGATATTTAGCATAAATGCCAAAACCTTCGTAAGCAAGGGTTTTATCACGATTACTAAAAAAACCTTCTGCATGTAACATTAAGTTTTTATTAATGCCAAACATTATCTCAGGCAACACACTATAATTTGTAATGCCTTTAAAATTATCTCTAAGAAAATTTTGCGATAGGCGTAGGCCAATAGTTTTTGCAGGCATATTACTCGCAGGCTCAGTATATACAAAAAGTTCTTGTGCATATGTTTGAAACGTTGCTAATAAAGCTAATACAAATAAGTATTTTTTCATATATTATTTAGATAGTTACATGATAAACACGTGTACCAACCGAGCCATCTTTTTTTGCGCAGCAACTTTCCATTACACCAGTTTGATAGCATTTCATAGTAGTAAATTGTGCATACTTTTTTAAATCTTTTGCTGCTGCAAAATTTTTATCAACTATGGTAAAAGTTTTACTGCCGTTTAATATTTGATTAGGTATGTTTAAAAAATGCAATGTTTTACCTTCCATTAAAATATGTGTGTCGTTTTGCACTTTTACATTATCAAAATTGGCAGTAACTTTTAGTTGTGCTACCGAAAAGCCTGCACCTGTTACAGCGGCTTTTAAGGCATCAAAATCAATAGGGACATTATTTTTAAAAGATATCAAGTAGGCCGAGTTTTTGATATCGCTATCTACTTTATCTACAAAAGGTACAGCAGATAATGCTTTAAAAATAGCTTTTGAACACATGCTACAAGTAAGTCCACTTGCTTGTAAATTAGCTTGTTTAAATTGAGCGTTTGTACTTACTGCAATTAGTAAACAACAAACTATAAATATATTTTTCATAATTAAATAACTGATGTGTGATTAAAGAAAAGCGAAATGCTAAACTAAAAATTAGCATTCCACTTTTGTGACTGATTTATTAGGATTTATTGCAATAGTTTGAACCATTTGCAACAATATTTCCATTAACAGTTGTAATAGTTAATGATTGTATTTGCTTACGTGAATTGGCTTTATCGGATGCCGAATTTGTAGCAACTTTCACCACGTTTGATTGGTTGCATTTGCTGCAACATGCTTTGCTGTTGCTGCAAGTAGTGCAGTTTTCGGTGGCACAATGAGTGGTACATTCGGTTGTACAATTTGTCATATCAATGCAACAATTTTTATGGGTAATCATGCTGGTTGGCTTTGCTGCTTTACGTTCGTATTGGCAACATTCATCCAATTTATCGTAGGCTTCTTTTGTGGCAGATGCATCTTGTGTATCGTAACCAGCTTCAGCAACTTTCTGTTGAATTTTTTTGGAATCAGTTTTAGAAGCATCAAACTTTAGCGTTAAAAATTTGGTGTCTTTGTTCCAAACAGCAGAAGTAGCACCAGCTTCTTTTGCGGCTTTTTCGATGTGGCTTTTGCACGTGCCACAGTTGCCATATACTTTTAAGGTTTCTTGTTTTGCTTGTGCCATTGTAACTAATGACATAAATAAGAAGGCGGTAACTAAAATAATGTTTTGCGTTTTCATTGTATAATTCTTTGAATTTACCATAGAGGTAAATATGTTATTCCACAACTGCACAAGAGCTAATCTCTTTGATAAATTGTGGGAAAAGATGATTAATAATTTAGCAGTCGCAGTGTGCGACGCAACGATGTAAAATAAAATTACTGTTGTTGGTTACATAAAAATAACCCAAACAAAAAAGAGGGTATTAAATACGAAAAACACAATTGAGAATGTAAATTAGTTGGGGTGAAATAATTGGCGGCGAATTATTTTTGAATGTCAATTTGGTATTGATGCCGACAGCAGTGGAGTTACCGACAGTGTAAAAAGCTGGAATAATATGAAATGGGTTTACAACAGAAATATCGGCGTAAGTAGCTTGATGCGTATCTGAGAGTTTTACAAATTTGCTTTCAGTTTTGCAACACCCTTTAGTTTCTTTCGTGCCACAGGCACATATTTTTGAAGGAGTAATTTCGATATTTACCTTGCTTACTTTACCCATGCAATAATGAATGCTCATTACAAAACCACTGCTAATGCAGAAGTATATGATTGATAATATTGCTACTAAAATACGTTTCATAAATTGTTGGACGAAACTACAAAAAAATAATTACAAGAAATAGAAAGAAAAGTTTGCTAACCAAATTTTAACTAAAAAAAGTTGGTGCGGCTTAGTTTATAAAATTCCACCAAATGCCAAGCCTTGTAGTAAGGCCTGTGCTTGGGTATTGTTGGGCATTAAAATTATATTTATCGAAACTACCAGTTGATGTATTGATGGTGTTTAAGTTTTCGACACGAACGAAGCATTTGAAACTTTTAATACGAAAGTTGAAGAACACATTTATATCGGGCAGATTACTGGTTGTAAAGCTGTTTTGGTTAAAAAATTGACCTGTAAATGGCGAATAATTATCTACTTTAAAATTGGTATAATATCTAATTTCTATGCCAGTAGATAAAAATAAATTAGTATAAAAATTACCTTCAAATGCAATGCGGTTGCGGGTTAGCAAAAAAGGCACATTTACGGGGGCATTGCCTGTAACTTGCTGCAGATGCGCTTCGGAGTAAAAATTTAAATATTTTGATAGCTTAAACATTTTCTCTGCACCAATATGCAATACATTTATTAAAGTCGCGTATTGATTTACTGTAAAAAAACTATCACTATAAGCATAATTATTTACAAGATAATAATCGCCAGTAATTTGAAATGCCAATTTTGGGTTGTTGTAAGTTGCAAATAAATGAGTTATGTTTTCTTTTTTAAACGGCTGATGCGCAGTTACTGGAAAGCTGGTTAGCCCATTGTATATGAAAGATGGGGTACGATTGGTGTTTTGAAAACCTAATTGTAAACTACCTATTTTTTTACTTAGTTGCCTTTTAAAACTAATATATGCTGCGTAATCGCCAGCATTTAAACCGCTTAAATATAGCTGACCTGTTGCTTCAATATCGTAAATATTGTTACGACTGCGGTTTCTGTATTCGCCCAATAAATAAAAGTTATAAAAATTCTTTTTTGTAACTGTATCGTTGCCAATAAATTTTAAATTTTGCAAGCCTGTACCAACTTTGGCATATTGTGCTTGGTTATTTTTATCGGGAAAAGTAATGAGCGCAAACTCGTTTTTAATATTGGTCCACTTATCTTTAAATTGTAGAGTATCAGGAAAATTAGCAACTGCTGGTGTACGAAGTGTGTAATTAAAATAATTCTTATACAAACTATCAAATGCAAAAACATCCCGATAAATATACTCGTTACTGCTTATTTGTAATGTATGTTGTATACGAAAACGTGGATAAAATATTTGGTAGGTTACAGAATCGGTAACTAATGAATCTCGCTTACCAAAATCGTACTGATGACGGTACAAAAAAATACTTTCTTTATAGGTATTGCCTGTATTTACAGTCGTGTTAAAGGGGTTTCGAGACGATTGTGTAGCAAAACTTAAGCGGGTTGGTACCTCGTAAGGGTCGCCTAATGCTAAACGCTGTAGTTTATTTACAGTATCTAATCCACCATTTTCAGAGACGGCATGTTTATTTGAAATTAGCACAAAAAAAGCTTCGTACCGTTTGTTATTGGCTTGGTAATGTGATGTAAAACGCAAATTATTATGACTTGCATTTTGTAATCGATACAAGCCGGGTGCATTGCTAAAGCGATATTCTAACGAAAAATTAAAATTACTTTTTTTGTTTTGTGTATGTACAAAATTAATTAGTTGTTCTGCTTTGCTGCCTAACAAATATCCTAACTCGGTATATGGCCTAGTTGTTTGGTAAAACTTGGTATTTTCTATCGTAAATTTATAAATATCAAATTGATGAAAACCAGCATCCCAACCAGGTTTTAAAATTGGACTAAATAATACAGATTTTGATGCAGACCCTAAATTGCCAATACTAATATTAGCATAAGGAATATGAAACCTAGTATAAAAATCAGCTATTGATGAATCGAGACTTCTTGTACGTGTAGAATCGTAATACCGGTAATATATCGTTATAGAATCGGCAAATCTATCTCTGTGTTGTAATGAGTCACTACCTTTTCCTTTTTTAGGTAATGGCCTACCTTGTGCATCGAAGGTTTGTGCATTAGGATCAACACCATTACTGTATTTAGACGAAAGATTTCTGTTATTTGGAATAGTTTGTGCTTTAATATCTGCTACACTTACCAATAGTAAAACCAATAATATCAGTCTATTTCCTTTAAATAACATGCTGCAAAGTAAATGTAATATGGTAAAAGAAAGGTTAATCACAGAGTTAGGAATTATGAGTTATAAACTATGATTGAAATGTTCTAAGGGTTTGAATACATAAATAATTCTTA
Source organism: Chitinophagales bacterium (assembly GCA_038327865.1). Lineage (GTDB taxonomy): Bacteria > Bacteroidota > Bacteroidia > Chitinophagales > Chitinophagaceae > Parasediminibacterium. The sequence continues at coordinate 21,548 of JBBQLL010000043.1, read as the reverse complement.
ATCCAAAATTTGTCACTTATAATTGTTTTACCAATTCTTTAAACAATAATGTTAGCTTAGGCTCTGCATTGTGTGCTGCTTCTAAAACTTCTGCATGTGTAATGGTATTTTCTTCATCTCTAATACCTAAATCGGTAATTACACTCATTGCAAAAACCTGCATACCACAATGTATGGCTACAATTGTTTCTTGTACTGTACTCATGCCAACTGCATCACCACCAATGGCTTTAATCAATTTATATTCTGCTCTTGTTTCAAAAGTTGGACCAGTTACACCAGTATATACACCTTGATGTACCGCAATAGCATTTGCTTTTGCGATAGCTAAAACTTTATTTATTAATGTTTTGCTATAAGGTTCGCTCATATCTGGGAAACGTGGGCCCAATTCTTCGGCATTTGGTCCTAATAATGGGTTGGTTGTAAAAAAGCTAATATGGTCGTTAATAATCATTAAATCTCCCACATTAAACGCTGGGTTTATACCACCTGCGGCATTAGATAATAATAACGTTTCTATCCCTAATAATTTCATCACTCGAACTGGATAGGCAACTTGTTGTGGATTGTACCCTTCATAAAAATGAAATCGGCCACTCATTACCAATACTTTTTTGCCAGCCAACTCACCAAATATCAATTTACCGCCATGACCTTGTACGGTACTTACAGGAAAATGAGGAATAGCGCTATAAGCAATTTCTTTTTCTGTAAGTATTTCGCTTGAAAAATTACCTAAACCACTACCTAAAATAATACCAATTGTAGCATGGCTTTTAAACTCAGCATTTATAAAATTTACTGTTTGTTGTAATTGTTGTAGCAAAAGACTCATAGGGTTAATTTAATTATCAAATATTATAATGGGCATTTTTAGTGAATTTATTGAGCATAAAAAAAGACCGTGAAAATCACGATCTTTATAAAAGGTATTATAGAGTATTACTACTATGCGATACGCTTTACGTTAACGGCATTTAAACCTTTACGGCCTTCTTGCACGTCAAATTGTACTTTGTCATTTGCTTCAATTTGGTCAACCAAACCGTTTGCATGTACAAAAGTTTCTTTGTTTGAATCATCATGTTTGATGAAACCAAATCCTTTTTCTTCGTTGAAGAACTTTACAGTTCCTGTGATTTTTGTGTCCATTGTAAATTTGTAAATTGTTATTAAAGAGTGTAAATATAGGTAAGTTAGTGGTATTGCCCAATTAAAATTTTAAATAGATGGTGCAAAAGGCTAAATAAGTTGAATTTGAATAAATTTTGACAAGCTTTTATTATTAAAATAATAATGAAATTTTCTATACATTCTTTTATGTCAACCTACTTTACGTCCCAAACCAAGGCACTAGCTCCTAAAATAGCAGCATCTGATTCTTGTAAATTGCTAAACATTAGTTGTACTTTATTTTTAAATACTTGGTACAAGTTTCTTTCCATAGCGTCTTTAGTTGGCGTCATTATAAAACTGCCAGCTTTTGTTAAGCCACCAAATAAAATAATTGCTTGTGGCGATGAAAACATTACAAAATTTGCCAATGCTTCACCTAAAATTTCGCCAGTAAAGTCAAAGATGTTTTTAGCAATTTCATCACCTTTTACCGCACAATCGTAAACAGTTTGACTGGTTAATTCATCTTCTGTAAAGTTGCGTAACAAACTTAGTGTTGTTGGGTTTGCATGCAAAAATTCTATAGCAGTATCTTTAACACCAGTAGCAGAAGCATAAGCTTCCAAACATCCACGGCTACCTGTGCCTTTATGCAATCGACCGTTAAATCTAACAATATTATGCCCTAACTCACCAGCAAAACCATCGTGCCCTACAACCATTTTACCATCAATTACAATACCGCTACCAACACCTGTGCCAAGTGTTATGGTTATAAAATGCTTCATCCCTTTTGCAGCACCATACATCATTTCGCCCATTGCGGCAGCGTTAGCATCGTTGGTAAGTGTTGTTTTAATACCAAATTTTTCGGTTATTAAATGGGTAATTGGTACAATACCCTTCCATTGTAAGTTGGCTGCATATTCTATATTTCCAGTATATAGGTTACCATTTGGTGCCCCCATGCCAATACCAACAAACGCATTTTTACCACCAGCTCTATCTATCATTGGCTGTAGTTTATCATGCAAATCATCAACAAAATAATTAACAGCTTTTTCACTTGCTGTTTGTATTCTACCTTGTTCTAAAATATTGCCTTCAACATCTATAATGCCAAATTTTGTTGTAGTGCCGCCAAGGTCAATACCTATCGCTAATTTTTGTTCATCTATTGTACTCATAAATAAATTTTTATACATTATAATTACAGCTATTTCTAATGTCTAACGCTAGACTTTACATCATAATCTATACCCTGAGATTTTAAAATAGTTTTTGCTTTAATAGCGTAAAAAGCCATGTAAGCAAAACAGACAACACCAACAATATAGCTGTATTGGATACCTAACAAATTATCTGAACCCAGCAAGCCTTGTAGTGCTGCAATAAAGCCACCACCCATAATCATCATAATTAATAAACTACTACCCTCATTGGTGTGCTTGCCCAAACCAGCTACCGATAGGGTAAATATACATGGCCATAAAGTGCTACAAAATAAACCCACACTTATAAATGCAAACACACTAACCATACCCACTGTAAGCATGCCAATAGCCAATGCTGTAATGCCCATTAACGAAAAAATAAGTAACATTCTGGCAGGACTTCCTTTGCTTAAAATGTCACCAATTATCATAGCCACAATTACAAAAGCATACACATAAAATGGGGTAATATCGTGTTGTGCAATTTTGTTTACAATTAAAAAAACTCCAAAAGCTAAATAAGGCATCAAAAAATTAAGTATTTTTTTTGTGCCTGCAGAAACATCAAAAGCACCCACTGCACCCGTCCATCTACCCATCATTAAACTTGCCCAGTATAATGAAATAAATGGTGCATTAAAGTCGTTTGTAAATTCTGTGGCACCAATAGTTGCTATTGATTTTGATACAACCGTGCCATTTAATATTTGAAAATGTTGGTGTAAATATTCTGGTAAATTACTTGCTGTAGATACCTCAACGCCTACGTAAACAAAAATGCCAATCATACCCATCCATAGCTGTGGATATTGAAAAACTGATGCCCTGTGCAATACTTTATCAGCTGCATCTGCTTCTTCAACCGCCACTTCTTCTAAATCAATTTTATTGGGCACAGCCGAGAATTTTAGAAAGATGGCAACTAACACAAATACTAATCCTAGAATTAAGTAAGGTGTTTTCACACTCTCAATACTTGCGGTTGATGAGCCACTGCTAACGGTACCAAATATGGCAATACTAACCAACAATGGCCCGATGGTAGTACCAAAATTATTTATACCACCGGCCATATTTAAACGTTGCGAACCAGTTTTTGGATCGCCCATAACAATAGCGAGTGGGTTGGCTGCAATTTGCTGCAACGAGAAGCCAAGTGCAACAATAAACAAAGCAGTTAGCATTAGTGTAAACGATGCAGTATTAGCCGCAGGGTAAAATAATAAAGTACCAATTGCAGAGATAACTAATCCAACAACAATACCGTTTTTATAGCCAATTTTATTTAAAACATCGCCACCTATTATTTTTGAAATACCAAAATAAATCAATGCACCAACTGTATAGGCAACATAAAATGCAACAGCTACTAATTGGCTTTGAAATTGTGAAAGTGTAAACGCCTTTTTAAATACGGGAATTAAAATATCGTTGCTGGCAGCAACAAAACCCCAAAAGAAAAACACGGTTACGAGAGTGCCAAATTGGCCCCAATTAGTTTTTTGATTCATAGTGCAATTTTTTATTTTAGGGGTTGAAAATAATGAGTTTTATTTACATAAAATTGTTTTACGGAATTTGTAGTAAAAGATAATTCACTTAATTTGGTTTTAAATTACAATAAACGAAACCCTATATGGAAATTATTCATGTGAGTGCAGAGTGCTACCCAATGGCAAAAGCAGGTGGCTTGGGGGATGTTGTTGGCGCACTACCTAAGTATCAATGCAAGGCTGGCCATCACGCCAAAGTGGTAATGCCAATGTATCGCACCAAGTTTTTATACCAAAGCGATTGGGTGGTTGATTTTAAAGGAAGTGCTGCTTTAGGCAATAAAAGTTTTGACTTTACCATTATTAAAGAAGCCACCAATAAGCTTGGCTACGATTTATTTTTAGTTGATATAAACGGCTTGCTAGACCGAGAAAAAATTTATGGCTATGATGATGATTCTGAACGTTTCATTTCTTTTCAAATAGCAGTACTTACTTGGTTAAATAGTTGGCAACATCAGCCAGACATTATTCATGTACACGATTACCACGCTGGCCTTATTCCCTTTATGATAAAAAATTGTTTTGCATTTAAAAGAATGGCATATATAAAAACCATTCTTACCATACACAATGCGCAATATCAAGGTTGGATAGGTTGGGATAAAGCCAACTATTTACCCGCTTATGATGGCTACAAATGGGGCGATTTAGACTGGAATAATAATATTAATCCTTTAGCAAGTGCGGTAAAATGTGCTTGGAAAGTAACAACAGTAAGCCAAAGTTATATGGCAGAACTGCGTTATAATAGCAATGGGTTAGAAAAATTATTTGAATACGAACAAGGCAAATGTGTCGGCATTTTAAATGGTATTGATAATGAAGTTTGGGATCCTACAACAGATTCGTTTTTGTACAATAATTTTTCGGTAAAAGGGGTAATGGCTGGTAAGAAAAAAAATAAGAAAAAAATATGTGAGACGTATGGTTTAAATGAAGACTTACCATTATTTGTATTTATAGGTAGATTAGTTGGTGAGAAAGCGGCGGATATATTACCCAATGCTTTTTTAAATGTGTTGTATCATCAACCACAAAAAGCTTGTTTTATGGTTTTAGGAAGTGGGGATAAGCAAGTTGAATGGCAATTGAAAAGCATTACCGATCAATACAGTGGGTATTACAATAGTGTTATTGGTTATGATGAAGCTTTAAGCCATAAATTATATGCTGCTGCAGATTTTTTATTAATGCCAAGTAGGGTAGAGCCTTGTGGGTTAAATCAAATGTATGCTATGCGATATGGAACAGTACCAATGGTGCGTAGTACTGGTGGCTTGCAAGATACTGTTAAGGATATGGGTGAATGGGAAGGCTTTGGTATAAGGTTTAATCATGCAACTGTGGCTGACATAGCACATGCAATTCATCGAGCAACAGAAGTATATAATAATAAAGTGCATCTTGGCTGGATGCGAAAGCACATGATGGAAATTGACCACAGTTGGGAAGCCGTTGTCGAGGACTATACTAAGGTGTATGAATTTGCATAAGTAAGATTAAATTTTAATTATTTTAATATCGTTAAATAAATATTTTTTCTTTTTTTATGTAATTTTATTTACCCAATAAATTTTCACCATAACTTTCCCAATTAATTGCTTAATTGTTCAATTTATATATAAAAAAACTTTCAATCCCCACACTATGGTATCTCTAAGTAAAAAAACAGTTGCAGTTATATTAGGTGGTGGTGCAGGCAGCAGGTTGTATCCGCTTACAGCATCACGTTCAAAACCAGCCGTACCAGTTGCTGGCAAATATCGGTTGGTAGATATTCCTATTAGTAATTGTATGAATAGTGCTATTAATAGAATGTTTGTACTTACACAATTTAATTCAGCTTCACTAAATAAGCACATTAAAAACACCTACCATTTTAGTGCTTTTAGTACTGGGTTTGTAGATATTTTAGCGGCTGAGCAAACGCCAGATAATCCAGGATGGTTTCAAGGTACAGCCGATGCTGTTAGGCAATCATTACGCCATATTTCAAACCTAGATTTCGAATATATTTTAATTTTAAGTGGTGATCAGTTATATCAAATGGATTTTTTAGAAATGCTTACAGACCATTTTACACGTGGTGCTGATATATCTATTGCAACTATTCCTGTTCACGCAAATGATGCTACTGAATTTGGTATTCTTAAAACAGATGATGCTGGCATGATTACATCGTTTATAGAAAAACCTGATAAAGAGGTGTTGGGTGATTGGACAAGTGCGACAAGTAATGATATGCAAAAGCAAAATAGAGTGTATTTGGCCTCTATGGGGATTTATATTTTCAATAAATCTGTATTAAATAATTTATTAAAAGATCATCATCCCGATGCAACTGATTTTGGCAAAGAAATTATACCAAACGCAATAGAAAACTACAAAGTTGCTAGCTATCAATACGAAGGTTATTGGACAGATATTGGAAATATTACTTCTTTCTTTGAAGCCAACTTAGCACTAACAGCGGAAATACCAGAATTCAATTTGTTCGATAATAACAATATAGTTTACACAAGACCACGTATGTTGCCACCAGCAAAAATTAGCGGCACTACTTTAGAAAAAACATTAATTGCAGAAGGCTCCATTATCAATGCCAGTCGCTTAGAACATTGTGTTGTAGGTATTAGAGCAAGAATTGGTTATGGCACTACAGTGGTAAACAGTTACATAATGGGTAACGACTACTATGAAACCATAGAAGTAATGCAAGAAAATATAAGTAAAGGCATTCCTAAAATTGGCATAGGCGAACGTTGTTATATTAAAGATGCACTTATAGATAAAAATTGTAGAATTGGTAATGATGTGCGCATCAACGGGGGTAAACATTTAGAAAATACAGATCATCCACTATACAGCGTAAAAGATGGTATAGTAGTAGTTAAAAAAGGAGCTATTTTACCAGATGGTTTTGTAATTTGATAGAAAACTGAATAGAAATGAAACATCCGTAATTGCGGATGTTTTTTCTTGTATTTTGCAACGTGTACTATTTACACACTTATATATCTAAAAACGATTTCTTGCTATGTCTACTGCATTAGAACAAAAGCCAAAATTACGCTTGTCAGAAATTATCAATATGAGCGTTGGTTTTCTTGGAATTCAATTTGGATGGGATTTGCAAAGAGCCAATATGGGACCTATCTATGAATATCTACATGCAGATGCCGATAAAATACCGATTCTTTTTTTAGCTGCACCACTTACAGGGTTATTGGTTCAGCCTGTTATTGGCTACATGAGCGATAAAACTTGGCATCCAAAATGGGGTAGAAGAAGACCATATTTTTTTATAGGTGCTATCGTAAGTTCTATTGCATTGTTATTTATGCCACATAGCCCAACATTATGGATAGCGGCAGGTCTACTTTGGGTACTAGATGTTTTTGGTAATGTGTGCATGGAACCATTTAGAGCTTTTGTAACCGATAAATTATCTGAAAAACAACGCACTGAAGGTTTTGTGATGCAAAGTTTAATGATTGGTTTAGGAGGTAGTATTGCCTCTGCGTTACCATGGTTAATGATTAATGTATTTAATTTAAAAAGTACTGCAGCAAGTGGTGTAATACCTGATAATGTAAAATGGTCGTTTTACATTGGCGCCTTTTTCTTTTTCTCAGCTGTTATGTACACAGTGTTTACTTCTAAAGAATATCCACCCAAAAATTTGCCAGAAGTAAATGACGAAAAGGGTGGTTTTAAACGAGGATTTAATGAGATTTTAGAATCCATTGTACAAATGCCTAAACGTATGAGGATGCTAGCATTAGTGCAGTTTTTTACTTGGCCAGGTTTGTTTTTAATGTGGTTTTATTATAGTACTGCGGTTGCAAGAAACATTTTTCACGCTACTAGCGAAACAGACCCAATATATAGTCAAGGTACTTCTTTTGCTGGTTTAACGCTCTCATACTATAATGTAGTTACATTTTTATTTGCGTTTATTTTACCATTTATTGCACACAAATTAGGAAGAAAATTAACCCATTCAGTTTGTTTATTATGCGGTGCTATTGGGTTAATTAGCGTTGCATTTATCTCAAATAAATATTTATTATTTGTAAGCATGACAGGTGTTGGCATTGCATGGAGCAGTATTTTATCTATGCCTTATGCCATGCTTGGTGGCGTTTTACCCGAAAATAAAATTGGTGTGTACATGGGTATTTTCAATTTTTTTATCGTGATGCCAGAAATTATTGCATCGCTTGGTTTTGGTTGGGTAATGAAACATTTATTAAACAACGATAGGCTGTTGGCCGTACAAATAGGTGGAGTATTAATGATAATTGCAGCAGTGCTTTGTTATTTGCTGGTAAACGAGAAAGAAGAGTCAGCGAAAGCTATCTCTTAATAATTAATACAATCATTATCCTTGCAATTTACTAGCGACAAAAAATAAATACATGAAAAAATTTTCTCTTTTTTATACTTTTGCTGTCTTATTTGCCAATATTGTTGTAGCACAGAATATAGATGTGTACCCATCTAGTTGGTGGGTTGGTATGCGGTGGAACAAAGTGCAACTATTATTACAAACTAATAGCAATGATGGCTTTAACAAACAACAAATTAGCATCAAGTATTCTGGTGTTACTATTACAAAAGTTCATCAGCTTGATAATAGTAAATATATAGCTGTAGATATTGTAATTGCACCAAGTGCAAAGCCAGGCAATGTGCCCATTATATTTACTAGTAACGGTACTAAAACATCGGTAATTTGGCCTTTGCAAACAAGGCGAAAAGGCTTGGGTACGCAATTTGCAAAAGGGGTAAACTCATCCGATTTTATTTATTTTTTAATGCCCGACCGTTTTAGCAATGGCGATATCACCAATGATAAAATTGCTGGTATGCGTGACCAATCGCTAAACAGAGATTCGATGTATTTGCGTCATGGTGGCGATATGCAAGGCGTAATTAACCATTTAGATTATTTGCAAAGCCTTGGTGTTACAACCTTGTGGATGACCCCCGTGCTTGAAAACGATATGCCAAATAGAACAGAACATGGCTATGCGTTTACCAATCATTATAAAATAGACCCGCGCTATGGTGGCTCTGAAGCGTATAAAAAATTAAGCGATGCCTTACATCATCGTGGTATGAAGCTGATTCAAGATGCGGTTTATAATCATGTTGGCAGCTTTCACCACACGTTTATAGAACAACCTACCAAAGATTGGTATCACCAATGGCCTACTTATACTGGTACAAGTTATAAAGACCAACCTTTGTTTGACCCATATGCTTCTAAAAAAGATGCTAAGATTACGACTGATGGTTGGTTTACAAGGCAAATGCCAGATTTAAATCAAAATAACCCATATGTTGCCAACTTTTTAATACAGCATGCCATATGGTGTGTAGAAGAATTTGGTGTAGATGGTTGGCGTATTGATACCTATCCTTACAATGATATGGATTTTATGAATCGTTGCAATAAAGCTTTAACTGACGAGTATCCTAAAATGACCATGTTTGGTGAAAACTGGGTGCATGGGGTAATTAACCAAAGTTTTTTTGTCCAAAATAATTTCAACATTACTAAAAAAAGTAATCTGCAAGGTGCAGTAGATTTTCAAACGTTATTTTATGGTATTCAGCCAGCAGTAAACGAAAATTTTGGGTGGACGGAAGGCGTAACTAAATTGTACACCACACTGGCACAAGACCTAGTGTATAAAGATGCAACACGTAATGTGATATTTTTAGATAACCACGATATGACACGCTTTTTTACCACCGTAAAAGGTGATGTAGAAAAACAAAAAATGGGTTTGATGTGGTTATTAACTTGTCGTGGCATTCCTCAATTGTATTATGGTACGGAAATATTAATGGCTGGTGAGAGCAACCCAGATGGTTTAGTACGGTCTGACTTTTTAGGCGGCTGGAAAGGCGATAAAAAAAATGCTTTTACTGGAGAAGGCTTATCAAGCGATGAAAAAGCCGTGCAAGATTTGGTAAAACAACTTGGTAAGTATCGCTTAACTTCTTCGGCTTTAAAAACGGGTAAATTGATGCAATATTTACCAGAAGATGGTTTGTATGTCTATTTTAGATACGATGCAAATCAAACCGTGATGTGCGTAATGAATACCAGTGACAAAGAGAAAATGATTGACTTTAAAAACTATACCGAACGCACTAATAGTTTTACCAAGGCAATAAATGTTTTGACTAACAATAACCTAGGTAGCCAATTTGCCATTGCAGCTAAACGTATGTTGGTGTTACAGTTGTCTAAGTAGCGTTTTATTACAAAAGGTACGTTGGCTGAAACCGTAACATAACGTTATGCGTTTTATAAAGTTTATACTATATACATGAGTATTCACTTCCCTGATTTCTACCAATTTATATTAATTTTTTAATTTATATTCACTCAAAAATACAATATGCTTACAGATATTTGTCCCAAGCTTCCAATGCGTGATAAAGCTATTACGAGAGATTATTATGTAAATAAGTTAGGCTTTAAATATATCGGTAGCGATGACCACAATTTTTATTTGATTGTACAAAAAGACAATATACAGATTCATTTTTTTGAATTTAAAACGCTTGACCCAAAAGAAAATTATGGGCAGGTTTATATCCGTACAAATGATATTTATACGTTGTACCAATCTATGTTAGACAACAAAGTAAGCATACACCCCAATGCACCTTTACAAGCAAAACCTTGGGGACAAAAGGAATTTGCTTTGCTTTACCCAGACAGCAACCTACTTACGTTTGGACAAAGTATTTAGTATACATGAGAATTGCAAAGCCAATATAGCATTGGGTTTGATACAAGTATTGCAATAGCTTTGAAACTTAATTGGTATAACAATGAAGCAAGAAAATTTGTTGAAAAAAGCCACGGCGTAAATTGCACCTATCTGGTTATGTAAAAACAAAACGATTGAAAAAATAAATTCTTTTATAGGGTAGGCTGGGGAAGGAGAAATGTGAACTTATTGTATTTGGTGATGCTTGATTAATATGTGTTCTTTAAATTGATGAAAATAGATCAAAAAAACATGCAAAATAATAATAATATATTTGTAGATGTAAGGATAAGTAATATGTATTTGTTCATTATTTTTAGTTTGAAAACGGGATTCAAAAATATTCTTTAAACACTTTACCATTGAAAATAATCCACATAAAGCCGAAGATATTTTTTGATAGTACGATAGGAGAGGAAATATTTCTGCTACAAGTAACATCATGAGTCATTTACCAAAAATATTAATTTATTCAAGACTTGTTATCGGAATACTGATAGTAATTTTTAGTTCTCTACAAATTAGTAATTACAAAATCGTTGCGGTAATCTTATTCTCAGTTGGTCTTTTGACTGATATTTTTGATGGAATTATTGCAAGACGTTTAAAAATTTCGACACAAAACTTACGTAGGTTAGACTCGACAATTGACCAAATTTTTTTTGTAATGGTTGCGGTTGCGGCATTCATACAATGTCCACAATTTTTTTACGTCAATAAAGTAAAACTTTTAATTTTATTGGGTTTTGAGGCTTTGACTTATATAATTTGTTTTCTAAAATTTAGAAAAGAAGTGGCAACACATTCTATTTTTTCAAAAATCTGGACACTCATTTTATTTGCCACACTTATCCAAATAATGACAACTTGCAACTCTATAATATTATTTCAAATCTGCTTTTATGTTGGATTAATTACGAGGCTTGAAATAATAGGAATAATGTTTTTACTTCGTAACTGGACAAATGATGTTCCCAGTTTATATCACGCAGTTTTGTTACGGCAAGGAAAACCTATAAAAAGGCACAAGCTATTTAACGGTTGATAAGAAATTCTAGCCAATATATTTTGCCATACTGCAAAGCTTGCTTTTGCAATTGCAGTATGGCTTTACCCGTACCAATATATTTTACAGTAATTCGTTTTTTAAGCTCTGCAAACAATTGTGGGATCTTGTTATACCCAACTAAGTTTCCCATCTGCGATACTACATTTTCCCAATATGGCATTAATGCAACTTTCTGTTTAGGGTTATTTGCACGAAATTTATTAAGATGATACAAAAAAGCATATTTCTAACTGCAACTATTGCTTTACCCTGTTTTTTATTGGCACAAAAAGCAGATACTATTAAAACACAAATACTTATAGAAGCAACAGTTACTGGCTTTAGAACCGTACGTGGCACTGGCCACATGCCAGAAGTAAAGGATGGTATTATTTACGCAGGTAAAAAGAACGAAGTAATTCTGGTTGATAGTTTAGATGCTAATAAAGCCATTAATAATACAAGGCAAATTTTAGGCCGCATACCTGGGCTTAATATTGTGGAAACAGAAAGTGGCGGCTTTACTGCAAACGGTATTGCCACACGGGGTTTAAACCCTATACAAAGTATTGAAATGAATACCCGACAAAATGGGTACAATATTAGTGCTGATGTGTATGGCTATAATGAAGCTTATTATATTCCCCCAATGGAGGCAGTGCAAAGAATAGAAATGGTGAGAGGTGCATCATCCTTACAATTTGGTGCCCAGTTTGGTGGCTTGGTAAATTATGTAATTAAAGAAGCAACTGCCAACAAACCGTTTTTATTTACTACCTCGCAAACCATTGGTAGCTTTGGCTTGGTTAACAATTTTAATTCTATTGGTGGTACTTACAAAAAGTTAAGTTACTACGCTTTTTTACAATATCGTACTATTGAGGGTTATCGGCCAAACAGCCAGCAGTGGCAGTTCTCTGGTTTTGGTAAAGTGCAATACAAAGCTTCAAAAAAATTAAATGTTGGGATTGAATATTCAATCCTTCGCAATCAATTAAAAATGCCAGGCGGCTTATCAGATAGCTTATTTAATGCCAATCCTAAAATAGCTACAAGGTCAAGAAATTGGTTGAAAAGCCCTTGGAATATTGTAACAGCTTATGCGAATTTTAATCCATCAGAAAGTACAATTATCAGTTTAAAAACAACGTATTTATTTGGTAACCGTTCATTAGTTTGGCGTAATGAGGATGGCGGCCCAGCTGCTTTAGATGAAATTGACCCAACTACAAACGCATTTGTGCCTAGAGAAGTAGGTAAAGAAAAAATGAATAATCTAACCACTGAGTTAAGGGTTTCTCAAAACTATAAATTGGGGAATAAAAAATCTACTTTGGCTGGTGGTGTACGATTTGCCCATGCATGGTTTAAAAGGCAAGGTGGTGGCAAAGGCACAACTGGAAGCGATTTTGATGTATCTATTGTGGGAGATTGGGGCTATGATTTAAATTTTATAACTACCAATATTGCCCCATTTGTTGAAAATATTTTCAGAGTTGGCAATAAACTAACCATTACACCCGGCTTTAGATTTGAATATTTACACAGTACAGCAAAAGGGTATAGAATAAAAGACAATGTAAAACAAATATCCAACGAAAGTCGTAACAGAACCTTTCCTTTATTTGGGATTGGTGTAGAATTTAAAGCCACAAACAATACCAATATTTATGGCAATATTAGTCAAGCATACCGACCCATAGATTATAGTCAGATAACGCCTTTTGGCATTACCTCAAAAATTGACGCTAACTTAAAAGATGCGTGTGGGTTTAATTCAGATTTAGGGTATAGAGGCACCATAAAAAACTATTTAAATTTTGATATTGGAGCTTTCTATTTGGCCTATAATAATAGAATAGGCGTTGTACTTAAAACCGACCCAACAACTAATGTAGATTATACATTACGAACAAATATTGCCAATAGCGTACACAAGGGTATAGAAAGTTATATAGAATTTAATGTTTTAAAATACATCAACACCAAATCAACGTATGGCTTAAGTATTTTTAATTCATTTGCTTATATAGATGCAAAATATACCACAGGCGAATTTAAAGGCAACCGAGTAGAAACTGCAACAAAAACAATCAATAGAACAGGATTAATTTTCAATAACAAAAATTTCTCAACAACCTTTCAAGTAAACAAAGTTGGCGATGCGTATGGCGATGCGTCTAACGTAAAAACAAGCAATGATCCTGTTGCAGGCTATATACCAGCTTATACTGTTTTAGATATTAGTGCCACTTACAAAATAAAAAACGTCACTATCAAAGCAGGGGCAAATAACCTAACTGATAAGTCATATTTTACAAGAAGAACAGACGAATATCCAGGCCCAGGCATTATACCATCTGTTGGTAGAAGTTTCTATATTGGTTTTACGGCACAGTTTTAAATTAATTGAGCAACTAAATGCACACATCTCACAAAACAATAGTATTTATCATGGCATGTTTTTTTTATAACTTTTTTAAATTAAACGCACTAAAACAGAATTTTAAATTAAACGCACTAAAACAGAATTTATGAACATACTAATCGTATTAACGTCTCACAGCGAGTTGGGTAACACTGGTAAAAAAACTGGTTTTTGGATTGAAGAGTTTGCCGCACCTTATTATGTTTTGGCAGATGCAGGTGCAACAATAACTATTGCTTCGCCAAATGGTGGGCAACCGCCAGTAGATCCTGCAAGTGAGGCCGCAGATGCCCAAACACCTGCTACTAAACGTTTTTATGCGGATAATGAAGCAATTGATAAAGTAGCTACTACCAAAAAACTAAGTGAAGTACATGCTGCAGATTATGATGCAGTGTTTTATCCTGGCGGGCATGGCCCATTGTGGGATTTGGCAAATGACACCAACTCAATACAATTAATTCAAGATTTTTATAACACTCAAAAGCCCGTTGCCTTTGTATGCCATTCACCTGCTGCTTTGGTAAAAGTGACAACCGAAAATGGTGAGCCACTTGTAAAAGGAAAAAAGCTTACAGGCTTTTCTAACACTGAGGAAGAAGCAGTAGGATTAACCAAAGTAGTGCCTTTTTTATTAGAAGATGAATTAACAAAACTAGGTGCACAATACAGTAAAGTCGCAAACTGGGGTTCATTTACAAAACAAGATGGGTTATTAATTACGGGGCAAAACCCTGCATCATCAGCAGCAGTTGCAGAATTGCTTTTAAAAACCCTTGCTGGTAACACAGAGATATAATAATAGCAGAAGTGTTTTTTACTAACGCAGATATGCAACGTGTAAAAGCATGGTAGTTGGTAGTAAACGATGAGCAAACTATGCATGAAGTTGTATTAATACAACAAAAATTAACACTAGCTACAAAGTAGGCTAAGTAATTAAAGCAGTTGTAATTATTACATTCAGTTTATTACTTAGTAGGCTTTGTGGCTTTTTTTTTTCATTTATTTCTATTCTACCCAAACAAAAAAATATTTTGTTATATAAATTGAAAGCTCTAATTTGGCATATCAATTATATAAAATGCCAACAACGCCATTCAAACGCATATTCAGTGCAAAAGAAGCTGTAATACTTATCTACCTTTGATTATCTTAAAAATTAACAGAACAATTTAAATAAGTAACCACAGAAAATGCGAATTGGAACGCTGCCAATATTGCTGCCCTACAAGCTAGAGTAGATAAGGATTTTAAGGATATTTTAGGTCTTGACCATAAAAAATACCATCGAGAAGCTACAGCCTTGGTAAAAGATATTTATCCAAAAGCCCTTCCACTACTTAGTACCATTTCATTACGCCCTAATTTAGTAATAAAAGATGCAGCCTGCCGTACAGAAGTACTGATACAACTTAAGCATAGCGGTTTTGGTAAAACTGCGTAAAAATAAAGACCAAATAGCACTAATAGAATTATTGGCAAAAATGCACACCAACCTTGCACCCAACTAAAGGAAGAAATAACTGCAACTAAAGATATTAAAGTAATTGCAATAAATGCGTTATTAAGCCATCTAAATCGCTGCATAACAAAAATGTAAACCAAGAAAGCTTTACAGTAATTATTAAAGTAGTAGTCTTACTCTTTAAAAAAAACATTTCAGCTTTTAAATGAGAACGAATTATAACATTATAAAAAAAACGTGTTGCACATAATATTTAGAAGATGTGAGCTGCTTAATAATTTGCATTAAAATAAAGTGGTTAATTACAAAAGTCAGCGGTTAAATAATCCATTCTGAAAAAAAATAAAAAACTAAAAACTAATTAGCTAAGCAAGAATAGTTATTGTAACTTTTTAGCTATTGGTGAAACAATTATACATGCAAAAAATAAATATGTTTACAGTGATTCTTATTATTGATTATGCATTTATTTATTAGTTAAAAAAAAATATTTAAAAAAAATAAAAAATTTCCTACATTCACAAATTATTAACTGTTTTTTCCAATATCCTCCTAGTTAAGCCTCCCAATATTCTATAACATAAGAACCATTGTCTCTTAATGCCTAATGGCGTAAATTATTGTTATATGAACCTGAGAAATCTACTTGTTTTAGTTGCATTTTGTGCAATGTCTATTAGTTCGCAAGCTCAAAATTTAAACCAATTTACCAGTGTTAATGAAAATTTATTGACTGCTTCTAATGGCTTTCAATCAAGTATTCTAACTACTGTATACTTAGCTACACCAATTATCTCAGTTAATGGTGCGGTACCTGCAGCAGGGCAAAAAGCCGAGAGTTGTTTGCAAAATAATAGTTTTGCTTTTTCAGCAAATAATATAAGCGGCAGTGTTAGTTATGTATGGGATTTTGGCGATGGCGCCACTAGTACATCTGCAACACCAACACATAGTTACAGTACTGCTGGTATATATAAAGTCAATCTTATTGTTACAGATGGTGTAACAACAACTACCGCCGATCAATTTGTGAGTGTGTCTCCAAAACCCACAGTATCCTTTAATACATATGGTGGTGCAGGTAATGGAAATGCTTATAGTTTTCAAAGTTCATCCACTATTGCTGCGGGCTCAATTGCTAGTTATATATGGAGTTTTGGTGATGGTACTGGCGATATAATTAGTAATCCTACAAAAATATATGCAACTGCAGGTACTTATAGCGTAAAACTTATAGTTGTTTCTGATAAGGGTTGTAAAGACAGCGTTACGCAAAGTGTAACCATAACGCAAACTGGTACGGTTTTAAATGCAGGGTTTACTGTAAACAGTGCAAGTCAGTGCCTTACTGGTAATAATTTTATATTTACCAATACATCAAATAACTGTAATGTTGAAACCCAAGCTTGGAATTTTGGTGATGGTTCTGCAATAAATACAAACTTTAATCCATCATATTCTTACACAACGGCTGGTGATTATACTGTAACACTAACTGTTACAAAAGGTGCAAATAGTAGTGTATCGGTAAAATTAATTTCAGTAGCACCGCAACCAGTTGTAGATTTTACCGCTACAGTTACCGATAATGTGGTGAGCTTTTTACCAGCAGCTACTATAACATCTGGAAGTATTGCAAGTTACCAATGGAATTTTGGTAATACTATTACATCAACACTACAATCGCCTACACACACGTATGCATCTGCTAACACTTTTAATGTTACCCTAATTGTGACAAGTGCCAATAGTTGCACCGCACAAATAAGTAAAAATATAATAACCACAATGCCAGTAGTGAGTGTGCCAGTAGTTGTAGATACTGCTGCATTTACAGCTAGTAATGCAATGTGTCTAAAAAATAATAGTTACACATTTACAAATTCATCAATTATTCATGGGTTAAATGCCACTTATAGCTGGAATTTTGGTGATAATACAGTCACTGAATCCACAACTAATGCTGTTCATGCGTTTGCCGTTGCAGGTACCTATTATGTGCAGCTTACCATTACCTCATCATTAGGTGTTGCTGTAACTAATATGCCAGTAGTTGTATATCCACAACCAATACCATTGTTTAACATTACAAATGTTGGCACAGCTTATACATTTATCAATACGTCTACCATAGCATCTGGTAGTATTGCCGCATTAAACTGGGTATCTGCCGATGGTAGTTTATATACAACCAATCAATATAGCCAAACATTTGCACCAGGCATTTACTCAGTGAAACTAACTGCATCAAGCGATAAAGGTTGTAGTGAAGAAATAACTAAAAACTTTACTTCTGTAGCCCCAACTACTGCAAGTTTCTCAGTAAGTGGTACAGCGCTTACAACCTGCTACAGTAATAGCAATAGTTTTACATTTACCAACACATCTACAACCGGCGCTAGTTACTACTGGGAATTTGGTGATGGAATAACTTCTTCTCTGTTTTCACCGGTACATAATTACACTACAACAGGCAGTTATATTGTAAGATTACGTGTAACAATTGGGACAGATATTGTGTATGCAACACCAGTAACTATTAATTTAAACCCTAAACCATCACCAGAATTTATATTATATTTAGATACTAGGTTAACAGATATTTCTAGTGTTTTGAAAAGATGTTTTGTACCTGGCATGGATTTCTCTTTTATCAGTACCAGTTCTATTGCTAATGAGAAAATGCATTATAAATGGAGTTTTGCCACCAAAGCCATCTATTTTAGAGATGGTGATAGTTTAGATTATATTAACCCTAGAATAGTATTTGATACAGCTGGCGTTTATCCTGTAAAATTGGTTGTAAGTACCGATAAAGGTTGTTTAGATAGTATTACGCATATTATTAAGCTTGGTCATCCTCATGCTCATCACACTACAAATGTTGATTTTGGTGGTGATGTATATGCTAACCCAACGGTTACTTTTACAGATAATTCTTATGATCATGGTGTTACAATTACTGATTGGCAATGGAACTTTGGTAATGGTACAAATGCAGCGGTACAAAATCCAACTCCAATTCATTATACCTGTGGTGGTAATTACAATGTAAATCTGAGAATTACAGACGAAATACCTTGCAGCGTAGATACCAATTCAATAGTAGTAATACAGATTAAACCACATGCCTTTTTTGCTATTTCTGCTCCAAATTATACACCAGATGTTTATGCTAGGCCAACATTTACATTTACAGATCATACGACTGTAAATGATGGTTGCCCTAGCTTAACGTATAATTGGAATTTTGGTGATGGTTATGGTTCAACAAGTGCAAGCCCTACGCATATATTTAAAGGTAGTGGTACTTATACCGTAACACAAATTGTTACTAACCAAAATGGGGGTAAAAAAGATACACTTTCTCAAAATGTTACTGTGGCTATTAAACCAAAAGCTGGTTTCACAAATAGTCAATCTTTAGTACCTGACGTATATGCATCGCCAACAGTTAGTTTTGTAAATAGCACAAGCTCAACTGATACAGCTGCAACACCTTCTGCCTTACAATATGCTTGGGATTTTGGTGATGGTACATCTTCAACTAGTCAAAACCCCGCAAGTCATGTATATACTACAGGCGGTAATTATTCGGTTAAACTTTTAGTTACAAATCTTATAAGTGGTTTACAAGACCAAGTATCACAGCTTATAATAATAAAGATTAAGCCAAAAGCAAATTTTACTATTGGTGCTGCAGTATTTAGCCCAGATGCATATGCACAACCATCATACACATTTACAAATACCTCAACCGTAAATGATGCAAGTAATAGTTTAACGTATAACTGGGATTTTGGTGATGGTACTGCTGCTTCTACAGTAACAAATCCTTCGCATGTTTATACAGCAAGTGGTACATATACCATTACGCTTACTGTTATAAATACAAACGGGAGTCTTCAAAATGTAGTTGCAAAAAACCTATCAGTAGGCATAAAACCTATTGCAGATTTCACAATTGGTGCGGCAGTGTTAAGTCCAGATGTATATGCACAGCCATCATATACATTTACCAATAATAATACAACTGTTGTCAATGACGTAAACGCTGTATTAACCTATAGTTGGAATTTTGGTGACTTCACAGCTCTATCTACTTCGCCAAGCCCAACGCATGTTTACACAAAAAGTGGTAATTACACAGTTACTCTTACAGTTACCAATAGTAATGGTTTACTAATGCAAGATTTTATTACCAAGAATGTTACAGTTGCTATAAAGCCTAAAGCTAATTTTAGTACATATGCAAATTACAATGGTGATAATTATTCTAACCCTACAATAGAATTTACTAATACATCTACATGTACTGATGGCGCTGCTAGTTTAAGCTATGTTTGGAATTTTGGTGATGCTTCGCCAACTGAAACAGGAATTTCACCAACTCACCAATATACAACTGGCGGTAATAAATCAGTTAGATTAACAGTAACTAATGCTACAAGTGGGCTTAGCGATTATATTGATATAGTTGTTACAGTTACTATTAGACCAAAAGCAGCCATTAGTGTAAATACAATTAGTGGTACAACCACTGTTGAGTTTTGGGCAGCAGGCGCACCAGCACCAGCTGTAAATTCATCTATTGTTGCTGGTACAATTACGGATTACTCTTGGGTTTTTGATGTGAAGGATAATGGAACAGGTTTAATAACTACAGCTTATGCTACGTCTAATGCTAGCAATGTCAGTTTTAATAGTGCAACTGTAAGCAACTATATTATTACAGCGCATTTAACAGTAGTAAGCGATTTAAGTGTTAGTGATAATATTATTGCAGTTTATGAATATGGGCAACCTGCTAATAACTATACAGCGTTTAAAGCTACAACACCGGGTAGGTCTAATATTGCTTCTTCTATTCAATTAGATAAGCAAGTATTGCGGATTTATCCTAACCCAAGTACAAATGCCGTAATAATTGGTTTTGTTGCAAAATCTGATATGTCAATTGTTAAACTAATTGATATGACTGGTAGAATTGTAAAAACTGTAAATGTTAGCACCTACACCAACAAGCCTATTTCTACACGAATAGATGTAATGGGTTTAAATGCTGGTATTTATCAAATTGTAGTACTTGATAAACTTGGAAATAGAATAGTAACAAGTAAGTTATTAAAGCAATAAATTGCTATTAAAATAGATACTAAAAAGAAACCGTCTCATCAATAAATGGGGCGGTTTCTTTTTTTATGGTCATAACTTTTCTGCTTTTTAGTTAATATTTTAACTAACAATGCTCAAGAAAATTAAAGCATAAAATTCCATATATATTTAGTCCCGTAATTACCCCCATCGAGCTTTTAGTTTTGTAAGGTCGGCTTCAAGTATTTGCCAATTGGCTTTTTTGCCTTTTTGTTGTGGGGTAGTTTGGGTTACTGTTGGTTGTACAAGTGCTAGTTTAGTGGCAAACGAAGTGGTGTGCAATCGAGGCACTGCCAATCCCAATATTAAGCTTGGTAAACCACCAAAACTTTCACGGCCGCTGCTTATTAAAATCTGGTCGGTATTAAAAGCTACAACATACACACTATCACATATTTTGGTTACAACATTTTTACATACAAAACCAGCAATGGTTCGGGTTTCATCAGTTATTTTCCATTGGTAATTTTGCATATCATCTTGTACCAAGTACACGTTTTCAAACACTTCTTTTTGCACGGCTATTTTGTTGATGGTTAAATCTTTGGCGGCAATGTCGGTTGCCGTTGGCTTACCCTCTACAAGTATTTATTATCAGCATTTCTCTTGCTAGTTTATATGCTGACTTTTTATTGCCAAACTTTAATTCATACATATCCTTCACAAATTTTGGATAGTTTTTCTTTTGTTGCTGCATTCATTCACCATCTTGATTTTGATGGTCTATTGCACTGTATTGGTTGTATGTTTTTTCATATTCAACC
>JBBQLL010000042.1:0-27293 GCA_038327865.1 Chitinophagales bacterium | reverse complement strand
GACCAAGAGATTACTTGACCTGATTTGTTAGTGAAAGCAACAATAATATTGTTGAAAGTTGCACTAATTCTTACTTCGCCTGCTGCATCTACTTTTACGATGCGTTTCTTAGCTGCGGCTTTTGCACTGTTCTGTGCTTTTACTGGTTTAGCCATTTTTTTGTTTGAGGTAGTCTTTAAAATGAATAATGCCCCTAAATCTTAGCTCTTTTATAAAGATAGTCTGGCGGCTTATGAAATGACAAATTCCAAAACACGATTTGTATTTTGGAATTTGACTATTTAATTATTTTTTAGCTGCTTTCTTTTTACCAGCAACTGTTTTACGTTTACCCTTACGAGTACGGCTATTTGTTTTAGTACGCTGACCACGTACTGGTAACCCTTTACGATGGCGTAAACCACGGTAACAAGCAATATCTAATAAACGCTTAATGTTCATTTGGGTTTCGCTGCGTAAGGCACCTTCTACTTTAAATTCAGCATTTATCAAATTACGAATGGCAGTTTGCTCATCATCGTTCCATTGATTAACCTTTTTGTTAAGGTCAATACCTGCATCGTTCAAAATTTGTTGAGCTCTACTACGACCAATACCATAAATATAGGTAAGTCCAATTTCGCCTCTTTTATTTTTTGGTAAGTCTATACCGGCAATACGAGCCATAATTTATTTCTAATTTGTGATTTACTATTTCTGATTTGTGGTTCAAATCTGATTAACCTTGACGTTGCTTAAAGCGAGGATTCTTTTTGTTTATAACATAAAGTTTACCTTTACGTTTAACAATTTTACAATCTGCACTACGCTTTTTTATAGCTGCTCTAACTTTCATTGTAATTAATTTATCCTATTTGTTAAGTGCCTATGCGTTTATGTGCATTTGGCTTATTTACTTATTTATACCTAAAAATTATCCTTCCCCTACTTAAGTCGTACGGACTCATTTCAACACCCACTTTATCACCAGGCAATATTCTAATATAATGCATTCGCATTTTGCCAGAAATGGTAGCTAATATTTCGTGACCGTTTTCTAACTTAACTTTAAACATTGCGTTACTCAATGCTTCAAGTATTTTTCCATCCTGTTTAATAAGTGCTTGTTTTGACATATTTTTTTTCGGGCTGCGAAGATAAAGGGATTGAAGTGGAATAATAAAAAATAGTGGGGAAATATTATGAAAATGTGGAAAATAGTTTTAATTTCTTCCTGAAATTCACACTTTTAGCAAATTTTTTGCAAAATTACAGATGTATATTATTTTTCTATTTCATTTTTTAAAATAAAAATCTCACCAAATATTTGATGAGATAGTTAATAATTTATTCAATCTATTTTTTATAAAACAATTTGCTTTTCAACCATCATTCGTCTTAAGTTAATTAAACCATACCGCATACGACCTAACGAGGTATTAATACTACTATTAGTTAAATCGGCGATTTCTTTAAAACTCATTCCAGCAAAATGGCGAAGCACAATTACTTCTCTTTGCTCATCAGGTAAAAGATCCAACATACGTCTAATTTTGTCGTGACTTTGGCCTTGAACCATTTTTGTATCTGCAACATCACCTACTGCACCAATTGATTCAAAAACATCACGTTCATCGCTTGCTACAAAATGTGTGCGCTTAATTTTTCTAAAATAATCTACACATAAATTATGGGCGATTCGTAAAGCCCATGGCAGAAATTTACCTTCTTCGTTGTATCGATTACCACGAAGTGTATCAATAATTTTTATGAACACTTCTTGAAACAAGTCTTCTGCTAAATACTTGTCTTTCACAAGAAAAAGTATTGAGGTATAAATTTTATCTTTATAGCGATTCACCAATACTTCTAAAGCACTGGAGTCTCCATTTTGGAATACGTTTATTAATTGCGTATCCGTTGCCAAAGCAAAAGTGTTCATAGCGTCGGTTTTTTAAATATTAAGTTAAAAAAAATCGATAGGATAATGGATAGAGTATTGCTATAATGTACGGCATCAATAATAGCTACCGTAATATTAAAGCTGTTATTTTAACAAAATGGCATTTATATGTTATTGTGAAAAAATATCAAAAAGAGATTGTGTTATTAACAATTTAAATACATAGTTTGTAGTATGAATAGTAGCATTTATTGCTCACCCTTATTATACATACTAAAATAACCTAACTACTTTGCACTCAAACTATTAGTTTATTTTAAAATGTATGAAAAAAGATTAATTTAGCTATGGAATAATACGGGTAAGTTCTGCACGCCTGTTATGTTGTCTACCTTCGGGGTCATCTTTTTTACTTACCGTATTATTTGGTGCAATAGGTACTGCTTTATCATAAAAGATGGTAACAAGTTTCTCCTGTGCAATATTTGAAGATTGTAGGTGCTGCTTACAGGTTTCTGAACGTGACTTAGAAAGCATTAAATTGTAAGTATCATTAGCTTTTACATCTGTAAAACCATCGCTACACAATTTCCAATCTAATATGCTTGCAATAGTATAGACAAACTATCTAACAATAATTTTCAGCTTAAGTAATATTGATTACGTTTCTTTCACAACAACCTTTTTATTTTTCTTACCACATTTTTTTAATGATGATGAAAGCGAACTAAGCATCTAATATTAAAAAATTAATATGCTACGATTTCAATGTCACATTTAAGTGCACCTTGCCTACTCAATAGCCATAGTTTATTCTATTTTTGTTTACTACAGACGTCGCTTTGAAGTTTTTAGTACTTAATGCTAATTCTTAGTTAATTGTTTTTAAAAATTAAGTACTTTGCTAGGTATTTGTTTTCCATTTACACTTTAGCACTTCTACAACTTACTAAAAGTAATAAGCTACTAATTGAGAAAGCATTAAAAGCTAAATTAATTTATTATACCCAAATAATTTAGCCACGATTGCAGTGAAAAGCCCGCAGGCTGAGGAACGAAGCCGAGGACTTGTAGCGAAAAGCGGGACTATCGTTGATCTATAAACTTAAGTTGTGCTACAAAAACAAAAATGGCCAACCTTTCACAAGGTTGTCCATTTCGTTTATATATAAATAGGGGTACTAAGGCATTAATACGGTATCAATTACATGTATTACACCATTGCTTTGGTTTACATCAGCTATAGTTACATAACTTTTACCACCTTTTGCATCAGTTAAAACAACTTTTTTACCTTCTAAAGAAGCTTTTAAAATACCACCTTGTACGGTTTTTAATTCTGCAGTACCTTTACCAGCTTTAATTAATTTCACTATATCTTTTGCACTAAATTTACCTGCAACAACGTGATAAGTTAAAATTGAAGTAAGTAAAGCTTTGTTTTCTGGTTTAACTAATGTAGCTACAGTACCTTTTGGCAACTTGTTGAAAGCAGCATTTGTAGGTGCGAATACAGTAAAAGGACCAGCACTGGACAAAGTTTCTACCAGACCTGCAGCTTTTACAGCAGCAACTAAAGTGGTATGAACTTTAGAGTTTACAGCGTTTTCTATAATGTTTTTTGTAGGATACATAGCTGCACCACCCACCATAACTGTTTTTTGTGCCATTGACGCATTTAATACAAATGCTGACATCAATAGAAGAGCAATTTTTTTCATGATTTTTGTTTTTGTTATTTAGTTTGATAACTACATCAATTACGCTTGAGGATGTACTTTGGTTTTTAAATAACAAAAGAAATTTTAAGCGGTAATAATAACATATGAGGAAACAAAGTTTTGATATGGCATAATAAATAATTTTAAGGCTAATAAAACCAAGTATTTATATGTTAGCCACTTATCTTCGCTCCAATACTTTTTTTGTTTAATGAAAAAATTACTTTTATTACTTATATTATTTACTGCATCGTGTAAAAGTAGTAGCAGTTATGAGAACGCTTCAAATGCCTTAGATGCTGGGCGAGAATTTATAGATGCTTCTTTAAAAGGCGATTTTGCAAAAGCTTATTTCTATATGTTGGATGATGCTGAGAATAAAAAATTGTTAGATAAAATAGAAACCAATTATCGTGAAAAAGATAGAGATGGTAGAGAACAATACAGGCAAGCATCAATAAATATTCTTAAGGTTACAGATATTACCGATAAAGAAACCCTTATAAACTATAGCAACACCTACGATAAAATAGGCAAGAAACTAAAAGTAGTTTTTATAGACAACAAATGGGTTGTAGATTTAAAATATACATTTAATCCAAATTTATAATGAAAAATACAAGCGTAAAAGTTATTAAAAAAGAAATGGGTATTATAACAACTCATGTGCTTCATCCTTGGCATGGGGTAAGTTATGGCGAGTTGGCACCAAGAACTGTAAATGCCATTATTGAAATTCCACAAGGCAGCCGATGTAAGTATGAGATTGATAAAGCTAGTGGCTTATTAAAGCTAGATAGAATTATTTACTCATCATTTCACTATCCAGTAAACTATGGTTTTATACCACAAACTTATGGTGGCGATAAAGATCCATTAGACATTTTAGTTATTACATCGTTACCATTAGTGCCATTAACATTGGTAGAAGCTAAAGTAATTGGTGTAATGCAAATGATAGACGGCGGAGAAGCAGATGACAAAATTATTGCTGTTGCCGCTAATGACCCCAGTGTAAACCACCATAACAACATTGAAGAACTACCACAACACTTTTTTAGCGAGTTAAGGCACTTTTTTGAAGAATATAAAGCACTAGAAAAGAAGAGTGTTAAGGTTGAAGAATTTGGTGATAAGGCAAAAGCAATGAGCATTGTAACTGAAGCTATAGCTTATTATAGAGAGAACTTTGTTAAATAATTTCAATTGAAAAAAATGACCATTATTACTATTATCATCCTACTAACTATAGGGCTTGTAGCTGGTGTGTTAAGTGGTATGATAGGTGTTGGAGGCGGTATTGTAATAGTACCTGCATTGGTTTACTTTTTAGCTTTTTCACAAAAATCAGCCCAAGGCACATCGCTTGGTATTTTATTACTACCAGTAGGAATACTAGCAGTATCGCAGTATTACAAACAAGGTTTTATTGATGTTAAAGTGGTACTAATGGTATCGGCAGGCTTTTTAATTGGCGGCTATTTTGGCAGCAAACTGGCTATTGTGCTATCAGAAACAACTTTAAAAAAAGTATTTGCATTAATGCTTATTTTAACAGCTATAAAAATTTTGTTTATAGATAAAGATACGCCGAAACAAATACATACCTCCCAGACAGAAACAATCATTTCAACGGAAAAAAAATAACAGGTTGTATGCTTTAAAACCCAACCTTATATATTTGCAAAAAATAAAACAAAATGGAAGCAAAACAATCAACTGGTAAATACTGGGTTTACTTTTTTATATGGTTTGTAATACTGCTAATTATGTTATACGATATAAATGGTTTTACACGTAAATTCTTTTGGTTAGCATTACCTGGTACGTTTACCTTTTTTGTTAAAGCAATGGGTTTGATGGACGAAAATACACCTGCATAATTACATTATTGTAACATATTGAGAAGAAGCCGTTCTGTTTGAACGGTTTTTTTGTGCCTTTTAATTACATAAATGAGGTATTTACTATACCATTATAGCAATAAGAAAAAATATATTTTACCGTTCTAATTATTTTTTTAGATTTTCTAAAAATGATAGTGGAATTTTAAAAAATTATAACTGTGCGTATTTATTAACACCCCATCTATAGCAAAATGCAGTGACACCAACTTTACCATTTGACACATCAAATTTTGTAGCTAGTTGAGCATACTGGTTTTCAATAGTTCGGTCAGAAATATTAGCAAGTGTAGCGATTATCTTATTTTTAATTGGTTTCCTATTTATTCTAATTGTCACGAATGGGTAAGTGATGGCTACCAGCAATACAATATCACTTTTTGCGAAAATGAGACTTATGCTGGCGGTACAAGTTTCCTTTACTTTCACATGAATTGGGGATAGCATGAAATCTGGGGAAATAATGACTACAATGGGTGGTTTATGTTTGATACTTGGAATATACCAGCACTTGACAGAAATTACCAATATTGTAGAAATCTAACTAGCGAAATGCTGAATTCATCTTTAAACATATACACATATGAAATTTTTTATTGTAATAATAGCGTTACTAATTTTTCAAGTAACTGTTAGTTGCAATAAAACAAACAGATGTACTTACGATTCACCACCACCAACGCCGTTATTTTTTAAAGTAAAAAAAAATAGTAAATCTTTATCAGGTTCAACTGATTCTTTAAAGCTATATTATATAACAAATGGGCAAAAGAAATATTTAACAGATTTATTTCAAGCAACAGGTGTTTTATTAAACAAAGAGATTTTGGGTAGTAGTACCATACCAATATTGAGTGCAGATAAAGATATAAAAATATTTTATATTGAATACACAAACAATTGGTCAACTGATACCTTATTTTACGATAACTTAACTTTTTCGCCAAATACTAACTGTCAATATCTATTGAATGCTATAAAATATAATTCACAAATACCATTAACTGATACCACTTTCAAATATCCATTAGTATATATATTCAATAAGAAATAAAAAAAATGTAAATCCTTATCTACTTTTTTGTCTCTCATTTTGTTTTAAATTGTAATAAAACTGGTAATAAAGACGAATTAATAGTACCCAGTAATCAGCCATAAATATTAAAAAGTACAGAATTAGTTGATATTAGAGTATCCGACATCAGTTCGGAAATGAATACATCTAAAATAAAAGTACAAAATTTTAGATAGGCGTGATAATTCTGTATTTAAACCATTCGTAATTACAGTAACTAACAATCCAGAAAATGGAAATATTTATAACTCACTCAAAGAAAAAAAATTCACAGGTGTTTTTATTATTGAATCAGAAAATAAATTACTTTTAAAAGAAATATTGTAAACGGTCAAAGTGAGACAGAAACAAAATCCACAGACACCGATATTAAGACGTTTTTCGAAGATGAGGGGAATACTTGTTCTTTTACAACTGTTCATGATTGTGTATCCTATAAGATAGTTGATATGAATTTTGTAGAATATGCACTTTGTTGCGCCGGTGCACCTGCTTGTTATGGAGGACTTTGGGCAGCTTGCACTTGGGATGTATGCGTTATTCGCAAAACATATATTAACCCTATTTGATAACTAATAATTTTAATATTTTAAAATAAATAAACCATAAAAGAACTTATTTTATTAGTTTTTCTATCAATTAGCATCATTTTAATGTATTACTCACTTTCAAGAATTTATGCTTTTGAAAAATCGAATAATATCTCAAAAGCAAATAAGTATTTTCTAATTTATGTATCTATTTTAATTCCAGTATTCGGCTATTTACTTACAAATAAGTTAAAAAGTGCAATGGATTAATATTTACATAAAAAATAATATTATATACAAAAGCTTGTAGTGTAAAAAGCTATAAGGTTTTTGTTTATTAATATCTTTTTACAACTCGCAACTTATGTGTACGTAAACCGGTATCGCTGCTGATGATGCCTGCACTATCAATACTATCAATTCTAACACTACCACTTGCATGAATAATTTGGTGGTTATTCAACATTATACCAACATGGGTTATAAAGCCTACTTCATTATCAAAAAAAGCTAAATCGCCACAAATTGCTTCTTCTAAAAACCCTAAAGCCTCTCCCTTTTCTGCTTGTTGATGGGCATCTCTAGGCAATACTTTATTAAATAATTTATATACTTGCTGGGCAAAGCCACTACAATCAATACCAAACACCGTTCTGCCGCCCCATAAGTAAGGTGTATTTAAAAAAATATTAGATAAGTTGTTAATATTTTCTTTAGTAAAAGCCAATTCAGTCGCATTAATAGTGGTAACTGCTTGATAGTTGATGGTAAAATTATTATACGCCATAACTTCATCAAACACAGGCGTAGCAAAGCTTACACGGCAGGGCAAATTATTTATATTAATAGTTGCAATAGGTTCAGCAACAAATTTTGTAGTTGTTAATGAATTATCAACTTGTACCAATTGCACACGCTGGCACCAACCTTCATAACCATCGTACAAGCATTTTACCTTAATAAATTCTTTTTGTTCTTCCACTATTTCAGCAAATTCGCCCAACAATAATTGGTTGGTCATTTCGCTACGATGGTCGGGCTCATTACGTAAATTACAGACAGCCACAATGCTTGTTACAACACTCATTTTACCTATTTTAAAATCAAGTTATGGATTTTTACCAACGGTGCATCTAAACAGTTATTATTGTGATTTATTAAACGTGACGCCAGATAAATATCAACATATAAACGAAGCCGAATTGCTGCAAAAATTTACCACCGATGGTAATAATTTCTGGCTAGGCATTTTGCTACAGCGCTATACCCTACTGCTTTTTGGGGTTTGTATGAAGTATTTAAAAAACGAAGAAGCTGCAAAAGATGCTGTACAGCAAATATTTTTAAAAGCTATTACTGAGTTGCAAAAATATAAGGTTGACTACTTTAAAAGTTGGCTATATATGGTAGCTAAAAATCACTGTCTAATGAAGCTAAGAGACAAACATATTTTTGTAGATGTAAATGATGCAAAACCTCTAGCAGATGATGACTTTGATATAGCTGCCTTACAGAATAAAGAAAAAACATTAACCCTAATTGAAGAGTGCTTAAACTACTTGCAAACCGACCAAAAAACCTGTGTAACTTTATTTTATTTACAAAAGAAAAGCTACGTGCAAATTGTAGAACTAACCCCATTTACAATGATGCAGGTAAAAAGCCATATTCAAAACGGTAAACGTAATTTGAAAATTTTGGTAGAAAAGAAAATGCTACAACAATAATGGCAGATGTAACCAACATATTACACAATTCAAGTGAGTTAAATGATGACCAACTAATGAGCTACCTGCAAGGTAATTTATCTGATGAAGAATGCAATGCCATAGAGCAACAAATGATTGAAGACGACTTTGCAAATGATGCCGTTGAAGGCCTTGAAATAGTAACCAATAAAGCACAATTACCTACTTATATTGATCAACTAAATCATCAATTACAAAAAAGTATTACTGCCAAAAAGCAACGCAAAGCCAAACGCAAACTAGCCGACAATTCATGGATTATAATAGCTATCAGCATTATTTTGGCATTATGTGTATTAGGATATTATATACTGCGTGTAAAAATTTTCGGATAACCTTACAACCTACAAAGCCTGTTTATTAAATCCGTATTCTCAGGAAAAGCTATAACCAATTCAGCAGCTTTTGCCAGTTCAAAGTCGGCAAAATCAAAGCCTGGCGCAACCGTACAGCCAACAAAACTAAAATCAGAGACTGGGGCAGGCTCACTTGCAAACCAACAACCTGCTGGCACAACTGCTTGAAAAACTTCTCCATTTAAAATATCATTACCTAACCGTATTGTTTGCAATACACCATCATTATGCAACACATAAATTATTAATGCTTGCCCAGCATAAAAATGCCAACATTCATCACTTTGTATTTTGTGAAAGCCAGAAAAATTACCTTTCACAAGCAAAAAATATATCGCCGTACTAAAATATCTATCACCTACAAACCTTTGTGGCAAAGCATTGTGAGGAATTAGTTCTTCGCTTCTATACGTCTCTTTATAAAAACCACCTTCTGGATGCGGCAACATATTAAAATAGTTAACCAATGATTCAGCAGTAAACATGTTTAAGAAATTTATTACTATAAAAATAACTATCTAGGTACAATAAAAATAACTATATATTTGGAAAAACTAACTTATGAGTAAAAAATTTGTCATCCTATGCATTATTTGTATTTGCCATTATGCCTCAACTGCACAAATTGAACTAGCAAAAATTATTGGAAAAAATAGCGAAAAATATGGGCTAGGGTATAGTGCATTTATTAAATTTTCGTACCCCATTACTGATGGTGATGATATAAGTTTAGAATTTGGTGCAACCGTTTTTATGGAAAAAGGAAGTAGTACACGTGGACTTCTGTATGCACCGCTAAAGTTAGGTTACCGTTATACGTTAAACAGAACTGGCAGAGGTTTTTACATTGAGCCCCAACTGGGGTACAATGTTATAGGTGCTTACACAACATATGACCAAGGTACTAATATTGATAAAAAAATAAACGGTTTTGTAGGCAGTGTGACTGCAGGTTATTTATTTCAACCACTTGGTAATATTAATTTTGATATTGGGTTGCGCTTTGAAACTGTAAAGTTTGAGGGTGGAAGTGCTAATGCTGTTTCACTTAAGCTAGCGCATTATTTTAATTTCGGCCGCAAAAGAGATGAATAAAAAAAGCGCCAAAGTGGTGCTTAAAAAGTGGGGATGACTACCACCAGTTCTAACTTTTTATTGCCCGATTTAGAAAAAATTTTAAAATTTTAGATCCAACTGTTATCATTACTACATTTCTCAATATAAGTTAACTGCCCTATTTAGAACGTTAGAATCATATAGTAATTTTTTTAAATTAATTTTGTAAATTTATAAAAAAATAAAAAGTTGCTTGAAAAAGGGATATATCCTGTTATAGAGTTAACGGTTTAAAAATCAGAATGCTACCTTGTAAAACTGTTACTATTTGTATTGTTTTCTCAAAATTTTTTATCAAAAATACCCAAAAGCGTATTGCGTAGTACAAGACAAAATATCAATCGTTTATAAAAGTTTCGTTTTGTAAATTGAACCAAGGCGTATAATTATGTAGTAGCTACTTGTGTTTTGCACAAATTTTTTTTGTGTAATATGTTTACAAACCTTAAATTATATAAGCATTAATAACAACTAATACCACCAGTCGCATGATGATTAAGCACAGGACTGACAAATGGTATTCCTAAGTTCATACCACGAAGGATTAATAAACAAGCCGTAAAGCCAATAAAATAAGGTAAGACTTTTTGCATTCTTTGTTTTATTGGAACAGGAATATTTCGCCCAAGTATCATTAGGCTAACCATTAACGGTAAAGTACCTAGACCAAAAGCAAACATGAGTATCGCACCGTTAGCTACACCACCTGTAGCGGCCGCAGCGGCCACACCCATATATACCAACCCACATGGCAGCAACCCGTTAATAATACCAATAATATAAAAATTAATATTGCTTTTAGGGGCATATAAATATTTAGCTAGTAACACTTGTACTCTGCGATGAAAGCCTTTAAACACATAGCTTTCAAGGTTTACATACTTACCAATTATCAATATTAGCAATACCGTAACGCCTAATACTATTGATAATATTTGCTGATAGCCTGTGAGAAAAAAACGATTGCCAATACTGCCTACAGTTGCACCCAATAAAGCATAAGTACTTGCTCTGCCAATATTGTACAAACTGATAAGCCACAAACGCTTGCTCTTATTATATTGTGCTATTGGCAAAGACAAAGCAATAGGCCCACACATACCTACACAGTGAAAGCTGCCCAAAAAACCAATGCTTAATCCTATGAGAAATATTGCCAACATATTATTTGTTAATCATCATGCGCTGTTGATAGAAATAAGGTTTGCCGTTAGTTTGCCAGTTGAGCCGTAACAAATATTGCCCTTGTATAAACTTAGTTTTGGGTAATAACTGTACACCAAATTCATTTGTGGCTAATTGTAGTGTAATATCTCTTCTCTGGTCAGATGAGCGTACGAATTCAATGGTACCAGTGCTTTGTGCAGATATGGTTGCCGTAGGTAATTTAATTTTTACCACATCACTACTATCTAGTACCACTATTTTTTCTGCAATGGCAGTCAAGTTTTTAAAGGCGTTTATTTTATCTTGAAACTTGAGTTCCTTCTCGTAATAATTATCATCAATCATTTCGTTTGTTTGGTGCATGGCCACGTACACCATACCAAGCATACCTACTACAAAAATTGCAAACACGGCTAATATTTTATATCCCCAGTGCATAATTATTGATGATTTAAATGAGATGATGATTGAATGATTCTAATGAAAAGAATGATTGTTAGAATTACAAAAAAGGCCCAAGAAATACCGTTTTCACAGTTTGAATTTTTTGCCCATTTTTATAAATACCTACTTTAATATCAGTACTACGTTTATGTATGTTTTGTTTATTTACCCGAATAAAAAAGGTGAGTTCGTTCACAGCTTCGGGTTTCATTTTTGAATCATTGTTACTCACTAAAAGCACTTCACCAGGTATATTTTCTAGCTTCATACTTACATTAAAAGTCTTGTTGGTTTTATTTAGCACAATAGCATTAAACAAATTACCTAATGTATCTTTTCCTACTTCTTGGTACAATTGTCCACGTACTCTTGTAATATGCGTATCTACACTTTTTCTAGTAAAAATTAATACAGTGGTTACTATTAGCAAAATGCTTAGCAATACTGTATAGGCTTTCATACGTGTATTGAAATGAAACTTAGTACCCTTAGCAATTTGATTTTCCGATGCATAACGAATAAGTCCTAGTGGCTTATTTATTTTAAACATCACTGCATCACAAGCATCTATGCAAGCGGTGCAACCCACACATTCTATTTGCACACCATCACGAATATCAATACCTGTTGGACATACTTGCACACATTTATGGCAGTCTATACAATCGCCTTTTACTTCTGTTTTAGATAGTTTTCCTCGTGGTTCACCACGCTGATAATCGTAAGAAATCTGCATGGTATCTTTATCAAACAACACACTTTGCAAGCGACCATAAGGGCAAACGGTGGTGCAAATAATATCTCTTACAAAAGCAAATACTGCATAAAATAAAAAGGTAAAAAATAATAAACCAGTAAGTAAAATGGTATGTTTAGCTATTGGCTCTTTAATAATTTTTAGCAAGCCATTTAACCCTAAAACATATGCTAGAAAGGTATTGGCAATTAAAAAAGAAATGACCACAAACACCATGTGTTTAATGGCTTTTCGCAGGACTTGTTCTGTACTAAGTTTGCCCTTTTCATTCTTTTTTTGTTGTGCACCTGAACCTTCAATCAACCATTCTATTTTTCTAAATACCATTTCCATAAACACTGTTTGCGGACAAACCCAGCCACAAAACAGTCTGCCATAAATAACTGTAAACAAGGCCACAAAAACAATAAACGTAATCATCGAAACCGCAAAAATGAAGAAGTCTTGTGGCCAAAAAATGTTGCCAAATACAATAAACTTTCCTTCAGGAAAATTGAGCATAAAGAAGGGCATACCATTGTATTGAATAAGTGGCAGCACAAAAAATATTACCAAATAAAAAGCAGCCACCCAGCTGCGATATTTATAAAATTTACCGCCTGGTTTGGTAGCATATACCCATTTGCGTAAGCCTTTCTCGTTTACATTACTTACTCTATCTCTAAAAGTTACTTCGTGTGCCGTATCTGTTGCCGCATCTATCATAACATCACATTTTACTACTAATTGCCACTAATTTTTTGCAGTAATAGCCACTACTTTTATTACCACAGTTGAGTCTGAAACTTCTTTGTACAAATCGCCTTGCGGCTCTTTTGGTGTAGGTGGCTTAGTGCCTTTTAAAGATTTTACAAAGCTTGCCAACTGCGCCATTTGTACTGGTGAAAAATCATCTTTCCAAGACTTCATACCTTTTTCTTGCCAACCATATTTCAATGTTTTAAATATATCTTTTATGCCGCCACTATGTATCCAATAGTCGTCTGTTAAGTTTGGTCCTACCCCACCTTGACCTTGTGTACCATGGCAAGCCACACAGTTATTTTTATAAAGTACAGCACCAGAACTAATGCCATCAGCTTCTAGCATGGTTACGGTTGTTTCGTCTACATTATCTTTTTGGCTTTTTAAGTAGTCTTCTTGCTGCACTTTGGCTTCTGCCATTTCTGTATTGTATTCTTCTATTTGCGACGGTGCAGACTTAGCCACTTGGTAGCGATAGAAGTAACCAAATGCTACGATAATAGACAACAGAAATGCGACTTTAAACCAAGGTGGTATTACATTATCTAGCTCGTGAATACCATCGTAACTATGACCAGTATCGATACTTGCCTCATGATCTAGCGGTTTAAACTGATTCATCTTAGACCATATTTTAGCCCAATTAATTAATGCAGGCCTTGGTGCTTTTTCTACTTTGGCTACAAGCACAACTTCTGGGTTAATAAAGTATTTAATTAGCTGCGCAAATAAGACAATTATTAGCATTTCTAAACCTACAATTGTATATAGCAAAATTCTAAATCCACTGGTAGGCGATATTGCCGCTGGCTCAGTAGCAGCAACGCTTGTAGCCTGTGCCATAGATGACAAACTAATAAACATAAAACCCATTAGCATAGCGGCTTTCATCGTATTATCTGCTTGCTTTTTTAGCTTTTCTCTATCGCTGTAGCACTTCATTGAAAAGATGAGCGTATTGCCTAAAAATGCAATTACAAAAGCTAAAAGTCCAATACAAATTACAAGCATCGTATCGCCTTCTATTACATTACTACTTGCTGTTGTAGAGGTTTGAGCAAATAATACAACAGCCGAAAACATACCTATTGTTGTTGCTATTATTTTTTTTATTAGTTGCATTGTTGTAATGAGTTTAGTTATCTAAAGGCAGGTTTTCTAAATGGGTTATCTCTGCTTTATTTTGCTTAAAAACAAGTATGGTGACTACGGTAAAAAAGAATACAAATAGCAATAGCGATATCATTGGATAAATACCAACGCCCGTTATTTTTTCTAAGTAATGAGAGAATTTCATGTCTATTAATTTATTAGTTAACTCTTTTTATCTTACAACCCTATACCATCCTATTGCCTAACTATTGGGTTTTGTACCCACCAGCTTAACAATAGTTTGGGGATTTAGGGCTTACAATCGGGGTTTATTTTCTATAACTAGTAGTATCTGTTTTTATATCGGTACCCATACGTTGCAAATAAGCAATTAAGGCTATGATTTCTTTATCGCTACTAACGGTTATTTTATCTTTTTTTAAATTATTTGCAATGCCTTTTGCTTGTGTTTGCAAGTCTTTATTGGCAATAGCTTCGTAACCTTCTGCGTATGGCACACCCATTTTACGCATAGCATGAATTTTAGAATTGGTAGAAGCAATATCTATTTTTTGATCGTACAACCAACCATACGTTGGCATAATAGAGCCTGGCGACATAGAGGTAGGTTCTAGCATGTGGTTAAAATGCCAGCTATCTGGATATTTACCACCAATACGTGCTAAGTCTGGCCCTGTGCGTTTACTGCCCCATTGAAAAGGATGGTCATACACAAATTCCCCAGCTTTAGAATATTCACCATAA
The DNA here is from genome assembly GCA_038327865.1 of Chitinophagales bacterium. GTDB lineage: Bacteria > Bacteroidota > Bacteroidia > Chitinophagales > Chitinophagaceae > Parasediminibacterium. Next base: position 11,992 of record JBBQLL010000042.1, on the reverse strand, counting down.
CGTGCTACTTCATACCTAAAAGGCCGAATCATTTGTGAGTGACAGTTGTAGCAACCTTCCCGTATATAAATGTCCCTACCTTGTAATTCTAATGGTGTATATGGTTTTACACTGGCAATAGTTGGCACGTTAGATTTTACTAGGAAAGTAGGAATCATTTCTACCAAACCACCAATGGCTACAACTATTAAACTAAACGTTAGCAACATAATTGGCTTACGTTCTATAACTGAGTGCCAGAAAGGATTTGCTGGTGCTTGGTATTGTTTTTCTAATGCTGGTGCTTCAGCATATTCTGTTGGTATAAACTTACCTTGCTTAGCAGTTTTAATTAAGTTATAAACCATTATAAACACGCCCAACAAATAGATTGTGCCGCCAATGGCACGTAATATATAAAACGGCACTACTGTTTGTACAATATCTATAAACTGGTATTGCAACTGACCAGAAGGTGTAAAGGCCTTCATCATAAAGTAGCTTCTAAAAGCTGCCCAATACATGGGTACGGCGTATAAAATAATGCCCAGTGTACCTATCCAAAAGTGTGTAGCAGCAAGTTTAATTGAGTACAATTTGGTGTCAAACATTTTTGGAATTAGCCAATACATCATACCAAAAGTTAAAAAGCCGTTCCAGCCCAATGCACCTACGTGTACGTGTGCAATCGTCCAATCGCTATAATGAGAAATGGCATTTACATTTTTCAATGATAACATCGGGCCTTCAAAAGTGGCCATACCATAAGCTGTAACAGCTACCACAAAAAATTTCAATACTGGATTTTCTCGCACTTTATCCCAAGCACCACGCAGGGTAAATAAACCATTAATCATGCCGCCCCAACTTGGTAATAACAACATAATAGAAAAAGCTGTACCAAGCGATTGTGCCCATTCTGGCAAAGCCGTATATAACAAATGGTGCGGACCAGCCCAGATGTATAAGAATATCAAACTCCAAAAGTGTATAATGCTTAGGCGATAAGAATAGATAGGCCGCTCTGCAGCTTTTGGCAGAAAATAATACATGACACCTAAATAAGGCGTGGTTAAAAAGAAGGCCACCGCATTGTGCCCGTACCACCATTGCACCAGTGCATCTTGCACACCTGCATACCAAGAATAACTCTTCCAAAAACTTACGGGAATTTCAACTGAGTTAACAATGTGCAACATGGCCACCGTAACCCAAGACGCAATAAAAAACCAAATAGCCACATACAAATGCCGCTCACGCCTTGTAAGAATAGTACCAAACATGTTAATACCAAATACTGCCCAAATAATGGTAATAGCAATATCAATTGGCCACTCTAATTCTGCATATTCTTTTGCAGCAGTAAAGCCCATGGGCAATGTAATGGCTGCTGCCACAATAATTAATTGCCAGCCCCAAAAGTGAATTTTACTCAACGTATTATTCCACATGGCCGTTTTAAGCAACCTTGGTAGGGAATAATACACAGCCGTAAAAATACCATTACCCACAAATGCAAAAATTACTGCATTGGTATGCAAGGGACGTAACCTCCCAAATGTGGTGTACTGAATACCAAAATTTAATACTGGAAAAGCCAATTGAAAAGCAATAAGAACACCTACTGACATACCAACAGCACCCCAAACCACGGTTGCAATAGCAAAATTTCGAGGCATTTTATTGTCGTAAGCAAATCTTTGTAATTCCATATAAAACGTATGACTTGTTAGTTGAAGGGTTTCGTATCATCAAACAATATTCTGTTGGGTGGTGAGTAGCTATCATCGTACTGACCCGTTTTGGCACACCATAAAAAAGCGACCAAAAAGCCAATGGAAATAGCGAGACTTAATAAGGCAATAACAATGAAGACTCCCATAACTAGAAATTATATTGCAAATGTGCCTCATGCGGTACTGCTATACAATGCGATGGGTCATAGCTTTATATGATTAAAATCATAAAAAATGTTTTTGGATTGAGGAAGAAGTAGGGATGGTGCCAAATGATGTACAGTTGTCTGATTGTTGCAAATAATATTTCAATAGTGGTGTAAGCTTGTTTCATTATAAAAACCAAACTAAATTTCAAAACATGATTGATGTCATTTTCTAACAATTTGCTTTGATACAATTTTGCAACAATGCTTCTAGCGTTAGGTATCCTACATTTTTAATGACATCAATTTTTTGACATGATTTCACCAACACTGCACACGTTTCACATACCTGTTATGGGTTTAGGTTTCACCATCGATACACCAATAAAAGTGGCCTGCTTTGGTATCTCTTCTGTTATTTCTATTGTAGAAGATGAATTGATTGAGCAAATGCGATCATTTTACTGTAAAAAATACCAAATACCATACAATGCTATTAGCAATGTGGAAGACGATTACAGGGCAAAACGCATAACGACCTACTTAAATTTAGTGAAGCATATTGTAGATGCACAAGTAGCTACTTTACGGGCTTTGCCGTTTGAACCTAGCAATGAGATTACCAAATATTTTGAATTACTACCAGATCATTTAGCGGTAAAGCAACAGTATTTACAAATGCTTACCACTACCAATAATAACGAAAAATTAATTTCACAAACAGCACTTAGAGCAGCCATTATAGCAGGTGCTATTGATGTGAATTTGATGAGTAAAGTGGATAAAAATAACTATGGTAACACTGGCGAATTGCTGCCAGCAGAATATTCGGATGCATTGGCTGGGCTTAGAGGTTTTGCTTATAGCAAACTTGATTCATCAATGGTTTTTTCTGCTGGTTACAATCCGCGTTTATATGCATATATCGAAAAGTTTAGCGATTTTTTTCCCGATACGTATGGCATTGTAAAAAAGAAAATAATACTAAAAGTTAGCGACTATCGCTCTGCGTTAACACAAGGTAGAATATTGGCAAAAAAGGGTATTTTGGTATCTGAATTTAGAATAGAATCTGGCTTAAACTGTGGTGGTCACGCCTTTGCAACAGATGGCTTATTGCTTGGGCCAATTATGGAAGAATTTAAGCAAAATAAAGCCGCATTAGAAACCGAATTATTTACCATGTGCAACCAAGCATTGTCGGCAAAAGAACAGCTAATATTTACAACTGCACCAACTTTAAGAATAACGGTACAAGGTGGTATTGGTACCGCCAATGAAGACCAATTTTTACTTGACTATTACCAAGCAAATAGTACTGGCTGGGGCAGCCCGTTTTTGTTAGTGCCAGAAGCCACTAATGTTGATGCAGAAACCCTGCAAAACTTGGCTACTGCTAAACCTGAAGATTATTATTTAAGTGATATATCGCCGCTTGGTGTGCCTTTTAATAGTTTTAGAAAAGCTAGTTCAGAAGTGCAACGTTTACAGCGTATTGCAGACGGCAGGCCTGGTAGCCCTTGCACCAAGAAATATTTAATTTCCAATACAGAATTTTCAGAGAACCCAATTTGTACCGCCTCTAGAAAGTATCAAAATCTTAAAATTAATCAGCTTGTTAGCGAAGCAAATAATATGATAGGCATTGATGAAAAAGTAGCTAAAGAAATAAGTTGTATTGTAGAAAAAGATTGCTTGTGCGAAGGTTTAGGCACGTCTGCATTGTTATGCAATGAAATAGATTCTTTACGCAAAATAAGTAAGGCTGTGTTGATTTGCCCTGGGCCTAATTTGGCTTATTTTTCAGGTATATTTTCACTAAAGCAAATGGTAGATTTTATTTATGGTCGCACTGATATTTTAAACGCAGAGCTGAGACCAAATATGTTTGTAAATGAATTGCATTTATATTTATCGCATTTTAAAAAAGAGATAGAAAAAAGCATGAGTGCTAATACAAACAATAAAACACGGCAACTAAAAACTTTTAAAGAAAATTTGCTAAAAGGCATTGCTTATTACCAAGACTTAACGCAATATTTTAAAAAAGAAACTGCCAAATATGTTGCGGATATGCATCAGCAATTGTTAGAAGTTGAAGCGTTGTTAAAAGTATTGGTTATACCTGGCGAAATACCACAAGATGCATTGGTAGCGGCAGATTAAAATACTCAACAATCTGAGGTTTGCACTATTTTCTCACCACATAGACAGGCAGATAGGTACTTAGTTTTAAAGTCTTTACCAGCTTAGCTTTTCTATGTATCTGCCTATGGGTGAAATTTTTTTTGTTACAATCCTGAAAGTGTTTACTATATATTGGGGTTATGTAAGATTGTTATTCTAACAATGAGGTTATCTAAATTTTAAGGTGTCATGTACATGACATCTTTTTTTATTTAAATAATTCACAAATTTTTTGGTACAAGCCAGCAAAAGTAAACACCTTTTACAAATCATATTTCTTAGCCAGCAACCCACTAAGCCCGTAAGTAACGAGTATAATACTTACAGAGCTGATGGGCATTAAAATGGCAGCTACCAGTGGCGATAGAGTGCCCAGCAAAGCAAAGTAGAGGCCTACAATATTGTACAGAATTGACAATAAAAAACTTGTGATAATAATATATTTACTGCCTTTAGCAAAGCTGATAAACTGAGGTAGTTTTATAAATTGTGTCGCATCTAAAATACCATCTGATGCGGGTGTAAAATTATTGTTACCGTCAGTAATGGCAATGCCTATATGGCTTTGCTTTAAAGCTGCTGCATCATTCAGTCCATCACCAATCATTAATACTTTTTCCTTTTTTATGTTTTGTAAATATTGAATGTATGACAGTTTATCATCTGGTTTTTGGTTAAATAGAATCTCGTTCTCTTCGCCTAAAATGGCTTGTAGATGTTGTAATTCGGCAGCATTATCACCACTAATAATTGATATAGGAAACTTACGTTTTAGTGATTTTAACAACTGCTTAAACCCATGGCGGTAATTATTTGCAATAGAAAAATGCCCTATAATTTTACCATCAATTTTTACAAATAATGTAGCGGCCTCATACTGTTTATCGCATATATAATTGACAAAACTAGCAGAGCCGAGCAATATATGTTTATCCTCAATCCAACCTTCTATGCCCTTGCCTACAACGTTTTTATAATCGGTTATTTGTTGATAATTAATAATATCAAAATAGTTTAAAACCACCTGACTTAATGGATGGTTTGACTGTGCCAATAATGACGCTACTACCATCTCATCATCAGTAGATAATTTGTAGCCAGTATAGCTTACACTTACTTGTTTGTTTTGGGTAAGTGTGCCAGTTTTATCAAACACAATATGGGTTATATTGGCTAAGTCTTCTATCACATCTGGGTGGCGGATATAGAATTTATTACGCGTTAAAATGCGTAAAATGTTGCCGTTGGTAAACGTTGCTGATAGTAATAAGGCACATGGGCAAGCAACGATTAAGACGGTTGTTAAAGCGTTCCACATGAGTTGTGGTTGCTGTTGAAAATACCAATACGTTGCTGCAATACCGCTTATTGTCAGTAACATAATGGTAAAATATTTACTTACTGTATCAATAAATTTTGGCTGCTTTTTCTGTTGTGTAAACACCTCTTTGTTCCACAAACTCGTAAGGTAACTTTGGGTAACTTCTTTTACCACCAATAATTCTATTTTTTCGCCCAATTGTTTACCACCTGCATATACAATCTCACCTATTTCTTTTGTTACTGGCATACTTTCGCCACTTACAAAACTATAATCTATTACTGCTTTGCCTTTTGATAAAATAGCATCGGCTGGTATAATTTCATAGTCATACACTTCTATTACATCATCAACCTTAATCTCATTAATAGGTAGTGTTATAAATACATCACCTCGTTTTACACCAACTGCAATAGGAAAGAAAGATGTAAAATCTCTATCAAAAGAAATAGACTCATAGGTACGTTGTTGTACCAAACGACCTAGTAACATAAAGAATACGATACCACTCATGCTATCTAAATACCCACCACCATGATTGATGAAAATTTCGTATATACTTCTACTAAAAGTGATGGCGATAGCCAAAGCAATTGGTACATCTATATTTAAGTATTTTTTGCGTAAGCCTTGCCAAGCCAATACAAAAAAATTGGTAGCACAATAAAACAATACTGGTAGCGATAACACAACCGTTACGTAATGCAATATGCTTGCCATTTGTGCATCAAATAAATGCCCAATTGCAAAATATTCAGGCAAGCTTAGCATCATAATATTGGCGAAGCAGAAACCTGCAATACCAATTTTGTACAGTTGTTGTTTGTTATAATTTTTTGGTGCTTGATTGCCTAAATTTTGTAGGCTTATATGTGGCTCGTAACCAATGGCAGTAAAGGTTTCTACAATTTTCCGTAGGCTTGTTTTGGCATTATCAAATACTACAAAGGCTTCCTTGTTCATAAAGTTTACCCGGCAAGAAATAATACCATCATTAATACGATTAGTATTTTCTAACAACCAAAGGCAGCTACTGCAATGCATTTGTGGTAGGTAAAATGTTACATTGGTTTGCTTATCATCGGTATAGCTGATTAGTTTTTGTATAATATTAGCCCCATCTAAAAAAGCAAATTTATTTGCACGTATTGTTATTTTTTGTGTAATACCTGGGTTATTGTTAAGGTTGTAATAGCTGCACAAATCTTTACTGCTCAATAGCTCATACACCATTTTACAGCCCTCGCAACAGAAAGTATGGTTGTGTGCTACAATGGGTTTTGCAGTACAATTATCCCCACAATGAAAGCATGCAGTAACTGTTTTATTTTTTACCATTCAAATGGGTTAAGTAATCATCAATTTTTTCTTTATTGGCCAAAGTATTGTTGGCTTTTGCAAAGCAGGTACAAGTTTTATTTACTTTGCTAAGCATATTGTTCCATTGTTGTTTTGTATGTAAGAAAGCATCTTTAAACACATAAATAATAGCATACACAGGGTGCCCTTTTGGTACATACAATGCTTCTGCTTCACATTTAATTTCATCTACCAATTGCTGTATGATGATTTCCTTTTTTTGAGTTAAAACTTGTAATTCAGTAATATTTACCGAGGGGATAAACTCAGGGTTATTTTTGGTATCAAAAACGAGTTTTACCGCAGGGAAAACCAGTTTTAATTCATAATTTTTTAGCGACTCAAATTCGTGTTGAAGTTTTTGTACTATCTCAAATAGTAACGAGAATTTATAGCCATGCGGATCAGCATCGTTAAACTTTTGCAAGTCTGTAAACTGGTCTGCTATAAATGGGTATAGCTTTTCCGAAATTTTTACAATTACATCATTTGTTGAGGAGGAGTGTGCACACATAACAGATTATTTTGTGCAAATCTGACACTATCTTATTACTAAAACTATGATATTAATAAACAAAAACATGATTTTTATCATGCTTTTTAATAAAGTAAATTGGCAGTTTTAAAAAGTTTTTCGTAATTGATGATTTTAATTTTCTTGCCCATCAATTCAATTATTTTGGCTGTATTAAATTCAGACAACAACCTGATGGTACTTTCTGTAGATGTGCCTACAAAGTCTGCTATTTCTTCTCGGCTAAGTTGCACATTAATGGTTTGACCATCTTTTTCAAACCCATAAGTAGCTTTAAAAAATAACAAAGCCTCCGCTACACGTTCACGTACATTTTTTTGAGATAATGATACAATATGGTCTTCCGCAGTTTTTAAATCGTCGCTTATTTTTTTGAAAAGGGCAAAACATAATTTTGTATTGGTCATAGCCAAATTCATAAAATACGCTTTATCTACTATGCAAACACTGCTATCTTCTAATGCTACTGCGTTGCAGTGGTAGCGGTCGTTTGAGAGTAATGAGCGGTAGCCAATAATATCGCCACCCCTTATTAAACGTAGGATTTGTTCTTTGCCATCAGGTCCAGAAGTAGAGAGTTTAATTTTGCCATTACTTACACAAAATAATCCCAATGGCAACCCATTTTCAGAGAAAATAATTTGACCTTTTTTAAAACTTGTACAAGATTTATTTAGGTTTAATTCTTCTAAATTTTCAGTATCCAACACAGAGAAAAAAGAATGTGTTGCTTTGGCACAAGTACCACAAGACGGCAAAAATTCATTTTGATTAAATCTCATCGGAGTTTGTTTAACAAATGTTAAACAAATTTAGTACAATAATTCTGCCACGAGTAAACGTATTTGACTATTGGCGGTATTTGTATAAAAGAAAAGTAATTGGGCTATAAACTTTATGTTAATTTTCGTCTGAAATACCAATATCTGATTCTCATTTTTATTTTTTAGAAATAAAATCAACAAAACTTCTTGTAATGTCTACCATTTATTTGCTTTAAATAACTTTTGGAGAAGTGATGTGTAGCACTTGCCTTTATAGTTGACTATAATTCTGCAAGAACCTACAACATCATTTTTTCTTAAACAAATTGTGCCACCAAATTAATGAAAGAAAAACTCAATTACATTACTTGTACAGTTACTTTATTTCTCAAATTATATTAAACTTTTTCTTTATTTATTATTCCAACTAACACTTACAATAATCTCATTTTTTCTACCTAAAAATTGATATGGCGCGTTGTAACCCAAAAAACGAAAGTTTCCGTAATACTCAATTCCTTTTGCCCGCAATGCATTTTCTAATTTATTTGTATACTTTTTAATTTCTTCGTCATTGGCATAGCCACCAAATCGAATTGCTGCAACATACTCTTGGTTAGTAGTTTTAATTATTATTGACGTATCATTCGGTATTGGTAAATTATTTTTATTGTAATTAGAAGGCATCACAAAACTCATGGATGATTTAGTCTCATTTATGTCCATGTGCACAGGCGTTGTCATAGCTATATTTTTATTGCTTTGGTTCCCCCCAAAAATAAATGAAGCCAATTTTTTAAATCCTGCAGAAGATAATTCTTTATACGTTTTTGCATTCATCGAAACGGTAGCTATTGTAGCCGAAGGATATTGGCGTATTTCAAAATCATTTTCTGTTTTAATTACTTGATACGGTTGTGTTTCTGCCATTGTAAAATATAATTGAGAAATAATGATTAAAGCCATCAAAATAGCGAAAACGATTAAAGCTAATTTCATATTGCACTATTTTATTACTAATATAAACTTACCCAATGTTTCTATCACTTTTCTGAGCTTTATCAACTAATCTATTTTTCGTCTCTAACATTGCTTTTAGCTGGTTTTCTTTTTGCTCAATGCTTCTGAAAAAGCAATAGCTACCATCTGTTTTTGGCTTCTGCCTTTTGGGTCTTTTGCTAATCCGTGCATATTGGCACTTACTGCTTTATTAATTTCTTTTTTACTTTTATCTTTTGCTAGGTGTACTGGCATAAAAATAGTTTTAATTTTTTTTACAGATAAGTAATAATTTGGTAGTTGCTAATGCCTGTATTGAAACTGCTTTAGTACTTTTCAAGTATGGTTCTGCTTTCCTCAAATTCAACTTTTGTAATTTCGCCAGCGGCAAAGCGTTTCCTCAAAGTGTCCAGTGGAGAATCTTTCTTCTTTCGTTGAAAAGGTACATCGTAAGGCAAAGCATACATCCAGAACAATAACCCAAACCAGATAAACCACCAAATAATGTGCATTCCCCAAAATTGATAACCGTCAAAGCCCATAATTTTATTTTTAAATGATTGTAAAATATTTATTTATCTAAAGTTGCGGTTGATGTGTATGTTAATCTCCGTTATCTTCTTCCAAATTATTATGGTTATCGCCGCCGAGACTATAATAATTATTTTCTTCATCTTCTTCGCCAATAGCTTCGTCAGTATCATCAAGTTCTGAGCCTGGTATATCAAGGTCTTCACCTGTTTCATCGTCATGAAAATCTTCCTCGTTCAAAGGGCCGTTTTTAGGGTTTGGCGTTTTTTCATTTTCCAAATCTTCGGGGTTTATATTTTCCTCCTCTACGGCATTATTATAAATATCTTCATTAGCTGGGTAAAGCGGATAACCCGGAAACTCATTTTTGTTATCTATTACTACAACGGGTTCTTGATTTACAGATTCCTTTTTTTGGGATGATGTTGGCGGTTGATTGTTTGTTAACATTTTTTTAAATTTATAGTGTTGAATGTTTATTAAAAGGTGTGCCAATATTACAATAGTACGCCCGTCTTTAAGATATTTAGTTGTAATAGTCAACTACTAATTCATTGTCTACCATTGATACCCCTAGAGCATTCCAAGCCAAGCTACCAGCTTATTCTTTTTGGTATAGTGACTGTGCCACGCCAGATAGTTTTATCTTATTATCAATAACGTCTACAGTAATATCTTCATCATCAATTGACCAACTGCGTTCAAAAGCACACTCAACATCGTCTTTTTCAATCATGTCTTTTAAATCTACCGACTTGATGATAATGTTGTTTAATACCCCTTTTTCCTCTAGTTAGGTTTTGTACCGCTTTTTGGGCAGCTTCTTTTTGATAGTTCCATTCCAATTGCCCTTCTAATGTTACCCACCCGTCTTCTTTTTTTACTTTAATGTCATCATGTGGGATTTCCCACCTCCATTTCCAAGCGTTCAAAACTTCGTTGGCAATATCGTTATCGTTTTTTGTGAACGAATGGCCATAATGCAGTTTAATTTTTTGTGCAATAGCTTTTACGCTTATTACATTTTTAGTAGCTTTTTCTGCCTCTACTTTTTCAGCGTAGTTGTCAACAATCCATACAAAGTGATGACACCATCTTTGGCAGTAACGCCAATTCCTGCTGCATACAATAATGGTTCCCATTTAATAATGTCTTGAACGTATTTTTGTAATTCTGCATTATTTTTCATTATATTAATATTAGCTGCAACGGAATTATTGCAGTATAAAAATGTAATAAGTAATTCTTTAGGATATTAATTTGAAATTATTGTATTAGCAATATTATTGTGCCGTAAGATGTGCTTACAAATTGGGGCGGTTTAAATTTATAATCCCACAATGGGGAGTATTGTAAGCATAAGCCAGTATTTAATTAGTCTCTAAAGTGACGCATAGCTTTTAAACATTGGCCCTGGCTAGGCATTCAATGAATTTTCAGCTATAATAAAAGTACATAACCGAACAAATAGTTGAGATTAAAATTTATAGCTCAATAGAGAATTTTCAGCCCTAAACTACAACCCAATAGCGAACAAAAAGCTGCTGAGGTACACTTCAGCACCAGCTAACGCCAATGCGATGTTGCTTGCAGTGTCATACATATTAGAGAGTTTCCAATTAGTTTAAACTAAACTGTCGACCCAAAATAGTTTATATGTTTTTGGTCTGGACTGTAAAACAATATTTTTAAAAATTAAAGCAAGTTTTATTTCTTGTCTGCAAGCTTCTTTTTTCTTATAAAATAATATAACACCGATAATACTCCGCAAATAATAAACACTTTGGCAGCATTTTTTGATAAGTCTCCAAGGAAATAGTCATCAAGTATAAGTAGCCCGAAAATCAAAAATGCACTACCTGTAATTATTAAGGAATATTTTTGAATAAATGTCATATTTTTTGAATAGCTATTTAAAAAAAATCATACATTTTTTAATTGAAGTTAGATCTTAAATATTTAAAGTTTTGTAAATAGTAAAATGTAATTTGGATAGACAAAACTGATATAGCCCACCTGACGAAAAAACCATCCTAGCGGTTCGTTTTGTCAATTTTCCACTCTTCCTTCAATATTGAATAGAAGAACATGTCCATAAATTCATTATTTACAAATTCTGCTTGTCTTAAAATACCTTCTTTAGTGAAATTTAACTTTGAGGGTGTCTTACCCTGAAATAGGTTGACCATTTTTTGGTTATTAATTGGTTTGTTTTACCAGGAATATTGATAACTTTTTTTACCCCTTGAGAGGGCAAAAAAGTTAGTCAACATTCCCTACTGGTTCTATTTCAGTTATCTTTTTGTACGATTTGTATTGGTGTAATTGGTTGTTATGAGCAAAGTTAGGCGTTTGCATATTTAATGAACAATGCCTTCTTTCGTTGTTGTAAATATCTACCGCTTGGCTAACCATTTTGGTAGCAATATCTAAAT